>JAJDCP010000057.1 GCA_029260765.1 Planctomycetota bacterium
GCGTAAACGTGAAAGGAGGGCCCGCTGATCGCAAACCTCCGACCAGCGGTTGGTCGGTGGCGAAGAGACATCAACCAAATCCACAAAAGTGTTACCTATGTCCCCGGAAAAAGATGTAACCCATCTCTCCGGTTGCACACATCGGTGGTGATGCCATCGATCGCCTCCCGGAGTCTTTGGCCTTCGTTGGTCGGTCTCTCCTGGCAACCTGTCTCGAATGCGCAGCGCAGTTGTCTTGGCGCTCGGGGACTGGCTCGTACTACGCAGTCGGCCTGGCCGTAGACTCAAATGGCTTCGAGACCAACGACATGCGTGGCGAGCGTGACCATGCGGGCCAGGTTGGGCTTGTCGAGCAGCATCCCTGGCGGAGCAGGCCGGGTTGGGTGTGAGCAAGGCTTCTCTACGAATGCTACTTGGCGGGTTATGCTCGGCTTCTTCCGCCAATCGGCATCGAGACACTTGGGCGGTCGAACCCGTCTGGCTGACTGCGTGCGGCCCGAGCGAGTCGGGATGGCATGCTCTCGTGCGCTTCGGCGCGCACCCCGATCTCTTCGGCCCGGCAGCCATCGGTCACTGAGCTGCATACATGGCCCCCACCTTCGAGTCCGAGTGCGCAGCGCAGTCGCGGTGGTACTTGGGGCTTCTGAGCCTACCACAGTCTTCTTGGCCGCAACTCCAGACGGGTTCGCACCCTGAAATCATGCCTTTGTGGCGCGAGTACTCGCCCCCCGGGTTGAGCTTGTCGAGCGCCGCCTCTGGCGGAGTGGGCCGGGTTGGGTCTGAGCCTGGCTGCTCTGCGAATGCTACTTGGCGCCTGCGCTCGGCCAACCCTCCCGACAGACCTTGAGACGTTCAAGGTGCTGAGCCTGCGGTCGCGACTGGGTCGGCCTTCACCGGGCCAACCGGCGACGATCGCCAGCTTGCAGCTCTGCTCCAGCCCTCGATCTCGGGCCTGGCCGACAGGTGCGTCGCTTCCGTTCAGTCTCCAGCCCGGCGTCGAAAACCTCCATCCTCGGGACCAAGATGAAGTTTGACGCCTTTGAGCTCTCGCTCGAGCTGATCGCAGCTCTGCGACCACTGACCGTCACCATGCGCCGCCACGACAAGGACCTGGCTCGGCAACTCTGCCGAGCAGCCTCCTCGATCGCCCCCGAAGGCAGCCGCCGAGCAGGCGGCGACCGTCTCCACAGCTTCCTCCTCCGCCAACCCCTCGTGCCTCGGGGCTGTCGATCGGCCGCTTCGCTGGGCAGCTGGCAGCGCCGAAGAAGTCGTCGCGGCACTGCGTGTCGCCATCGCCTGGCAGATCCTGCAGGCAGCAAATGCTGGGCAAGCCCTGGCGTTGCTCGACCGCCAGCAGGCGATGCTCTTCAGCGAGGCACGAGCGGCCGAGCGAAGCGAGGTCTGATCCATGGCCGCCGCGGCAAGCCCTGACGGGCCTGCCTTCGGCCGGCTCTCGCCGACCTTTCGGAATCGGATATCCTTGAACTCGACTCTGCAATACTGTCTGGGCGCAAAGCCCTGCGCCTCGGCCCGGCGCTTGCGCCAGTCCACTCCGCCCCAAACAGTTGCGACGCCGCGTCCCATCAACCTCGCCAAGCAATCGCCAGGCCAGGCCTCCGGGTCGCCTGCGGCGACAACGAAACGACACATTACTAAGTCACGTAGGGGGTTAGGGTGTCGGCTGATCTCCTGTCTGTCGAAGTGTCTGTGTTCGGCGATAGCCACAACTGGATCGTCGCCACCTCTTCACGCACTACACCGGCGTTGGACACCATGCGCACACCTCAGATAGCCTAATGGCGGTTCTAGATTCCCGCACTCCCCCCAGCCGCTCGCGGCTGAACCCGCCCCGCGACCGCGCCCAGCCGCCGAACGCTTTCGACGTGCGCCCGATCCAGGCTCGCGCCCCGAGGCTGCCCGCGACCACGAGGCCGCCGCGCACCTCGACGGGCATGCGATCAGAGCAAGACGAGACCTGCCACCAGCCATCCCCGGGCTGCTCCGGCGCCGCGGCACGATCCGGGACAGCTTCGCTTCTGGACGCGGAGATGGACGTCGCTCGCAGCGGGCGCGGATGGGGGGTGTCGGTCCACCCGGGCGCGCACGCGGTCATTCGGCTAGTATGGGGTCAAGCATCGCGTCTCCGGCACCAGGCGGCTGGGATCCGGAGGTTGGGAGGACAGGATAGCAACGCGCTTGAGTCGGGTGCACAAGGAACCCACGGTCGGGTACACCGCGTGGGATCGCACCGTCCTGGAGAGCATGGTGCGCCTCAAGGCGGAGGGCGACCTCGAGGGCCTGCGCAAGGCGATCGCGGACCTTCCTGTACCCGACTCCGCCGCGGCGAGACGAGCGGCGGCCAGGCGCCTCGAGCGTCTGCGCGCGCAGCGCGCTCCCGAGGTCATGCTCGAGCGAGAGCGGATGCTGGCCGACACGCGCGGCTTCCTCTTGCAGCGCCTCGCGGGCCCTCCTCCGCCACAGGGCCTGTGGCGGGAGCTAGGCGAGCTCCCGTGCAGGCGGATGGCGTTGCGCGCGACCCTGGACGTGCAGCCCCATGAGCAGATAGCCCTGTGGTTCTTCCTCGGACAGGAGGAGCGCGGGGACGAGTCCCCCTGGCTGCGGGATGGGCGCAACCCGTGGATCCCGAAGTACCGTGAGCGGCCGGACCTCCCGGACTGGCTCAAGCAGCGCAAGGACCATCGCTTGAACCCGGAGGTGCACCACCTTCTGTACGGGACCACGCAGCTGTTCGTGGACGGCGCACGGCTCTTTCCGACCTATGGGGAGATCCTACCGGAGACCGACCGCCGCTGGGACCTCCTGAACTCTCGCAAGGAGACCCATGACAACTGGTGGGACCGCGCGGGGGTGGCTTCGGCCCGTCGGTACTTCGAGCGCGACGTCTTCGAGCGCGACGTCCACAACCGTGAGGTCTTCCGTGACTACCTCGACATCTTCATGCCGGACGGGACGACGCTGGAGGAGCTGAGGCGGCTGCGAGAGAAGAAGTACCAGTGGCATTACGTGGAGTGGTGTGAGCTCGCATTCTACGGGATCAACCGGCTCGCGCGGTTCTTTGCCAAGGCCGAGAACCGCCAGTGGGAGGTCCTGCGCAGCGAAATGTGGCTGTAGGGGCCTGAGCGCAGGCCTCCGGAGCTCCGGAGACCGTCCCCGCGGAAGAGCCACCCCGGCTGCGTGCCGGGATGGGGCTTTTGTAGGGCCCGGATGCGCTGGGGGCGTCAGTCCAGCAGGTCGAAGAGTTCGGCGTCCATCACCTTGTCCAGGCCGAGACGAAGTCGCGGGCGAACTTCTCCTGGTTGTCGTCCTGGGCGTAGAGCTCGGCGTAGGCACGCAGGATGGAGTTCGAGCCGAACACGAGGTCGGTGCTCGTGGCCGTGAAGCGGACCTCTCCCGTGGCACGATCGCGCAGCTCGCAGGTCGCGCAGGGTGAGCGGCCACGTCAGTCCCACTTGACGCAGAACGCGCTCCACTGTTCGACGATGTGTGGCTCGTTCAGGGTGGCCACCGCGGCGTCGGCAAGGGCTTCTGTGTGGTCACAAGGATCCGTGCTCAGCACAGCCAGGAATACGTCGGGACCGAATATGTTCTCGGCGCGCGTCTCGGCCAGCGCTCGGACGAGTTCGTCGAAGGCCTTCGTCTCGTAGGAGTAGGATGCGTCTTCTTCGGCCGCCTCCGATCGAGACTGGAGGACGTTCGACAGATCGTCGAAACGCTCTTGCTCAGGATCGTACGGCCAATCCGTCGGCGTAAACTGCAGGTCGGGGTCGCTCTCGACCCGCAAGTATTCGTCCGTTACCGCGAGGTAGGAAAGGGTCGAGAGCTCGTCGTCTGTGCAGAGTGCGTACCCCGCGAGCTGCGCGTCGGGATGTTTCTGACATACCGCCCGTACGGTGGCCCGGACCGCGGTCTTGAGTGCCTCCACGAAGACCCGATCCGTCAGATTCTCCATGCTCTGCCTCCCTGAGAATGTGGTATCTGCAGGCCAGCGAAGCATCAAGTGTCGTTGCCTGCCCTTCATTGCGTGTCGAAGGATAGGGAGAGCACCCACCTCCCCGCCATCCTGTCTGGTCTGCCGCGAACAACAGAGCCTCAATCTACGACCGAGATCCGGAGCCTGGACGGCTCGCCTGGACAGAGGGGCCGTGGTACCCGGCCTGCAGGAGTCGAGCGGAGAGGTCGGAGTGGATCGTTCGACGCGTACAGGGTTGGCGCTCGGTTGCCTGGCGGTCGTCGGGCTGCTCGCCGCGGTAGGGCTTTCGGCCGGGTCGCCGCAGGAACCCGCGGCTCTGCGCGTTCCCGAGCCAGGCGTGGTCGCTCCGGTAACCCCTCCTCCGTGGACTCTGCCCTCTCCGCGGGAGCCGTCCACCGCCGCGCCGCCCGTCCGAGTGCAGACCCAGACGCTGTCCGACGAGCGGGAGACTCCCGCCGAACGGCCGGTCGATCGCCCCCTCCCGGACGCGGACGCGGTCCTCCACACCGCGCGCATCCTCGGGTGGATCGTCGACGAGCGCGGCCTGCCCGTGCGGTGGGCCGGTTACACGCGGTTTTTCGAAGGCGCCGGGGTGAGCGCCCACGCAAACGCCGCAGGGCAGTTCGTCGTGACGGACCTCGCGCCGGGAGCACACCGCTTCTCGGCGTGGAGGGACGGCTTCGTCGCCACGCACGAGCAGGAGGTGCTCGTGCAGGCCGGCCAGACTCACGAGGTCGTCCTGGTCCTGCGCGACGGATGCGCGCTCTCGGGAGTTGTGTACGCGACGGACACGGGCGCACCGATCGCAAGGGCGCAAATCAGGGGTTGGCGGCGCCGACTGACCACGGACCTGCACAAAGGATGGCAGAGAGCGCGGGGGAGCACGGCCGTCGATGGCAGTTTCACCGTGCGCGGTTTGTTGCCGGGGATCTGGTCCTTCGAGGTCAGCGCCACGGACCGCTACCTCGGGCGGACCCTCGACGGCGTCGTCGTCAGCGGGGACGACCCCCCGGTGTCGATCGGCCTCGATCCCGGGGCGTTCCTGACGGGGACCGTCTTCGACACGGCCGGGACTCCTCTGCGAGGCGGAAAGCTGCACTTCAACGTCGATGGCCGCGGCGTCTACGCCGAGATCCAGGATGGCGCCTACGCCAGCGAAGTGTTCGCGCCAGGTCCCGCCCCCCTGTTGGTGGTTGTGGCCTCCCGCAATCGGCGCGGCCTGCTCAAGGAGGAGGTGGCTCCGGCCCTCGAGCCGGGTCCCCACGTCCGGGACCTGTACGCTCCACAGCCCGGCGCTCTGGCGGGGAGGGTCGTCGACGAGCGCGGAGCGGCGATCGGCGCAGGCATGGTCTCGGCGCGTTGGGGAGGGGCGCCCGCGAGGGAAGCCACGCTCGAGGCGGAGGGCAGCTTCTCCCTGTCCGGGCTTCCCCCTGGCCGGCACCGGCTCACCTGCGAAGCGCCCGGCTGGGTGCTGGCCGAGACCCTCTACGTCGATGTGCGATCCGGAGAGCAGGTGGGCGAGTTGACCCTCCGGATGCGGCGCCCTGCCGTGTTGGAGGTGCGCGCCATCGGCTGCGTGCCCCGCGTTCGGCTGCGAGCGATCCTGAACGACGGGAACCTTGACCGGAGATGGAACTGGAACCGGGAGAGAGTCTCGCTGGAGCAGGTGCCGGGCGACAGCCAGCTCGTTCGCTTCGAGGGGGACTTTCAAGGATCCTGCGCCGTGCTGATCGCACAGCAGGACCGCGCCGGCGTCGCAACCTGCGAGCTCGTGTTCGGCGAGACGGTCCACGTTGCGCTCGAGCTGCAGGCGACCGTGCGGGTCCACGGCCGGGTGCTCGGAGACCTCTTGCCGAACTCGATCCGTTTCGACGACATCGTACACGGTCTGGCGATGGTTTCGTCCGCGATGGTCTCGAACAACGCAGACTTCAGCACGCGGCTTCTCCCCGGGAGGTATCGCATGCGCGCGATTTCCGGCGGAGTCTACGGCCCGTGGACCACGTTCACGGTACCTGTGGGCTCCGAGACGGTTGAGGTCGAGCTGCCCTGACAGCGTTGTCCGTCCTGGAAACCCGGCCAGCCGATGTCGACCGCTGGAATCGCTAGCGCCGCGGCGAGGTCCGCGAGCAGGTCGGGGGCCGCCTCTCTTGGAACCCGACGACATCGACCTTGGCGGTACGCCAAGGACAAGGGGCTTGTGATTGTGTCCAAAGACTCGGACTTCCGACACCTTGCGCTCGTTCATGGGCCCCAACAAAGTTGATCTGGGTACGGGTTGGAATGGACCGACGACCGAGGTTGCCGAACTGTTGAAACGGCACCTCACCGATGTGCGGACATTCTCGGGGATCGGCTTGGGGTCGTAAGGCACAGGTCGCCGGGCGACTGTCTTGGGGTCGCTTCCGAGGCCGAGTCCGATCGCGACGGCGATGACGGACGGCCGATCGAGATGACCGATCGGGATCGGGATCGCGATGACGGATGGCGATGGCGGATCGCGAGGCCGATGGGGACTCCGACTCTGATCCCGGCCGGAACGAAGCTCGTCACTCGCACACATCTCGGCGGGGCGCCCGAGTGCGGCGGGCTTCCACCCTACAGTCCTCCTGGGTCCGCGCCCCGCGACCAGCCCCAAGCACTTCGTGCTGCTTGCCCTCGGCACCGCCAGGTGTTGAGGACAAGCACCGGCGAGGGCTGGCCGCGGTGGCCGGCCACCGGGTCTCAAAATCCAACCTCATTCCGAAGCCCGCCGCGGCCGCAGCGGTCGCAAGGTCCCCCCACTCCAGTCCGTGTTCCAATACAAGTACTCGGCGATCGACATTTCGTAAATGCGCTGTAGGGGCGGTGCGGCGTCAAACCAGGTCTGCGGTCCGTCACGGGTCAGAATCAAGCCCAGGCCTGCCTGCCCGACGCGGGCCGCGACCTTCTGCAGGTTGCTGATCGCTCTTTTTCCCCTGAGCTTCACTTCTCCATAGAGGACGCCTCCGGGCTGCAACTCGAGAAGATCGGCCTCGACCCGGTTCTTGCGCCAGAAGCCTACCTGCCGCCCTGCCGGTGCCTGGCCGACCGCACTTGCCAGAACCAGGTTCTCGGCGAGCGGGCCGAATTCTGCCGGCTCGCGGATTTGGTCACGGTCGAGGTTGTAGAACGCGGCCCGCAGCGAAGGGGCGACGAGGTAGACCTTGGGCTGGCCACGGATCGGGCTTGCCAGGTTCGGCAAGGTGAAGACCAGGAATGCCCGCTCCAGGATCTCGAGGTAGCGCTGCACGGTGGGCCGCGTGATGCCGAGATCGCGCGCAGCCTTGGTGCTCTCGAAGAGTCCGCCCGGGCGCTGGCAGATACGGAGGAACAACCGCTCGATGGTGCGCGTGGCCACCTGGGTCCCATCGACGATGTCGCGACCCAGGGCCCGCTCGAGGATGTCCTGCCGCAGGTGACGCTGGGCCTCGCGCAGGTCGTTGCCACGCTCGACAACCTCGGGAAAGCCACCCAGAGCCAGGTAGTCCACCAGAATCCGCTCGAGCCGGGCATCCTCATCGTCCGGACGGGCGCCGCAGGCTGTCGTCAGGCGCTCCGCGTCGGCGTGGCCATCCTTCTCGACCATGCCACTCCACGCGTCGACGTAGCGAAAGGTCCAAGCCTCCGCCTTGGTGAAGTGCACATGCTCGCGGAACGACCACGGGTACAGCACCAGCTCCTGCCAGCGGCCCAGTCCCGCGTCTTGTCCGCCATGCCGCAAGGCGGTCGCGCTGCTGCCCGTCGCGAGAAAGACATAGGGATCGCGACGGTCCGCCAACCGCTTGAGCCAACCCGACCAGGATGGGGAGTGCTGCACTTCATCGAGGAGCAGATAGCGATGTGTGGCCTGCGTGGGCCGGCGCCGTTCCAGCAGGTCGAGCAGCTCACCCAGGTCGCTGCCCCGCAAAGCGACGTCGTCGAGGCTCAGAAAGGCGATATCCAAGGGAGCCACATCGCGTTTGAGCAGCTCCCCGACTACCTGGTGCAGCAGCACAGTCTTGCCGACACGGCGCGGCCCGAGCACGACCAGACCACGACCCACTTGCGCGCGCAGCAGGGCATCCAAGACAAAGCCGAAGGCGTGCCGGCGAAAACTGCGGGTCCTTTGTGGTGGCACCGTGCCCTGCGACCACCACGGGTTTGCTTGGAGAATCCCGCGCCAGACCATCTTTTCATGCTCGGGTGTCAAGACCGACTCACTTGTAAAGTGTGCAACGCTGCCTTGCGCTATGTGTACCCATAAGTAAACGCGAACTTTACTAATGAATCAACATCCCATCAGGACCTGCCCCAACATCTCGGGTGTCAGAATGCAACTCTGGAAAGACGTGCGCCAAGGGAGCTTCATAAGAGGAGTCAGCCAACAGGGGCGGCCGAGCCGCGTTGTTGTGCGTTGAGCGACCTCGTCGACCTGTCAGAACTCTACTACTTCAAGAAAAAGTGCGGCATTCGACCCCCACGCTCCGACCAGGGTGGCGCGACGATGCGAGGCCGATGCCTGGACTGGTGGAAGGGCCATCGCGGGGAGCCCGACTAAGCGGCACATAGTGCCATCTCCAGGCCCGGCCGACCCATCCAAAGCCAGACTCGTGATACCTGCTGCCCGGGACGCGGACCGCGAAGAGACGCGCGGGGAAGCCATGGGGCTGGTAGCGCCTGAAAGCCGAGTGCTGCGGTTTCTCGGGTCCGTCAACGCAGAAATCCCCCCAACCAAAGATCGCACAGTTGCTCATCTCGAGTCGGGGTCCCGCGGCCATCGCCGACGTTTGCTTTGCTGCGCGCTGCGACCTCACCGCGCAGCTGCGCCGGCTGCGCTGCCCAACGACATCGCCATCCAAACTGTAAAGCTGTAAACCGCGGTTGCCGCCGGTCCTTCCACCCAGACCCTCGCCCCGCCGCAACGCGCAACCGAGGGCCGGCGAACCGCTTGCGGCATGCGCCTTGCTCTATCGCCTGCAGACCGAGCTGTGGAGACCCCGCCATGACAGAATGCCCGCTCGCCGGCCTCCGCCTCTGGAGACGCCCACTGGCCGGCTTGGGCTGGACCGTCGCGGCCGGGCTGGCCCTGGTCCTCGCCTCGCGGCTCTGGCTGTTGCCCGATGCTCCCCACCTGCACGCACAACTCGCTGGCGCCGCCAGCCTGTTTCTTCTGCTGCTGACCGTGCTCGCGTTTCCGCGGGAGCTCGGCCGGCAACGCCGGCTCTGGGAGGGGCTGCTCGGTGACCTGGCAGCGGACCCGACCCGGAACCCTAGCAGTGCGGTGTGGGCGCTGCGAGCTGGCCGAGCGGCGAGCGTGGCATGTGTCGGCTGGGCCTGCTTGTTCGGGTATGGCTTGTGGCACAAAGACGTGCTGATCGACGAGCGCCGCTACGCCTGGGACGAGCTGGGTCTGCCGGCGCAGGACGGCGAGGTCGGCCTGGTTCTGCTGCTCGTCAGCCTGGCCGCCGCTGCGCTGCTTTTTGGGCTGAGCGGCTGGCTCCGCGATCAGCCCCGAGCGCTCGCAGCGCTGTTGGCGGAGGGAAAGGCCTGTAGGAACGCCCGGCCCGCACGAGCCGCGCGGCGCAGCACCCTCGTCGCCCTGGTCGGCCTCTGGTTGGGACTCGGTGCCCTGGGCCTGTTCGCGGTGCGGCGCTACATGGAGCTCGAGGTCTACCTCTCAGTGCCACACGCGCTCGCGAGCGGCCTGTGTGCGGTCGTACTGGGGACGGCCCTGTGGCTGTTCGCCTTCAGCCTGCTCCTCGCCCGCACTGCGGCCTTCCAGGTGCGGCTCGCCGAGCCCGCCGGTCCGGACAACGGCGACCTCCAGTTCGCGGGCCACGGCCTTCGGCGCAGCGGGGCGCACGCCTGGATGCTGGCCCGGCTCGGAACCGGGCTGGCCGGGGCCGCGACGCTGGTCACCGCCGGCCTCGACCCGTTCGGAGATGCCCTCCCGGGCATCGACACGCGACTCTGGCTGCTCGGGTCGGCGGGCTGCTTGTTACTCGCCCTACCACTGCTGGCCTGGACCGGCTATCTCCACCAATACGGCCGCTGCTTGGTCACCCTGGCGGGTCAGCGCGAGCGGAAACGGTCCGCAGCGACCGCCCGAGCCGAGCCCGAGCCTGAGACGCCCGCTGGATTCGGCCGGAGAAGTCGGTGGATGGCCGGGGTCGGGCTGCCCCTCCTGTTCGGCCTCTTGCTGCTGCCGCTCGCTTCCGGCCTGTCGCACAGCCCGAGCCGGCTGCGAATGTTAGCCCGGCTGAGGTTGGGCGTCAAAGACTGGAAGCCGTGGGCGCACTGGCTCCATGGTGCCCTCTTCCGTGACGTGCTCCAGACCGGCCTGGACAGCGCCCGGCTCGACGAGATTTGCGCCGATGTCGCCAGACCCGGGTGTTCGAGGGATGCGTACAGGATTGCGGTGAGCATCAGGATGGCCGGTGAAATGCGCCGAGAACTCGAGCTCATCGCAGCGATCCGGCCGCTCCCGAGCGAAGACGCAGGGTACCGCCTGATCAGGAACAAGGCCATCAGCGCAGCCGAGCTCGAGAGCCTGTTGCGCGCCGCGTGCCGGATGGGAAGCGGCGAGCACGCCTGGCTCGCGAGAACGTTGAGGATCGACAACCGGGAGGTCAAGCGGCGGGCGGCGGTGCTCAGCACCTTGCGTGTAGAGTTCGAGCGCGCCGGCCGGCGCGATGAGGCGCTGACGGCCCTGCTGCTGCAAGCCCATTGGGGCAATCGGGGGGCCTTCAGCCAGCTAGTCGAAGACAGGAAGGAGCATGCGCAGTTCTCCCTGGCCGAGTGTCTGGCGGAGGGTATCGCCGAGCCGTTGAGACTCGGGCAGGGCTACACCTCCGCCTCCCTCATCGCCACTATCCGCGAGCAGCTGCTGGCGGAAGTCAGCCACCCGAAGTTCTCCGAAGCACTTCAGGAGCTGCGGCGGTTCCCGGCCCTGACCCGTCTCGTCGCCGATCTGGCGCGGGCTGGTGGGGACCCGTCCGCGCAATCCGGGCCAGGCCCGCAGTCGGATTGAGGACGCTGCCGATGGGGCTGCTCCACTGCAGTTGAGCGTTTGCGTCCGCGAGCTGAAGCTGGGAGATTGCGACGCGACCGATCCCCATGTCTTCCGGATACGGCTCGAGCTGCGCGCCGTCGAGCTCGTCTCGGGTCAGGGGTGCCGGCTGCCTCTCCGAAGACCGCGACCTGGTCGCCGCGTCCCGAAGCGCCGTCGAGAATGTCGTCCTCGGCTTGATCGACGCCGTATACTGAGGTGAGCAGAATACTCCGCACGCTCGGGCGGCAGTAAGCTCACCGTTACGCTCTCGACTCGGAGTGCCTCGTCGAGGTTGGCATCTTCGGGTTCTCGAGCCTGGCGACGCTTGCGAAGAGGGATCCGGACCCGATCCCGAGTCCGGATCCCTCGCCGCGACCGTAGCCGGTTCCGACTCCGGGCCCGGTTCCGGTCACCGAGTTTCCGAATTCCGAGAGCAGAGATCCGTGGGGACCGAAATCCGTGAAGACCGAGGCCGAGGTTGACTGACGAACGCATGGAGACAGGGAAATTCGGTGGTTGATGCAGGTTCGCTGGGCCGGGTCGGGCATTTCTGCCGCTGTCCCGGGCGGAGCAGGCGGGTTGGGTCTGCGTCGGGTCGCTCTGCGAATGCTACCTGGGGGCTGTGCTCGGTTTCTTCCTCTGATCGGCATCGAGACACTCGGGCGGTTGAGCCCGGCTTGCTGACTGCGTGCGGCCTGAGCGAGTTGGGGTGGCATGCTAGCATGGGTTTCGGGGCGCACCCCGATATCTTCGGCCCGGCAGCCATCGGCCGCCGGCCTTTGCGCACCGCTCACACCATCGAGTATGAGTGCCCAGTGCAGTCGCTGTGGGGCTTGGGGCTTCCGAGCCCACCACAGCCTTCTTGGCCGCAACACCAAACGGGTTCGCACCCTGAAGCCTTGCCTGATTGGCGCGAGTACTCGACCCAGGGTTGAGCCTGGCGAGCGGCGCCTCTGGCGGAGTGGGCCGGGACGGGTCTGAGTCAGGCTGCCCTGCGAATGCTACTTCGGGGCTATGTTCGCCGTCACCCTCCGATAGACATCGAGGCGTTCAAGCTGTCGGCCCCCTCTTGCTTGGCTCCAACCCTGCGCTGAGCCCTACCGGTCACCTTCTCGAACAGGTCGGGCAGACGTCCATGCGCGTCGTAGCGTGCTTTGAGCCTCTTGAATAGCGATCGGTCATAGATCTCCCAGAAGCGTTGCCGCTCGTAGCAGACCTTGGAGTAGAGCGACTTCCGCCCACCGAGCTCTGCGACGACGGCCTCGATGCGCCGGTTGTGATGCCAGGGGTCTCCATCCCGGGCGGGGACGAGATCCCAGAAGCCGAAGTTGACGTACAGCTCCGGCTGCACCGGGTACAGGGTCCAGCGCACAGCGGGGTCCCGTGGACGGATCGGACAGACCCAGACAGGCAGGATGCCGATCTCGCGTTGAAAGAACTCCAGGAAGGCCGCCGCCCGGCCGACCGGGATCTCGACATCCTGCACGACCGGCTCCAGCGGCGGCCGCCTCAGCCAGCGTTCGAGCCGCGCCACGGCGCTGCTCGTGCCGTACCAGTGGCGGATCTTCCAATAGGTTGTCGAGCGCAACAGGCGCCGGCCTGCAAGCAGGCGCAGCCAGCGGTTCTCCGCGCCGAAGTGGCGCGAGCACCAGAACCAGTCGGTGTCCCAACGCCAGAGATAATCCGCGACCTTGAGCACGTCGGTGCGGCGCTCCGCCACGGCCCGATGGTAGATCTCGCCGCGCTGGTAGTTGCGTGTGTGGCGCGCGCTGGCGACGAAGCGGCCGACGCTGAGCACCAGGTGCCTGGCAGCGAAGATACTGCCGTCGACGAAGTCGAGCTCCGGCCGTGCACAGGCCAAGGCGAGGGCCTCGAAGTAGGCACCGGGCTCGGCGAAGCGGAGGTGCTCGAGGCGGACGAAGGGGAGAACCGGGATGGTGGGCAGGACCAGGCGGAGCGCATAGCCCAGCGTGCCATAGGAGTTGGGGAACGCGAAGAACAGCTCGCGGTGCTCGTTGTCGGGCCGGCAATGGACGACCTCGCCGCTGCCGGTCAGCACGTCGAAAGCCTCGACCGTCTCATGGACGAAGCCGTAACGGAACGACGACGCCTCTATCCCAATCCCCGCGGCCGCGCCACCGACCGTGATCGACTTCAGCTGCGGGACGACGGCCGGCATGCAGCCCTGGGCCAGCGTTGCACGCACGATGCGCTCGTAGGGCGCCATCCCCTGAACCTCGAGCTTCCCCCGCCCCACGCCGAGCACCTGGTCAAACGCGCGGATGTCGACACTGCGCGCGCGGCGTGCGCGGTGGCGGAACAGGTTGGAGGTCTGCTTGTGCAGAGCGACGGGGCCGGGGCTCCTGGCGAGCGCGTCCTGCAGGCGACGGGCCCGCGCATCGTGCCTTCGGCGCTGCGACGGGCTCGCCGGGCCCCTGTCATCGCTCATAGGGAGCGGGTGCCTTGCGCACTGGGGCCAGAAGGGGCTTGCCGGCGGCCTCGTGGTGCAGCATGGCGTGGCGCGTGCAGGGTGGACCGTCCCCGGGCTGCATCTCGAGGACAAGCTGGTAGAGCTGCAAGCCGCCCCAGCGGAACCCGGCGGCCGCGGACCTCAGGTAGAGGCGGAACATGCGCACGAACTCCTCCCCGTGTTGTTCGACAATCTCCGCCACGTGCGCTTCGAGGCGCGCTGCCCAGTGGTCCAGGGTGACGGCGTAGTGCAATCGCAGGTTTTCGACATCAGAGACCTGCCAGAGTCGCCCTGGACTCTCGAGGGACGCCGTGATCTCGCCCAACGAGGGGATGTAGGCGCCAGGGAAGATGTATCGTTCGAGCCAGGCGTCGATCCTCGAAGGATACGAGCGGCCGATGCTGTGGACCAGGGCCCGTCCCTCAGGCCGTGTCACTCGATGGATGAGGTCGAAAAAGCGCCGGTAGTTTTCGCGCCCAACGTGCTCGAGCATGCCTACAGAGACGAAGTGGTCAAAGCGCTTGCCGAGCTTGGGAATCGAGCGGTAGTCCTCGAGCCGGTATTCAACCTGCTCGGGACCGACGCCGAGCGCCAGAGCCCGCTCACGCGCCCAGGCGATCTGTTCCTTAGAGATGTTGTAGGACGTCACGCGCACGCCGTAGTGGGTAGCCGCGTGCAGCGCCAGGCCACCCCAGCCGCAACCTGCCTCAACGATCTCCTGGCCGGGCTTGAGCCCGAGCTTGCGGCAGACGAGGTCCATTTTATTCAGCTGGGCCTGCTCCAGGGAATCTTCAGGAACCTCGAAGTACGCGCAGGTGTACTGCATCTGGGGATCGAGGAAACGTGCGTAGAAGTCGTTCCCGAGGTCGTAGTGGGTCGCGATGTTGCGGCGGGACCCGCTCAGCGTGTTCCGCCGCAGCAGCGAGCCGAGCACGAAGCGGGCGATCTCGAGAAACCCGGGCCGGAAGCCGGAGTGGGCCATCGCCTGGCCAACGCGCACGAGGTGCTGGAGGTCGCCTTCGACCTCGATGTTCCCTTGCATGTATGCTTCACCGAAGCCGAGTGACCCTCGCCGCACGCAGTCTGCGAGGGCTGCTTCGGTTTTGAAGTGGGCGACGAATTCCCACGGCGCAGCGCCCTGCTCAAAGCGTTCGCCATCGGCGAAAACGAAGGCGAATGCGCCTGAGCTTGCAGAGCGTTCAAGAGCACGGAGAAAGAGCCGGCGCATTCGAAACTCCCGATGGGGTCTCCCCAAGATCCCGAGCATCCTCGATAATCAGACGGAAGACATCAAGGTTTCTTGGTGTTGGGAGATCATCTGCCCGGCCCAAAGAAGCGTAGGGTCTTACGCGTACCATCGATACAACCCTCGGAGCAGGAGACGGCTATGGCCACGCGCTCGCGATCGATCACAGGTAGGGGGCTGCTCGCGGTCCTGCTGCTCGCCTTCAGCGGTGGCCTGGAGGCCCAGGAGGTTCGGGCGCTATGGGTGACGCGTTGGGATTACCGAAGCGAGGCGGACGTACGCTCGCTGATCGAGCGCGCCGCCTCACTTGGCGTCGGGCGCGTGCTGTTCCAGGTGCGCGGCAACGCCTCGGTCTTCTACCCCTCGGCGCTGGAACCCTGGGCCGCAGAGCTGGGGAGCGCCGATCCTGGCTTCGACCCCTTGGCGGTGGCGCTTGAGGAGGCACAGCGTCGGGGCCTCGCGTTGGAGGCCTGGATCAACGTCATGCCGCTCTGGCGGGGTACCAAGCCACCGGCCGACTCGAACCACGCCTACCTCCTGCACCCCGAGTGGAGAGTCGTCAGCGAGAGCGGCAAGCCGCAGCAACGCAACGAGCACTACGTTTGCGGCAACCCTGTCCGGCAGGACTTTCGAGCGCACGTCGCCGGCATCGCCGCCGAGATCGCCACGAACTATGCGGTCGACGCCGTGCACCTCGACTACATCCGCTACGTGCTCGACCTCGAAGGCGAAGACTTCTCCTGGGACGCTCAGAGTCTGGCGCTCTTCGGGGGCGACCCGAAAGAACAGCCGGAGGGCTGGCTCTGCTTCAAGGCAGAGCAGGTCACGGGCATGGTCGCCGAGATCCGGGCCGCG
Organism: Planctomycetota bacterium; assembly: GCA_029260765.1. Taxonomy (GTDB): domain Bacteria; phylum Planctomycetota; class J058; order JAJDCP01; family JAJDCP01; genus JAJDCP01. The sequence continues at coordinate 15,614 of JAJDCP010000057.1, forward strand.
GTCCGCGCAGCCCGGCCCGCCTGCCGGCTGACAGCGGCGGTCTTCGCGCCCGCCGCGGCGCGGGTCAAGGTCGGGCAAGACGTCGAGAGCTGGGTGCGCCAAGGACTGGTCGACGCACTCTATCCGATGTGCTATGCGGAAACAGAGCAGGATTACGCGCAGCGCCTGGCCGAGAGCCTGCCGCTGGGAGGCGACAGCGTTCCTGTGATCGTCGGCATCGCGGCCGGCCGTCACGCAGATCCAGCCCAGACATTCCTCCAGATCGAAACCGCTCGTGCGCAGGGGGCGGCGGGAGTAGCGCTGTTCAGCTACAGCGCCTTCTTCCCCTCGCCCGACCAGGGAGCGCTCGGCCAGGCTCCGGAGCCGTCCCGTGACGCGCGAGCCGGGGCGTTGCGGCGGTTCTTTGGCGAGCCGTGACCGGTTTGGGCGTCGGCTGCCTGCGCAAAGATCTGCAGACCGAGTTCGAGGAAGCTCGGGGAGGGATCCGCGAGCTCTACCGCCGCGAGTAGCCAGCGCCGCGTGCCGGCAGGTTGCCTGGCTCGACCGCCGGGCCTCTGCTGGTGCCAGCGTTTCTTCCTACGCCAGCTCCCTGGTATCACGCACCGTCCGATTCCATCCCACGAGGCTCGCTATGGCCTTGCCCGCGAACATGCGCGCGATCGTGCTTCCCCGCCACGCTCTCGACCTGTCCGAGGCCATCGCCGGCCTGCGCGTCGAGGAACGACCGGTCCCGCGTCCGAAGAAGGGCCAGGTCTTGATCAGGGTTCTGGCTGCACCGTGCCATCCGAGCGACTTGATGTTTCTGCGGGACAGGTTTCCAGGTGCTGCGCTACGATCACTTCGGCCGCGGTCTGTCCGACCGACCGGATACGGACTACGGCCGCGCTCTGGACCGCCGCCAGTTGCTCGGGCTGCTCGATGCACTGGAGCAGCCCGTGCCCGTGCAGCTTGTCGGTATCTCCTTCGGCGCCGCCACGGCCGTCAGCTTCGCGGCCGAGCATCCGAAACGGGTCGCCTCGCTCGCGCTGCTCGCTCCCGTCCTGGACTATGCCCAGGGCCGGAGCCTGTTCACGCTGGCGAGCCTGCCGGGCGTGGGAGAATGGTACGCTCGTGTGCTCGGGGTGCCGGGCAGCATCCGGCGCGCCGCGGCTTTTCTCGAGGAATCCGGAGCGCCGGATTGGAGCGAACGTTACCTCGAGCAGACGCGCTATGCGGGCTTCGAGGCCGCCCTGTTGAGCTTCGCGCGCACAGACGCGTTGCGCGAGACTCCAGCGAAGCGTACGCACAGGTCGCCGACAAGCCCACGCTGCTGCTCTGGGGCGATGCAGACGGCGACGTTCCCCAAGCGCACATCCAGACGACCTTGGAGCTGCTGCCGCATGCAGAGTACGTCGAACTCAGCGGCGCGGGGCACGGCTTGAATCTGCAACGCACGCCGCCATCGCTGCGTGGTTGTGCCGGAGTGCGACCACCAGTTCCGCGGTGCAATCCACGGCCGCATCTTGAGCCAGGCGCCGCTGTGGGCTTTCGCCGATGACGAGCCCTTTCCCGATCCCTCGCGAGGGATCTTCCTCTACAGCTGACAGTCCACGGGACACCTGCGGAGGCCCTGACTCAGCCGCGGCTCAGCGCGGTCCCGGCCCGCCCGGCCCACCAGGACCCGGACGCGGCCCTGAGCCGCCTCCGGGTTGGGCGAGCCCAGCGAACATCTGCCGGCGCGAACCGCTCAAGCCCCGCAGCGCAGAATTCGGCAGGGAGAAGCTCGGCGTGTTCTGGGGCCTGCCGGGGGGCCCTCCACGCGGCTGCGGAATGTTCAGGGGAATCGACGGCATGTTGCGCAACGATTCCAGCGGATTCTCGGCTCCCAGGGTGTTGCGCACGAGCCCGTTGAGCACGTCCGCCAAGCTGTCCTGCAGGCCGAGCAGCCCCGCCGCATCGCCGTCGAGCAGCTTCTGCAACAGCCCGGAATCGACCCCCAGCAGCTCACTGGCCCAGCCCGCCAGGGCCTCACTGTCCCCAAGCTCGAGGGGCAGGCTCTCGACGCCTGTCGTGCCGACCAGCCCGCAGACCTGCTCGTAGTAGCTCTGGATCTGCGAGGCCTCGTCCTGGTGCGGCACTGCGCGTGCCGCCGCGGCGGCATCAGAGGCGGCCCCGTAGCTGCTGATGCTGCCTTCCTCGTCGCTGCTGTCCGCCTCTCCCTCTGCGGAGGATTGCTCCTCGATGGCGGCCAGTGCGGCGGAGTAGAGCTCGTTCGCGTAGGAATAGATCTGATTGCAGACATCCTCGGCGTCATCGGCATCCAGCCAGCACTGGGGATGGTTGATCGCCTCATAGGCATCGCCAGACTTCAGCACGAACCAGATGCCCTGCTTCCCGCCCGGCCAATGCTGCGTCTCGCCAGGCACGGTCTGCGCCGCCACGCGGACCTCGAAGGTCTCGACCTGACCCACGCCCGAATACAGAATCTGGCTGAAACGCAGCTTGCCTTCACGCCAGCCATCGCGAGCGGGGCCGGGGGTGCGCAGGGTGGCGACGCCGATCAGCCGGCTTCGCGGAATCAGCTCCGCCACGCTCAGGCTCTCCCAGCCGTCGGCCAGCGCGCTCGACGTCCAGCAGAGCGCTAGTGTGAGCAGACAGGTCTTGTGCATCATACGACAACCTCCTACGAAGTCGGGACTTGTGGCTGATCCTCGTGGTCAGCCACGGACGGGGGTCTGGTCCTTCCCACGCGTTGCAGGGGTCTTCTCTGACACGACCCCCAGCGCGTGCCTCAATCAGCGTTTGGAGACCTCAGACTCCGCTGGCTCGCCGTCCCTTCTCCGCGCCGCAGCTGAGCGAACAGCCGAAACAGCCAGACCACAAAGCTGAGGCTCGCCAGGGCACCGCCGACGATCAGGCCGAACGCCAGACCGTAGAAGGGCTCGTAGCCCCAATCTTGCGCGAGCCTGGCTCCCAGGATCGCACAGGGAAGGCCCAGGACGACGTAGCGCAGGGTCGCCATCACCAGGCCCGGACCACCGCGCTGCACGGCTTCGAAGACCGGGCGGCAGAGCATGAAGGGGAAGGCGACAAGCGCAGCCAGGGGCACGAGGTAGCTCAGGGTGAAGGTCGCGAGCTGCCTCGTTGTCTCGGCTTCGCTCAAGAAACCTGCCAGCAGCCCTCCGCCGAAGTAGCACGCGGGCGCGACGATCAGCAAGACCCAGGCAAGGGAGAGGGTGAATGCCTGACGAAGCCCTCGGCCGACCTCGGTCAGGTTGCCGGCCCCCACGTAGCGCGCGACGAAAGGCAGGACGGCGACGCCTGTCGCGATGATCGGCATCAGCGCGAGCACCACGACTTTGTGGTAGACCGCGTAGGCGGCCACAGCGGCGTCCGGCTCGGGAAAATGGGCGAGGATGGCGTTGACCACGAAGTTCTCTGTGCCCATGAGCACGAAGGTCAGCGCCGAGGGCACCGCGAGCAGCAGCATCGCCACGAGCGGTCTCTCGAAGAGCCCCTCGGCGGTCATGCCCCGTTTTTTCGGCTGCGGCTTGCTGAGTCTGGGGCTCGCCTCGGCAGCCCAGAGCGCAATGCGAGCTGCTTCCAAGCGCCTGGCGCGGGACAGCGCATAAATCAAGCTGCCACCGCGCGCCAGGCCGGTCGCAAGTGCGATGCCGGCGATGCCCCAGCCAAAGACAAACAGAAAGACAGTGTTCAGGACGAGGTTTCCGACCCCCGAAATGATCCCTGCGACCATGGTTGAGCGCGTGTCGTGATGAGCCTTGACGATCGAATCGGGGATCGCCGACCAGAAGCCGAGAATAGCGACGCCGGCCAGGAGCACGGGGGCATAGATCCTGAAGTTCTCGACCACCAGCGGGTCCAGCTTTGCCGGCAGCAGGTGCTGAGCGAAGAGGAAGATGGCACCCGCGATGAGCAGGAAGAACGCGCCGAGGGCGACGACGATCAGAGTCGCCGTGCGACGCAGCTGGCGGATCCGTGGCTCGTTCTTCTCGCCAAAAGCCTTGCTGAGGAAACTCGTCAGGGCCGCAGAGGTACCTACCCAGCACGCGATGAAGCTGAATTCCAGAGGAAAGGAGAGCCCGATTCCAGCGATGGCCGCATCGGGATTCTCGAGCCGGCTGGCATAGGGCAAGTCGATCGAAGAGAGCAGCCCGCGGGCCATGAAGCTGATCATCAGTGGCCAGGAGAGAGACCACAGCGTCTTGGCCTTCGATGCGCTTGTCACAGGCTCACTCCTTGCACGGCACGCAATGCTCAGCTCCAAAGGAGCGACCGCGTCAACGTAGCCCTGTCCTTGCAGTTGGTCAAATGGAAGCTGCTCCAGCTCATGTCGGTCGCTGGCATTTCGCAAGGGGAACAACCGCGAGCGCCATAGCATCTGTGTAGACAACGCGGTGGTGGTCTCGACAAGCCCATGCCTCCCTAGCGTTTCCAGCCGATGAGCGAAACACTTGGTCTGGAGGTCATCGGTCCGGTACCATCGGTGTGCGCGAGGGAAGCGGAGGAATCGCAGAGCAAGCAGGCTCCGGCTTGCTGTGCTGTTGGCGAGGTGCCAGGGGATACCCCAGGCGTCACCCAACGCATGAGACCGGGCGCTCGAGGCAGTGCGCGCCGAGATCCGCGATCCGCTCGGATGCTCCGCGACGTTCCAACCCCCACTGGTTCTTGGTATGCCCGCAATCCAGCGTCCTGACTCTGCAGCCCCTCAGATCACAATCCTGCTCTTGAATTTCAAGCGGCCGCAGAACATCTCGATCATTCTGGACGGCATCGCAAGACAGACGCTGCCCGCCCGGGTCTTTCTGTGGAACAACGGCGAGGTGGATGTCAACTCCCCTCAGATCGACTGGTACGAGCGTTCCGACGTGAACGTCGGCTGTATGGCCCGCTGGCGGATGGCCCAAAGAGCCAAGACGCCGTTCGTCATGTCGATGGACGATGATCTTTGTTTCAGCAGAAACGACGTCTTGCAGCAGATTGTCCAGACCCTGAACCATCCGGACAATCGAAACCGAATCGTGGGCATGGCGGGAATGTGTTTCGACAGATTTCCACTCTACAAGTTCCGCCGCACTGTGTCCTGCCGTCGCTATCAAGACAAGCAATGCCTGAGGTACGAAGAGAGTACAACGCTGCTCCTTCGGGACACTGCCGTCGACATGATCATGGGAAGGCTCATGGCCTTCCGGAGGAACCTGTTGGAAGGGCTCTGGCTGCCCGACGAGCGTGAAGACGACATTTTTCTCAGTGCTACAGTCGCAGGCGGAACCCGCAAGCATCACAGAGTTCCCGCTGTCCTGAACGATGCGTTCTATGAGTTGCCCGAGCTTGGCGTCGGGAATTGGCAGCAACCGGGGCACTTTCCGAGCAGAGAACGTGCTCTCTGGAAGTATTTTGCTCCCCATGGCCTGGCAGGGAGCAAGCGGACGCAAGATCTGTTCCTCATCCTGAACCGGCTCCTGGCCAGGGCCAAGAGGAAGGCTGATCGGATTCCGGGGATGCAGCGTATCCTCAAGGCAGTGAGACGCAGAGGGGCGTCTCCGGAATGACATGGACCTCCAACGGCAGATCGCAGGCTCGCGAAAGAGGAACCCGTCCATGGTCACACACAACCGCAAGCGAGACTCCTGCATCCGCGGAGCAGCCAGGGTGCACGGGCAGACGGGCGCCCCATGAGTCTGCTCCGAGACCTCGCCCGGATGCGCACGTGCGATGCGTACCGAGCGTCCAGGATTGCGCAGCAATTCAAAGACGTTACGCGGACTTTGAGCATCAGCAATGTCTTCAACCCAAGCTTCTATGTTGATGAGCAGCTCAAGATCTTTGCCTTCAGGGCGATCCCGTCCGGTTCAAATTGTCTCACTTCCTACGTGTCGATTGAAACTCCGTCAGAACGAAGCATCGTCAATCTGAGCAGAGACTATTGTGAAGAGCTGCAGGTGGTCAGGCTCATCGATCCCAAGGTCACCAAATTGGGAGAGGACTACTATCTGACCTTCAATTCGGGGTGGATCCCGGGGGGCAACGATCTGTTCGTCATGAAGATCCATCCACGCCTTGAGCGTCCCAAACGAGTACGCTATCGGCATCGGAAACCGCAGGAGCGCAACTGGGCTTTCTTCTCGGAGAGAGAGGACATCTACGCACTCTATTGGATCAACCCCCTGAAGATCCTCCGCCTTCGTGCAGAGGATGCGACCTCCTGGGAGATGGAGGATTTTTTCCAGGGGCGCCCGGAGAAGGGTCTCTCAAGCCAACTCACCGTTGGAACGCCGCTGACCCAGATCCAGGGCAGATATGGATTCGTCGCTCACAAGAAGCACTTCTTTTTCCAAAAGAAGATCTATCTAGGGAGGTTTTGCTTGCTCGACTTTCACAGGAAGCGGATCGAGCTGGGGAAAGACTGGCTGGTGCATTCGTATGCAAGCCTGATTGGGAGTCGCATCAAGCACAACGACAACCTCTTGTCCTGCACATACTTCTCTGGGATTCAAGCTCTCGGAGACTCGCTGACGCTGGGATACGGAATCAATGACGTCGATTATGGATTCTCCAAGCATCGTCTTGGCGAGTTGGCTTCGTTGCCATCTTCTGACATAGGGCCCACATGACCCATGCGGATTAGACTCGGAATTGTCTCGGAGACCAGCGACGGCTTCCTCAATCAAGCCAAGCTCTGCCTCTACAGCCTGCGGACCAATGCAGGCGCACTTCGTTCAATTCCTGTCACGCTGATCACCAACAGTGAACCGCTCAGCTCAACAGAGATGTCGTTTTTCGAACAGAATTTCTCTCCGATTGATTTCGTAACGTCTCCCAGGTTGGGTGCCATCCCGCACACCTCGAAGTTGAACGTGTTCTACGCCATCGACCCTTCGTCATACGACATACTTCTCTATCTCGACTGTGACACGGTCATCCGGAAGCCTCTCGACGGGATCGCTGATCCGATCATCGCTGGCGCTCAATTCGTTTGCCGGCGGGGTGGAGAGACGGACCGCAATCGCTTCGTGGACTTCACCGGTTTGGTGGGTCGCTATTGGGGGCAAGGCCCCAAGCATCAAGTGCGCTTTGAAGGTGCGAGTGAGTGGCCGATGTTCAATACAGGAGTCTTTCTTGCGACTCCTGACGCGGTTCGAAAGATCCGCCGCGACGCGGTCGAATTGACCTACGCGCTCTTCAATGAATGGCAGAGATGCGACGCTCGAGAAACTCTGCCGTTGCTCAGGAAGTTGTATCGGCGCGGAATCCTGTCGAGTCGCAAACCGGTCCTGGAGAGCTGGCCGATCGAGCAAGGTGCGGTGGCGCTTGCGTGCATCAAAGCCGGGGTCTCGGTGGCGTATCTCGACGAGACCTACAACTCCTGGGGGAATCTGGACTTCCACATCCTCCACTGTTTCAAGTCGGCGTACGCATTCGACCGCTCGACAATGTTCTCGGACAGGGCGGCGCGCTGGCTCGAGGACTACTCCAAGAGCGATCTACGCGGAAAGACATTCCTGGCACGCACCATCATCGACTTCCAGCGCGAAGTCCTGGGCCGCTCCTGATCTGACCCTTGGCGGACGAGAGCCCTGGCCCGCTCTACTCCGTGCAGGGCGGACGCCAGGGCGGGCGTTGCAAAGAACCCCATGGTCGATGTATCTTCGCCAGCATCCTCCTCGTCCACAGAAGGCAGGCAGGAGGAATCCTTCCAGCGATCTGCACCCCGAACTGTGGCACATAACCCGCCAACGCCCAGAAAAAGGCGGACCTGCGAGGGACTATGGAATTTCCGACAACGCTCTTCCAAGCATTGGACAACGCGCATCCCGAGGCCGCGCGCCAGCTGTTGACGGAGAGACTCGACAGCCTGTCACGTGCGGAACGGGTCGCGGAGCTGTTCTGGTGGGTGCTGCTGCCGCCACCGGAGGCCCACGACTGGCTTGAGCAGAACCTGCCCAGCGCCGTCGCGCAACAGTGGGGCGTGGTGGCCGCGCTGAGCCAGATGCCCTGGAGCCGCTTGCATCAGTGGCTGGAGCGAGGCCGTCCGCACAACCTCGCCGCGCTGGATGCACTGCTGGCGTACCGCAAGCCGGCCGCCAATATGTCGCCGCTGCACCAGGAGTGCGCCCCCACGCTGCCCGACCCTCCCACGTTGGAGGTGCTGACCGTTGCGCTTGAGCGTGCCCAGGAGCGGGATGCGTCGCCACGGGCGGAGAACAACTGCGCCACCATCCTGCGGCTGGCCGGCGAGATCTGTCGCCACGAACCACGGGATCGACCCGTCAGCGCGATCGCCCGCAAGTTCCTGCAAGAAGGGCAGCAGGCGGCCCAAGATGAGGAGCTCAGCACACAAGCGCTGCAAGCGCACTATGATCGCTTCTTCGGCGCGGACGGCACGGTGTGGCACGACTTCCACCCCCAGCACCCGATCCACGTCCACCACTATGGACCCACAAAGAATCGCCGCTACGAGCTACTTCTCAGCGAGGGCATCAGCTTCGCGCCGATGCAGGTCGGAGAGCACGCTGCAACTCCTTATGTTGAGTTCATGCTGTGCCTGCCCGAGGGCTGGTTTGGCGACGCGCCGGGCGCTGGCGCGCTCTTGGAGGACAACCCCCAGAGCTGGCCGGTCCAAATGCTGCAGAACCTGGGCCGCTATCCCCACACCTCCGGCCGCTGCCTGGCCCTTGGCGACAGGATCCGGCTCTTCGAGGCGCCCGAGGGATTCCCCGGGAGCAGTATGACCTCGATCCTGTTGCTGCGCAGCGAGCAGTTCCCAGACGACTTCGACCAGGTGCCTCGCGGCGATGGCAGCGCGATCGAGATCCTGGTGCTCCATCCGCTGTACGCTGAAGAACATCGACTGGTCGCCGAACAAGGCCTCAACGCTTTGCTCGATCGCTTCGAGGCGGCGCAGGTGTCCGAGATCTGGAGGCTCGACCGACCCAACACCTGCGCAGACTGAGCGCGTCCCATCACGGGGCCCGCGTGGAGCTGGGTGGGAGGCGGGATGCCGTCCCGTGGCCGGATCCGGATCCGGATCCCATCGAGCCTACTCGCCGGCCAGCCGGCTCTGGGAAGAGCTGTCGCACTGTCTAGCGGAAGTGCGCGAGGATCGTGCCGAGGGGCACCGAGTCGGGAAGGGGGCGGAAGTCCGCGGGAAGGGCCACACTTGCCATTGTTGGCGTCTCACCGCCCCAAGGATGCGTGCAGGTTGCTCGTGACCGTTTTGACCATGGCTCGATTTTTTCGAGCAGTCTACCCACTCATCGAGGCAACCTGTAAGGTGCCATCAGCTCCACCACCACACCCTCCTCGAGCCCCGCCCGCAAGGCCTGGTAACGGGCCTCGTCGATGCCCAGGCGCGCGAGCCACAGACCGAAATAGCGGGCCAGTCGCGCACTGCCCGGGTGCGTCCCCCGGTGGTGTTTCTCGAAGTCCTTGCGGTTCTGCAGCTTATCTGCCCGCAGCATGTCGTTGACCTCCGCCAGTGGGCTGAGCACGATCGACTCCGGCCCGGCCAGCTCGCCGTGCGCCAGACTGCGGTTGGCGATGTGGCGGTATTCCAGACACAGCAGCAGAACACGCCTCGGGATGGCCCGCAGCAGCTCAGGCTGCCCCGCGCAGTGAAGCAGGTCCGCATCGGCCTGGAAGAGCGGATGCAGGCAATAGGCAGCCCGGGCGTCCCCACTGGCCTGCAGCTGGTCGAGCAACCAGAACCCTTCGTCGATGTGCTGCAGCAGCGGAACCCCACTGCGTTCGGCACAGCGTCCTCCGTAGAACTCCTGGATCTGCCGGTAGGCCTGGCTCTGCGGCGCGTCGAGCTGGACGGTCTGGGGGCCTGCCATCGCTTAGAGCCTCGGTGTGGAAGGTGGCTGGTTCTCGCCTCCGGCGGGCGCCGCCGGCCTGCCCGGCCAGACCACGAACGCCAACGCCACGGCCAGCAAGAGCAGGTTGCTGAGCAGCTTGTCTGCCGAGACGGTCTCACTGCCCAGACCCAGGCAGCCGCAGCTGATCTCGAGGCCCTGCTGCAGCGCCCAGCCGATCGCGAGGCTGTACAGCCCAAGCTGCACACTGACCAGCAGCGCGCTGGCGCGCACCCAGAGGCCGCTGCCCAACGCCAGCCCCGTCACCAGCTCGAGCCAGGGCAGGCCGAAAGCGACCAGGTTGGTCGCCTCCCAGGGAATCAGCCGGTAGGCGTTGACCGCACGAGCAAAGGCGAGCGGGTCGCGCAGCTTCAGCCACGCCGACCAGACAAACAGCCCCCCCAGCAACACCCGGACGAGCAGCTTCAGCGCCTTCCAGCGCGCGACCACAGCCGGCGCCTCAGCGCGCCACGAAATTCACCAGGCGGTCCGGCACAATAACGACCTTGCGCACGGTCTTGCCGTCCAGGTGGGTCTGCACATTCGCATCGCCGCGGGCCAGCTCTTCCAAGGTGGCCTTATCGGCACCGCGCGGCGCCTCGACGCGAGCCCGCAGCTTGCTGTTGACCTGCACGATCAGCGTGATCATGTCGTCGACAGTCAAGGCCCGGTCGTATACCGGCCACGGGTGGTACGCCAGCGTCTCGGCATGCCCCAGCCGCGACCAAAGCTCTTCGCCCATGTGCGGGCAGAAAGGTGCCAGGATCAGGCAGAACCCCTCCGCGATCTCGCGCGGCAGCGGCTGCTGCTGCAGATAGCAGACATTGACCAACTCCATCATCGCGGCGATGGCGGTGTTGAACTTCAACCCCTCCAGGTCTTCCTCCACCTTGCGGATGGTCTTGTGCAGGGCCTTCTTCAGGGCCTCTCCGGGTGCCTCATCGCTCAGCTGCAGCGCGCCGTCTTTGCCGACGAACAGCCGCCAGATGCGCTGCAAGAAGCGGTAGCAGCCCTGGATTCCCTCGTCACTCCACAGCTTGTCGCGGTCCAGAGGCCCCATGAACATCTCGTACAGACGCATGGTATCAGCGCCGTACTGCTCCACCACGTCATCGGGATTGGTGACGTTGTAACGCGACTTCGACATCTTCTCGGTCTGCGTGGCGACGGGCTCGCCCCCCTCTTTGGCGCGCCACTGGCCGTCAGCCTCTTCACACATCTCCGCGAAGTAGTACTTCCCGCTCTCACCCTTGTAGCTGGTCGCCAGGATCATGCCCTGGTTGAACAGCTTCTGGAAAGGCTCGACCGTGTGCACCAGCCCGCAGTCGTACAACACCTTATGCCAGAAGCGCGCGTACAGCAGGTGCAGCACGGCGTGTTCCGCTCCACCGATGTACAGGTCTACAGGCATCCAGTAGCGCTCTTTCTCCTTGGAGAAGGGCTCATTCTGGTTGTCAGGATCCAGGAAGCGCAGGTAGTACCAGCACGACCCCGCCCACTGCGGCATGGTGTTGGTCTCCCGCTGCGCGGGCTCGCCGGTCTCGGGATCGGTCGTCTGCACCCAGTCGCCCGCACGCGCCAGCGGCGGGCGTCCGTCGGCCGTGGGCCGGAACTCATCCAGCTCGGGCAGGGTCACCGGCAGAGAGTCGACCGGCACCGGCTTGTAGCTGCCGTCGGCCAGCTTCAGCATCGGGAAGGGCTCGCCCCAGTAGCGCTGGCGCGAGAACAACCAGTCCCGCAGACGGTAGGTGACCGTGCCTTTGCCCAGCCCCTGCTCCTCCAACCAGGCGTTCATCGCCCGCTTGGCATCGGGCACGGCCATGCCGTCCAGGAATCCACTGTTGACCAGCTTTCCGTCGCCGTCCCAGGCCTTCTCTGCCAGATTCCCCCCCGAGACCACCTCGACGATCGACAGGGCGTACTTGCGTGCGAACTCCCAGTCGCGCTGGTCGTGGCCCGGCACCGCCATGATGGCGCCCGTGCCGTAGTGCATCATCACGTAGTCGGCGACATAGATCGGGATGCGCGCGCCGTTGACCGGATTGATGGCATGCGCGCCCGTAAACACACCGGTCTTTTCGCGGCTCTCGTCCAAGCGATCACGATCGCTGCGAGCGGCTGCCTGGGAGATGTAGCTCTCGACCTCGGCCCGCTGCGCAGCGGTGCTGATCGCCCCCACCAGCTCGTGCTCGGGAGCCAGCACGCAATAGGTCGAGCCGAACAGCGTATCGGGGCGGGTGGTGAAGATCTGGAAGCTGCGCTCGCTGTCGGCGATCTCGAAACGCACCTCGGCCCCTTCGGAGCGGCCGATCCAGTGACGCTGCATGGCTTTGACGCTGTCCGGCCAGTCGAGGGCCTCCAGGTCGTCCAGCAGGCGCTGCGCATAGGCGGTGATCTTCAGCATCCACTGCCGCATCACGCGCTTCTCGACCGGATCGCCGGTCTCGACGTAGACGCCGTCCTTGACCTCTTCGTTGGCCAGCACCGTTCCCTGGGCCGGGCACCAGTTGACCGGCACCTCAGCCGTGTAGGCCAGACCCAGCTCGTACAGCTTCAAGAAGATCCACTGCGTGTGCTTGTAGTAGCCCGGATCGGTGGTGTTGACCTCACGGTCCCAGTCATAACTGAAGCCCAGGCGCTTGATCTGGCGACGGAAGTTGTCGCAGTTCTCGCGGGTGGTCTTGGCAGGATGGGTCCCCGTCCGCACGGCATGCCGCTCGGCCGGCAGCCCGAAGGCATCCCAACCCATCGGATGCAGCACGTTGAAGCCACGCATGCGTTTGTAGCGCGCCAGGATGTCGGTCGCTGTGTAGCCCTCCGGGTGACCGACGTGCAATCCGGCGCCCGATGGATAGGGGAACATATCCAGCACATAGTACTTCGGCCGCTCGGGGTCTTCGACAGTGCGGAAGGTCTTGTGCTCCTCCCAGAACCGCTGCCAGCGTTCCTCGATGGCATCGTGGTCGTAACGCATGTCGGCCATGGCTTCCTCGTTTCGTACGGGAGGGGCGCCCCGGCAGCCGAGGCGAAGCAGACGATTGAAACGCGCACCCGGGGCCCCGTCAACAGACAATTTGGGCCGGAAGCCCCGGACCGAGCTGAAGTTTGGTCTTGGAGCCGCGGCGGCAACACGGTACAAATGACACAACGCGCTATCCAAAGTTAAGGAGAGATCATGGGCTGGGAGGAACGTCTATCTCAGGAGAGTTTCCGGGACGCGCTGCGCGACCTTCTCGATCGCGTCGCCCACTGGAATGACCAGCAATCCCTGAACCGCGTCCTGCCCCACGACGAGCTCGAAGAGAAGATCGCCGAGTTGCGTGCCGACGATGAGCTGGAGAAGCGCTTCAAGGGGCCGTTCGAAGAGAGCTGGGGGCGTGTCTGGAAGAATCTGAAGAGCCTCGACAAGAGTCCCGCCCAGCTGATGGGCAAGGACACGACCCAGGCCCTCATCGATGGAGTTGCCGAGATGGAACCCAAAGAGGAGGCCGTGCGGGCATTTTTCGAACAAAAGGCGGTGGGCGAGTTGTTGAGCAATCTCCTCTACACGGGAATCCAGGACTTCTTTGCGAAGATGAACCCGCTGCGCAGCGTGCTGAAAGACTCGCTGGCGAGCATCCCCTTCGCCAGCCGTTTCTCGTCGGGTCTGCTCGGCTCGGTCACAGGGAACTTCGAGAAGGCCGTCGACCGCCAGCTCAAGGTCTTCCTGAGGGGCTTTTCGAAGGTGGCCACGCGGCGTGCGGCCGACTTCGTGCTGTCGAACGCCAACCGCACGATGTTCCGGGAGATGCGCATCGCCCTGGCCAAGAAACTGCTCGACACCGATGTCTCCAAGTTGGCTGGCGATGTAGAGCAGAGCAAGCTCGACACTTGGCGCGACCGCATCTGGAAAGGGCTGAACGCCGAATTCAAGAAGCCCGAGAAGCAGAAGATGTGGGATGAGCGGCTGCAAGACCTCTACGCCAAGCACGGCGACGATACTCCGGCCGAGTTGCTGGAAAAGTGGGGGATCGGCAAGGCCTGGCGCGCCGAGACGCACAAGAACCTGGCGCCCTTCCTGCAGAAGCTGGTCAAAGACGACAGCATCGTCGAGTGGCTCGAACGCTTCATCCGCGACGACAAAGCGGTCCCGGCGGGGAATTGATCCTCTCCGGATCAAGCTGGACCCATCGAAGCCGTCTTCTGTAGCGGCGCTCTGCGAGCGGCTGTCTCAGGGAACGTTTGGAGGCGTGCGATTGATTCCAGGGGACAATCGCAGGCCCCTGCGACTCGGTTGCTAAGATCGACTTTTCTCCATGTAGGGGAGGGGTTTACCCCCTCCCGTGGGCCAAACTCGGTTGGTAAGATCGACTTTTCTCCATGTAGGGGAGGGGTTTACCCCCTCCCGTGGGCCAAACGGGCGGGGGTAAACCCCGCCCCTACATGACAAGACAAAACAACACGATAGTGGGATCGCGTTCCGTGAGACAGCCTCTACGAGCGCCGAAAGAAGCTCTGGCGGGGGTTGCATCCAGAAGTTCTGGGATCGCCCTACGGATCGGTCTTCTCGTCGGTCATAGCAGCCTGCGGCAAAGATACTGATTTTTCCGAGGTAGGGGCGGGGTTTATCCCTCCTCGCAGACTCGGACGCTTCGCTTGAGCGAACGGGCGGGGATAAACCCCGCACCCTACAAGGGCCCAAAAAGCCCTTCTTCGAATTACGCCGCAGGCTGCATAGACCGACGCTACAGGCGGCTCTCAGCAGTTCGCGCATTGACCAAACCTGACCGAAGGCGCCGGAGCGAGGCACTTCGAATCATGCTTGACTGTCATGCAAAGGAACCAAAATCAGCGAGCCCGAGCCCCGAGGAACGAGGGGCTTGGGTGAGCGGCCGAAGGCCGGGGGCGAGGCACGAGCCCCCGGCCTGAGGTCAGTCGTTCCAGTCGATCTCATCGACCCAGTCGGTCGACAGAAACTCGTCGACCACGGCCTTCTGCTTCTGGATCTCTTCGGCCAGCTGCGACGGGGTGATCGACTGCATCGACCCGACCCGCGGCGAGGGGCTATGCGTCAGCACATAGGTTCCGTTCTCGAGACCCAGCAGCTCTTTGGCCGCCTCGAGCCCACGGCGTGCTTTCTGCTGTGCCCAGACGATGGTTCCATCTTTGAGCCATAGCTGTCCATCGATGGTCCGCAACCCGAAAATGCCGCGCATCCGGAACTCGCCACTGACACGAGCCTTCTCCAGCTTGAACAGCACCTTGAGCAACTGATCGTGGCCCTGGAAGGCGCCACGCACCGAGCTCTCTTCATCGCTCTCGGGCTTCTCAAACAGCGCAGACTGCAACGCCCCCTCGACTTTGCCGATCAGCTTGATCAACTCGCTGCTGTCGGCCGGCCTGTCGTCGCGCTCGATCGCCAACATGCGCGTCAAGAGGTCGAAGAACGCCTCCGGCGCCTGCAGCTGCTTGCGCAGGTTTCCCACCACCTCTGCGGGATCACGGTTCTCAACGTCAAAGGCGTTGACGCCCTGAAACGGCGAGCTGCCCGTGACGAAAAAGGCCAGCGTCGCGCCGAGACTGTAGATGTCCGCTCTTCCATCCAACGGACCATCATGGCGCAGGCGCTCCGGCGAGCTATAGCGCACAGTTCGGAAAGCCACCCCCGAGCCCGTCAGGTCCGATCGCATCTTGGAGATCAACTTCGCCAGGCCGAACTCGCTGAGCAGGTAGCGGCCGTCCTTGGTGCGCAGGATGTTGGCGGGCTTGAGGTTGACATGCACGACACCTTTGGCGTGGTGCGCTCCGAGCACCGAGCTGATCTGTTTGACCGCTTTGAGGGCTTCGTCCAGGCCCAGAGGACCATGTCCTTTGACGTGACTGCGCATGTCGACGCCCGGGACATGTTCTTGCGCCAGGAAATAGAAGCCCTTGGATTTCCCGAAGTCGATGATGCGCACCATGCTGGGATGGTTGATCGAAGCGACCGCCTGGACCTCATCGAGGAAACTTGCCTGACTCTCCTGGTCGATGTCCAGCGTGCGGATGATGACCTCTTCACCGCTGGCCTCATGCCGGCCCAGATAGACTGCCCCGGTCTTGTCATCGGCGACGCGCTCTCGGATGCTGTAGCCCTTGACCGAATATGTGGGCTCGGTGGCGAAGATCTTGCGCTTGCGCCCCATACCCGCCAGCTCGTCGACCGAGAAACTCAGCGACCGCATCGTGCGTTCCGCTTCCTTGCCCGCCCGCCGCGTGCCGCCTGAACGGATCGCCTTGCGGCAATCCTGGCAGAGGTTGCGCGGCATACCCTTTTGCCCCGAATTCGCCAGCAGGTCTTTGCGCACCAGGTTGCCACAACCGCCGCAGCGGCGGAACGGATGATTCAAGCCGTCGAAAGGCTCAAAGACAACCTCACGCCCACAGATGAACAGGCTCTTGCCAAACGGCAGCATGGTCGGGCCACGAATCCGGAAGCCGCCGACATAGGTGCCATTCGCGCTGCCGAGATCGTTGACGCTCCAGCCCTCTTTGAGCCCGACCATCACAACCTGGCAATGCTCTCGGCTCGCCCGCGCATCGTTGATGACGATGTCACAATGGGCACTGCGCCCGAACAGAAGCGCTTCGCCGGGGTGGATCTCGAACGGCAAGCAGCCCTTGCCCTGATTCAAGATGACGAAAACGCGCAATTCAGTCCCTTCCCTCTGGGTACAGAATGCTTTGGAACAGACTGAGCATCTCGATCTCTTCAGGGTACACGTGCCCGTCAGCCTCGATCACCAACTCCGCCTCTTTGAGGAAGCGATCGCGTTGACTGCGTGGAATCTGTGTGGGATCGACCAGCTCTGGATCCGGCGGTTTCTTCAGCCATCCTTCGATCTCTGTTTGGGTCTCTGCGTCGAGCTCGAGGCCCTTCATCAAAGCGAAGATGTGGGTACGCTCCTCGGGCTGGATCTTGAAGTCGGCCCAGGCCATCACACACACGAAGCGGGCGAGGCGCGCCCGGGTCTCCATGTCAAGATCTCGATTCTTGTCCATCACATTCTCCGCTTCTCAGCGTAATGGCGCGCCCCTACCTCGACGGCAAGGCCGACCGCAGCAAAGACCCTGTGCCGATTGGCCTGGGTCAGCGGAGGTAAGTGGATCAGACCGCCATCACCCCCGGTTTGTTCAAGTGTCGCCAACAGACTGTAGAATGTCTCGTTGCAGATAAACGAGCCAGCGCCAGCCCGCCGGCGCAACTCAGCCTGGCCCGTATGGCTGGTGTCGATCGTGACGTCCAACTGGCGCCGCGCGATCTCTGCCACCATCGCTTCGACAGGCAGTCTTGTTTTTCGGAACAAAGGGCCCGAAGTGTCGATCGGCGTACGGAAGAAAGAGCTACCCGAGTTGTCGGGGTAGCGGGCCAGCCAGGCGCGGTCTGCCTCCGACCAGAAGGACACCGGTCCCTCCGGAGGCCAGTCTGCGGGCAGTTGGAAGGAGCGTGGCGCGAGGTCTGGATACACACCTCCGTCATCCCAGAGCGCATTCTGGGCCCACATCTCCAGTTTGGCATCCCCGTCGAAGCGGGTGCTCATTCCAAGACAGAGCACCATCTCGGGCCTATGATCGAGCAACGCCGCACAGATCTGGCGGGCAGCCACACGGTAGAGCACCGGGACATCGACCAGGCGGATCAACTCGACACCTGGAGGCGCTTCGAGCTGAGACGCGACGATGCTGGAAGAGTTCGCCAACACCCGACGACGCGTCTTCCCCAGCGGGTCAAAACGCCCTGGATGGTTGGGGAGCGCGGGGAAATTGGCGAAACCCGTCAGGAGCACGCGCACCCGGCGACTGCTCGGCGCGTGCTTGCTTTCGTGCCTGCTCGGGCTCAAAACGCGCATCACCTGTGGTCCTTGCCGGGGAGACGCCCAGTTTACTCATTTCCAGTATAGACCACAAACCCGACTCCCGTCAGGTGCAGGAGTGCAGCTACAATGCTGGCTCGCCCGCTGCCGCGGGTTTACAACTCCGTGCACCCTGGCTAAGCTGGGCCCGGAGGGGAGGAAGCTGCATGGCAGCCATACCGGTCAGCTTGATCAGCGGATATCTGGGGGCGGGCAAGACCACCCTGGTCAACAGGCTGCTCGCCGGCAGCGCCGCGCTCGGACGCCGCTTCGCCGTGATCGTCAACGAATTCGGCCAGATCGGCATCGACCACGAGCTTCTGGTCCAGAGCGATGAAGGCATCGTCGAGCTGAGCAATGGCTGCTTGTGTTGCACGGTTCGCTCCGACCTGATCGAGGCTCTGGAGCGCCTGCAAGAACGCGCCGAGAGCTTCGACCACGTGCTCGTCGAGACGACCGGGATCGCTGAACCTGGCCCCCTGGTGCGCACATTCTTGACCGAGCCCGCGGTGCAGAAGCACTTCAGGCTCGACGGTGTGGTCACCGTTGTCGATGCCTACCACCTCGAGAAGCAGCTCGATGCCGAGCTCGAATGTGTGGAGCAGATCGGCTTTGCCGATGTGCTCGTACTCAACAAGCTCGACTTGATCGACGCTGCCAGACTCTCGACGTTGCAGGGGCGTCTGCGCGCCATCAACCCCCGCGCCCCCCTGCTGACAACGCAGCTGGCCGAGGTCCCGCTGACAGAGCTGCTGGGACTCGAAGCCTATGAGCTCGACCGTCCCGTGCCCCAGCTTGCCACGCCCGGCCCGGGCCATAGCCGGGGTCGCGAGTTGCTGCAGAGCTTTGTGCTGCGTGAGGAAGCGCCGCTCGACGCCCCGCGCACCAACGGCTGGCTGAAGGGGATCGTCAAGGCCTATGCGGAGGAGATGTACCGCTACAAGGGCTTTCTGCACATCGCCGGCCAGGATCGCAAGCTGCTGCTGCAAGGGGTCCATGAGCTGGTCGACCTCGGCCTGGGTGATCCCTGGCCCCCTGAAGATGCCCGCGTTTCGCGGCTGGTCTTTATCGGCCGTGATCTGCCCGAGCAAGTTTTCCGCCGCGACTTCGCCGCCTGCGCGGCGACTACAGAGCAGGTGCTCCGATGAGCTGCACCAGACTGTTGGTCCCGATCGTCTGCTGCCTGGCCGGTTGCGCCGGCCAGGGCGTGGACCAGAGCGCGCGTCAGGCTCTGATCATCTACCACGCCGCGACGGGCACTGCGGAGGCCCCGATGCCCTTTTCCCTGAGCTTTGCCTCGAGCTCCAGCCAGCTCAAGGAGACGCCCTTCCAGGTCAGCGTCTCCCGCGGCAGACCTCTGGAGATCGGCTCCGGCAACCACCAACCCAGCTCGCAGTCGCGGCTGGTCAGCGACGCGACCATGCGGGACCTGATCCAGTTCATCAACGAGAGCCTGGTCCCATGGCTTGACCAGCAAGTCGAGCCCGATTCCAACCAGCGGGTGCCCCGCAGCCTCGAGGTCAAGACCGCCGATGGAGTTCTCCTGATCCGCAAAGACACCTTGCCCGAGGGCGGACGCCGCTTGTTCACGCAGTTCGAGCGGTTTTTGTTGGCGCTGAGTCAACGCTCTGCCAGTGGACGGCCGTGAATGTTTGTCGATGTCGCCCGCCTGATCGTCGCCGTCGTGCTGCTTGAAGTCCTGCCGCATGAGCCTGTCATCGACATCGGGGGCGCTGTCATCCTCCTGCCGCTGGTCTTCGGGCTGGTCGCCTACCTGTGCGGGCGCTGGGCAACCCGACGCGTGCTCTACCGCCCCGGCCAGGCCGTCGCGCGCTTTGAGCGCCGACGTCTGCTGCTCCTGCGGGTGTGCCGCTCCCTCGACATCGTGCTGTATGCGCTATTGATCGGCGTGTTCGGCTGGGCACAGGCCGTCGAGCAGAGCCGACTCAACTTCGCTGTGGCCCGCGAGTTGTTGTGGCTGGCTCCCTTCATGCTCGCCTCTTTCGGCGCCGCCGCAGGTTCTTTCCGACTCGCGACCTTCTTCTGGCAGCCCAAACCCTCGATGCTGCAGTACGCCGGACTGCGCATGCGCTTTCTGGCTCTCACCGCGGCCCTGTACATCTTCCTCTTTGTGGCTCGCGGCATGATGGAGGCCCACGCCCTGCGCGCCCTGCTCGACTGTTTCCCCAGCCTGGAGATTCTGCTGGCGGGGGCGCTGATCGTCGTCGCCTACTTGCTGTTTCCTGTCGGCTTGCGCTACGTCTTCCCCAGCCGCCCGTTGCCCGAAGGGCCTCTGCAGTCGGAGCTATGGTCGATGGCGAACAGCCTGCGCGTGCGGCTGAGCGGCATCCAGCTCTGGGACACGCAGGGCGCGCGCCTGTCCACGGCTTTCGTGACCGGCGCCACCGGCTGGTCGCGCTGGGTGTTCATCTCCGATGGGCTCCTGACGACGCTGGGCGCCGAGCAGATCGTAGCCGTGTTCGCGCACGAGCTCGGGCACGTGCTACGCAACCACGCCTTCTATTACCTGCTCTTCTTTGTGTCGTTGTTGCTGCTCGTGCTGCCTCTGGATGCCGGGCTCGACCTGCTCGGCGTCGACAAAGACTCGCTGGAGGTCGCCATCGTCGTCGTGCTCGCGATCTTCGCCCTCTGGGTGCTCTCGTTCGGCTACCTCTCGCGGCGCTTCGAGCTCGAGGCAGACCTGATCGGCGCCACCCTGGTCGACGACGCGAAGCTGTACAGCAAGACGCTGATGGCCGTCGGCATGGTCTCGGGAGTTTCCAGCGAGCGCAACGCCTGGCGGCACTTCTCCATCGACCGGCGCCGCGATTTCACCACCCGGGCGGGCAATGATCCGGCTTTCCGACGGCGTTGGGAACGCACCTTCCGGCGGCTGCGCTCCCTGATCGTGGCGATGGCGCTGTTGAGCTGCCTGGGCTTCGGCTTCCTGTTCGGACAAGAGACCAGCCAGCCCGACGCCGCGATCTGGCTGCATGCGGGCCAGCGGGTGATGGCCCGCGGCGAGCCGCAGACGGCCACGGACTACTTCAAGCGTTCGATCGACACCGGGCCCAGCTTCGCCGCCTTCTTTGGACTGGGCCACGCCGAAGAGCTCCAAGACCACCCAGCAGAGGCGCTGGAGGCCTACGGCGGAGCTCTCGAGCTGTCCACCAGCGCGGCCGAATCGCTCTGGGTCCAGCAGAGAATCGAACGGCTGCGCCCGTGAGCAGGCAGGACGACGCCCCGACCATCCAGACTGCCGCCTCCCCACTGTTCGCGATCGTGGCCCTGCCCGTCCCACGGCTGCCCGGTCTCACCTACCGGGTTCCCCCAGAGCAGCGCGCGGCCGCCCGCATCGGCATGCGGGTGCGCGTGTCCCTGGGACCCCGGCGTCTGACCGGCTTCATCGTTGAGCTCACCACCGAGCTCGCCGTCGAGCCCAAGAAGCTGAAGGACATCGACGCGCTGCTCGACGCCGAACCTCTGCTTGACCCACCACTGCTGAAGCTGGCGCGCTGGATCAGCCGCTACTACCGGGCCTCCCTGGGGCGTGTGCTGATGACGGTGCTGCCCCCATCTTTGGTCTCACGGCGCAGCCCACGACGCAAGCCGGTGCGCTTCCAAGTGCTGCCCCACGCCGTCGAGGAAGCATCCCTGCTCGAGAACCGGCACGCCCGCCGCTGGCACGAGGTGCTCTCGTTGCTGGCGGCGCTGCCCAGCTTCGATGCGCGCATCGCCACCGAGCTGGCCGACGCCAGCCGCTCCACGCTCAACACGCTGGAGAAGCGCGGCCTGCTGCGCCGCATCGACGCCGAGGAGGCGTTGCCCAGCGTGTCTCCCAGCAACAGCGGCGAGCTCGCGCTGAAGCCCGGCCAGCGCACGGCCCTCGAGGCTCTGGTGCGGGCGCTCGACGACGGGGCTTTCAAGACCTTTCTGCTCTGGGGTGTGACCGGCAGCGGCAAGACCGAGGTGTACGCCCGCGCGGCGGAACACTGCCTGCAGGAGGGACGCAACGTCATCTTCCTGGTGCCTGAGATCGCGTTGACCCCGCAGCTGACCGAACGGCTCTCGCAGCGCCTGGGCAACGTGGCCGTGCTGCACAGTGACATGGCAGCCAGCCAGCGCGAGAAGGCGTGGCGCGCGCTGCGCGCGGGCGAGATCCGCGTGGCTCTGGGAGCACGCTCGGCCATCTTTGCGCCGCTACTGAACATCGGCCTGGTGATCGTCGATGAGGAGCACGAGACGACCTTCAAACAAGACAACGCGCCGCGCTACCACGCCCGCGATGTGGCCATCTTGCGAGCCCGCACGGCGGGCGCCGTGTGCGTGCTCGGCTCGGCGACGCCCTCGCTCGAGAGCTTCTGGAACGCCCAACAGGGCAAGTACACGCTGTTGCGGCTGCCTGAGCGAGCGACCAACGCCCAACTTCCCGAGGTCTTCACCGTCGACCTCAGTCAGGAGGCACGCGAGCTCAAGCGTTTTCCCGTGCTGAGCCGGCTGTTGCAACGCTGGATGCAAGAAGCGCTCGAGCGTTCCGAGCAGACCATTTTGTTCTTGAACCGACGCGGCTACGCGACCTTCGTCCATTGTCCCGCCTGCGGTTTCGTGGTGCGCTGCAAGAGCTGCGACATCGCCCTGACCTACCACAAGGCGATCCATCGGCAGACCTGCCACTACTGCGGTGTGTCGGAGGTTCCTGGCAACGTCTGCCCAGAGTGCCACCACCCCAAGCTGAACTTCTTCGGACTGGGCACCGAGAAGGTCACCGAGCTGGTGCGGCGCACCTTTCCCGATGCGCGCGTGGCACGGATCGACGGCGATGTGGCCGCCAGCCGCGGCGAGGTCGCCCGGCTGTTGCACGACTTCCGCGAACGCAAGTTGGACATCCTGGTCGGCACCCAGATGCTCGCCAAGGGCCACGACTTCCCGCATGTCACCCTGGTCGGAGTGGTCGCCGCCGACACCGCGCTGAACTTCCCCGATTTCCGCTCTGCCGAACGCACCTTCCAGCTGCTGACCCAGGTGGCCGGCCGGGCAGGCCGCGCCGAGCGGCCGGGGCGGGTAGTGGTGCAGTCGTTCAAGCCCGGCCACTACGCGGTGCAGTCCGCGGTGCAGCAAGACTTCGCGGCCTTCTACGAATCGGAGGTGCCGTCCCGCGAAGCGCTGGGCTACCCGCCCTATGGACGCCTCGCCAAGGTGCTGGTCGAAGGGCGCGATGAAGACTCCGTGCGGCGCTGGGTCTTCGAGCTGGCCTCGCGGGTGCTGGCCAAAGAGCTGAAGGACGCCCGCGTGCTCGGACCGATTCCCAGTCCCATCAGCCGGATTCAAGAACGCTACCGCTGGCAATTCCTGCTGAAAGCTACGGGGCACACCGCGTTGCGCCGAGCATTGGCGGCGTTGGATGCCGGAGGAGCCCTCGAGCGTGGAGCCCTTCGGGTCATCGTCGATGTCGATCCGGTCTTTCTGCTTTGAGGGCGGTGGATTATACTCGCGACCACAGTTTATCCCCGAGGAGACCAGAAATGTACGACGCCGTGGTGATCGGAGCGGGCCCGGGTGGCTATCCCTGCGCCATCCGCCTGGGACAGCTGGGCATGAAGGTGGCCATCGTCGAAGAGCGCGACCTGGGCGGTGTCTGCCTGAACGTCGGCTGCATCCCCTCGAAGGCCTTGATCCACGCCGCCGAGGTTTTGGTGAGCGCGCGCGAGGCCGAGGCTTTCGGGATCTCCTTTGAAGGTGTGAAGATCGACCTGGAGAAGCTGGTCGATTGGAAAAACAGCATCGTCAAGCGCCTGACCAAGGGGGTGGGAGGCCTGCTGAAAGCCGCGGGCGTCGAGATCGTGTCGGGGCGTGGCCGGATCGCCGGGCGCGGCAAGGTGCAGGTCGGCGACCGTAGCCTCGAGACGCGCAACATCGTGATCGCCACCGGCTCGCGTCCCATCGAGCTGCCGTTTCTGAGAGTCGGCAATGGCGTGATGTCGTCGACGGAGGCGCTCGAGCTCAAGAGCCTGCCGCCACGTCTGATCGTGATCGGGGGCGGGGTGATCGGCCTCGAGCTGGGGCAGGTCTATGCCCGGCTCGGCAGCCAGGTGACCGTGGTCGAAGCCCTCGACCAGCTGCTGCTCGGCACCGATCCCGAGCTGGTGAAGGTGCTGCGCAAGAAGCTCGAGAAAGAAGGCATGCGCTTTCAGCTGCAGACCCGGGCGGCGGGCCTCGAGCGCTCGGGCGGCGTGCTCAAGCTGGCCGTGAGCGGGCCCGACGGAAGCAAGACGCTCAAGGCTGAGAGCATCCTGCTGAGCATCGGGCGGCGCCCGAACACCGAAGATCTGGGCCTGGCCACAGCCGGTGTGATGACCGACAAGCGCGGCTTCCTCGAGGTTGACGAGCACCTGCGGGTCGGCGAGGGGATCTATGCCATCGGCGATGTCGTCCCCGGGGCGCTGCTGGCCCACCGCGCCACCAAGCACGGGCTGCTGGCCGCCAACAGCATCGCTGGCAAGGATGGCCTCTATGATGTGCGCGCGATGCCAGGCGCCGTGTACACCGTGCCCGAGATCGCGACGGTCGGCTTGAGCGAGGCCGAAGCCAAAGAGCAGGGCATCGAGGTGCGCATCGGGCGTTTCCCGCTAGCGGCATCGGGCAGGGCACTGACCCAGGGCGCCGGCGAGGGGCTGGTCAAGCTGATCGCGCGCGCCGACGACGACACCCTCCTCGGAGTGGGCGTGGTCGGGCCGCACGCCTCCGAGCTGATCGCCGAGGCGGCGCTGTGCCTCGAGATGGGGGGGCAGGCGCAAGACCTGGCTCTGACCGTGCACCCGCATCCGACCTTGTCCGAAGCGATCATGGAGTGCGCCGAGGCCTCCCACGGCATGGCCGTGCATATCCCGACGCCCAAGCGCTAGGGGAAGACATGCTCGTTTCCGTCCGTAGGGGCGGGGTTTACCCCCGCCCGCAACCGAAGCGTTCGAGTCAGCGAGGAGGGGTAAACCCCGCCCCTACCCGCTCATGAGCGGGCCCGAGATCCGCGAGCTGGGGCTGATTCCCTACCTCGAGGCCTGGCAGCTGCAAAAAGAGCTGATCGAGCAGCGCCGCTCCGGGGCGGTTCCCGACACCCTGCTGCTCTGCCATCATCCCCGGGTCGTCACCCTGGGACGGCGCAGCAAGCCGAGCGCGGTGCTTGATAGCGAGGTGCCCGTGGTCGAGATCGAGCGCGGCGGCGAGGCGACCTACCACGCCCCCGGGCAGCTGGTCGGCTATCCGATCGTGCATCTCGACGAGCGCGGCCGGGATCTGCGCCGCTTCTTGCGTGAGCTCGAGGCGATGCTGATCGCGGCGTTGGCCGACTTCGGAGTCGAGGCCTTCCCCCGTGAAGGACTGACGGGCGTGTGGACGGACGCGGGCAAGCTGGGCTCGATCGGCATCGCGGTGCGGCGCTGGGTGAGCTGGCACGGCTTTGCGCTCAACGTCGACAACGACCCGGCCGGCTTCCGCTGCATAAACCCCTGTGGCATGGACGCGAGCGTGATGACCAGCGTGGCGGCCATCCGTGGACCCGGGCCGTGGCGGGCGGCGGTCAGCGGGTGTGTGCAGGGGCGGTTTTTGGAGTTTTTTGGGGGGTGAGCGTGGTCTTTACAGCCGTTCCGGCTGTGGGCTACCATGGTGCTATGAACGTTGCGAAACAGCTCTCCGTTTGGGCCTTGATGCTCGTGTTGCTCTCTGGCTGCGGCGAGCAGGTGACCCCCGCGGACCCGTTTGATGCTTCGGCGGCAGCCCAGCTGCGTGCGCTGACGGATGAGCGCCAGCGCTTTGGCGTGCTGAGCCCCTCGGGGCTGAGGAAGCTGCTGCGGCTGCGCGAGCGCTTTCCCGACGCGGTGGAAGTGCGGGAGCTGCTCGTGGAGGTCTATCTGGGCCGTCAAGACTTCCCGGCGCTGGCGGCGCTGATGCTGGCGTCACGGCAACAGAGCGCAGCAGACTCGCTGCAATTGGCCAAAGTCTTGTGCAAAGCAGAACGCTTCGAGCACGCGGCCGCGTTGATCGAAGGCCTGCAGACCGGCCAGGACAGCGCCGAGCTGCGCTGGTTGGCCGCATACACCGCCTTCCAGCGCGGCGAGTATGCGCGCGCCGCCGCGGAGCTCGACGCCGATTGGCAGGGCCTGCTGGCGGCCGGTCACGACAGCGCCATCATTGTCCGGGGCCTGCTGCACAGCTATGCAGGCGAAAACGAGCGGGCCATCGCGCTGCTGCGCGAGGGCTTGAGGCTCAAACCTCAGGACATCGGCGCCGCCAACGCGCTCGCCCGTGTCCTGGCAGCTGAAGGGCGGCCCGGCGAGGCTGCGGAATGGTTCGCCCGGGTCGAGGCGTTGCAGACCGCCGGCAAAGAGCGCCAGCGCCGCCTGAACAAGCTCAACGACGCCTCCAGCAGCCTCGAGTTGGCCTGGCAGGAGCGCGACTTCGCTAACTGTGAGCGGTCTGCGCGCACCATCCTGGAGCTCGGCGACCAGACCATGCAGCGCAACGCCTGGCTGTGGTTGGTCGAAGTGTTCCGTGCGCAGGGCCGGGAGGCCGACGCGCGCCAGGCCGAAGCGCAGGCGCTCGCGCTGCGCCCCGGAGATGCACCGTGAAGAAGCTGGCCGTGGCAGGGGCTGCCGTTGTTTTGGTCCTGGCAGGTCTCCTGTGGTTCAGGTCCGAGAAACCGCCAGCCGCCACAGAGGATCCGACGCCGACCAGCGTCCAGACCCCACTCCACTTCGTGGAAGCTGCCACAGAAATGGGACTCGACTTCGTCCACCACGCCAGCTACAGCGCGGAGAAGTACTTCCCCGAGACCTTCGGCAGTGGTCTGGCACTGGCCGACTTCAACCGGGACGGAGCTCCGGACGTACTCTGCGTCGATAGCGGTCGCGTCGGCGCTGAGGAGGCCGGGAAGGCGCGCCACCGGCTATACTTCAACGACGGCCAGGGCCACTTCAAGCCGGGGGACGGCAGCTGGCAGCTGCCCTGGCAAGGCTACGCGATGGGAGTCGCCGTCGGCGACGTCGACAACGACGGCTGGCCCGACGTGTTCTTGACCTGCTATGACGCCTCGAACCGATTGTTCCGCAATACGGGCGCCGGCTTTGACGAGATGACCGACGCCGCGGGCTTGCTTGAAGAGACGGGCTCCTGGAGCAGCAGCGCCGCCTTCTTCGATATGGAGGGGGACGGCGACCTCGACCTCTACGTCGTCCGCTATCTCGACTATGCCTGGCGCACCGCCGAGCGCTGCTACATGAAGAAGGTGCATGTCTATTGCCAGCCGGTCAGCTTCCCTCCGCTTCTCGACCAGCTGTACGAAAATGACGGCAGCGGGCATTTTGTCGAAGTGGGCCAGCAACGCGGGATCGAGCTCGAGGCAGCAGGACGCGGCCTGGGCATCGTTACCGGAGACCTCGACCGGGACGGCGACACCGACCTGTACGTTGCCAACGACCAGAACCGCAACCTGTTGTGGATCAACGATGGCCGGGGACATTTCCAGGACCTCGGCCAACACCGTGGCGTGGCCTACAGCGAGCTCGGCAACGAAGAAGCCGGCATGGGGGTCGATTTTTCCGACTTCAATGGCGACGGGCTCGACGACATCTGCTGCACGAACTTCCAACGCCAGGTCACCAGCATCTACACCCAGACACCGGGCTTGTTCTTCCAAGAACGCGCCGAGGCTGTGGGAGTAGGATCCACCTCTCGGCAGCGCCTCGGCTTCGGCGCCGATTTCTTCGACGCCGACAATGACGGCGATGAAGAGCTGCTCAACGCCAACGGGCATGTCGAGCCGGATGTCGCGCTGTACCGGCCGCTGGTCCGCTTTGCACAGCAGAACACGCTGTTCGAGAATCGCGGGGACGGGCGCATGGTCGACGTGAGTGACGGGGCCGGGCCAGCCCTGCAGACGCAGTATGTCGGCCGAGGGCTGGTCAGTGGCGACCTCGACGGGGATGGCGACCTCGACTTCATCGTCAGCAACAACGCGGGCCCCCTGGAAGTCGCGCGCAATGAGAGCCGCCTGGCCGGCCCCGCGCTGGTGCTGTGGCTTGAAGGCAAGGGGACCAACCGCAGCGCCATCGGAGCGCGGGTGACAGCACGCATCGGAGGGCGCGAGCTGGTGCGCGAGGTGCGCGGAAGCAGCAGCTACCTGTCTGTCTGCGACTTCCGCCTGCATTTCGGACTGGCCGGGCAAACGAAGGTCGAGCAACTGAGGATCGCATGGCCCGGCGGCCCGACCCAAGAGCTGGGAGAGCTCGGGGCCGGCTTCTACCGGATCGTTGAAGGCGAGCCGGCAGTGCCATTCACGCCCGGGGAGCGGGTGTTTGCCCCGTAGCCGGGCTTGTGCGCCCGCGGGGCCGGGTTATGATGCCACTATGTCCTATTCTCGCATCAAACGATGGCTGGTAGCGCTTGCGCTGCTCTGGCTGCTGGGTTGCGACGCGGCCCCCCCAGCGCCAGCCTGCTTCGATCAAGATCCTGCCGCGCGCGCCGAGTTGCAGCGTCTCGTAGCTGAACAGGGACGGACGAAGATCCTGGCAACGGCGGAATTTCAGTCCCTGCAAGACCTGCACGCCCGCTTCCCCCAAGCTCCACAGGTCCGCAAGTTGCTGCAGCATGAGTACCTGGGCCGCCAGGACTTCGCCTCACTGATCGCCCTGCAGCAGGAGATTCCTGAGAGCCAGCGCAGCCGGGACGACGAGCTGCTCTTGATCCACGGCCTGACCTCGCTCAAGCGCCACGGACCGGCGCTCGAGCGGGTCCTGCCTCTGCTCGAGGCGCAGCCCCAGGAAGCCAGCCTGCTCTGGCTGGCCGGCTACAACGCATTCCATCTCGGCGAGCTCGAGCGGGCCGCCGCCTTCTTCGATGCCGGCTGGGATGGAATCCTCGCCGAGGGTTACGACGAAGTTCTTGCGCTGCGGGCGTTGATCCACCTCTACGCAGAAGAGCTCGAGCAAGCCGAAGCGCTAGCAACCCGGGCTGTGATGGCTCGGCCCCTGGACATCGTAGCGCGCAACGCGCAGGCGCGGATTCTGCAGGCCCAGGGGCGCAGCGAAGACGCCGAGCGCGCCTTCGCTGAGCTCGATCGGCTGCAGAAGATCCAGGACGAGAAGATGCGGCTCCAACACCTGAGCATCAGCCTGATGCGGGCGATTCAGGACGCCTGGCAGCAGCGGAGCTACCTCGAGTGCGAGAAGCTGATCGAGCAGGCCCTCCCGGTGGTGTCTGGGCCCCAGAGACTGCAGCTGTTCCGGTTGATGGTCACGGTCTTCAATGAAACCGGCCGGCCTGCCGACGCGCAGGAGATGCAGAGGCGGCTCGACGCCCTCGACCAGCAAGGGGAAGGACAGTGAGAGCCAGGCTTGCGCTCGGAGGGCTGTTCCTGATCGCCGCCGGAGCCGCCGCCTGGTGGCTCTGGCCCGCTTCGCCTGCGGCGCTCGCGCCCACGCCTCGGCCTCGAGTCGAGACCGCTCTGCATTTCATCGCTGGCGCAGATCTGACCGGGCTGCAGTTTCGACACTTTGCCGACTTGTCGGCGGCCAAGCACATCCCGGAGACCATGGGTAGCGGCCTGGCGATCAGTGACTTCAACCGCGACGGCGCGCCCGATGTGTTGTTCGTCGACTCCGGACCATTGACCGCCGACCACGGGCCCAGCGAAGGGGGACACCGTCTGTTCCTCAACGATGGCAAGGGCCGCTTCCGGGATGCCACTCGCGAGTGGCGGCTGGAAGGCCAGGGCTACGCTTTCGGCGTGGCCGTCGGGGACATCGACAACGACGGCTGGAGCGATGTACTGCTGACCAGCTTTGCGTCGGGGGTGCGGATGCTTCGAAACACGGGCAGCCAGTTCGAGGATGTGACGGAGACCTCTGGCCTGGCCGCAGCGCCGCTTGGCTGGACCACCAGCGCTGCCTTCTTCGATATGGAGAACGATGGCGACCTCGACCTGTACGTGTGCCAGTATCTGGAATACGACCCGCAGACCGCGCTGAAGTGCTACACGGTCGGCGTGCATGTCTACTGCCATCCACTCAACTTCGCCCCTCAGCAGGATCACCTGTTCGAGAACCTGGGGGCTGGACGCTTTCAAGACGTGTCGGCCGAGCGGGGCATCGCGGCCGTCAAGGGACGCGGGCTCGCTCTTGTGGCCAGCGACATCGACGAGGACGGCGATGTCGACCTCTATGTGGCCAACGACCTGTCTCGCAACCTGCTCTGGATCAACGATGGCCGCGGTACTTTCAGCGAAGAGGCTCGTCAGCGGGGGGTGGCCTACAGCGAGATGGGAGAGGAAGAGGCTGGCATGGGCGCGGATGTCTCCGATCTTGATGCAGATGGCGACCTCGATCTGGTCTGTACCAACTTCCAGCGCCAGGTGACCAGCGTCTACCGTCAGGGGGCAGGGCTGACATTTCTGGAAGTCGCTGACGCGATCGGTGTGGGCGCCACCTCCCGGGAACGACTGGGCTTCGGCATCGACTTCTTCGATGCCGACAACGACGGCGATGAAGACCTGGTCACCGCCAACGGTCATATCGAGACCGACATCGCCCAATTCAGCCCGGCGGACAGCTTCGCGCAATACAACACGTTGTACGAGAATACGGGCACGCGTCTGCGCGACGTCAGCGCTGGTGCGGGGGAAGCTTTCGCGGAGCAGCGGGTCAGCCGCGGCCTGGTCTCAGCCGACCTCAATGGCGACGGAGCCCTGGATCTGGTGTTCTCCAGCAATAATGGTCTGGCCGAGGTCGCGTTGAACCGCAGCGAGCCGCGGGGGAATTCCCTGATCTTGTGGCTCGAGGGAGAGGCGGCCAACCGCAGCGCGATCGGAACACGCGTGGTCGCCAGCGTGGCCGGGCGCAAGCTGGTGCGGGAAGTGCGCGGGGGCAGCAGCTATCTGTCGGTCTGCGACTTCAGGCTGCATTTCGGCCTGGGGGAACAACAGATGGTGGACAGCCTGGAGGTGCACTGGCCGGGGGGCGCGGTACAGCACCATACAAGCGTCGATGCCGGCTTGGTACGGCTGGTCCAGGGACAGACGCCGCAGCGCTTCGTGCCTGGGCGGACGATCTGGCAGCCAGGCCGGAACTGAGCCTGCGGCCATCCCCTGGGCTCGGACTTTTTGCTTGTACTTTGCTCCTGCAGCTTTGCTATACTGTCAGGATCTGTTCCGCACCCTTGTGTTTCCCCTGACGTCAGAAGGGCTCAGCCCCGGTCTGTACGTCCACATGACGATGGAGACTACCTATGCACGTCTTTCGGTCCGATCGCAACATATTCCTGTGGGCTGTAAGCCTGATAGGAGTCCTGGCACTGAGCGCGCCGGCGCAGGTGTTCACGAGCTCGCCTGGTTCAAGCATTGACAGCGCGAATCCGACAACTAGCGATGCGA
Organism: Planctomycetota bacterium; assembly: GCA_029260765.1. Taxonomy (GTDB): domain Bacteria; phylum Planctomycetota; class J058; order JAJDCP01; family JAJDCP01; genus JAJDCP01. Next base: position 46,756 of record JAJDCP010000057.1, read on the forward strand.
TCGTCGTGTCGGGTGGTCCTGCATCGATCGCCTCGATCCGTATTGAGCTCAACATCACCCACTCCTGGGATAGCGACATGGACATCTTCCTGACGCCTCCCGGGGGTACGCCGATCGAGCTCAGCACAGACAACGCCGGCTCGGGCGACAACTACACAATGACCAACTTCACCGGTAGTGCGGACCCGAACTTCTCGGCGACGGGCGGCGACATCGGACTGCTCACCGCTGCCACCGACGCCCCGCTGACCGGCACCTTCACTCCAGAAGACCTGGCCGGCTTCGACGCCCTCTACGGCACCGCGGCCGATGGCACCTGGACTCTGGAAGTCACGGACGACACCGGTGGAGACACAGGCACGCTCGATAGTTGGACGATCGAATTCGCCGCCGTCACCCAGAATATCTTCACCAGCTCGCCCGGAGCAGCCCTCGACAGCGCCCTTTCGCCAGCGATGGATACCATCAACGTCGCAGGGGGACCGACTACGATCGACTCGATTCGGATCGAGCTGAACTTCACGCACTCCTGGGACAGCGACCTCGACGTCTTCGTGACGCCCCCCGGGGGCACGCCCATCGAGCTCAGCACCGACAACGCCGGTTCGGGCGACAACTACACGATGACGAATCTTACCGGTAGCGCGGACCCGGTCTTCACGGCCAGCGGCGGCGACATCGGACTGCTCACCGCTGCCAGCGACGCCCCCTTGACCGGTTTCTTCACCCCCGAAGACCTGGCCGGCTTCGACGCCCTCTATGGCACCGACCCGACCGGCGACTGGATCCTGGTCGTCACCGATGACACGGGTGGCGACACCGGCACGCTCGACTCGTGGACGATCGAGTTCGGTGTCCTCGGCAGCAACAACTACACCATCACTGCGGACGCGAGTCCCTCCGGCCATGCGGCCGGCACAAGCGATGCAGTGATCATGGCAATGACCGCCTCGGCCCTGAACTCGGCGACCATCAACGACCTCACGCTGACCTATACGGGCAGTGGCGGCTCGGCGGTCACCAACGTGCGCGTGGTCGAAGACCTCGGCACCGTGGGCACCTACGAAGCGGGTACTGACAATGTCCTGGCGACAGGGGCGGCCTTCTCGAGTGCCACTCAAGCCTTCGATCTGAGCCCCGACCAAGAGATCAGCCCCAGCGCCAACCTGTTGGTCATCGCCGACCTGACGGGCTCGGCCTCTGGTGCCATCTCGATCGAAAGCGATACCGACGTCTCGGCTTCGAGCAGCCCCTCGGGCACGCAGAGCTTCCCCGTCACGGGCACTTCGTTCGCCGTGTTCGAAGTCGCGGTTGTCGGTGTCAACGGCAGCTTCGTGCAGGACTTCGAGTCGGGTACGCTGGTCAACTACTCGGCCTTCACGGCTTCGGGTGGGAGCTATCCGCAGGCAACGAGCTCTAGCTCGCTGATCCTCGGCGCGGACGGGACCAACACCCGCGAGACACGCGTCTCCTTCAGCGACGCGAACCATCCGCAGGGCCACACCACTCAGGACCCGACCTCGGGTGTGTTGCAAGCCTCGCTTGACATGCCGGGCAATGCGTCTCCAACGCAAGCAGCCGCGCTCGACTTCTTCTACGATCTCTCAGCGCTCGACCCGGCACTCGACCAGGTCACGTTCGCTTTCAAGTGGGCCGACCAGGGCAGTGAGGACCACGACGGCGACATCGTCGTGATCAGCCGCGACGGCGGAGCCACCTGGGAAGCGGTCGTGTTCAACTTCCCGACCACTCGCACGCCCGATGACGCCTACTTCTATGCCAGAGTCGACTTGTCGGCTGCTGTGACCGCGCTGGGCGGCACCTTCGGCTCGACCTTCGTCGTCCGCATCCAAGAAGAAGACGACTTCGATATCGCTCTCGACGGCACCTCGCTGGACGACGTCAGCCTGATCGCCTCCGACGGAACGGGAACCCCGAGCGCCGACGTGCGTGAGGACGAGCGCCTCGGTGCCAGTGTGGCCGATGATGGCACCTTCGACTTCGGTCAGATCGGTAGTGGCACGGTAGGTCCGCAGGTTTTCGTGATCACCAACACGGGCCAAGAGCCGCTGATCATTCCCTCGGCTCCGGTATTGGCGGGCGCGCAGGCTGGTGACTACAGCCTGGTCAACCCGACCACCGTCACCTACCCCGAGACTATCTATGTAGGCGGCTGCGCAACCTTTGAGGTCACCTTCGCACCGACCGGGATCGGCGTCAAAAACGCGGACGTCACCTTCAGCCACAACGGCACGGGCAGCCCGTACACCGTGAATCTGCTCGGTGAAGAGGTCGCGACCACGCTGCTGATCGAAGTGACGGACGGCACCACGCCGTACAGCAACGGCGGCGCCGTGGCCGACTTTGGCAGCGTCGGTGTCTTCGACGGCAACTCGACCGTGCAGACCGTCACGGTCAACAATACTGGCACGGGCAGCATCGATGTGCTGGCTCCGGTTCTGAGCGGCCTCGATGCGCTCGACTTCATTTTGGACCTGTCCAACTTCCCCACCGACGTAAGCGGTGTAGCGACCACAGCTACAGTGGGCGCCGCTGGCAGTATCACCTTTGACGTGTACTTCAATCCTACGGTTGCAGGAGCCAGCACCGCGTCGATCGATATCGGCCACACGGCGACGAACGAGACCGACCCGTTCACGTTGAACCTCTCGGGCACCGCGACCGCGCCGCTCGGCACGGCGATCTTCGAGGACGATCCGGCTGGGGTCATCAGCGACGCCGCCGACCTGATCGTGACGCAGAACGTCTCGGGTATCCCGACCACGGTGCACTCGTTCACGATCGAGATCGTGGCCAGCCACACCTTCGTCGGTGACGTAACCTTCAGCCTGACGCCCCCTGGCGGCAACCCGATCGATCTCGTCGCCCAGCAAGGCACCGGCCTCAACGACTTCTTGCATATGGCTCTGACCGGCGTCGCCGACCCCGAGCGCGATGCGGGCTCGACCCTGCCGAGTGTTACCACCGGAGACGGGCCGTTCACAGGCCTGTTCACGGTCGAAGACAACGCGACTTTCCAGACCGAGTTCACCGGCCTCGACCCCAATGGCACCTGGACCCTGACAGTCAACGACGGCTTCATCGGTGACGACGGCGTCCTCGAAAGCTGGACGCTGCAGTTCCAGGAAGCGTCCATGCTCACGACCATCGCCAGCTACGATTTCGAAGGCGACACGCCGTCCGCGGTCAGCAATGACCCCGACTTGACTGCTGGCGACTTCATGATCCTGCAGGGTAGCCAGAGCTTCCCGGCCGGCAACGGAAGCACCGACGCAGTCTCGACCAATACCTGGGATGGTGCCTTGGGCGCCCAGGCCCACACCGTCACGTTGACGCCCATGGCTGGACAGGAGATCACGCTCGGTCAGGTCACCTTCGACAACCAGGCGTCGGGCACCGGTCCGGATATGTTCTCGGTCCGCGTCCTCGACAACGGCACAGATACCGGCTTCGATCCCGGCCTGAGCGCGACAGTTACGAGTTTTGCGACCAACACCGTCGTCTTCACGGGCGCCGCCAATGGTCCTTTCTCCGGTCCAGTGACGATCCAGTTCGTCGCGAACGGCGCGAGCAGCAGCGCGGGTACCTGGCGTCTCGACAATGTCGACATCGAAGGTAGTGTCGATGCGGCCGCGGGTGCCCCGGTGATCGGTGTCTCGCGTAGTGGCCAGATCAATGATGGCGATGCCGACGCAGTCGGTAGCGTCGACGTCTCCGGCGCCAACTTCAGCTACACCATCGACAACAGCACCGGCACCGCCGCGCTGACCATCGATGCGGTGAGCTTCAGCGCCGCGAACAATGTCTCCGCGAGCACCGTGACCAGCATCCCGTTGACCGTGAATGCGGGCAGCACCGGCACGTTGGAGATCACGGTGGATCCGGCTGTGGACGGTTCGTTCGACATCGAAATGGATATCGAGAACAACACCTCCGGCGCGACCGACCCGTTCGACATCATGATCACCGGTACTGGTACTGGTGGCGTGCCGACGATCGCTGTCGAGTTGTCTTCGACGCCCCTGGCAGACGATAGCTTCATCGACGTTGGAAACGTCGACGTCGGAGGTCAGACCTTCAGCTATGACGTCACCAACTCGGGCACCGGTGACTTGACGATCACGGCCGTCAACTTCGTAGGCATGGACAACTCGTCGCCCTCCGTCGTCACCAGCCTGCCGCTGACCATCGGTGTCGGCAGCACGGGCTCGCTCGACATCAACTTCGATCCAGACTGCGACGGCACGTTCACTGTCGACTTCGACATCATCAACAACTCCGCTGCCAACACCGACGTGTACACCATCGACCACGATGGCACAGGCACGGGCGGAGTCCAGGCCCTCGACGTGACGGACGGCACCAGCTCGATCGCGGCTGGCGGCACCGATGCACAAGGTACGCAGGCGATCGGTACGCCGTTGACCCTGACCTATACGATCGACAACTCCGCAGGCACCACGGACTTGAACGTCACAGGTACGACCATCGACGTGACGACCGAGACCAACGTCAGCAGCGTGTCGGTCAGCTCCGGTGGTGGCGCGCAGACCGTTGCATGCGGCGCGACGGCGACGTTTGACGTCACCTACACGGTCGACACCGCCGCCGCCTTCGACTTCGACTTCGTGGTCGAGAGCGACGATCCGACCAACGCCAGCTACCGCGTGACCGTTTCGGGCACCGGTTCGACCAGCCAGGTCAATCCCGAGATCAACGTCGTCGACAGCGGGTCCAGCCCGATCGCCGACGGTGGTTCCGATCCGCAGGGCACGGTCAATGTGGGTGTGACGCAGTCGGTCAGCTACACGATCCAGAACACCGGCAACGGTGACCTGACCGTGTCGGGTGTCACCTTCGCCAACCTGGTGAACGTCACGACGCCCACGCTGTCGACCTCGCCTTCGGGCACGATCACTGCTGGCAACTCGTCTTCGTTCACCGTGCAGTACGCGGTGGGCGCGGTCAATCCGTACTCTTTCGACGTCGTGATCGCCAACGATGACGCCGACGAAGGCAGCTACACCATCACCGTCACGGGTACCGGCCAGGCCGTCGCCGGCCAACCGGCTCTGGGCGTGACGGGTGCGACCAACTTCAGCGCGCCGAGCACCACTTCGCCGATCACCGCGATCTGGACCGTGACCAACGTCGGCACGGGCACGCTGACTGTTTCTTCGCTGACGCTTTCGGGTAGCTCGACGTTCACCCTCTCGGGTCTGAGCTTCCCGCTCAACCTGAATTCGGGCCAGAGCCAGAGCTTCTCGATCACCTTCACTCCGACGGCCACCGGCACGGTGACCGCAGTTGCGACGGTGGACTCGAACAGCGGTGGAACCCAAACGATCACCAGCATCAACCTGAGTGGTAACATTGCCACCCAGGTTCAGGGCAACAAGAGCAGCAGCAAGAGCTGCTCGGTTGTCACCGACGCCTCGGAGAGTCAGGGCCTGATCGGCCTGTTCTTCCTGGGCGCCCTCGCCTACCTGCGCCTGCGCCGCAAACACCTGGTTGTGGCTGAGGCCTGATCCAGCGCGTTCCTTCCGGACCCGCTACCCTCCCCGGCCTGTGCCGGGGAGGTTTCTTTGTTGTTGGGGAGAAGCCTTGGATCGCGGAACCAGCCCTGTAGCGGCGCTCTGTGAGCGCCGGAAGCCCCCACGCAGAGTTCGTTCCCCAGAGGTTCGGGTCCTTCCGTTCAGAACGGTATTCTCGGCGGTCGCAGACCGCCGCTACAGCAGAGGGCCCCACCGCCCTGAAAGGCATTCCCGGCGGTCGCAGACCGCCGCTACAGCCCGGCCATCGGCTTTCCAGGAATGGCCGCTACCGCACGCGCTCCAGCGTCACAAAGCTGAACGCCCAGGCATGGCGCTCGTCTGCAGCATGGTCTTCGCGGCTGAGCTCGCGCCACGTGCTCGGATCGAAGGCGGGAAAGCGGGTGTCGCCCTCCAGCTCCGTGTCGACCCAGGTCAGATAGAGCCGGTCGGCCAGGGGGAGAAAGGCGGCGTAGACCGACTCACCCCCGCAGACCATCACCTCGGGCGCATCCGCGGCCAAGCGCAGCGCCTCCTCAGGAGTCCGGGCGAGACCAACCCCCTCGGGAACCTGAGACAGCGAACGGCTCAGGATGATGTTGAAGCGCTTCTTCAGAGGCTTGCACCCGACAGACTCAAAGGTGCCCCGCCCCATGATGCAGGGCTTGCCTAGCGTCATACGCTTGAAGTGGCGCAGATCTCTCGGCAGGTGAAAGGGCAGCCCCCCGTCACGGCCAATCACGTGGTTGCGGCTCAGGGCCGCGATCATCGAGACACGCACGGTTCAGACCGCGATCGGCGCTTTGATCGCCGGGTGTTTCTGGTAGTTCTCGATCCGGATGTCCTGGTAGCCAAAGGCGTCGATGTCCCGAATCTCGGGATTCAGCCACAACTGCGGCAAGGGAAACGGCGTCCGCTCAAGCTGTTGACGCGCCTGCTCGCGATGGTTGGTGTACAGGTGCACATCCCCGAAGGTGTGGATGAACTCTCCGGGTTGATAGCCCGTCACCTGCGCCAGCATCGAGGTCAACAACGCGTAGGAAGCGATGTTGAACGGCACCCCGAGAAACACATCGGCGCTGCGTTGGTAGAGCTGGCAGGACAAGCGCCCGTCAGCGACATAGAATTGGAACAGTACATGGCAGGGCGGCAACGCCATCTTGTCGAGCAGGCCGACGTTCCACGCGCTGACCAGGTGGCGCCTCGAATCAGGGTTGGCGCGCAGCCCCTCGACCAGGCCCGCGATCTGGTCGACGGACGAGCCGTCGGGTTTGGGCCACGAGCGCCACTGCACGCCGTACACCGGCCCGAGCTCCCCCTTCTCATCCGCCCAGGCATCCCAGATGCCGACTTTGTTCTGCTTGAGGTAGGCTACGTTGGTCTCGCCTCGCAAGAACCAGAGCAGCTCATGGATCACCGAGCGCAGATGCAGCTTCTTGGTCGTCACTGCGGGAAAGCCCTGCGCGAGATCGAAGCGCAGCTGCCGCCCGAAGACACTGAGCGTGCCCGTGCCGGTTCTGTCCTCTTTGCGCACCCCGTGGGCCAGGATGTCCTGCATCAACTCGAGATAGACCTGCATCGCGAGAAACATTCCGTTCAGTGGAGCCACTCAGGCTAATCTGGCTCGGAAACGCACGCAAGCCTCAATTGACGCGCTGCCCGTGCTCGGATACCTTGGAACAGGCAGGGAGGTTGGTGCATGGTCCGCGTGGTACGCAACGAAGAGTCGGATGACGAGCGGCTCGACAAACTGGTCGAGCAACTCGCCGCCAAGCACGGCTTCAAGCTGCAGCGCGCAGGTTGGGCCCGCAAGACCTACGATGTCTTCCACAAAGAAGGCAATCACGGGGCATCGACCTTTGTCGCGCGGGTCGAGAGCAGCGCGACCTACTCCGGCGAGATCCGCGTCTTCGACGACAGCGCGCTGGCCTTCGCCGAAGAGCTGGGAGGCGCCCTGGAAACGTCGTTCAAACTCAAAGAGGCCACGATCTTGCGGCTGCCTCCGCCAACTTGATACTACTATGGGCGCGATTCCTGTTTGAGAAGACGACGATGCGACTCCTGCTAGTATTCCTCGGAACCTGCCTGGTTCTCGGCTGCGGCGACTCCGCCACGCCGACCCCCACAGACACGTTCGTGGCCGAACGTTGGAGCGGTGAGGCCAAACCCCTGAAGAAGCAGATCTACGCGGCCCTTCAGGGAACGGCTACGCTCGCCGACAGCATCTTCACCCCTGACTTCCGCGCCGAGCGCTTGTCCGGTCGGCTCGAGGCCACGTCGCCCAGCCCTGCGGGCGTGCGTCGTGCCACCTGGGTCGAGGTGGAAGCCGCGCTCGAGCTCGAGGCCTTGCGCACAGACCTGGCGAGCTACCGCGAGGCGCTCGGGCCACTGCAGCATCTCGAGCAGCACACCTGGCAGGTGGATGTGCTCCAGAACGACGCCGCACTGAAGGTGCTCGAGACCCGTGAGGCGCTCTGGCTGCGCGGCGTTCCCCCCGACGGGGGTTTGCGGCAGGACCGTTTTCTGTTGGTGCTGCGCTTCTCGCAGCAAGACGGCCAACCCTGGCGGGTCTGTCAGCTGCGCATCGAGCAGGCCAGCAGTGTGCTCGGCCCCGGGCCGTACTTCCACGATGTCACCGCCGAGGTCCTCCCTCCCGGCTACGACCAGAGCCCCACGGCCTTGTACACCGACGGAGGCGTGGCACTGCAGGACTTCGATGCCGACGGCGATTGCGACATCTTCCTGCCGCGCCTGCACGCCCCGGCGCGCTTGTATCGCAACGACGGGCGCGGGAACTTCGAAGATGCCACCAGCGCCGTCGGCCTCGAGCTGAATCTTCTGCGCAGCGGCAGCAACTGCGGGGTCTTCTTCGACGCAGACCTCGATGGCAAGCTCGATCTGCTGATCGGCCTCAAAGACAAAGGCCCTCGGCTGTTCTTGCAGCGTGAAGGGCGCTTCGTGCTCGAGGCGTCGGCGGTGCAGGGCGGGGACGGCGCTTGGGAGTCTCTGGTCGTAGGCGATGGCAACGGCGACGGCCTGCCCGACATCTTCGCCTGCAACTACGGGCTGATCGACACCGAGCATCAGCCTGAGAGCTACATCGATGCGCACAACGGCGGCCCCAACCACTACTACCTCAACCTGGGTGAGGGCAAGTTCCGCCTGGCCAATCAGGAAGCCGGCCTGCAAGAAGCGGCCACGCGCTGGAGCTACGCGGCCTGCTGGGCCGATGACGACAACGACGGTGACCTCGACCTGTATGTCGCCAACGACTACGGGCCCAACAACCTGTTCAGGAACGACGGCCAGGGGCACTTCAGCGACCAGGCCGCGAGCCTGGGCGCGCAGGACCACGGCAATGGCATGTCGGCGCTGTTCTGCGACCTCGACAACGACCTCGATCTCGACCTGTACATCTCCAACATGCAGTCGTTCGCGGGCAACCGCATCACGCGGCTCGACGACTTCCGCGGCGATCCCGCCCAGGCCGAGCTGTACCGCCGCTTCTCGCAGGGCAACACCCTGCTCCTCAACCAGGGAAACGGCAGCTACAGCGACGGCACCGTCTCTTCGGGCACGCAACCTGCCTTCTGGGCCTGGGGAGGCACGGCCTTCGATTACGACGCCGACGGCGACAGCGATGTCTTCTGCGCGGCCGGCTTCTATACCGGGGCTTCGGCCAGGGATACGTGAAGCGTGTTCTGGCGCCAGGTTCTGGCGCCCGAGCTGGGGGGAAGCGCTCAAGGCCGCGACCTGGGCCACCGCGAGCACTTCCGCTTGCTGGCCGAAGAGGGAGCGTCCTGGAGCGGCAACGAGCCCAATGTGCTGTTCCAGAACCGCGGCGACGGCCGCTTCGACGAGATCGGCGCGGTCTTGGGACTCGACCACCGGGCCGATGCGCGCGGCGCGGCCACGGGCGATCTCGACGGAGACGGAGACCTCGACCTGGTCGTCACCAACCGGAACCTGCCCAGCGTGATCATCTACCGCAATGACACGCCCGGGCAAGGACGCGTGCTGCAACTCGACCTGGAAGCCAGCTCGGGCAGCGCGCTCGGAGCCCAGCTGATCGTGCACGCGCAGGGACGCAGCCAGCTGCGGCACAGGGCTGCTGGCGAGGGATTTCTCTCGCAGAACGCGGCCACGCTGCATTTCGGTATGGGAGCTGCCCAACAGGCCGACAGCCTCGAGCTGGTGTGGCCGTCAGGTCTGAGACAGCGCTTCGGTCCCCTGGCCACCAACCGCCGCTACACTCTGCGGGAAGGCGAAGGGCTCGCCAGCCCAGGCAGCGCTCTCCGCCCCCGCAACGAGAACGCACGCGGTTCACCTGCCAGGCTGGGCCGCCTGTCTCTTCCGGCCCCAGAGGTGCTGCTGCAAAACTCCCAGGGCGACAGCCTGCAATGGGCAGAGCTGACCGAGGGCACGGTGCTGTTGCACTTCTGGGCGCCCTGGTGCCTGGCCTGCCGCAGCGAACAGCCTGCCCTGCTGCGGCTCAGCAAAGAGCTTCCCGAGCTGCGCTGCCTGGCCGTCAACCTCGACCCCGGGGCAGAGAACAGCTTGGCTCCCTGGCAAGGCTTCGAGCTGTTCGAGGGCGACCTCGCGACCCAGCAGCCCTTTGCTGCCATGGCGGGCGTTCCGGCAGGAGCCGTGCCCCTGACGGTGGTCATGCGCGACGGACTGGTACGCTTCGTCCAGGCGGGGGCGCTCGAGACGGAGAGTCTTGCCCAGGTCGTCGCCTCGATCCTGGCAGAAGAATAGATGCGCTGGCGGGCCTGCCTGCTCCTGGTCGTGTGCCTTGTCCTTGCGGGTTGCGGCGATGCTCCGGCGGGCCAGGAACCCGAGACGCCGCGGCCCGTCTCCCGCCGCGCACGGGCCTGTGCGCTGCTCGAACGGGGCGCCGCCTGGTTGGAGATTCAGGCTTTCAGTCAGGCGCATGGCGCATTCAGTGAGCTTCGGCGGCTGGAGCCCCACGAGCCGGCCGCGGCTTTCAATCTCGCCCTGAACGCGTACCGGCAGGAGTCTCTCGACGTCGCTCTGCACTGGCTTCAGCAGACCGGCGAGGCTGAAGGAGGCGCTGCCGTCCAGCGGCTCGCCGCCGCCCTCAGCTACGAACGCAACGATCCCCAGGAGCAATGGCGGGCCTTGCTGCGCGCCTACGCGCACAGCCCCGAGGCAGCTCTGGCGTATCAAGCCGCCAAACTCGCGCCCCAGGTTGGCGAAGACGCACGTGGGATCGAATTCATGCAGCAGGCGTTCATGGCCTGGCCAGACAACCTCGCGCTGGCCAGCGCATGGTTGCGCGCTTGCGCTGCCTCGCAGCATGCCGAGCACCGAGCCCAGGTGCCCGCGCTGGTTGAAAGCCTGGGGAAGGTGCTCGACGACCCAGCGGTGCTCGAGGACGCACGCTTGGCGGCCGCTGCGCTCCAACCTGTTGGCGCTGCCGAAGTTCCCTATGCCATCCAGGTGTTGTGCAACCTGGTGCGCGCCGCACCGCGCTTCCGTACCGATGCGGCCCTGCTGCAAGAACGCCTCGAGCTGCGCGCCCTGCGCGCGCCACTGAGTTGGGAGCTCAGGAAGCGTGCGGCCTTCGCGCAGCCAGCTCTGCAACTCGAGCCCCGCGACCCACCTGCTGGCCTGTTGTCCGGGCTGCGGGCAGTCGTTCCAGTTAGCGCGGGCGGCGACAGCCTGCGCGTCCGCGTCGGCTGGCTCGCGTGTGGCGCGGAGCAGCTGGTCTGGCTTCCCCCGGATGGGCCTGCCAAGATCCAGAGCCTCGCGCTCCCCGACGTTCAGGAAGGCCTGGCCTGCGCCCTCGACGGCGACCTGCTGCAAGAGGTTGTGCTGCGCTGCCGCGGAGGCGTGGGGATCCTCGCTCTGCAGGCGGGGCAATGGCAGCAGCAACACTGGCTGCCTGGGTCCTGGACACAGGTGCTCGTCGACGACATCGACAATGATCAAGACCTCGACCTGCTCCTGCTCGACGGCAGCGACAGCCTCAGCCTGATGCTCAACCGCGGCCCAGCGGGCCTGGCGCCGCTCCGCGCACTGCTGCGTAAGCCGGGCCGACGCTGGCGCGCTGCCGCGGCCATCGATCTCGACGGAGACCTCGACCGTGAGCTGGTCATGGCAGGCGCCGACAGTCTCGATTGCGCGCTCAACCTGCGGCAGGGCAGGTTCGCGTTCGGAGCGTCGCAGGTCTTGCCCCCCGGCATCCAACAGCTGCAGGTGGCGGACTACACGGGCGACGGCCAGCTCGACCTGCTCGCGAGCGGGCCCCAGGGCTGGCGCTTCTTGCGAGGCAGCTCCGATGGCCTGCGGCCTGATCCGATCGCCGATGCCTGTAGTTCGGCTCACGCCCCCACCGGCTCTCCACAGCTTGCCGACCTCGACCGCGACGGCGACCTGGACCTGCTCGCGGCGGGCGCCGCCACCGCTTCGGGCCTGTGGGCGCTGGAGAACCTCGGGGACGGCCTGTTTCGTGCTGAGCCGCGGCTGCTTCCCCAGCGGGCCCAGCCCCTGACAGACTGCCTGGTCGCAGACCTCGACGGCGACCATCACCTCGAGCTGCTGGCCTGGGATCTGCAGTCGACTGTTTGCTGGAGCCTGCGCGGCGCTGACCAGGACTGGCTGGGCCTGCGGCTCAAGGCCCCGACCGGCAAAGCCCCGCCCGACGCACGCGGGGCGCTGGTGCGCCTGTTCAGCGGAGATCGTGTCCAGACCCGCGTGGCCCAGGGCCCCTACCTCGAGCTGGGGCTGGGCGGGCAGACGCCGGCCCTGCTCCAGGCCACCTGGCCCAACGGCATCAGCGAATACCGCTTCGATCTCGAGGCGGGCCAGAGCTACGATCTCGAGCTGGTGATGCGCCTCGAGGGCTCCTGCCCCTTCCTGTATGCCTGGGATGGCCAGCGTGAGCGCTTCGTGACCGACTTGATCGGAACCAGCCCGCTGGGGCTTTTGGTGGCTCCGGGCATCTACGCGCCCGCCGACCCGGACGAATACCTGCTGCTCCCCGATTGGTTGCAGCCTCGCGATGGAGCCATCGAGCTGCTGATCAGCGAAGAGCTGCGCGAGGTGGCCTATTACGATGCCTGTGGCCTGGTCGCGGTCGACGCCCCTGAAGGCGTCTGGGTCGGCAGCGCGGACCGCTGGGCACGGCAGATGGTGGACGGGCTGCAGTTGTGCCTGCTCGAGGATCTACGCCCGCCCGTGGACGTGCGCGTGGCAGGACAATCACGACTCGACGAGGTGCGTACGCTGGACGGCGTACACCTGCAGGCTTTTCCGGAGCGCGGTTACTACCCGGGCGGCGTCGCCTCCCATAGCATTGAGCTCGAGCTGCCTGCGGAGCTGGCCGCTGACCCGCATCCACAGCTCCTGTTGCTCGGCTGGTTGCACTGGTCGAACACCAGCATCAACGTGGCCCGCGCGCAGGACCCCACAGCCAGACCCCTGTTTCCGCGCCTGGAAGTCGCAGACGGCCAAGGCGGCTGGCGGCTGGTGTGCGACGATGCGGGCCTGCCCGCCGGCAAGACCAAGCCGCTGGTGATCGACCTCAGCGGAGAGCTCAATCCCCGCGACCCCCGGGTGCGGCTGAGCACCAACTTCGAAGTCTATTGGGACCAGCTCCTGGTCGGCCGGCGCAGCGCCGCCGAGCCGCGTGTCCAGAGGGTCGCGCCCGCCTTTGCCAGGCTGTCCTTCGGAGGTTTTGCCCGCGCCTCCTGGTCGGGAGTCCGCGGGCCGCTGGTCTTCGACCGCAGCGACCTGCGCCCGCATCCCTGGCGGGTGGACAGCCAGGGCCGCGAGGTGGCTCTGGTCTGGCAGGAGATGGAGGGCTTCCGCAGTGCCTTCGGCGAGGTTTCCGCCCTGCTCGGCAAAGTCGACGACCGCATGGTGGTCTTCGGCGACGGCGAGCAGCTGCGGGTGCGCTTCCCCCTGGCGGGTCTCGAACCCGTACCCGAAGGCTGGCGCCGCCACTACCTGCTGTTCTCGCACGGCTGGGTCAAGGACGGGGATCTGAACGTAGGGGCGGGCCAAACCGTCCTTCCCCTGCCCTCCAACTCCATGCAGGCCTACCCTGACGGTCCGCCCAACCCAGACGTCGAGGCCCTGAACGCCGACCACCTGACCCGCTGGGTGGGCCGCCAGCGCCTCCGGCAGCGGCTGGAGTCGGCCAACTGACAGCGCCGTCAACGGCTCCGGTTGTACCACCAGAAGCGGGGGCAGGGTTCACTCCTCCTCGCTGACTCCAGAGCTCCTGACACGGGTTCGATGCAAAGGGCCTGGACGGGTCTTGGCGGCTACTATCCGTTGCGACCGTCTCGAACATTGTCAAGCACGCATGAGTCGAGTCCGTCTTCTGTAGCGGCGCTCTGTGAGCGCCGGAAGGCGCTCTGGCAAAGGTCCCATCCAGATGTTCTGGGTTCACC
>JAJDCP010000058.1 GCA_029260765.1 Planctomycetota bacterium
CTATCCGTTGCGACTGCCTGCTGCTACGTGAAAGCGCACAGGATTCGAATCCGTCTTCTGTAGCGGCGCTCTGTGAGCGCCGGAAGGAGCCCTGGCGAATGCTGAATCCATGGATTCTGGCTTGGCCGTACGGATCGGTGTCGGGGTCGGGATCGGTGTCGGGATCGGGCACGGGATCGGCGTCGGCGTCGGTGTCCGGATCCATGTCGGTGTCCGGATCCGTGTCCGGTGTCCGGTTCCGATGTCGGCGGCAGGGTCTGTTCCGTGAGACAGTCTCTGAACGACATCCACCACGTGCACTACACGATCGCCACGCCCGTGGACGGCTGGGTACACCGCGCGGAAGGCCGCGCCGAGCTGCACGGCGCCTTCAAGGTCAAAGAGCAATACCCCCAGGCCGTCGAGCTCTGGGACGAGGTCCAACGCGGCAGTTGCGACAAGGAACTGTCGATCGAGGCTCGCTACAAGCCCAGAGCTGACTGAGTTCCGCGACGGCCAGGCGATCTTGCACGGCTGTCATCTCGACCGGACCACGGTCTGCAAGCGCGGCCGGGCGAAGACCAACGGCACAGGATTCACGGCGGCCCTGGCCCGGGCCAAGGAGGAAGCGATGGGTGACAAGTCGAAGACCCCCGAGCCCAAGAGCCCGGCCACCGACCCTGCGCCGGCGAAGAGCAGCACGCCTGGAGTTTCATCGAGCTCGACGCCGCCGACAACGCCTGGGTGCGGGACATCGTCGCCGTCCACTACGGCTACGCGGCCGTCGAGGTCGGCCGCCAGGCTTCCCATGTCACGATCCAGGACAGCGCCTGCCTCGAGCCCGTCTCCAAGATCAGCGGTGCCCGGCACTACGCCTTCGCCTTGACCGGCCAACTGAACCTGGTGATGCGCTGTGAGAGCTTCCAGGGACGCCACGACTTCGTCATGCACAGCACGGTCGCCGGTCCCAATGTCTTTCTCGATTGCAGGGCCGTGCACCCCCACTCCGACTGTGGACCCCTGCGCGTCGGGCACCCTCTATGACAACCTCGAGACCGATGGCGCGCTGAACGTGAGGAACCGCGGCAATAGCCGCACAGGACATGGCTGGACCGGCGCCAGCACGGTTTTCTACAACTGCCAGGCCCGCTCCATCACCTGCGAGAGCCCGCCGACACCGCAGAACTGGGCCAACGGCCATCGGCTATGAGCCTTGAACCGTGAGCGGCCCGTGCCCATATCACGCTCTGCGTGCTTTCCCTCTTCCTCAACCGCGAGTTGGAATCCCGACTAAGCCGAGCCAATCTGCAATACACAGCAGAGTCCGCGCTGACCGATCTGCCAGCTCAATCAGCTCTCTCACGCCGAGAAGAACTTCGCATTGACCGCGGCAACCGACCTTCAGTGTCGGATCCTCGATGCTGCAGGAGCGTCGGATCTTGCCGACGCTGATGCCGTAAACGCTAGCCTGAGCTGACCCAGTTTACCTCTACACGATGGCTCTACAATGCGAGACCGCGACCCAAACTGGTCAACTTGAGGGATTCGGGTTCGCGATCCGGTCCAGGTTCGGGTTCGGATTCGGGATCGGATTCGGGTTCGGATTCGGGTTCGGATTCGGAGTCCAACTGGGAGCAGCGGGCCCGGCTGGCTGGAGGCCGGGCAACGGGAGCGGGTCAACAGCGCAGGGTTCTAGCGGCTGTCAAAGCCTCAGGAAGACTCGCCGCTTGATGACCGGGACATCGAAACGTCAAGAGTACCGTTCTCCGGCGATCGCTCAGCCTCAAGGGTCCTCGCGTTCCCCGATGCCCTGGACGATCGCCTGGCCCTTGTCAGTCAGGGAGCCATCCTCAGTTACGCAACCAGGATAGGCGAGATAAAGCACGAGACCCGAGATCGGTCCGGCTGTGTCGATCACGGCTTTGACCCCGACCTCAAGGCCATCCTCGTTCGTCAAGCTCCAAGGGCGGGGGTTTTCCGTAGACCAGGTCTCCTTTCCGGCGACCTGCCGGAGTTTCCACCAGGCCCAGGGCGTCGCCCCGTTGTCCTTGACTGCGTTGTGCGCTCCGATGATGTCGAACTGGGCACGCATGCCTGGGTTGTTCTGGATCTTTGTCAGGTTGTTGCGGACATGCTGGCAGTCGGGACCCACGATCTGCGGATCGTAGTTCAGCCCGGCCCTGATCTGCATGGCGATCTGCTTCATGACCACCGGCTGGTAGCCTGACTCGTTGAACGGGCCCAGGAAACGCGGCTGGAAGTGGTTCGCATAGCGCGTGACCCGCTCGACCAGCTGCCCCTTGCTCAAGCCGTGCTTGCCTGTGCCCAGGGGATTTGCGTAGATCACCAGAGACTGCGCCCGGGCGTAGTCGATGACGAGCTTGTAGAGCTGCGGATAGTCAGCGGGATCTTCGATCGACAGGTCGATGTGCAGCCGCAGGCCGTTGCAATGGAGATGGCTCTTGAGCCCATCGATGATGGCCTGGTAGTTGTCGCTGTCGAGCTGTCCCTTGCGGCCGGCGACAGGCAACTTGATGTCGCCGAGGACCCAGTTCAGGTTGCCTTCGTAGGCGCTCACGGGATGAGCAGCCAGCGCAAAAGCCCATGCGGACCAGTAGAGCATGCAGGCACCGAATCTCAAGGCTACCACCTCCAGCAACACGTGCGTGCAGAAGGATGCCATATCCCGAGCCTGCGAGGAAGATGGCTCCTTCCAGCCCGATCGCTCTTCACGTCGGTCGTAGACCGACGCTGCTGGGGATTGCTCCGCTTCCCGAGCGTGTCGTCCCTCCCCGCCTGCGGGAAACAGGCGCCGGCTACCAAGGGCGCCGCCCATACGGTAAAGTCGTAACCCGTCACGGGGAACCTCGTCATGTGGGAAATCTATCTTGTGCTCGGCGCCTGCAGCTACACGCTGGCGGGTGTGGCCATCGTGAGCATCCTCAGTCGACGGCGCCAACCCGAGGCGGCGGTGCTCTGGATCTTCCTGGTGCTGATCCTGCCCGTTGTGGGTGTGCTCAGCTATTTCCTGTTTGGCCGCGGCAGGATGTACCGCAAGCGGGCCCTGCGGCTCAGCGCATCCCGCAAGCGCTTCGATTCGATCCTGGCCAACCACTACGCCGACGCAGCGGCCGATTTCTCCCTGCCCTTGCCCGAGCACCTGCAAGAGATGTTCGGCGGGCACTTCCTGCGCCTGACCCAGGCGCTCTCCTGCAATCCATGGGTCGGAGGCAACTGCGTCGAACTGCTGATCGACGCTCCAGCAACGTATGCGCGCATGTTCGAGGCGATCGATGGTGCTCAGGACCACGTCCATGTGCAGTTCTACATCTTCCGGCTCGATGCGACAGGAGAGCGCTTTCTTGAGGTTCTGAGGCGCGCAGCCGAGCGCGGCGTCGAGGTGCGCTTGCTGTACGACGCGATCGGCAGCTACTCCCTCAAGAAAAAACACCTGGCGCGCATCGTGGAGGCAGGTGTGGAGGCCGCCGAATTCCACCCGACCAATCCTCTGAAGCGGCGCTTCGAGATCAACTTCCGCAACCATCGCAAGAACCTGATCATCGATGGCAAAGAGTGCTTTGTCGGGGGCTTGAACGTCGGCGACGAGTACCTCGGCATCGGGATCAAGCACGAGCACTGGCGCGACACCCACGTCTTCTGCCAGGGCCCGGTCGCCCGCCAATTGCAGGAGGTCTTTCTCGACGACTGGTACTTCGCCACCGACGTCGCACTGGTCGCTGAACGCTACCTGTCAGGCGTCAATCCGTGCGGGATTGTTCCCGCCCAGGTCGTCTCGAGCGGTCCGGACAACACCCTCGGCGCGCTGCGGGATGTCTTCTTCGCGGTCTTCACCGGCGTCCGGAAGAGCCTGGATATCTGCGTCCCCTATTTCCTGCCCGATGACGCCCTGCTGAGCGCTCTGCTGCTGGCGGCCCGCAGAGACGTCAAGGTGCGGGTACTGCTGCCGTTCTGGACCGATCACGTGATTGTGCGCACGGCCTCCAAGACTTTCTACCACGAGCTGCTGCGCGCGGGCGCGGAGTTGTACGAATACGAGGGTGGACTCATGCATGCAAAGACCGTCGTCGCGGACGGATTGTGGTGCAGCGTCGGCTCATGCAATCTCGATCCTCGTAGCCTGGTCTCAAACTTTGAGACCAACCTCTGCTTCCTCGATCAGACCCTGGCGCGGACCTTGACGGACAACTTCGAGGCCGACCTGCGGAAGTCCTCCCAGGTGAAGATTGAAGATGTCCAACAGTGGCCGCTGCTGACCCAGGTGCTGCAGAATTTCTACGCGCTCTTCTCTCCCCTGCTCTGAGGTCTTCATGGACGCTGCCCCCGAGAAGACTTCCTCCTCTCGCCTGGCTGCCGCGCCTCCCGCGGCAGGAAAACGCTGGCTCAAGCTGGTGCCGGTGGTTCTGGTCGGGGCATCGCTGGGCTACCTGATCTACGCGGCTGGGGGTTTCGGCGCGGTGGTCGCTTCGCTAGCACGGCTGAAATTCTGGCAGCTGTTGGTCTGCCTGGGCTTCCTGTTGGCAGACGTCGCCTGTGACGCCTCCCGCTACACACTTGTCGCCCGAACGCTAAGCACGCCTTTGCCCTGGATGTTGGGCGTGCGGGTAGCGTTGATCAACCTGTACGTGGCTTTCGTGACCCCGGGCGCTGGGGGAGCACCCCCCGCGGTGGCCTGGCTGCTCAAGCGCCGCGGCTACGACGGCTCGCGGGCTCTTGCGATCGCGCTCATCAAAGGCCTGGTGGGCTTCTACGCGTTGGTCCCCATCGCCGTGGGACTGCTCTTGTGGGCTCCCTCAGAGACGGTGACCGGCGTCATCCGCGCCGTGCTCGCCGGAAGCGGGCTGGGTTTGAGCGCGCTGTTGCTGCTTATGGCGCTGATCGCCCTGTTCCCCGAACGGGCTGCGCGGCTGATCGGCAAGCTGCTCGGGTCGCTGCACAAGGCCGAGTCGGACCAGAAACTGCGTGGTTGGAGACGGCTGCTCCATTGGCTGGACGGTGTCCTCCAAGAGACCGCCTATGACCTCGGCCTCTACCTGCGAGGGCCGAAGCTCTGGGGCCTGTCGGCCTTCGTCGCCACCCTGTGCAACATCGCGATCTTCATGGGCCTGATCGTCTTCCTCGCCCCATGCCTGGGCAGCACGGCAAGCTGGAGCGAGCTGTCCCTGCTAGGAGCCCTCTATGTCGTCATGGTCTACATGGCCCCCACTCCCGGCGGCGCAGGACTGGCCGAAGGCGGCGGCCTCTACATCTTCAGCAGTATTCTGCCCGAGGCCGAGGCGGCCGCGCTGGTCATCGTCTGGCGCACCTTCACCTGCTACATCCCGTTCCTGATCGGGGCACTGTTGATGGGCGCAGAGCTGGGGGAAACGGCCCCGGCGCGGTGCTAGGAGTCATCGTGAAACAGAGCGCCGCTACGAACGGGAGAAACCGCTGCGCACGCGCCTTCCACCGGCTGTAGCGTCGGTCTATGACCGACGGGAACACCGATCCGGACGGAGTCTCCCCAGATCTTCGCAGCTGCCGCTGCGCACGCGCCTTCCTGCGCTCACAGAGACTGTCTCAGGGAACAGACCCTGCCGCCGACGTCGGACACGGGACCGGATCCGGACACCGACACCAATCCCGATCCCGATCCCGATCCCGACCCCAGAGCTCCTGACATAGTCAATTTTCTATTGAGACTCCGCTTCGGATTCTTGGGACAGGTTTGGTCTATGCCTTCGATCGGCTGAGAACCGCCTGTAGCGTCGGTCTATGACCAGGGCGCTCTGCGAGCGCCAGAGAAAACCGATCCGTATGGTGAACCCGGAACCTCTGGAAGCAACCTTTGCCAGAGCTCTTTCCGGCGCTCGCAGAGCGCCGCTACAGAGGACGTCTTCGATATCGTACGTGGTCGACGTAGTTGGAAGCGGTCGCAACGGATAGTGGTCGCCCATCGCCATCCAGGCCGGTTGGCTCGCCCCTATGTCAGGAGCTCTGGACCCCGACCCCGACCCCGACTCCGAAGAGGACCGTGGTCCGAGAGCCGTGTCGAAGGCATCTCTGCCGGTCCAGCGGCCTGCCGCCACGGTGCGCGGCCATCCTGCAATCTCCGCTGGCTGCGCCGCGCCCCCACCATAAGCAAACGGCTGACCCAGGGGTCAGCCGCTGTTCATTCCAAAGCGCCAGCCAAGCGTCAGCGCACGGCCACCCGGCGCAGACGGCGCACCAGAGGCAGCAGCAACAGCCCGATGACCGGCAGCCAAGACAGGGGCGAAGCGGGGCCACCATCCGTCGAGCAGCCACCGCCACCACCGCCACCGCCACCACCGTCGGACGAAGCCGGCTGGCTGTTCGAGGGCGGAGGGGACGTCGGATCCGGCGTCGGCGCGGGTGTCGTTGAGCCGACGTAGGTGAAGCTGTTGTACTTGGCCGACTGGCCATTGGGATGGATCACGGTCAGCGGGACAGCACCGGCCGTGCGGGCGGGGGCGGTCGCGACCAGGCGATTCTGTGAGGCGAACTGCACCGCTTGAGAGACCACATCACCAAACACGACTTTGGAGCCCTGCTCGAAATCTTCACCGTTGATCTCGACCGATGTCCCGCCCGACGTCGACCCCTCCACGGGCGCAATCGAAGAGATGCTCGGCGCCGGCCGTGCGACCTCAAAACCACCCGTAAGGATGCCGACGTTGTCGCCCGCAGCGTTGCGCACGACGACACAGCGAAGGCCCGGCTTGGCAAAAGCGTTGACGAACAGAGTCGCCGTAACCAGCGACCCCTGGAACACCGCGCTGGTGACCTCAACGTCGCCATTACCACTGCCGATGATCAGCGTCTTGTCCGGCGTCAGTCCGGTCCCTCCGAAGGAGATCGCCAGGCTGCGGCCGATGTTGCCGAGGGCCATGTTGCCCTGGTTGAGCGTCGTGATATTGACCTTCGCCCCGCTCGGGTTCGGCAGCGCCGTCTGCGTCTGCAGGTCAACTTGATTGCCCGCAGCGACGAAGAACTCGATTGCCGAGTTGTTGCCGCCCGCGAAGGTCGTAGTGAAATCTAGCGTGGGGGCAGCAGCCTGGAACAGATTGGTCTGCGTCACTGGCCCATCGAGCGGCTCAACGTAGACCGTATAGCTCCCAAAGGGCAGACCCGCGATCGTAAACCGTCCGTCGTTGGCCGTCAGGCTGGTCGACTGCGGAATGCCATCTTGATCCACCGCAACCACGTGGCCGGCGATGATCGGTTGGCCGCTAGCGGTCTGCCAGATTCCGGTGACGCTGCCGGTGCCGGAAGCGACCGGGTAGAGACTGACAGCTCCCGCGATGTCATCCTGCTGCAGGGAACGCTGGGTCTTCGAGCCCGCGAACGTGAACGGCACCATTGTACTGCCCCAGACAGGGCTGTGGTCGAGGCCGACGAAGTGGCCGATCTCGTGGGTGGCCACCGCCTGCACATCGAAGGTGTTGCCCCCATTGTCGACAGCATGCGTGGAGAAGTTGAAGTCGCGGCCGTTGAAGATGATGTCTGCATCGACGATCTGATTGCCGACGAACTCGACCGGCGTGATCGCGACCAATCCGCTGCTGACGCTTCCGAAGAAGCCCGTCTCGTTCGACTCGTCGAAAGTGATCATGTGCAGATTGTTGTCGAAGAAGTCGCTCGAAGGGCGGTCACGATTCGGCCCCAGGTCTTCGTAGAACACCACGCCGGAGCCGTCGACCTCGCTCCAGGTCTGGAAAGCCAGTCGGATGGCGGCCTCTTCGCTCGCGTCGGCGATGTTGTCCGATCCTGCCCGACGCAGTGTAAACGGGATCTGCGGTGCATTTCCCGACCAGGTCATTCCCCCGGACTGATAATTCAGCTTGACGAAAGCATAGGTCGTATAGGAGCACAGGGAGATTCCCAAGAGCCCGACAAACGCCGCAGACATCAACAGAGCCCGCTTGGAGATGACGTGACGCAACAAATCGGATTGACAGGTCACTGTGAGCCTCCTTAGCGGTTTTCCTGGGATGAACTGTCTTCCTGGGATCGCCTGCTATAGTGATCCCGAACGAAATCGAGCAGCTCGGACACAGGCGTCTCGTCTGCCGAGCCTTCGGCGAGCGTTCCGCTCTGTTCATCGAGCAGCTGCAAACCCTGCATGTCTCGCTGGGCGCGATCCCCGTGCAGGCTGTACTTCCCTTGAGCAAGGCCCACGCAGAAGCGCGCGGGAGACTCGGGGGAGTCTTCGATCGCAAGCAGCACCCGCTCACCGACCCGGAAGCTCGAAGAGCCATGGATCATCAGCTTGCGCTCACCCAACACTCCGCCCCACTGGCGGAAACGGAAGACACCGTCTTCGAATTGGTAGGTCTCGCCGACCTTCTGCGCCTCTTTGCTGAAGAAACACTCTTCGACCCGCACGCTGATTTCCGTGTAGATCACTCCCTGGTCGGTCTCTCCGGCCTCGATCGCGACCACTTCGCCCAGCAAAGTCGTCGCCGCCCGGTCAAAGACCTCTTCAGCGCTCATGGCAACCACAGTCGTAGCCGCAAGCGGCGCCGATAAACACAGCAACAGGATCCCCAGAAGAGACCAGCGCAGCCCACGCATACGTCCGTCCTCCGTCAAGATTGCTCGCCTGCGGCGAGGGCGCTGACCAGCTCGTTGACTTCCTCTGCAAGAGGTACGAGTTGATCGCCTTCCCGCAGACGCACTGCGGTCCATTTCTCATCATTCCGGAACGCCGTGTGAACCTCACGGATGGAGGTCTGGATACGGTAGGCTGCTCCGAGCAGCCGGTGCCACTGCACGACGGAATAGATCGCCAGGCCGACGCAGCTGAGTGTCAGCAGCGTGGTGACGAGGCCAAGCAGGTACAGGTTGCCGAGACCGATCTGGCTGGCATCACCCGACATCATTGCGGGCAGGGCCGTGTAGGCGAAAACCCCGAACAGGGCGAGGTTGACGATCGCCAGAAGCCAGACGAGTTTGTAGCTGAAGAGAACCTTGCCGTCGGCGACAAAGGATCTGCGGCGGTTGGGAGCCGTCACGGTGTATCTCCTCGATGGGCGCTTGCCACACAGGTGCGTATGCGATCCATGTTTTATGGACGAAGTGTTTCACCACGATCTTAGCGCACGACCCGGGGGCCAGCTAGACTTATTTGGGATCATGAAACAGCTGCAAAGCAAGTGCCGAAACCAAAATACGCCACAATGCGCCGCCATGCGCCACAATCGCGTCAGGCTGAAACATACGCGAACCCCAAAAAGTGCTCCTTTCCCGATTCCGGCGAGTTGCCCCAGCAACAGGACATGTTTGGAAGAAACTTCCATCGCCACACTTCGTCGTGCGTACAAGACGTTGTCCCTCTCGGAAGAATTGCTCTTGTAGCGAGCCAATTTCGCCGTTGCCGCGACATGCCGAACGCGTTAGAAATACAATCCACAAGCGAGATGGTGTACCGACACTACGCGAAGGAGTTGTCATGAGTTTGATGCGTCGCATGTCCCTCGAGCGCTTTGAGGAGGTGATGGCCGAGCTGGGCGTCCTGTTTACGACCCTGGGCGAGCACCACTATGCCGCCAAACAGGGTTCGACGGTCGTCGAGATCCGGGCCGAACCCTACAAGGCGCGCGACCTGCTGATCCAGGTGTCCGCAAATGTCGTCGAGGGCGCCAGTTTCTCCGAAGACCTGGGGAGGAAGTTGCTCGACCTCAACGTCACCCACCCGTTTGGAAGCTTTGGGCTCGACGCCCAGGGCAATGTGGTGTTCCGGCATTGCTTGATCGGTTCCACGCTCGATGTCAAAGAGCTGAAAACATCCTTCAAATCCGTCGCGGAGACCGCAGACGAATGGGATGACAAGCTCGTCGAGCTGGCCGGCGGCAAGCGCGCATCCGAGTCCGAGCGCTGGGCGGGCGTCGCATGGAAGGGAAGCGAAACCTCCGAGAGTGCCGACAGTTGAACTGAGCCACGCACCGCGTCGGACGGGGCCGGGGGTGACCGCCGGCTGATCCCGGACAGCCTGGGTGGGTGGACAACCATGAAGGACCGCGCCAGAAATCTATGCTCGCGGTCCGGATCCCCCCACAGAGGAGCTGTCCATGAAACGTCTGGGTATTGCATTGCTGGCCTTGGCCGCGTGCGCACTCGCCGATGGCACCAACGCCCTGCGCAGCATCACAGCTGCGGAGATCCAGGGCCATGTAGACATCCTGGCGGGACCCGAAATGCAAGGCCGCGGCGCCGGAAGCGAGGGCGGCCGGCTGGCTGGTGAGTATCTGGCCGAGCAATTCAAACAACTCGGCTTCGAACCTGCTGGCGATGACGGCACCTGGTTCCAGGACTTCGGTACGGGTATGCGCAACGTGCTCGCCGTGCTGCCCGGCAGCGATGCTCTACTGCGCGACGAGTACGTCGTGGTCGGGGGACACTACGACCATCTGGGCCACGGGAACCATGGCGGAAGCCTCGCGCCGCTCTCCGGGGGCAGCATCCACTGGGGCGCGGACGACAACGCCTCGGGTACGGCAGGGGTTCTCGAGATCGCCGAGGGGTTGAGCCTCGATCCCCCGCGCCGTAGTGTGCTGTTCATGATGTTCGACGGCGAAGAGCGGGGCCTGCTCGGCTCAGAGTTCTTCTGCAAGCACCCCTTGATCCCCCTCGACAAAGTCGTCGCCATGTGCAATCTCGACATGATCGGCCGGCTCGAAGGCCGCCCCATCAAGGTCTACGGCACCGGCACAGGCTCGGGTTTCGACGCGATGGTCAACACCCATGGCGAGGCTCTGCAACTCGAGCTCGAATTCGTCGAGGAGATGACCCCCAACAGCGACCACTACTCCTTCTACCAGAAGAACATCCCGGTCGTGCACATCTTCTCTGGCCTGCACAGCGACTACCACCGTCCCGGCGATGTCGCCGAGAAACTCGATGAGCAGGGCGCCGAGGACATCGCCCGGCTGTCCTTCGCTTTCGTCGAAGAGGTCGCCAACCAGGACGGCGCGCCGATCTTCGCCGAGGTGCCGATGGGCGGCATGGACTGGAAGGAGATGCTCCAGGCGCTCGGCCTCAACCTCGACAGCCTCGGCGAGTTGTTCGGAGGCCAACGCGGCCAGGGCCAGAAACCCAAGCTGGGCATCACGCTCGAACAGGGCAGCCTGGTCATCGCCAGCGTGCTGGCAGACACCCCCGCCGAGCGGGCGGGATTGCAGGTCGGCGATACCATTGTCTCTCTGGACGGCAAGGCCATGGACGGGCTGCGGTCGTTGCGCGGGGCCCTGGGCGACTTGCAGGGCAAGCACAGCCTGCGCATAGTGAGGGACGGGGAGACGCTCGAGCTTGAAGTCGACTTCGGAGGCTCCGAAGAGGCCCCCCGCCAACGCTGGTTCTGAGCAGGCTCTGCCGGAGGTCCCCGTCAAACTTCTTAGACAGCTCGAGCTCCACGGCAGTGCGCGCACGATCCAGACCCTGATGGACGGGGTCTTCCGCGCAGACAAAGGCGTCGAACGCAACATGCGGTTGTGGCTATCGGTCTTTGCTCTGCTGCTGCTGTTTCTGCTCGCCGACATCCTGTTGCTGGTCGTGCAGCCTTCCCGGACGGCCTACCTCGCCCTGCCGATTCTGGCATCGCTCGCGGCGGCAAGCTACGGGATCTCCGCATGGTATCGGGATCTCGACGTCGAGGACCGCAAGATCGACACCATCCGCCTGCTGCTGCGCGCGTTGGGTGACGATCTCCCCGGCACCTTGTCGGTCCGTTTCGACTTCCGGGACATAGACCAACGGCGCTTCGTCACGCGCAAGCAGGGCAGCCTCTTCTCTCCCTTGCGCTGCCGCTGGTACCGACAGACCTGGCTGGAGCTGCGCGGTTCGCTGGCCGGCCGCATCTCCTTCGAGCTGAGGGTCAGTGCCCAGCTGTGCCGGCGCAACACTGCCACCCCCCTCAGCAGCCAACAAACCCTCGAGCTGTTCGAAGAGGTCCGCCTGTGCATCGAGGCCCCGTTCGAGCTCGCCCCCCTGCAGGATGGCCGTCTTCCTGAAGGACTGTTCGGCAGTTGGACCGAGGCATGGGCCGCCGAGAGGCAGCTGGTCCTTCAGGGCAGAACCGAGCCACGGGTCGAGATCTACAGCCGCGGCGCACGGGAATGGGTCGGGCGGGACGCTCTGGTCGACTTCGAGCAGCTGCTGGCCACACTCGCCCTGGGCCTGACGGCAATTCGTCAGCTGAGGCTCGAAGCACAGCCCGCATAGCAACGCCGAGACTCGGAGAGGCCCCCGTGTTGGCGGCGGTCTGTGAGCAGGGCGCTTGGCGAGCGCCAGAGAATACCGATCTGTATGGTTGAACCCAGAAGCTCTGGATTCGACCTCCGCCGGAGCTCTTTCCGGCATCCACAGAGCGCCGCTACAGCAGATGGCCTCGACGCTCTGATCAAGCCACAGCTCGCTGGCGGTCCTGCTGCTACACTCGAGATGCACGCCCAAGCCCGCGGAGGACGCCGCATGCCCGGCTTCGATTCGGCGCTCGCAGGAATCGACCCCAAACGCAGCCGCGCGTTGTGGGAGACCACCTTCGGCGACCCCCAGCAACTCGACCCCACCTGCAGCTACCGGCCCAGACCCGTCCTGGAGTCCCAGCCCCTGGAGGCAACCGGCTTTGAGCTCGGCACACGCATCGGCCGCGGAGGCATGGGAGAAGTGTTCCGCGCGCGTCAGCTCGAGCTCGAACGAGACGTCGCCTTCAAGACCCTGCACACCCGGCCGACGGGGAAACACGCGCAGGCCGCCTTTGTCGCTGAGGCCGTGGTCGTCGGCCGGCTCGAGCACCCGAACATCGTGCCGATCTACGCGCTGGGCGAGAGGCAGGGGATGCCCTTCATGGCCATGAAGCTGGTCGGGGGCACGACCTGGAAGAGTCTGCTGGGGCGGGGCGGGAGGGAGCTGCGTGCCCAACTCGAGATCCTGATGCAGGTCTGCAACGCGGTCGCCTTTGCCCACAGCCGCTCGATCATCCACAACGACCTCAAGCCGAGCAACGTCATGGTGGGCGAGTTCGGTGAGGTGATCGTGCTCGACTGGGGACTGGCCGTCGAGATTGGCGAGACCTCCGACCCGACATCCAGGCTGCGGCACAAGAGCCACATCCGCCAGCCCTGCGGGACCCCACACTATATGCCCCCCGAGTTGGCGCTGGGGTTGGGGGATTGCCTGGGACCCTGGACCGACGTCTACCTGCTCGGCGCGAGCCTGTTCGAGATTCTGACCGGAAAGCCTCCGCACGCTGCCGACAACGTCGCGCAGGCTCTCGAGCTCGCAGCCCGGGGCGCGCCGCCCGAACTGCCCGGAGACGTTCCCGACGTGCTGAAGCGCATCTGCCAGCGGGCTCTGGCGCCTTTGCCGCGGCGTCGCCACGCCTCAGCCATCGATTTTCGCGACGAGCTGGCCGCTTTCCTACGCCACGCCGAGAGTTTCCAACTGAGCGAGCGTGCAGAGACCAAGCTCGCACAGGTCCGGCAGCACACGCAGGCAGCGGACGAGGCCGAGCGCCATGTGCTCTACCAGGACTTCGCCGAATGCGTGGCCGGCTTCAAGCAAGCGCGCGAGGTATGGCAGGGGAATCCGCAGGCGCAAGCTGGCGAGCGGCGCGCGCGCGAAGGTTTCGCCGAAGCGGCATTGCAGCATGGCGACCTCGGGCTGGCGCTCGTTCAGGTCCGCGCGTTGGCCGAGCTGGGAGACACCGACAAGGTCTTGGAAGAACGGGTAGCGGCCGCCTCCCGCACCCGCGAACGCACCCGTCTAGCCGCACAACGCCTGCGCTGGGGTCTACGGATCGCAGCACTGGTCAGCCTGGCCGCGATGCTGGCGGTCAGCGCCGTGCTCGTGTTGTGGAACCGCGCCGCAGAACGTCAGCGGCTGCGCGCGGATCGGCTGGTGGGGGCGATGCTGTTCGAGGTCTACGACTCGCTGCAGGTCATCGAACGCCTCGATCTTCTCGAGCGGGCGGCGGAATCAGTACGCAGCTACTATACCGAGTTGCCGCTCTCCGACGCGAGCGACGATGAGCTGCTGCTTCGGGCGGCGGTGCAGAGCCGGAGCGCAGTCATCTTCGCGCACAGCGCGCGTCCGGCCGAAGCGTTGCTGCGCTATCAAGAGGCCATCGAACCCCTGCGCCGCCTGCTGCAAAGGAATCCCGGCCGGGGCGAGGCCTACCTCAGTCTGCAGGAGGTGCTCACGCGCATCGGGACGATGCACTCCAACCACAACCAGTTCGACCAGGCCCATGCCGCGCTGACCCACGCCCTCGCCTGCGCCGACAGCGCAGAAGCGCTCGGTGTACAAGCGAATGTTGCGGTGCAGCACCAGAAACTCGGGGACCTCCTGCTTGCCCAGGGCCAGCCCGAAGCTGCCCTGCCCCACTTCGAACAGAGCTACGCCGCCTACGAGAAACTGCAATACTCGGGGCCTGGTGCGGTCACCAGCCATCAATACTGCCAGTTCGTGCTGCGGCTCGCCAGCGTGGCCGCAGGCAGAGGTGACTTCGCCGAGGCCGAGGAGGTGCTGCGGAACGGCCTGGCGCTCTGCGAGACCGGCTACGCGACGAGCCCCCACAAGCTGTCCTTCGCCTCGGTGCTCTCCGACACCTGGGACCAACTCGGCGATCTGCTGCTCGCTCAGGGTTTGCTTGAGAAAGCACGCATCGCCGCCGCCGAGAGTCTCGCCCGCAGACAACGCATGCTCGCCGACCACCCCGGCGTGGCGGGACTGCAGGGTGACCTGTTGAGGGGTTACAATCTGCTCGGACGTGTGTGTGAAGCCGGCTCTGATCTAGAAGGCGCACGGCAGGCCTTTGCGCACACGATCCGCATCGCGACCGAGCTCTATGCCCAGGATGGTAGCAACGCCCAATGGCCTCGTGACTTGTCGGTCGGTCTCGATGATCTGGCCCGGGTGCTGCGCGCAGAGCGCCGCTTCGAGGAAGCCCTGGCCGCTTCGCAACAAGCGCTGGAAGTCTCACTCGAGCTGCACGCGCGCGATCCAGGCAACAATCCAGCCTTGTTCGGTCTGCACTGGACCCGCTTCTTCTGGGTCGGTTATTGCGCGGGCCTGCTGGGGGACCACAAGCGCGCCGCAGAGGTGTTCGCCGAGGGCTTCGAGACGCTGCATTTCCCCTACCTGGGCCTGTGGGCGAGCGCCTTCCACAAAGATGCGCGGCTGCTGGCTACCACCCAGGGGCTGCCCCCCTGGCCGCAAGCCCTGGTCGACTACTACCGTGGCGCGCTCGACGCCGATGCGCTGCTGGCACTAGCACGCAGCCCCGACCCTTTGATCGAACGCCAACAGTTGTGCGAAGCCTATGGCTACATCGGTTTGTGGGAAGACCTGCAAGGCAACAGCATGCGCGCCTGCGAACAGTACCGGCGTTGCGTCGCGACCGACGTGCGGGAGTTCTACGAGCTCTCCTGGGCAGAGGCCCGCCTGGCGCAGCTCGAAGCGCGATAGAGCTTCGGGCGCGGTCGGCTGCTGCGGGGAAGCACGCTGGTCGCCGAAGTAGCAACGACGGTCCAGCTGAGCTCGCCTTGCGCCTCGCTGTCTTCAGCAGAGCTGGTGGCCTTGAGGCTCAGAGCGGAAACGCGCCATCCAGCTCGTTGAGCGGCTCGACCGAGCTGTGCTCGGCCTGACGCTGCACACCTGGCGAAGGCTCGCGGGTCACCCCTTCGAACATCGAACGGGGCGTCGGGGGCCCGGATGCTTCCGCGGCCGCCACAGCCTGCTTGAATCGCTGGCCGAAGTCTTCCAGCCAGGCATCCTGCCAAGCTTGTGTCCAGATGCCCTCGGCGGCGAGGTAGGCTTGGAAACGCTCCAGAGGGTCTTTCAGCTGCCAGGCCGGAACCTTCGATTCGTCGCGGTATTTGCTGGCATCGTCGGAAGAAGAATGGCCCCCCCGCCGGTACGTGACCGCCTCGATCAGCGTCGGCCCATCGCCTGCCCGCGCCCGGTCTACAGCTTTTTGGGTGGCCGCCCGCACCGCGAGCACATCGTTGCCGTCCACCCGCAGCCCGGGGAAACCGTAGGTCGGGGCCCGGACTGCGAAGCTCTCGGCGGCGCTCTGTCGATGGCTTGGCACCGAGATCGCCCACTGGTTGTTCACACAGATGAAGACCACCGGCACTTTCCAGACTCCAGCAAACGTCAGCGCTGCGTGGAAGTCGGGCTCGCTGGTCGCACCATCCCCCATGAAGGCCGCCACAACCTGTGTGGTCTTCTTCAGCTTGATGCCGTAGGCCACTCCTACAGCCTGGGGCAACTGCGTGCCGATCGGGCTGGAGAGCGAAACGTACAGCTGCTCCCGGGAACAGTAATGCGAGGGCATCTGACGCCCGGAGGTGGCATCGAGGGCGCAGCCGACGTTCTGGGCGACGTACTGCTCCAGAGGGAAGCCCCGCCAGAGGGCGACCCCGCCCTCGCGGAGGGCAGGGAAGATCCAGTCGTCGGGCCCGAAGGCTGCCGCACATCCGACGATCGCCGCCTCCTGGCCGGTAGCCGCGCCGTAGAATGCGATCCGCCCCTGACGCTGCAGTCGCAGCATGCGGGTATCGAGCTCGCGGTTCCGCAACATGGCCAGGTAGAGCTTGCGCAGCAGGTCTTCAGCGGGACGCTCAACCAGGGCGGGCAAGGGCTCGCCCTCCGGAGAGAGCAAGCGATAGAGCCCGCGCGGATCGAATTCCGGTTCCATGTTACAGACTCTCGAAGAACAACAGCTCCGGGTCTTCGAGCAGCTCCACGACCCTGTTCATGAAGCGGGCGGCGTCGGCGCCGTCGATGATGCGGTGGTCGAGAGACATCGACAGGTACATGATCTGACGCACGGCGATCGAGTCGTCGTCGAGCACCACTGCGCGCTTCTTGATCTTGTGCACGCCGACGATCGCCACCTCGGGGTAGTTGATGATCGGGGTCGCAAACAGTCCCCCGATGCTGCCCGCCGAGGTGATGGTGAAGGTACCGCCCTTGAGGTCCGCAATGCTGGCCTTCTTGCTGCGCACCGCGCCGGCCAGGCGCGCGATCTCGCCGCACAGGTTGAACAGACTGCGTCCCTGGACGTTCTGCACCACGGGCACGACCAGGCCATCGGGACCGTCGACAGCCATGCCAAAGTTGTACCAGGGGTACACCCGCAGCTCGTTCTTCGCGTCGTCGATATGGGAATTGAAGCGCGGGAAATCGGGAAGAGCCGCAGCGAGCGCCTTGAAAATGAATGGCAGGTAGGTCAGCTTGACGCCGCGCTTCTCCGCTTTGGGTTTCAGCCGCTTGCGCAACGCCACCAACTCGGTAACGTCCACCTCATCCACGTAGCAGAAGTGCGCGGCACGGCTCGTCGACAGGGTCATCTGTTCTTTGATCTTGCGGCGCAGACCGCGGATCGGAATGATCTCGACGTCGCCGCTGACAGCGGGCAGAGGTTGCGGTGCCGGAACCGCCGCTGGTGCCGCCACGGGCGCGGCACTTGGCGCGGGAGCAGCCGCCGACGCGGGTGCCGCTGCGCCGGCCACGAAACGCGCGAAATCATCGCGGGTGACCCGACCGTTCGGCCCGCTAGCCGGCACGCTGGCGAGGGCAATGCCCGCCTCCCGCGCCCGACGACGGACCGCTGGCGAGGCGAGCACCTTCTTGCTGCCACTGCTCGCCGGTCCAGCATGCGACGCCACCGGCCGAGGCAGGGTCGCGGTCGCGGTCGCGGTCGCGGCTGCCGGAGGCGGAGGAACTGCAGCGGCCGCGCTTGCCATCACCGGCGCAGCCGCGGGCTCGGCGCGCGCCGCCGGAGCAGCCGCGGGCTCTGCACGCGCCGCCGGCGCAGAGCCTCCCTCGGCTTCGTCGATCACCGCGATGACCTTGCCCACAGGCACGATATCGCCCTCGGCCGCACACAGCTGGCTCACGGTTCCCGCGACCGGGCTGGTGATCTCGACTGTGGCCTTGTCGGTCATCACCTCTACCAGTGGAGCGTCCTCTGCGATCAGCTCGCCCTCTTTGACTCTCCACTCGACGATCTCGCCCTCGTGCAAACCCTCTCCGAGATCGGGCAGGCGGAATTCCATGGTCTATGTCTCCAGGTTGAGTTGGTGCAGGCGCAGCCCGCGTGTTGAAATCGCGCTCGGCGGTTCAGTATGCGCAAGCCTTACGGACTGCCAGGGCCACTCTTTGGGCATTCGGCATGTAGTAGTGTTCGAGTGCATAGGGGAACGGCGTGTCAAAGCCGGCCACGCGGTAGATCGGCGCCTCGAGGTACTCGATGGCACGTTCGGCGATCAGAGCGGACAACTCCGCGCCAAAGCCGCAAGAACGGGGAGCCTCATAGACGACCACGCAACGCCCGGTCTTCTTGACTGCATCGAGCACCGCCTCTTCGTCGAGAGGCGCGAGGGTGCGCAGGTCTACGATCTCACAGCTGATCCCCTCGGTTTGCAGCTGCTCCGCGGCTTCCTCGCAGATCCGCACCATCGCTCCGTAGGCGAGCAGGGTGCAGTCGCTGCCCGAGCGGACGTGCCGGACCGTGCCGATGGGCACCGAATACTGTCCCTCCGGCACCTCCTCTTTGACCGAGCGGTACAGGGCCTTGGGCTCGAAGAAGATGACCGGGTCGGGATCGTCGATAGCCGCCTGCAGCAGCCCCTTGGCGTCGTAGGGAGTCGAGGGCATCACCACCTTCAGGCCAGGGGTGTGGCAGAAGTATGCCTCGGGGCTCTGGCTGTGGTAGTGGCCGCCTTTGATTCCCCCGCCACTGGGCGTGCGGATCACCATCGGCACCGTGTACTGCCCGGCCGAGCGGTAACGCATCTTGGCCGCCTCGCTGACGATCTGGTCGAAGGCCGGAAAGATGAAGTCGGCGAATTGGATCTCGGGAACCGGCTTCAGCCCGTACATCGCCATGCCGATGGCGGTGCCGACGATGCCGCATTCCGACAGGGGAGTGTCGAACACCCGCTCTTTGCCGTACGTGTCGAGCAAGCCATCTGTCGCGAGGAAGACGCCGCCCTTGCGGGCCACATCCTCTCCGAAAACCACGACATCGCCGTCCTCAGCCATCGCGTCGTGCAGGCCGCGATTGACCGCCTGGATCAAGGTCAGGTTTGCCACGTTACGCTCCTTGTGAACACCGTGTCTGCTGGGCGGCCGACCGTCTCTGGCCTGCCGCGTGGTCCGAGCCCCGCGAGCTGCGGGGCAGGTTTGTGTTACAGGGGGAATGCCTGCGAACGATTCTCGATCTCACCCAGCTGCTCGAGCTCGGCGAGGAACTCCTCGCGTTGCCGCTGCAGCGTGGCGGGCATCTCCGCAAAGACGTCGTCGAACATGCCGGCGATCGGCTGTCCAGGCTGGCTGAGCACGCGCTTGAACGCGGCCGCGACCTGTTCACTGCATTCGGCCAACAGCGCGGCTTCCCGTGCGGCATCCCACAGCCCGTGGGCCATCAGGTAGTTGCGCAAGCGGTCGACGGGGTCTTTCTTCTCCCACTCCGCGAACATCTCTTTCGGCACGTATTTGCCCGCATCGTCTGAAGAGGTATGGGAGGACATGCGGAAGGTCAGCGCCTCGATCAAGGTCGGCCCCTCGCCAGCACGCGCGCGTTCGGCCGCTTTGCGGGTGGCCTCGTAGACAGCGAAGATGTCGTTGCCGTCCACCCGCACTCCCGGCATGCCATATGCGGCGGCCTTCTCCGCCAGCGTCTCGCTGGCCGTCTGCTCGGACACCGGGCAAGAGATCGCCCACTGATTGTTGGTGATGAAGAACACAATCGGCGCCTTCGCGACCGCGGCGAAGTTGAGCCCGCTGTGGAAGTCGTTCGAGCTGGTGCCGCCGTCGCCCATGAATGTCAACACCACCCGCCCGTCTTTGCGGTAACGCGCAGCCATCGCCGCGCCGGTCGCCTGGGTGATCTGCGTGCCGATCGGGCTGGAGATCGAGGTGAAGTGGATGTCCTTGAAGGCGAAATGGTTCGGCATCTGCCGGCCCTTGACGATGTCGGCCGTGTTCCCCACCAGCTGCGCGATCATCGGATCGAGCGCGAGCCCACGCAGCAGCGGAATACCCGTCTCCCGGTAGGAAGGGAAGATCCAGTCTTCAGCTTCGAGCGCCGCGGCACTTCCGATATGGCAGGCCTCTGAGCCGCGGCAGGGGACATAGAAGCCGATGCGCCCTTGACGCTGCGCGCGCATCGCCCGGTCGTCCAGAGCCCGTGTCATGAGCATCACACGGTACATCTTCAACAACAACTCGTCTGAAAGGTCTACGGCGCGGCGCAACCCCTCGGGGGTGAGGATCGACAGCATGGTCTCGGTCAAGATTCGCTCCTTCCACGACTCGCCTGCAGCTCGCGCTTGATGAAGAACTCGGCAGCCCGGTACGAGCTTCGGACCAGAGGCCCCGAAGCGGTGTATTGGAAGCCGAGCGACGCGCCGAGCTGGCGGTAGGACTCGAAGACGTCCGGATGGACATACTCGATGACAGGATGATGACGGGCCGTCGGCTGCAGATACTGGCCGATGGTCACGAAGTCCACGCCCACGCCACGCAGATCATGCAGGCATTGCTCGACTTCTTCACGGCTCTCGCCGATTCCCACCATGATCGAAGACTTGGTAAAGGTGTCAGGCCGCAGCTCTTTGGAGATACGCAAGACGTCCAGGGACTGTCTGTAGTTGCAGCGCTTGTCGCGCATCTCACGGGTCAACCGCTCGGTAACCTCGATGTTGTGCGCGAACACGTCCGGCTCCCCCTCCAGCAAGGCCGACAAGGCGTCGCGTTTGCCCAGGAAGTCTCCGACCAGCGTCTCGAGCAGCAACCCTGGGTTGCGGCGCCGGATGGCCTGCAGTGTCCTGGCGACGTGCGCGGCGCCCCCATCCGCCAGATCGTCCCGATCGACCATGGTCAGAACCACATACTCCAGCCCCAGCCCGGCCAGCATGGCGGCGACATTCTCGGGCTCGTCCCCATCGACCACGCCCTTGGGGTTGCCCGTCTTGACGGCGCAGAATCGGCACGCTCGGGTGCAGGTGTCGCCGAGCAGCATCACCGTCAGGGTGCCGCCCCCCCAACACTCACCGATGTTCGGGCAGCGCGCCTCTTCGCAGACAGTATTCAGCTGCCGAGAGCGCAACTGGCCCTTGAGCCGTGTATAATTCTCGCCCCCCGGGGCCCGCACCTTCAACCAGCGTGGCTTGCGGGGGAGTCTGGGAGCGGCGGTTGGGCTGCAGGTTGCAGGTTTGTTCGGATTCACGCCGTCCGTCCTCGTAAGAGATGGGGCCTCCTAGAATACAGGCAAGCCGCCGGCCAGAGCAAGGCCTGGCTAGGGTGGAACATGCTTTGCTGCCTGCAGACAGCAGCACAGCAGGCAACGCGCGAGAGCGCCGGAGTAGCCGGCAGGAGAGCAGGCGTGGGTCCCGAAGCACAGCCAGGCGGTCGACCGGCACGGCAGCGCGGCATTCCGCACAGCCTGACCGTACTGTGTTGGCTGACGCTCAGCCTGATGGCCTGGGGCCAGCAACGCGTCGTCGACGTGGAGATCCGCGGCCTGCAGCCGACAGACCCGCAGCCGGGCGCACTCGCGACCTTCCCCGGCGCGCTCTTTGATCTGCGTAGCCTCGAGGCCGATCTGCGGCGCATGCAACAGAGCGGCTTCTACCACGACTCGATCAGCGTCAGTCTGCGCCAGACTCCTGAGGGGCCGGTGGTGATCTTCTTCCTGCAAGCCCGCCCACGCTTGGCCGAAGCGGCAACGGTGGTCGGCCTGGAGCTGTTCGACCCCGACTATCTGTACGACGGGCTGGCTGCCGGCGACCCGCTCAATCCTCAGCGCGTCGCCGCCGCCGAGGAGAGTTTGCGCGTGCACCTGCAACGCCGTGGTCGCTGGTGGTGCACCGTCGAGTCACGCATCGAGAGCACAGACGGCCAGGCACGGGTCGAGCTGCGGGTCTCCGAGGGCCCAGAAGTCGAGCTCGGCGCGCTGCAATTCGCGGGAAACTCGGCGCTGACGACCAGCGAGCTGCGGGAGGTGCTCGAAGCGTTTGAGCTGACGAGCTTCCGCCGCAGCAGCTACGAACAACTCGCCCACGTGCTGCAGCTGCACTACCTCGACAAGGGCTACCTGCGGGCCGAAGTCTGGCTACAGGAGGTCGAGGAGGAGTGGGCCCGGGGCCTGGTGCACCTGCGCTTTGGCATCGATGAGGGGAAGCGTTTCCTGTTGCGTCGCCTCGAGCTGCCTGCCGATGCACCGGACATGGACATCGCCCTGAACGCGCCCGTCTCCCTGCCAGAGTTGCGCGCGCTGCGCGCGCGGATCGCCCTGGACTACGAAGACCGCGGCTATTTCCAGGCCGAGCTGCGCGAGACCGTGCGTTTTGTTGGCGAACGCGAGGTCGATGTGCGCCTGCAGACCGAGCCCGGCCCGCGGCTGAAGGTCGGCCGCATCGAGCTATTCGGCAACCTGAAGTCGCGGGACACTCTGGTCTACGAACGCCTCGCCCTCAAGCCCGGCGCTTATCCCACGCCCGGTTGGCGCGACATCAGCCTGCGCCGCCTGCAACGTCCCGATCTGTTCGACCAGGTCCGCATCCAGATGCAACCAGGCGGAGAGCCGGGGCACCAGGACTTCCGTGTCGACCTGAAAGAAGCCTGGACCCGTGGCGTCCGATTCGCAGGCAGCTTCAACGAGGTGGCGGGTCCACTGGGGGACGTCTTCCTCGAAGAGAGCAACTTCGACATCACGCGGCTGCCCAACAGCCTCGCCGACTTCATCGCCGGCCGCGGCTTCGCGGGGGGCGGCCAGCGCTTGTCCTTGAGCTGGGGACTCGGCAAGGACCGCATGCGTGGCCGGATCCGTTACATCTATCCGGGATTGGGGGCCCCCAATCTCGACCTGTACCTGGTGGCCCGCGCGGAGACGCAGCGTCTCGAGGCGCACCGTGAGATCGTCTTCGCCTTCGAGCCCGAGCTGCGTCAGCTGCTGACCGACAACATGTGGCTCGGCTGGGGACTGCGGGTGGCCCAGCTGAGCGTCGACCAGATCGACAACCTCGACGCCTTCCAGATCCTGGTCGACTCAGGCAACCACCAGGTGGCCAGCGCGCAATTGCGCTGGGTCTGGGACCGGCGTCGCCAGTTCCCACTCGGCTGGACCGGTAGCTATTTCGAAGCCGGGGTCAAGCTGCAGGCTGGCCTCAACGGGGGGGACTCGGATCTTTTTCAGGGCGATGTGCGCGCAGAGTGGGGCAGCGCGCTGCCGGGCATATTCGAGGATCTGGGCATCGAGCTCAAGCTGGGGGCCGGGTTCATCGAGCCGCTCGATGGCGAGCGGGTCACCATCTTCGACCGCTACTACCTCGGCGGACGGCGCTTTTTGCGGGGTTTCCGCTTTCGAGGAGCAGGGCCGCGTGAGGCCGGCGAGCCCATCGGCGGCCGGGCGCGCGCGACCGGATCGTTGGACTTGACCTTCCCGTTGTTCTGGGAGCGCCTGCGCGGCAGCCTGTTCGTCGGGGGTGGGCTGCTTGCCGAGTCGTGGCAAGAGGCAGAGTTTGAAGACGCCCGCGTTGCGGCTGGGGCCGGCTTGCGTTTGCTGGTGCCCGAGTTCAACTTCCCCGTGCTGTTCGACTTCGCCTTCCCGATGATCCGTGACAGCAGCGACGACACCGAGATCTTCAGCTTCAGCTTCCAGGTGTTCTATTGAGGATGTAGGGACCGCCGCGCCGTGAGGAGCTCCCATCCAACACGGCCCAAGAACAAAAGGAGCGACAGCCGTGAGCAAAGATCCGCGCAAACAAGTGTTCATCGCCGACTACGATCCGGCCTGGCCCCGCAGCTTCCAACAAATCGCGCAGCAGCTGCGCGGCCTCTGTGGACCTCTGCTGCAGTCCGTCGAGCATGTCGGCTCCACCTCGGTGCCCGACCTGGCGGCCAAGCCGATCATCGACGCCATGCCCGGAGTGCGCTCGCTCGAGGACGCCGATGCCTGCGTTCCGCTGCTGGTGGCCGCCGGCTACCGGTACATCGCCAAGCATGAGGACGTGTTCCCCCAGCGGCGGCTGCTGGCTCTCGACACCGCACCCGTGTGCCATCTACACATGGTGGTCATCGGCAGCAGCTTCTGGAACGAGCATCTGGCCTTCCGCGACGCTCTGCGCGCAGACCCGGAAACGAAGCGCCGCTATGCTGAGCTCAAGCGGCGGCTGGCCCTTCGTTTCTCCCATGACCGCGGCAGCTATACCGACGCCAAGGGGGCCTTCATCCGGGGTGTGGTCGAACGGTCACGCAAACCCTGAGCCTCAGGCATCCGTGTGCCCAAAGCCGCCCTCCCCGCGCGCCGTGTCCTCCAACGCCTCCACCTGCTGCCAGCGGACGCGCGCACACCGAGCCACCACAAGCTGGGCGATGCGCTCCCCGGCGGCCACCTCGTATGCGCTCTTGCCCAGGTTGATCAGCAGCACACCGACGTCTCCGCGGTAGTCGGCGTCGATGGTGCCGGGGGCGTTCAGGACGCTGAGGCCGTGCTTGTTGGCCAGGCCGCTGCGGGGCCGCACCTGCGCTTCATAGCCGCGGGGCAGCTCTACGCGCAGGCCCGTGGGTACGAGCGCGTGGGCGCCGGGTCCGAGCCGCACCGCCTCGGCAGCCATCAGGTCCATGCCCGCGGCGCCGGCAGTCTGGTATGCGGGCAGCGGCCCGACGCAGACCACCCGGACCGGCAAGCCGGGCGCCGGCGCCTGCTTGCCTGCCTCCAGGCTGGCCGCGATGCGCGCGAGGATGGTCTCTACGGCGGCAAGCCGTCCCTGGCCCTCCCAGCCGCAGGCCAGCATGCCCGCTTCCGGGTCGATGATCTGGAAGCCGGCCTCGCGCAAGGCCAGCAAGTTGCTCTGCACCCGGGGATTGTGCCACATGCGGTGATTCATCGCCGGCGCCACCAGCACCGGACAGCGCACCGACAGCAGCGTTGTGCTCAGGGCGTCGTCGGCCAGACCGTGGGCCGCCTTGGCGAGCAGGTTGGCCGTGGCCGGTGCCACGACCAGCAGATCTGCCCGGTCTGTGGCCGCGATGTGCGGGCAGTTGTCGGGATGCAGCTCAGGGAAGACGCTCTCGATCACGGGGTTGCCGGTCAAGGTGCGCAGCGCATAGGCAGAGACCAGCCGGGCGCCGGAGCGGGTCAAGATGGCGGTGACCTGGTGTCCTTGTTTGCGCAGTGCCGAGGCGAGATCACAGGCCTTGTACGCCGCGATACTACCCGTCACACCTAGAAGGATCTCTGCCATGGCGAGCTTCCTCGATTACGCGGTGGAGCTCGGCCACGCTGGCTTCGAGCGAGTCATTGACCACGACAGCATCGTAACGCTCTGCCAGCTCGAGCTCGCGGCGAGCGTTCTGCAACCTGCGCTGCACGGCCTCGTCGTCATCGGTGGCGCGCCCGCGCAGCCGCTGCTCGAGCACCTGCCAGGAGGGCGGCTCCAGAAACACCAACAGCTGGGGAAGCTGCTCGCTGCGCACACTCTCACCGCCCTGCACATCGATCACCAACAAGATGACATCGCCGGCCGCCACGGCTTCGGCGACAGGCTGACGCAAGGTGCCATACAGGTTTCCGTGCACTTCAGCAGACTCGAGGAAACGCTGCTCGTCCTTCCAGGCCAGGAAACGCTCGCGATCGACGAAGGTGTAGTCCTGCCCCGCGACCTCACCGGGCCGCGGCGCTCGGGTCGTGACGCTGATCGACGGGCGGTAGCCTGCCCGCTGCATCAACTTGTTGGCCACCGTCGACTTCCCCACTCCGGAAGGTCCCGAAAGAACGACGAGCAGGCCGCGATCACTGCACATTCGACACCTGTTCGCGGATATGGTCGACCTGCAGCTTGATCGCGAGCACCCGGTGGACGATGTCCGCGTCGATGCTCTTGGCCGCCATGGTGTTGGCTTCGCGTAGCATCTCTTGCGCCAGGAACTCGAGGCTGCGACCGACGGGCTCTTTGCAGTCCAACTGCGCCCGCATGCGCTCGACATGGGAGCGCAGCCGGTCGACCTCTTCTTGCAGCGAGGATTTCTCCGCGATCAACGCGACCTCACGTTGCAGACCACCGCCCTCGAACGAGGCGGCCCCGCCTTCGAGCAGATCGGCCACCCGCTGCTGTAGACGCTGTTGGTACGCCCGCACGGCCGCAGGCAGCAGCTCTGCCAGCAGTGCCAACTGCTGCTCGATCGCGTCAAGCTGGGTCCGAAGCGCGACTCCCAGGGCTTCACCTTCGCTGCGGCGCGCCTGCTCCAGCGCCTCCAGGGCACGCTCGAGCATGCTGAGAAAGTCTGCCTGCTGCGGCGAATAATCGGGAGCCGCGAAACGCAACGCCCCCGGAAGCGCGGCCAGGGTCTCGAAACCGATCGCTCCCTGCAGCCCAAGCTCGGCCTGCACAGCCCGCAGCTCCTCGACGTAGGAGCTCAGCAGCTTGCGGTCGAGGTGCAGACGCTGGCTGCTGTCACCCCGCAGCTGCACGTTGAGGCTGAGACTGCCACGCGGAACCCGACGCCGCAGCAGCTGCTCCGCCGCGGGCTCGAACAGGGCCAAAGGCTCGGGAAGACGTATCCGCAGCTTGAGGTGGCGGTGATTGACCGCCTGCACCTCAATAGCAAGCGAGGCGTTCCCGAATGCCCCGGACGCCTCGCCAAAACCCGTCATGCTTGAAATCAACGCTGCGGCCTTTTTTGCCCCACGCGGACCAGCGGAGTGCCGTCCTTACACATGGGGCAGTTGTCCCCGCTGTAGGTGGGCAGGTCGAGCTGCAGCAACGACCGAGTCGGAGTCGCACCGAAGTTGGCGCGGCCACGCAAAACGACGCAGCCAACCCCAATGGGAACAGCCTTGGCGCTCTCAACCAGATACAACACTTCAAAGACGGAGCCACCGGTGGTGATCACATCCTCGACGACCAGGATGCGCGCGCCTTCCCAGAGATCCATCCCCCGCCGCAGCGTGAAACGGCCTCCGTCGCGCTCGGCGAAGAACACCCGCACCTCGGGATTACGCTTGGCGACAGCTCGTCCGGTCTCCATAGCGAGGGCGACCGCCCCCATCGCCGGCCCGATCACCACATCGATGTGTTCGTCCGCGAAGAGATCAGCGACACCCTGTCCGAGGCCTTCGGCCCGGGCAGGATACTGAAACGCCTTCTGACACTGGAGGTAGCGGTCGGAGTGCCGGCCCGAAGAGAGCCGGAAGTGACCGTTGCTCAGTGCGCCGCACTCCTCGAGGAGCTCTTCGTAGTCAAGCTCTTCCACAGAACCTCTCTCGTTTTTCTGGAATTGGGGTTTGCGCACACTACTGGGGGTTTTCCCCAGGTTCTTCCTCGGGCGGAAGCACCTCAGAGCCACCCAAACCGGGCGTCGGCTGGCCGGCAGGGTTCTGCACTCCCGGTTCGGGAGCGGGAGCCTCGGGGCGTTGCAACCAAGCCAACCCCAAGCTCAACACGACAAACACACCAGCCACGATGGCCGTCGTTTTCTTGAATGCCAGATTGGCCTTGACGCCGAAGGCCGTATCGGCCCCACCGCCGCCAAATGCACCGCCTAGACCGCCACCTTCACTACCGCGCTGCACCAACACGATAAGGATCAGGACGAGACAGACAAGAAAATACACGATCGACAACAGCGTCGTCAGAACACTTTTCGCTGATGCCAGATAGACAAGATCCATTGTGTCGTTCGACTCCCAAAGACAAAGCTAGAACGCTAGGCGGCACGGATGATCTGGAGGAAACTGTCGGCCTGCAGGCTGGCCCCACCGACGAGCACTCCATCGATATCAGGTTGACCCATCAGCTCGGCAGCGTTGGCTGGCTTGACGCTACCCCCGTAGAGGATGCGGACATCCCGCCCCCCCAAGGCAGCGCGCAGAGCGCTGTGCATCTCTTGTGCCAGCTCTGGGCTGGCTGTGCGGCCGGTGCCGATGGCCCAGACCGGTTCGTAGGCAACGACCAGCTCCTGGTCGACCGGAAAGCCGTCAAGGGCGGCTTCGAGTTGCCGCGTTACCACGGCCACACTCTCGCCTGCATCTCGTTCGGCGAGTTGCTCACCGACGCAGAGCACAGGGGTCAGGCCCGCGCGCACTGCCGCCTGCAGCTTACGGCCCACGGTCGCATCGTCATCGCCGAAGACGTGACGTCGCTCGGAATGCCCCACCAAGACCCAACGCGCACCTGTGCTGGCGATCTGTGGGCCGGCAAGCGCGCCCGTGAACGCGCCTTTGTCCTCGTGATGCAGATCCTGACCGCCGACGCTGCAGATGCGGCTCTGCGAGCCACTCACCAGCGTAACGACGGCCTCAACGAACAGTGCGGGTGGAAACAGCACGACTTCGCAGGAAAGTTCATCCGACAGACCTGCAAGCACAGAGCTCGCGAGGTCTCGGGCCGAGCCAGCATCGGTATGCATCTTCCAATTCGCAGCCACCATCACACGCCTGGTCATTTTCGCCTCCATCTCGGGTTTGACATTCTAGCTTCGGCCTCCGTAAGGTCAACCGAAATCCCAGGACCAGCAGGACAGCGCTCCTCTGCCAGGCCCGCCATGGCATGGTGCTGTGGTTCCCTGCTCGAGGCACCGGCAAGCTGGAGCCATAGCGGGTCCCCTGCCGGTAGGGTTGGCTTGCATGCCGTCCCGGCCCGGGATAGGATGGCCCGCCATGGAAACACACACGGCCCCACTCCAGAATCTCCTCTATGCCTGCGCGCCCGCTGCGGGTCGTGCCTGGATCGACGAGGCGCTCCAGCGGGTCCGCGCCGAGCCCGATACTCTGCCGCGTTTCTTTCCAGCAGCCAGCCGCAAACTCGGCCGGAGTCCGCTCGCTGACAACGACACGGCACTTGCAACCGAATACGGACCCTTGCGGCTGCACAGCTGGTGCATCGACGACGCGGGCCGTGCCCTCC
Source organism: Planctomycetota bacterium (assembly GCA_029260765.1). Lineage (GTDB taxonomy): Bacteria > Planctomycetota > J058 > JAJDCP01 > JAJDCP01 > JAJDCP01. Next base: position 28,914 of record JAJDCP010000058.1, read on the forward strand.
TGTTGCTCGCGACCGGAGCCGCCGCGCAGCAGTACGCGAACCGTCTCTATGCCAGTGGCGAATTGCGCGAGCGCATCGGCTGTCTGCGCTGCCTGGCCTTGTTGCCTGGTGCGGACGTAGCGCGCCCCAGCCTCGAAGATGCCTGCCGGACGAACAGTGTCTCCTTGTTTGAGGCCGCGGTGTGCGAGAATCCTTACGCTTCCCATTGGCTCGAGCCTTTGTTGTTCAACCAGTCGGTGCTCAAGGCGGCCTTCATGGACGTGCGCCTGACGCGCATCGAACGCCTGGACGAACGCGCCAGCTTCGAGCTCAGTCGGATGCTGACTTCCTACGTCAGCGAACGGCTCGCTGCCGGTCGCAGCGTCCCTTATGACGTCTGGCCCACCATCGCCCGTCATCCACAGCCATCGACCTGGGAACATCTCCAGGCCTTCGCTGCAGACCCCTTCGCGGGCCACCGTTTCCACGTGGCACGCGCCCTGAAACACCTGACCGCGAGCGCAGGCGCGTTGGCCGAGAGCGCGCGGGCGCTCCTCGCATCGCGCCGCGAGGTCGAGAGCGAAGCGCGGGTGCTCGCAGAGCTGGACCAGCCCTAACGTCCTTTTGCAGGAGCCGCAGTATGCGCATCTTCGAACCCCACGCCCACATGTTCTCCCGCGTCACCGATGATTACGAAGCGATGGCGCTGGCGGGGGTGGTCGCGATTCTCGAGCCGGCATTCTGGCTCGGGCAGCCACGAACCCACGTCCAGACCTTCATCGACTACTTCGACACGCTGCTGGGCTGGGAGGCTTTCCGCGCGAGCCAATACGGCATCAGGCATTTCTGCACGATGGGCTTGAACCCCAAAGAAGCCAATGACCCCCGCGTCAACGAGGCGGTGCTCGAGATCCTGCCAGGCTACCTGGAAAAAGACGGTGTGCTCGGGGTGGGTGAGATCGGATTCGACGACCAGACGCCGGCCGAGGAACGCTTCTTCATCAAGCAGCTCGAGCTGGCTATCGAGCATGAGCTGCCGGTGTTGATCCACACCCCCCACCGCGACAAGGTGCGCGGCACGCAGCGAACCCTCGATGTGGTGCGCGATGTCGGCATGGCGCCTGAAATGGTGCTGGTCGACCACAACACCGAAGAGACAGTCGGCATGGTGCAGGACAGCGGCTGCTACATGGGCTTTTCCATCTATCCCAACACCAAGATGGACGAGGAGCGCATGTGCCGCATTCTCAAGAGCCACGGACTCGAGCGCAAGCTGATCAACAGCGCCTGCGACTGGGGACGCTCGGATCCTCTCAAGGTTCCCAAAACGGCCCACCATATGCGCAAGCGCGGTTTCAGCGAAGCCGAGGTGCAGACCATCGTCTGGGACAACCCAGTCACCTTCTTTGCCCAGAGTGACCGCTTGGACAGGGAAGCCTTCGAGAAGAGCATCGAGACTCAGCGCAGCGACCTGTTCGAGGGCAACTCGATCCACCGCGGGCAGGACTGGTAGGGAAGGTCTGCCGCCCGGCGCTGCGCCCCCAGGATCGACAGGTCGGGACTCCGATCCACGGATCAGGGTCCGGAAGAGGTCACGGAGAACCTTCAGCGCTCGGATCCCCGCCCGCCTTCGAGCCGTTCCACCTCGAGCTCCAACTTGCGCCGCCCGACATCGCAGTACTGACGCGCGGACTCGAGCAACCCCGCGCTCGCGTCCAACAGGGTTTCATTCTTGTCCAGCAGACCCTGCACCCGGGTGATCAGACCCTTCGTCTGGCCCATGAGTCCGAGCCCACTCTTCATCAGCTGCTGGCCGAGGTCGATCAGCGGGGAGCTGGTATCCAGAGTTTTGTCAATCTTGACGAGCAGCTCGGACACTTCCCTCAGCACACCCATGGTGATCTCCCGTTTGCGGCCACGCGCCGCGCAGCCCGTCCGATGGCAGACTCCAACCAACGCCTGGATCCCAAGCCTGGCACAAACGCGTCGCTGTTCCTCCAGCATACGAAACTCGAACAGCTCTCGGCCACGAATCTACCTCAACCTGGGCGTTACCATGTGATCCCGCCAGCACACAGGTGCTGGTGGTTGGCTTGCGACAGCTGGAAGGCGAAACGCAGCTGGAACTCGTCCCAGGCTGCGATGACCTGGTCCTGGAAGGTCTGATTCTCCGGGGTCCCGCCCGCGACAAGCTCCGCCAGCAGGAAGACCGCGCGCTCCTTGCCGCGCAGAAAGCCTGCGGGTGCCTCGGCTCCCATACGCAGCAGGCGCGACAGACGTATCGAGCTGTACGGTTCGTTTCCCAACCACTTCTCTTTCCTGGACGGCTCGTGGTTGTCGATGTACCAGAGGTCGTGGAAATGTAGTTTCTGGATCATGTTTCTGTACAGCTCCGGGTTGCCGTAGTAGCCCGCCAGCAGGCGTCCGGCGGCCTGAAGTATCGCCGGCGCGTTCTCGCTCTGGAAGACCCGGTAGGTCTCGGACAAACACGCGTGGAACGGCGGCATCTCACGCGGTAGCTCGGGGTCGTTGTTGTAGCCCAGCACGCCTTCGTAGAGCACATTCGCAGCATCGCTGAGGTCGAGCACGACGTAGGGATGGGTCATGAAGGGCGCGTCGTGCTGCAGATCGCGGCGGTTGAGCGGACCACGCGAGACCAGTGCCATCGCTGAGCAGGCCCCCGGATGGTTGCCGGCCAGCTGGAACTTCTCCAGTTCTTCTTCGCTCCCGTTGCAGGACGAGACGATCTGGAAGGGGCCTCCGCCCACGGCCTCCTCGCACGCGATCCATGAAACCGGGATCGGCGGCCTGAAGGCCATGTGTGACATCACGACAGTCTCGAGGCCCTCATTCCACAAGGCCGCCACCGAGCATGAAGTCACGCCCCAGGTCAACACCTTGTCGACAGCGAGCTGGTCCGCCGCCAGGTCGTAGCGGCGCCAGCTGCAGGGCTCGTCACGGTGTCCGCGGCAGGCGTGCATGCCTGCAGGGATCGTGCGCGCATCGGTGGGCTCTATCGTCTGCACGGCGTCCTGGACACGGTAGACCTTCGCGTCGGCGTTGTTGCCCTGGCCATGGGCGTAGACGCGGTGCAGCACGTAACTCGCGCCGACTTTCTTGAGCATCGCCCCGTGGTCCCAACCGAGCACGAAGAACCTCGTCCCATCGAGCTCGAGGTACGCGGAGTAGCGCAGGTGCTGCTCTGGCCAGTGTCTCTTCAGCTCGGCTCGGACAGCGCCGTATTCGTAGGCCTGGCCATGCTGGTATTCGAAGCCCGCCGAGGTCGAGAGACCCGCGACCGCTTCGAGCCTTTGGAACTCCAGATGCATAACGGGGCCGTGGGTGACAGTGGCCTGGTTGCGGCCCACGGCGGTCTCGTCGATGCGCAGCCCCGCGCTGGTCAGCGTCTTGCCCCAGACCCCTCCGGACTGGTCGTGGACGAGCTGACCGCGCACTTCGTCGGGTTCTTCGGCGGCGTCGGTCAGGTCTTCCCCGGCAGAGACCCAGACCCGCATCCGGTACGGAGCCTTCAGGGGATTGGCGAAGGGCCCCACGGAGGTGGTCGCGAGGGCAGCGGGAGGCGCGACGGCCAGGCGTGTGACCTCCTCTTCGTTGAGCAACTCCTGGTAGACCTGTTGCTCGTCTCTGTCATAGACCCTGAACAACACCTGCTTGATGCGCTCGGGGCGCTTCAGGATCAGCTTGATGGCACAGTGACCGGTGAGCGGAACGAACTCCGGGGTCGTCTCTTCGATCCGCACCGAGACGCCGATGTCCAGCCGGACCTCTTCGACAACGTTGAGGTCCAGCCTCAGAACGGGCGGCTCCACAACTTCCACGGCAACCGGAGGTGCCAGGCGATCGCGGACGCAGCGGCCATCTTCGGCGTAGGTTCCGGTCCAGAGCAGATAGCAGGTTCTCTTTGGGGCGATGATGTGCCTCCCTATGGGCTGTCAGGCATCCGGATGCTACCATCGATGCAACCTTCACCGAGGCGCGTTGTATGCCGAAAAAATCGCCCGCCGATGTCAGGACCGGAGAGACCGTCCGAGTGGGCAGCGACGCTCCCCGTACGGAACTGGCTTCGGGCAAAAAGTACCAGGTCGCTTTCAAGCGGCCCTTCCGCGCCCGACTCTGCGACGAAGATGGCCAACCCCTGGTAGGCTTCGCCTACACACTGGAGCTGGGCACGGAGAGCTTTGCCGGCACGCTGGGGGAGGATGGCCTGGTCAGCCACGAGCTGCCTTCCGCAGTGCGTGCAGGCACGCTCAAAGTCTGGCCGGGGCCCGCCGGGACGGAAGACCAGGCCTACGTGCACAGGCTCGAGCTGCTTACCTGAGCGGGCTCCGGGATCGCAGGGCGACGGCCCGTGCAGCGAACTTGCGATGAACCACGCCGTGTTCGTGGGGGTGGGCCAGCGCGTCGACAACCTCGCCAAAGATCTCCCCTGCGCGATCCCCAGGGAACCTGCCCCTCCAATCGGGTACATCCCCGGGCCGTATGCCGTGCAGAGCCGATGCGCGCGAAAATCTGCCTTGAGATCCACGACATTTTGTGGTGTGGTCTCAAGCGAACAGTTGTCCGTGCCTCCACGCACGCAGAAGTCCACTCGAGGAGGAGCTTGATGCCTCACTGGACGTTCGAAGACATCCCTGCTCAGACCGGCCGTGTGGCCGTTGTGACCGGCGCCAATACCGGGATCGGCTTCGAGGCGGCACGCGCTCTAGCCCGGAAAGGCGCCGACGTCACGCTCGCCTGCCGTAACGTAGACAAGGCCCAGGCGGCTGTCGAGCGCATCCTGCGCGAGACCCCCGAGGCGACGGTCTCGCAGGCAGCGCTCGACCTCTCCGACCTGCGCAAGGTCGAGGCCTTCGCGGCGCGCTTCGCGGAGCAGCACACACGGCTCGACCTGCTGATCCTGAACGCTGGAGTCATGGTGCCCCCTGAGAGCAAGACCGCGCAGGGATTCGAGCTGCAGTTCGGAGTCAACCACCTCGGCCATTTCGCGCTCACGGGCGCCTTGCTTCCGCTGGTGCGGGCCAGCGAAGGTGCGCGGGTCGTGGTCGTCTCGAGCACCGCCGCCCGTTTCGGAGCGATGGATTTCGATGACCTGCAGTTCGAAAAACGCGGCTACAAGCCCTGGCCCGCATACGGTCAAAGCAAGCTCGCCAACCAGCTGTTCACCCTCGAGTTGCAGCGGCGCCTGGCTGCCTCGGGCTCCTCCGTGCTGGTCACCGCGGCCCATCCCGGCTGGACCGCCACAGACCTGCAGCGTTCGAGCGGCGTGGCGCGCTTCTTCAACCCCCTCTTGGCGATGAAGCCGGCGCAGGGAGCGCTGCCCACCTTGCGGGCCGCGACCGATCCGACAGCCCGCGGTGGCGACTATTTCGGTCCGTCCGGTTTCCTGCAGATGCGGGGCTACCCACGGCGCGTTCCGATGGTCAAGTCGGCGCACGACCGGTCAGCGGCCGCGCGCCTGTGGGAGATCAGCGAGGCTTTGAGCGGCGTGCGTTACGAGTGCTAGGAGGCCGTGTCGCAGGCCCCACGTCTGCGTCGCCAGGCTGGCTACTCGCCATCGACCTGGGCCTGTCCGACCGCGATCACGAAGCTGCCCCGACCGACCGCTGGCAGCCCAGCTTCCTGATCGGAGTTGTGGGCGAAGGCTTGTACGCTCAGAGTGACTTCGGTGCCCAACGCCACATCGCTGTCCACGCTGATCCGCCAATACAAGAGCGTAGCATCGGCTCTATCCGCGACGATCCCGTACAGAATCTGTCTGGGCTCAGTGATGTGGATGCCGGGTGTGGGGCAGGTGAGAACCACACTCGGGTAGTCGACCAGGTCCGGTCCTGCATTGAACATCCCGATCTCAAGCCCCGCGCTGGAACCAGGCTGCAAGGACCCCTCCTCGTTGGCCCCTTCGGCCCGGACGCGCAGAGACACAAAGGACACCGGGAGCACTGCCTGCGGTTCGGATCCCGACGCGGGGGGGACAGGCGTGCCAGCCCCAGGCTCCGGATCAGGGCTGGGGCTGGTGTTGACAGGATCCGCGGCACAGCCACAAAGGAGCAGGCAGGTTGCGAGCTGGAGAGCAGAGCGAGATCTCATCAGGGGTCCTTCCGGAAATTGCTGGGCCCAGGTGACAACACCCTGGCCATGGCCAGGGCAGCCACGACGCAATCGGGGAGTCATGGCTACAGAGCGGGAAACAGATATGCGCGCAGTGCCAGGTGGCATTGCTCCTACCTCAAGGATCTCTGCTGCCACTGTAGTCGCGGTTTCATGGCAATTCCACAGCTTGCGCCTCGGCTCGGTAGATCAAGAACGAGCTGGCAACGGCAGACAAGCAAGCCCAGAACTGGACACTCCCGCCGTCGCGAGGCAGGAGGGGATGATGCGCGAGCAACGTTGCGAGGGTCTGGTCACAGCGCAGTCCACCAGAACCCAAGGCGTTGGGGAAGGCGCCGTGGTACTGTTGATCCTGGTTGGAGTGGCTCTGCTTGTCGTCCCTATGGGCCTGCCGCAGCCAGGCATCATGGCAGTCGCCGGCCCGGGCGTGATCGCGCTTGCCAGCCTAGAGCTGCTGCTGAAGCGGATCTCCGCCCAGCATCCCCCCGCCCTGCTGGTCTGGAGCCTGTACCTGATGCGCCCCCTGCTGGCCCCGTGCCTTCCCAGCCAGCCGTGGCGCCTTCCCCAAGCGAGCGATGCCGGGCTGCTTTTGGGCGTCAGCCTGTGTGGGCAGCTCGGCCAGTTCTTCCTGGTGCGCGCCTTCTGCTACCTGCCTCAAGCTCAGCAGCCTGCTGTGGGCCCTGTGCTTCCACGCGGTCTGTGAGAACGGGTTGCCGCAGACCTTCGAGCAGTGCGCCTACGGTTGCATGCTGGTCGGTTTTGTGGCGATGCAGGTCGTCAAGAGTCGGGGAGGGGCAGCAGGGAGCCTAGCGCGGCCTTCGGGCTGCAAGTGTCCTGAAGCGGGCCGCTGCTTGACGGCACGCTAAGCCGGACACATTCTGGCCCAGCAGAGGCCACCAACAAGGCGCTGCGAGCAGGACGAGGCCGGCCCGCAGCATTGTACTTCTTGGCATTGAGCATCCTGTATGGCGGCGGAGGTTCCGCCGGGTCTCCAGACATTTCACATCAGACATGTTGACAGGAAACCTCTGCAACCTCCGCAACCCGCGGGAAGAGCTGCCAGTAGGCGGCCGCCCGGACACCATCGACCAACGGGCGACATCTGGCCAGGCAGCGCGCCAACTTGCACCCGGTCGACCCAGCGCACGAAACGCGACGCGGTGCCCCCACTCCTGGGGCTCAGAGCAGGATCGGTCTCTGACCCCCAGCTTGCAGACCAGCCGCTCTAGACCGAAGCTGCTATTCTGGACTCCATCCCGTCCCGAGGTCCGCACATGCAGCTGACACAGTTCATCCAGACGCTGAGCTGGGACGCCTTGAGCGATACGACGCGCCGCCTCGCCAAGCTGTGCACCATGGACCTGATCGGCTGTGCCCTGGCCGGCAGCCGAGACGCTGGTTTCACCCGGCTCTGCGCTGCGCTTCGCGAGATGGAGGGTGAGGGCGACTGCGCGGTCTGGGGAACGCAGCTCTGTCTCCGCCCGCAGGGAGCCCTGTTCGCCAACAGCTACGCCGCCTCTCTCTATGACATGGACGACGGTCACAGAAGGGCCCAGGGCCATCCGGGCGCGGCCATCATTCCCGCCGCCCTGAATGTGGCCTGCCAGCGGGGACTACCGGGTCGGGAGCTGCTGACAGCGATCGTCCTCGGCTACGACATCGCGGTCCGCAGCGCCCTGGTCATGCGCGCCCAGGGTGGCCCGAGGAAGGGATCGGGGGCATGGGTCGCCCCCGGCGTTGCCGCCGCCCTGGCGAGGCTCCTGGGGCTGAAGGGAGAGGCCATCTCCCACGCCCTGGGGCTGGCCGAGTACTATGCGCCCCAGGCCACCCAGGATCGCAGCGTCCGTTTTCCCAGCCAGATGAAAGAGGGCTTGCCATGGGGAGCGACGGCGGGCCTCGCGGCCGCCCGTCTCGCCGGCCACGGGATGACGGCCATGCGCCCCCATCTCGCCGACAGCGACTGCCTCGCGGATCTTGGGGAGGTCTTCGAGATCGAACGCAGCTACTTCAAGAAGTACGCCTGCTGCAGATGGGCGCACCCGGCCATCGACGGGTTGGCAAGGCTGCAAGCCGAGACGGGGCTGTCCCTCGACAGCATCGAGAGCATCCGCATCTCCACCTTCGAGAAGGCCCTGCCCCTCAAGAACCCGCGCCCCAAGAACCTCCTCGAAGCCGTCTACAGCATCCCCTTCGCCGTCGGGGCCTTCCTGGTGCAAGGACGTGTGGAGCCGGAGCAGGTGACGGGCTCCGGGCTCGAGGACGCGCAGGTGCTGGCAATGGCCGACCGCATCGAGCTGGTCGAGGACAGCGCCCTCACGCGCGAATTCCCCGAAAAATGCCTGGAGCGTGTCGAGCTCAGGTTCAAGGACGGTCGGAGCTGGCAGAGCGGAGTGCTCTCGGCCCGGGGCGACCCCGACGACCCCTATGCGGACGCAGAGCTGGTGGACAAGTTCCGCAACCTCTCGGCCCCGGTCATCGGCCCGGAGGGCTGCGAGAGGGCGCTCGAGCTGTTGGCCTGCCTGGAAGATCGGCCCGCCGCGGATCTGGTCGACCTCTTGACGACGCATCGGGGTTGAGCCCCGCAAGCTTGTCGATGCGCTCGGTCGTGGGCGGGCTTGGTGCTTGTGCATGGGAGTTGAGAGCCGGGAAGAGGCCGTGCGCCCTATGGCACAGTCCCAGGAGTATTTCCTGGCAGCAGCAGCAGGGCGAGGCTTTGGGCCCCGCGGAGCAACTGCGGACGCTGCGCGAGGCGAAGCGACTCAAAGAAGCGCTTGAGGCGATGCTCCCACCGCGCTGACGGGGCGCCGGTTGTGGACCTGCAGAGTCTGGAGAAGAGCGGAAGCGCAAGCCCCTGGGCTGCGCAGACGGGGGTCCGCAGCCACGCGACTCGGCGCCGCACGCGGGTGATGCAACTGCCACCGCTCTGGTCGGCCAACACCACCTCAACAGGCCAACTACAAAGACGCCTCCAGACGGGTGAGGGCGGCCTGCATCTTTGCCTCGACGCGCCTGCAGCAGGCCGTGACCCAGACATCATCCGAGGCGGCCTCGGCGCCGTCGCGCGCGAAGCTGATCGGCTCGAGCAGCTCAATTAGGATGTGCGCGGGGAAGGGGATATGCGGCGGAGGCGGTCCCAGGGTCAGTCCCCAGGGCAGGCTCAGAGTCAACGGCCAGACCTTGATGCGTAGACGCCGGTCCACCCCGAGCATGCGCGCCAGCCAACGCAAGTCGTCCAGCACAATGAAGGTCGAGTGCGCGCCCGCCGCCACCACCGGCACGATCGGTACCCGCGCCTCAAGCGCCAGCCGCACGTAGCCCTGCCTGCCGCCAAAGACCACCCGACCCCGGTGGCGGAAGGGCCGCAAGGCGTCGACGTCTCCGCCAGGATAGACGAGCACTTTGCGTCCCGATGCCAGGATGCGCAGGCCGTTCTGCCGGCAAGCCCGGACGGCGCCCAGCGGGCAGAGCAAGCGGTTGAACCAGGGCATGCCTAGAATGAATGAGTGCGCCAGGCCGTAGGGGACGTCAGTCAGACCCCGTTGACGGAAGACTGCTGCGCCGAAGATGAACATGTCGGGCGTGTAGGTAAAGCTGTTGTGGTTGCCCACGTACAGGGCGGGCCCGCGGGGAATGCGATCCAGCCCGCGGACCTCAGCACGGTGGTAGGGGACCAGAGTCTTCTCGACCAGCGTCACTGCCCGCTCGATGGCCTCGGGCTGGCGGTTCTCGAGGCTGTCGACATCGTAGCGGCCCCAGAATTCCATGCCCAGCCCCCCCCTTCTGCGCTCTGTGGCTCGAGTCTACCCAGCGGCCCCTCCGCACTCCAGGGATGCTCGGGGACGGCGCTTCAGCGGGACCTCGACGCCGGCGGGCGCGCACGGGGCAGTGAGAGCGGCTCGGGTTGCGGTTGGGTTTTGTGGGCCGATCCCGAGTCCGAGTCCGAGTCCAGAGCTCCTGACATAGGCACCTTTTCGTTGAGACTTCGCTTCGGAGCCTTCGGTCAGGTTGGTCAATGCCTTCGAACTGCTGAGAACCGCCTGTAGCGTCGGTCTGTGACCGACGAGAACACCGATCCGTACGGCCAAGCCAGAATCCATGGATTCAGCATTCGCCAGGGCTCCTTCCGGCGCTCACAGAGCGCCGCTACAGAAGACGGATTCGAATCCTGTGCGCTTTCACGTAGCAGCAGGCAGTCGCAACGGATAG
>JAJDCP010000059.1 GCA_029260765.1 Planctomycetota bacterium
GGTAGACGATGCCCATGCCGCCGCGGCCGAGCTGCCGCAAGAGACGGAAGCCCCCGAGCCGCTCGCCCGGCAGCCATTCCACCTCCTGCTTGTCGGCGAGCTTCTTGTCCAGGGCCATCTGGCGGATGGTCTGCAGCTCGCCCGCGAGGGCAGGGTTGAGCACGCCCCGCTTGAGCAGGAATGCCTCGGGCTCCTCGATCTGGCCACGCATGGCAGCGTCGAGGTAGGCGTCATACATGCGGCTTGTCGTGTCCGGTTCCAGCATGCTTCCTTTGTAGGCTGATGCACGCGGCACGACAAGGGTGCTTCGAGCTGGGCGGCTACGGAATGGTCGCCGTACTCAGCTCTTGCGCCGTCTCCGCCAAGCGGATGAAGGCCCGCCGGTCACCACCGGGATCGAAATCGGTCCCTTCACCCGCCAGCTCGATGACGGTGCCCCAACTCGCACTGCCCTTGTGCTGCGAGCGCCGCAGCAACATGCCGAAGGCCGCGACCGCAGCGGAGAATTTCAGGTCCGCCGAGGCCGTATCGAGGCTCGTGCCGCGATCGGTCAACGGCACCTCGAGCAGCTGGCTGCTGCTGTCTTCAGGCTGCTTGTAGCGCAGCTTGACGGTCAGCAGCTCGGGACTGGGAATCTCAGGCACGCTGGACGAAGAGCCGTACTTGAGCGGATCGATCGCCGTGAGTCCCTCGGGCAGGGCAACGCCCGCCGGCACGATCTGGTACAGCGCGCAGACGGTGTGCCCGACGCCGATATCGCCCGCATCTTTGCTGTCGTCGTTGAAGTCCTGGTGGGCCATGATGCGATTCTCGTAACCGATCAGCCGGTAGGCTGCCACCTGCGCGGGGTTGAACTCGACCTGCAGCTTGACGTCTTTGGCGATGGTCCAGAGCGTGCCGAGCAGCTCTCGGCTGAAGACCTTGGCAGCCTCTTTGAAGCTGTCGATGTACGCATAGTTGCCGTTGCCCTTGTTCGACAACGTCTCGAGCAGGGTGTCGTTGTAGTTGCCACTGCCGAAACCCAACAGGCTGAGGAAGACGCCCCCGGCCGCCTTGGCTTCCACCAGGCGGGTCAAGTCGCCGTTGCTGGTGGTGCCGACATTGAAGTCGCCATCGGTGCATAGGATCACACGGTTGATGCCACCCTTGATGAAGTTCTGTTGGGCTACGTCGTAGGCGAGCTGGATGCCCTGGCCGCCGTTGGTCGATCCACCCGCGCTGAGCCCCTCCATGGCTGCATGCAGGATCTCCTTCTCAGCTCCCGAGGTCGGCTCGAGTACCAGGCCCGCCGCCCCGGCGTACACGACGACGGCGATCTTGTCTCGCGCATCGAGCTTGTTGATCAGCAGGCGCATGGCCTTCTTCAGCAGGGGCAGCTTCTCGGCACGATTCATCGAGCCGGAGACATCGATCAGAAACACCAGGTTGCTGCCGGGACGGTCGTCGAGGTCCATCTCCCGACCTTTGAGGGCGATCCTCACCAGGCGATGGTCTTCCTGCCAGGGACAGGAAGCGGTCTCGAGTTTGATGGAGACCGGATGGGGATCACTGGCCGCAGGGCCCCCGTCATCGTACTTGAAATAGTTGAGCAGCTCTTCGATGCGCACAGCATCCGGCGGCGGCAGCTGGCCGCTCTCGAGGAAACGCCGGGTGTTGGCATAGGAGGCACGGTCGACGTCGACGGAAAAGGTGGACAGCGGCTCGCTCAATGCGGCCTGGAAGCTGTTCTCATAAATGCGTTGATAGGCTTCTGTGTTGCCCAGCTCGGAATTGCCGCTCAGCTCGTCGACGAGCGCCGCCCTGAGCTCGACTCCGGCTATCTCCTTGTCCTTCGCGGCGAGCTCCCGTTCTGGCTCGAGGGCGGGGGAGGGATCGGCTAGATGTTCGCGCATGGGCGTGTTTGGCGAAGGATCCGCAAGGGTCATGTCGCCCACGGCTTTGGTGTAGCCATCCACGGCATGCTCGTAACTGAGACCGAAGACAGTGGCTTCCTGTGGAAGATCCACCGACCGATCTCTGCTGAAATTCAGCCGGAGATCGGGCACGATCGTCTCCGGTGCATGGCTGTCGCCAGACCGTTTGAGCTCATCGCCATGCTTGTCAGGGAGATCGTCCGGGTCCGGAGTCAGCTGTGCGCGCTCTCCGTCTGTTTCCGGCCCAGGGGTGTTGTCGCGGGAAGCGAACCAGATGGCGGCGCTGGCAGAGACCAGCACCACAGCGGCGGCGGCGAACCATTTCATGCGAGGGCTCCTTCGTGGTCTGGGAGTGCGTGAAATGGTGGCGGTGACGCGCTCGAGCAGGCCTTCGGGTAGAGGGGGAGCGGCGAGCCCGCTATACAAGAGCGCCTGCTCGGCCTGCAAGGCTGCCAGCCGTTCCGCACAGGCAGGACATTCCTGCAGGTGCGGAGCCAGGGCGGCAGCGGCTTCCCCGTCATCGGGCTCGAAAGCCAACGCGAACAAGGAGTCTTCAGAAGGATGGATCATGACAGGCGTTCCCTGAGCTTGCGGATGGCCCGATGCAGGCTGACGCGTACGTTGCTCGGTGTCAGCTTGAGCTGCACGGCGATCTCCGGTGTGCGCCAACCCAAGGTGTATCGGTAATGCACAAGCGCACGCTGTTTGGGGGTCAGGATCTCCAACGCGCGCCCGAGGGCCACCGTGTCTACGGCGAACATCGGCTTGTCCCCTGACGCGGCCTCCTCTGCCCCATTCAGCGGCTGCCAGCTGCGGCGGGAGCGGAGCCTGTCGAAACACAGGTTCTGGCCGATCCTGAACAGCCAAGAGCGGAAGCGCCGCGGTTCCGCGAGGCGGTCGAGCTTGCGAAGAGCCTTCACGCACGCATCCTGCACCATATCCTCCGCATCGGTCGGGTCCCGCAACAGCCGTAAGCACAGCCCATACAAAGCCGGCGTGTGACGGCAGACCAGCTCCCCGAAGGCCTTCGTGTTTCCACGTAGGGCCTGGGCTACCAGCTGAGCGTCCGTCGTCGGTGTCGTCACAGCAACCATTTCACCAACACGACGGAAGGCGCAGCGAAGATGTTACAGCCTATTTTTGACTGTCAGTCAGTGTGGGCCCCCGCACTCTGGATCGCATCGAGGATGCGCTGGCCAAAGTCGGCGAGCTTGGCCGGCCCGATGCCCTTGACCTCGAGCAGCCGCGCTTGCGACTGGGGGCAGGCAGCTGCGATGGCCCGCAGCGTGCGGTCATGCAGGATCACATACGGCGGCACCTGGCGAGCCTCGGCCAACTCGGTGCGCAGGGCCTTGAGCGCCTCGACTCGCTGCAAGCCCTGTTCGTCGAGCGCTACGTCGTGGTCGGCTTGCTCAGATTTCTTGCGCGACTTCTTGCTCTTCTTCTTGTCCTCTTCAGGCCACTCGAGCTCGATGTCCTCCTGGCGGCGCATCACCTTCCAACCACGCTTGGTCAAGGCCAGCGTCGGGTATTCTTCGCCCTGGCTGGCGATGCACTCTTCGTCCAGCAGAGCATCGATCAGAGCTTTGACCCAGGGCTGCGAACGCCCTTTCATCGCGCCGAAGGTTGGAACCTTGTCCAAGCCCACCGCCAACACCGTCTTGTCGCGTGAACCGACCAACATCTGCGCGACTTTGCTCTTGCCGTAGCGTCCCTTCAAGCGCGCGACGGCAGACAGGACCTTCTGGATCTCGACCCACTGTTGCTCATCGGGTTGGCCCCGCGCATCCGATCCCTGTCCACTGTTGCGCAAGCAATTGTCGCAAGCCGTGCAGCTCTTCGGTGCCTCTGGATCGCCAAAGTAACGCAGAATCGCACCGTGGCGGCAGCTGCGCTTCTCTACGTAGCGCAGCATGCGGCGCAGCCGTGAACGGTCGCTGTCGGCCTTGGCACGCAGCTCGTCAAAGTCGCCCAGCCGGGGCGCAGGGCTCAGCACCGCGATGCGTTCACTGCCCCCACCCGGCTCGGTCCGGCTCTCGATGAAACCTTGGCGGGCGAGCACCCGCATCGCGCTGCCGACGGCCATGTTGTTGACCCGCCTGCCGAGCTGTGCGAGCACTTGGCGCTCTCCCAGCCAGCCGACGCCATCCGGACACAGCTGGCAGAGCGCATGATACACCTCCAAGATCAAATCGGGCGGAGGATTGGCCCCTTCGATGAAGAAGTCCTGCGTACGCACATCGGCAAAGCTGAATAGCAACTCACAGTGCGCGGTGGCCCCGTCACGGCCGCCGCGCCCCGCCTCCTGGTAGTAGGCCTCCAGGCTGCCAGGCACATCCCAGTGGATCACAGCCCGCAGGTCGGCCCGATCGATGCCCATGCCGAACGCGTTGGTCGCGACGGCGACAGGTACCTCACCGGCGACGAAACGCTCCTGCGCGCGTTTGCGCCAGGCCTCTCCCATGCCCCCGTGGTAGGCGATGCAGCGCACTCCCTCTTTGGTCAGCAACTCACTGGCCAACTCAACGTTCTTGCGGGTCGCACAATAGACGATGCCCGTCTTGTGCTCGGCCAGGATCTCCAGCGCCCGCTCGAGCTTGTCGGCTCTGCGGCGCAGGCGGGTGACATGCAGCCCCAGGCCCGGGCGCGCAAACCCACGCACAACGATCGTTGGCTCCGCGCGCGGCGCTTCCCCCAGCCGCAGCTGACGCACGATATCGTCACGTACCTCAGGGGTCGCGGTGGCTGTCAACGCCAACAGCTGCGGACGCAGCTCGCCATTGCTCAGCTCGCCATTGAGCAGCTCGCCCAGGCGCCGGTAGTCCGGTCGAAAGTCATGGCCCCACATACTGATGCAGTGGGCCTCATCGATCGCCACCAGCCCCACCCGCGCGCTGGCGAGAGCACGCCGGAAACGAGGGCTCTTGAATCGCTCGGGGGCGACATACACCAGCGGGTAGCGTCCCTGGGCCAGGCCACGCAGACGCTCCTGCGATGCCTCACGGCTCAGGCTGGAGTTGATGAAGGTCGCAGCGACACCCAGCTGCTCGAGACCGTCTACCTGGTCTTTCATCAGCGCGATCAGCGGCGAGACCACCAGGGTCACGCCCTCACGGGCCAGCGCTGGCAGCTGATAGCACAGAGACTTGCCGCCCCCGGTGGGCATGATGGCGACACAATCGTCACCGGCGAGCACGGCATCGATGACCAGCGTCTGTCCTTCACGGAAGCTGGCGAAGCCAAAGACGTCTTTCAGGGTTTCGAGGAGGTCGCTGGACTGCACGGGATTCCGCCATCGGCTGAGAGGCTGGAGGACGTTCGCCGATCAACATCCCAGGATACTCCCTGAGCCCGGCCGCCTCAAACCCGTTCCTTCTCTGGCCTCGGCGACTTTGGTACACTCGGGCGAACCCAGGCTGAGGACTGACCGATGGATCTGAAGATGGCACGTGAGCTCGATCTCTTCCGCAAAGCGCCGAAAGTGCTGCTGCACGACCATCTCGACGGCGGAGTCCGCCCTGAAACGGTGATCGACCTTGCCCTCCAGACCCATCTGACTCTACCTGCCCACGAGCCGAAAGGTCTGGCCGACTGGTTCCACATGGGCGCCAACCGAGGCAACCTCAAACAGTATCTCGAAGGCTTCAGCATGACCTGCGCGGTCATGCAGACAGAAGAGGCGCTCGAACGGATCGCGTTCGAAATGCTCGAGGACATGCGCCACGATGGCGTCTGCTACGTCGAGACCCGGTTCGCCCCGATCTTCCACATGGAAAAGGGTCTGAACATGTCCCGCGTGGTCAACGCGGTGTTGCGCGGACTCAAGCAGGGAAGAAAAGCGTTCGGCGTGCGCTTTGGGCTGATCCTTTGCTCGATGCGCAACATGGACCATTCGCTAGAAGTCGCTGAGCTGGCGGTTTCGTTCCGCGACCAGGGCGTTGTGGGTTTTGACCTCGCCGGTGAAGAGATCGGCTACCCTGCCAAGCGTCACCTCGATGCCTTCCACTTCATCCAGCGAGAGAACTTCTATATCACCATCCATGCCGGTGAGGCCTTCGGGAAAGAGTCGATCTGGCAAGCCATCCAGTATTGCGGCGCCCACCGCATCGGCCACGGCGTGCGCTTGAAGGACGACCTGTTCTTCAACGAACGCGGTGAGGTGGTCGGTATGGGCCGGCTGGCCGAGTACGTGATGAACCGCCGCATCCCCCTGGAGATCTGCCTGAGCAGCAACCTCCACACCGGCGCGACCACCAGTCTCGACTCGCACCCCTTCCGCATCTTCTTCGACCGCAAATTCCGCGTTACGCTAAACACCGACAACCGGTTGATGAGCGACACCTCCATGACCAAAGAGTTCGAGCTGGCCTCCCGCCACTTCAACCTCGACCTGCGCGATCTGGAGAAGATCACCATCAACTCGATGAAGAGCGCTTTTGTCCCCTATCGAGACCGCTGTGACGTGATCTACGATGTCATCAAGCCGCGTTACGCCGAGTTGCATTCCGCAGTGGCCGAATACCGCAACCGGCATCGCGAGGCACCGACGCGACCCACGCTGGAAGCCGTCGCCGAGAGTGCCCCACCGTCTGCAGCCAACCCCGCCTGAGTTCTGCGCGTTCCAGGAGTGTGTCGTCAGTGCCGGCGCCGGCCCTGCCCGAGTGCTTCGGCGGTGACCACAGTGACGCCGCCCGGGCTGCGCCAGAAGCGCTCAGCATCTGCCTCGGGATCCTCACCGATCACCGTACCCTCAGGCAGCCGGCAGCCCTTATCGATGACGGCCTTTTTGATGCGGCTGTGGCGACCGATCTCCACCTCAGGCAACACGACCGATTGCTCGAGGGTCGAGTAGGAATTGACCCGGACGTTGTAGGAAAGCAGCGAGCGGCGGACGGCCGCTCCTGAGACGATGCAGCCCCCGGCAATCACAGAATCGACGGCCATTCCCCGCCGGCCATCGTCATCGAACACGAACTTCGCGGGCGGCAGCTGTGGCTGGTGGGTCCAGATCGGCCAGCGTTCGTCGTAGAGGTTCAGCTCGGGCGTGACATCGACAAGCTCCATGTTCGCCTGCCAGAATGCATCGACCGTACCGACGTCACGCCAATACGCGGGCTGGCCTTCGAGCCCCTTGAATGGGAAGGCGGCGACATTGCCGGCTGCGATCAGGCTGGGAATGACGTCTTTGCCGAAGTCCCGGGAGGAATGTTCGGTCTGCGCGTCCGCCTCGAGAACGCTGTACAAGAACTCAGCGTTGAACACATACAGCCCCATCGAACAGAGCGCCCGGCCCGGCGTGTCCGCCGACTCTCTGGGCTCCGCAGGCTTCTCGTGGAAGGCGGTGACATGGCCTGTGTCATCGGCTTCCATCACGCCGTAGGCGTGCGCCTCCTCGACCGCCACCGGCAAGCAGGCCACGGTCATCTCCACACCCTGGCGGGCGTGGTAGGCCAGCATCGGGCCATAGTCCATCTTGTAGATATGGTCGCCGGCCAACACCAGAATGTACTTCGGGTTGTGGCTCATAATGATGTCGAAGTTCTGGTAGACGGCGTCGGCGGTGCCCGCATACCAAGACTCACCGCGGCGTTGTGAAGCCGGCAACATCTCGATGCACTCACCCAATTCACCGCGCAGAAAACTCCAGCCACGCTGCAGATGCCTTATCAGAGAGTGCGATTTGTACTGGGTGACCACGCCGATCCTGCGAATATCGGAGTGGATGCAGTTCGACAGAGTAAAATCGATGATCCGGAAGGTTCCCCCGAAGGGGACCGCAGGCTTCGCGCGCCAGCGGGTCAAGGCTTTCAGGCGACTGCCGCGCCCACCGGCGAGCACCAGCGCGAGGGTCTCGCGGGTCAAGCGGCTAATGAAACGGGAGTCTTCCGGAATGTTCATGCGGGGATCCACGGTTGCTGTGTTGAGGGGTCCGGGTGCATAGTATGCCAACAGTAAAGTGTCGGGCAAGTACCGACCGGTGACGAGCACGGAATGGCCGCCGCAGCTGTAAATAAGGGCTCTACGCATGCAAGATTCATGGGAAGCACTCAGGCAAGGTCGGCATGGGGACCCGTCCTGCTTTCTGGGCCGTCACCCTGACGGCGAGGACGTCGTCGTACGGGCTTTCCTGCCCACGGCCCAGGCTGCCCGCCTGGCCAGCTCGGGGCTCGCCCTGGGCAGCCTGGGTAACGGAGCCTTCGAGCTCCGTGCGCGCCCCGAACAGGTCCCTGAACGCTATCGACTGGCTTGGGAAGAGTCTGGTTACTGGCACGAATCCTGGGATCCCTACGCGTTTCCACGCCAGATCGCTGACTTCGATCTTCATATGTTTGGCGAAGGACGCCATTGGCACGCTTGCCGCTTTCTAGGAGCCCACTTGCGCACGCGCGATGGCATCGAAGGTGTGCAGTTTGCCGTCTGGGCTCCCAATGCCCAACGCGTGAGCGTTGTCGGGGACTTCAACGGCTGGAACAGCTTGCGCCACCCGATGCTGTCACGCCCCGCCCATGGCGTCTGGGAGCTGTTCCTGCCAGGACTCCAGGCTGGCGACCTGTACAAATTCGAGATTCTGAGCGCGATCAACGGAGGCATCGAGCTCAAATCCGACCCTTATGGCCGCGCCTTTGAAATGCGGCCGCAAACCTCCAGTGTCGTGGCTGCTCCTTCACAACACGTCTGGGACGATGCCGATTGGATCGCGGCACGCGCCGGCACCGACTGGAAACGACAACCGATCAGCATCTATGAGGTGCATCTGGGGTCCTGGCAACGCGCGCCGGACGGTGGTTTCTTGGGTTTCCGCGAGCTGGCCGAGCGCCTGGTCCCCCATATCTGTGCGCTCGGATTTACACATATCGAGTTGCTGCCGATCTCTGAGCACCCCTTTGACGGCTCCTGGGGCTACCAACCTCTGGGACACTACGCTCCCACGAGCCGCCTCGGCAATGCCGAGGACTTGCAGGTCTTCATCGATGCCTGTCACAGGCAAGGACTGGGGGTGCTGCTCGACTGGGTCCCAGCCCACTTTCCCAAAGATGCGCACGGCCTCGCCAAGTTCGACGGGACAGCGCTGTATGAGCACGAAGACCCCCGCCGTGGGGAGCATCCAGACTGGGGCACACTGATCTACAACTACGGTCGCTATGAGGTGCAGAACTTCCTGCTCAGCAACGCTGTCTACTGGCTTGAAGAGTTCCACATCGATGGCCTGCGGGTCGACGCCGTCGCGTCCATGCTCTATCTCGACTACTCGCGCAGCACCGGGAATTGGCTGCCCAACGAGTACGGCGGGCGTGAGAATCTCGAGGCAATCGCCTTCTTGAAGACCTTGAACGGAACGGTCCATGACGCCGTGCCCGGCGCGCTGATGATCGCCGAAGAGTCGACGGCCTGGCCGAAAGTGTCGCACCCACTTCACGAAGGGGGGCTGGGCTTCGATCTCAAGTGGAATCTCGGCTGGATGCATGACACCCTCAAGTACTTCACCACCGATCCGATCTACCGTAGTCACCACCACGAGAGCCTGACCTTTGGGTTGATGTATGCGTTCAGCGAGAGCTTTCTCTTGCCATTTTCCCACGACGAAGTGGTGCACGGAAAAGGCTCGATGTGGCGCAAGATGCATGGCGATCCATGGCAGAAGATGGCCGGTCTCCGGCTCCTCTTCTGCTACCAGTTCACGCAACCGGGGAAGAAGCTGCTGTTCATGGGCTGCGAGCTGGCGCAGGAAAACGAATGGGACCACGACGCCAGCTTGAGCTGGGAGCTCGGAGGACAACCGGAGCGCCAGGGCCTGCGTGACTTGCTGCGCGACATCAACCAGCTCTACCGGAGTCTTGCTTGTCTGCATGCGGGGGATTGCGTCGCGTCCGGCTTCGAGTGGATCGACTGCGCTGATCAACAGCACTCAACCCTTGCGTATCTGCGCAGAGCTGGAGAGCAGTATGTCGTCGTGATCCTGAACTTCACCCCGGTGCCCCGGCTCGGCGTCACGTTCGGTGTCCCGGAGACCGGACCGTTCCGCGAGATTTTGAACAGCGATTCGGAGCTGTACGGCGGCAGCAATGTGGGGAATGGGGGTACGGTGGAGGCAAAGGCGCACAAATGGCGCGATTGGCCCGCCCGCGTGCTGCTGGATCTGCCCCCCTTGGGAGCGGTGATCCTGCGCCACGCGCGTTTCGACTAGCGGTTGTGGTAGACCGGGGAGCCCTGAATGTCCTCGCGGCGTTCAGATTCGGTTTCCATCGCATCGCTCATCAGCTCAAGCACCTGATCGCTAAGCCAATCGACCATATCGTTGCTGCTCATGGCTTGGCGGATGCCATAGTTCGCCATCACCTCTTCGATGACCGTCGGGCTTGAAGACCGGTTCGACATCTTGCAGGTGGCGCGGCCTGTGGGAGCTACGGTCGAGGCCGGATCTTCGGCCTTGCGATGGACCTTGTTCTCTTTGGCCAGCACCTGGGTCTTGGCAGCCATTGCCTGGGTCTGCTTGCCATAGGACTTGCCGTGGAGCTTCTTGTAGGCGGCCTCGCCCGCCTCGGCATCGGCTTCGGCGTCGCGGTTGTGGCCGGGCTTGCTGTGCAGTTTGGCGTGCAAGGACTCGTGGGCAACGATCGCGCCGGTGTCGGCCAGGTCGCCCTGCCCCTCACCGTCGCCGTAGTAGGTCTGTTTGCCGAACGTAAATGCTCGCGCCTTGAACTCCCGAGCCAGTTTCTTGGCGCGGGCATTGACGTTCATCGGAACCGGACCGGGATCAAAGCCTGTGGCCCGCTCGATCTTCAGACGCTGGTTCAACGATAGCAGCAGAGAACCTGGCTGCGGTTTGTCGAGGCCCAGCTCCGAAGCGCGTTGATCCGCCGCATCGTCGTGATCCCGTCCCTTGAAGAACACGGAACACTTTTTGTTCAACTTGGCGCGGGCCAGACGTTTGGCGAAATCGAACACGCGGTTCGAGAGTCCCTCGCGATTGAGCGCCCGGATGCGGAAGCGGGTTTTGTTTGCAAGTCCGTGGTCGCCGCGCAGTTTGGCCTGCCGACGCAGCCGACGCTTGTCGAGCGTGGTCAGGTTGTCGAAGTCGATATCCAGGTCGCCTTCGTCCTCACGGATCGGCGCACCGGGGCCTCGAGGCTCGTGGATCGGCTCATGCAGGCGGGTGCCTTCGGCACCGCGCGCGACGCCGGCCCGATTCTCAACCGACTGCAGGTCTTTGGTCTGCGAGAAGACGTCGCCCGTCAGGTCGAAGATGTCCGCCCGCACGATGCTCTCGGCCCTCTCCCGGCGTTCTTGGGACTCGCGGGCTTCGCGGTCCTGACGGCTGGGGCTGTTGCAGGGCTGCACATCGCGCTTGATCACCCAACCGACCAAGGTCTTGCGGGTCAGCACCTTGACCCATTTGGAGTTGTAGGCCAGGAACTCGTCGGGCGTCAGCTCGAGCACCGGCAGAACGGCGCCTGCTCCCGCGTGCTCGACCAGAATTCCTGGGAAGGGCAGGTCGAACGTCGGCCGGTCGAGCACCCGCGTGCCATTCGGCTGCATGACCCGAACCCAACCGCGGTAGCGCGGCATGTTCTGCTGCAGCTGATCGGCCGTCAGCTCGGGCAGGTGCCCTCGGATCGCCGCATGCTGCATGTACTGCGCACGCAGCTGTTCCGAACGACGCATCACTCTGCGGTGCACGGTACGCATGCGTCGCGTGCTGACGAAGTCACCGCTGGCGTCGCCGTTCTTGCGGTAGGCGTCCCACAGGTTCTGGTAGATCTCTTTGCGCCGCCAGTTGAGGCCCGCTTCGAGCCTTAGATCGTACATGCCACGCCGCACCGGCTGGCCGATCTGCTCGCGCAGCTCTTCCTCGCGAGCGAACAGGTCCTCGAGCTCACGACCGCGCTTCTCGAGCGTCGCCAGGCGCTGGTTGGTCGGGCGCTCGAGCAGCGTCTCGCTGCGCTTGCGTGGCCGATCATCGACCATCCCCTGGTAGGAGTCCTGGAAGCGCTTGAAGCCGCGTAGCAGGTCTTTCAGCAAGCCGTAACGCTTCTCTTTGGCTGTCGAATCGTCGTCTTTCGACTTCGACTTCTCGATCAGCTTCTTGAGCATCTCCCAAGCGCGCTTGCCGCCCATCGCAAGGGCCGCCGTCAAACCGCTGGCCATGGCGAGCAACATCGGGCCCGCTTTCCTGAGCTTGCCGGCGAAGCTGCCGAGCCCTTGCCAGATGCGGGAACCGAGACCGCGCAGGCTGGCCCCGACTTTGTTGCCGAAACCGCGCAGAGCGTCGAGGGCTCTCTTGGCCAGGCCTTGGACCTTGCCTCCTGAGCCCTTCAACATGCCGCGCATCTTCTCGCCCAGCGCACGCACGGCGCCGAGCACGCGTTTGGCACCGGCACCGAGCAAGCCTATGGCAGGCAGAGTGCACAGGGCGCGGCCGGCCTGGGCCAGGTTCCTGCCGATCCAGCTGAGGGCCTTCGAACCCTTGTCTTTCAGCGTGTTGTAGACCGAGCGGATCTTCTGACTCAATGCACCGGGCAGGTTCTTGGCTTTGGCCAGCATCTGCTTGAATTTGCCGCCCAGCCCGCTCAAGAACTCTCGGGCCTTGCCGAACAGACTCTTGGCACCGCCCTTGAGCTTGCCACCCAAGCCGCGCAAGGCGTTGCCCACGGCCGACGTACCTCTCGACAGAGCCCCCTTGGCCTTGCTGGCCAGCAGGCCTGCACCGCCGAGCACACCACCGAGCAGCGCTCCACCCCTCGACAACAGTCCACGGGCGCCGCACTTGACTTTGCCCGCCAGGCTACCGAGGCCGGCTTTCGCCTTCCCGAACAGCCCGCCCAAACCGCCACGGACCTTGCCCAGCAGCCCGCCCAACTTCTTCAGGCCGGTCTTGAGCTTACCGCCCATACCGAGCAGGCCGCCCTTGGCCTTGCTGAACAGCTTGCTCGCCAGTCCACGCGCTTTGCCAAACACGCCGCGCGCCTTGCCCATCAGATCACTAGCGAGACCACGTGCCTTGCTGAACATGCCCTTGACTGCGGTCCCAGCTTTGCTCAGCATGCCGCCAGCCATGTCCTTGGCTTTGCCGAAGACGCCGCGCGCCTTACCAAACAAGCTGCGTGCCGCGCCGACCACAGTGTCGCGGGCCGTCCCCAGAGCGCTGCCTGCGCGCCTGAAGAGGTCCCCGGCCAGGCCGCGTGCTTTGGCGAACAGTCCGCCTGCTGCCGAGCGAGCCTTGCTGAACAAACCTGTGGCGGCATCTTTGAGCCTCGAGAAGACGCCCCTCAGCGCGCCGGCTACACCGACGGCTCCGGCGGCCATCAAGCCTCCGGCCGACCGGAACAACGACGCAGCCTTGCCGAAGATCGCTCCGGCAGCAGCGCGTGCCTTCTCGAACAGATTGCGGGCGATGCCCTTGGCGGTCCCGAAGACCTTGCCGGCCATCGCGCGGGTCTGTCCGTGCAGGCCGCGCGCTTTCTCGAACAGGCTCCTGGCACCAGATTTGAGGGACGAGCCGGCCTTCTGAAAGAAGCTCTTGGCTTTGCCGAAGGCGCCCGTCGCGAGACCGCGCACCCTGCCAGCCATGCCGCGGGCCATGCCCCCGACTTTCTTGAACAGGCCACTGGCGAGGTTCTTCGACTTCTCGAAGATCCCCCGAGCCTTGTTCAACAGGCTGCCACCGAGACCGCGTGCCTTGGAGGAGAGTCCACCCGCTGCACCGCCCAGAGCGCCGCCCAACATCATTCCCAGCGGACCGCCGAGAATTCCGCCCAGAGCGGCCCCGCCCAAGGCTCCGAGTCCCACACGGCCCAGAAGTCCGCGCGCTTTCGAGAAGAGTCCGCCTGCGGCTCCTTTGAGCTTGCCAAACATGCTGCGCGCGCCGCCGCCGGCTTTCTTGAGCAGGTCGCGGGCTTTCCCGAACAGGTTGCCCGCAAAGCCCTTCAGCTTGTCAAAGCCGGCCGCTGCGAGATCTTTCGCCTTGCCAAGGACTTTTCCGGCGGCGGCACCGATCTTGCCGAAGACCTTCTTGGTCCCCGCCAGCATGCGGCTCGCACCGGACTTCAAGCCGTCCTTGACTTTCGAGAACATGCCGCGAGCCTTGCCGAACAGGCCTCGAGCGACATCTTTGGCCTTCGAGAAAGCTCTGCCCGCGGCGCCCCGCACCTTGCTCGCTAGTTTGCCGCCCAGCTCACGCGCCCTGGTGAGCATGCTGCGCGTGCCATTGACGATGCTGCGGGCTCCGAGGGCGACCCCACAGCCGATGCCTACGCCGATGCCGATGCCGACAGCGCCGACTCTCCGCACAGCGCCCTTGAGCTTGTCGAACACACCGCCCATGGCATTGCGTGCCTTGGAGAACATGCCACGGGCGACGCTGCCCGCCTTCGAGAACATCTGTTTGGCTTTTCCAAACACCCGGCCTGCCGCGTTCTTGACCTTGCCAAAAACGGTTCGAGCGCCCGACACGGCCTTGCTGGCCGCGCCCTTGACCATGTCCCGAGCTTTCGAGAAGGCACGGCTGGCGGTTTCTTTGGCCTTGTTCAAAATGCTGCCGGCTGCCCCGGCCGCTTTGCCAAACAGCGTCTTGGCTTTCCCGAAGATGCCGCCGGCAATGTCTTTGGCCTTGCCGAACATGCTGCGCGCACCTGTTGCCGCTTTGCCTGCCAGCCCCTTGAGCTTGCCAAACACGCTGCGGGCCATGCCGCCGATCTTCTTCCCCGCGCCCAACGCCAACGCGCCGCCGATGGCGAGTCCGCCGAGCAGTCCCCTGCCCACGGTCCCCGCAGCGCCTTTCAGTTTCCCAAAGACGCTGCGTGCACCGGATTTGACCTTGCCGAAGACTTTGCTGGCGCCCGCTTTCAGTTTTCCGAACAGGCCACTTGCAGCGGATCGGGCCTTGCCGAAGATCGTCCGCAGGCCATTCTTCGCTTTTCCGAACAAGCCCTTTGCAGCGCCGAACGCCCTGCTCGCCAATCCGCGGGCCTTTGCGCTCAGCCGGGTCGCGCCATTCTTGATTCTGCCAAACACCGACCCCAGTGCGTTCCGAGCCTTGCCGAGCAGACCAGAGGCGGCATCTTTGACTTTGCCAAACGCTGTGCCAAGTGCGCCACGGACTTTCCCGAACAAGCTGCGCGCTTTGCCAAACAGCGTCTTGGCGCCGGATCTCATCTTGCCAAAGATCGACGCAGCGCCGCTCTTGACCTTGCCGAAGATCGTCTTCGCGCCGGAACCGAGTTTACCGAGCAAACCTCGAGCCTTCGATCCCAGAGCCAACGCACCACCAGCTACGGCACCTGCCGCGATTCCGAGTCCGGCGCGTGCCTTCCCAAACAGGGTCCTGGCACCACTTGCGACGCGCCCGGCGCCAGACCTCAAGCGCTGACCGACGGCTCGCGCTCCGCGGCCCAGTCTTCCGGCTACGGAACGCACGCCGCGGCCCAAACGACCGAACAGACTGCGCGCACCACCGGCGACACGCCGCGCGCCCTGACCGATCCGTTGCCCGATCGAACGCGCTCCGCGGCCCAGTCTTCCGGCTACGGAACGCATGCCGCGGCCCAAGCGACCGAACAGACTGCGCGCCCCACCGGCGACACGCCGTGCGCCTCTACCGATCCGTTGCCCGATCGAACGCGCGCCGCGGCCCATTCGTCCGGCCAGCGAACGTGCGCCACGGCCCAAACGGCCGAACAGGCTCTTCGCCTTGCCCGCCGCGCTACGTGCACCGGACTTCAGCTTGCCGAAGATCGTACGTGCGCCGCTCTTCAGCTTCCCAGCACCGGACTTCAGCTTGCCGAAGATCGTACGTGCGCCGCTCTTCAGCTTCCCGGCCAACTGTCCTGCGCCCGACTTCAGCTTGCCAAAGATCGTACGCGCGCCGCTCTTCAGCTTTCCGAACACGCTCCCTGCGCCCGACTTCAGCCGACCGAACAGGCTCTTCGCCTTGCCCGCCACACTACGCGCGCCGCTTTTCAGCTTCCCGAACATGCGCGAGGCGCCGGCTTTGAGCTTCGAGAAGAGGCCGCCCCGGCTTCCACCCGACGCGCCCTGGCCCGTGCGACGCTTGAACAGTCCCTTGATCTTCCCGAAGACGCTGCGCGCACCACTCTTCAGTTTCCCGAACAGGCTGCGTGCGCCCCCTCCGATCTTGCCCGCCAGGCCCCGTGCCCCTGCGCCCAGCGCCAGCGCGCCGCCCAGGCCCACGCCCGCCGCGATGCCCAGCCCCGTCTTCGCTTTTCCGAAGATCGTGCGTGCGCCGCTCTTCAGCTTCCCGAACACGCTGCCCGCACCCGACTTCAGCCGACCGAACAGGCCCTTCGCCTTGCCCGCCACGCTACGCGCGCCGCTCTTCAGCTTCCCGAACATGCGCGAGGCGCCGGCCTTGAGCTTCGAGAAGAATCCGCCCCGGCTTCCGCCCGACGCGCCCTGTCCTCGCTTGCGGCTGAACAGCCCCTTGATCTTCCCGAACACGCTGCTCGCACCGCTCTTCAGCTTTCCGAACAGACCCCGTGCCCCTGCGCCCAGCGCCAAGGCACCGCCGAGGCCTACGCCTGCTGCGATTCCCAGCCCCGTCTTCGCCTTCCCGAACATCGAGCGCGCGCCGCTCTTCAGCTTTCCAAACACGCTCCCGGCGCCCGACTTCAGCCTACCGAACAGGCCTTTTGCCTTGCCCGCCACGCTTCGCGCGCCGCTCTTCAGCTTCCCGAACATGCGCGAAGCGCCGGCCTTGAGCTTCGAGAAGAAACCGCCGCGGCTTCCACCCGACGCGCCCTGTCCTCGCTTGCGGCTGAAGAAGCCTTTGATCTTCCCGAAAACGCTGGAGGCCCCAGACTTCAACTTACCGAACAGGCTGCGTGCACCCGCGCCCATCTTGCCCGCCAGGCCCCGTGCGCCGGCACCGAGTGCCAATGCGCCGCCCAGCCCGACGCCTGCGGCGATCCCCAGCCCGGTCTTCGCCTTCCCGAACATGCGCGAGGCGCCAGCCTTGACCTTCGAGAAGAAGCCGCCGCCGCTTCCGCCCGACGCGCCCTGTCCCGGCTTGCGGCTGAACATGCCCTTGAGCTTGCCAAAGAGGTTGCTGGCGCCACTGCGCACCTTCCCCGAGGCTCCGCCCAATTTGGACTTCATGCGGCTGAACAGTCCGCCGCGCGACGCTCCGCCGGAGCCGCGCATTTTGCTGGCGAGCCATCCAACGCCCAGGCCACCTGCGCCCAGGCCGAGCCCCAGTCCCAGTTTCCCCTTGAGGCCAGACAGGAACCCTGACCGTTGCGGTGACGGGCTGCTAGCGCCCGAACCGCCACGCTTGAACTTGCTCTTCAGCTTCGAAAGGATCCCGCCGCGGCTCGCGGAATCCGAGGATCCGCCACTTCCACCGCCACGCGTGAACTTGCTCTTCAGCTTCGAAAGGACCCCGCCACCAGAACCCGAGCTACCGGATCCGCCTCGGTTCCGCAGCTTGCTCGCCAGCAGCCCTACGCCGAGACCGCCGGCCCCCAGACCTGCGCCTAGAGCCAGCTTGCCCTTCATTTTCGAGAGGAATCCCGAGCGCGACGACGAGGACGTCGAAGACGACGAACCCTTGCGCGTGAACTTGCCCTTCAGCTTCGACAGGATCCCGCCACGGCTCGCTGAACCCGAAGATCCGCCGCTACCGCCGCTTCGCGTGAACTTGCCCTTCAGCTTCGACAGGATCCCGCCGCTGGAACCTGAGCTGCCGGACCCGCTTCGGTTCCGCAGCTTGCTCGCCAGCAACCCCACGCCGAGCCCGCCGGCCCCAAGACCCGCGCCCAGAGCCAGCTTGCCCTTCATTTTGGAGAGGAATCCCGAGCGCGACGACGAGGACGTCGAAGGCGACGAGCCCTTACGCGTGAACTTGCTCTTCAGCTTCGAGAGGATCCCGCCACGGCTCGCTGAGC
>JAJDCP010000060.1 GCA_029260765.1 Planctomycetota bacterium
GGTGAACCCAGAACATCTGGATGGGACCTTTGCCAGAGCGCCTTCCGGCGCTCACAGAGCGCCGCTACAGAAGACGGACTCGACTCATGCGTGCTTGACAATGTTCGAGACGGTCGCAACGGATAGTAGCCGCCAAGACCCCTCCAGGCCCTTTGCATCGAACCCGTGTCAGGAGCTCTGGAGTCGGATCTGCCGATCGCCGGAACGTTGAAGGTCGCCCAGTTTCTATGCACAATGCGCGTAGTTTGTCTCAAATTGGAGAAGGCAATGGGTTTGCGAAATCTCGGACCGCTCGTCCTATGTTGCCTGCTGGCTGCGGGTTGTGGCGATGGTGTCTCCGGCAAGGTCAAGATGAGGGAGGCTGTCTTCGCTGGCGTCAACCACTTTGGCGGCGACGCCTTTCTGCATTCGGTGACCATCAGCGGGATGGATGACCAGGGCCAGGTCGACATCGACGGCAACGGTACGATCGTGTGCCTGTTCAAGAATGGCGAGGCCTGGAAGACCGTGACGTTCTCGAAGGCAGGCATGACTGAGGGGGCTGGCTCGGCGCCCGCCGGGATCGTGGCGATCGATCTCGCCCAGCTCAAAGACTCCGACGCGCTGGTCGAGGCCGCCGGTGGTGCCGGGGACGGCAGCCTGGTGCTGTCGATACCGATGGACAAGCCCCAGGTGGTGGTCAACGGCAAGCTCCTCGACGGCTACAGCGCGGAAGTCTCCGGCGGCCTGGGGCTGCCGGAATAGGCACCTGCGGGCAGAGCTTGATCGACGACCGCTAGTCGATCGCCAGGGCGGCCATTGCTTGGTTCCTGGTCGTTTGAGCCGTTCCCCCTCCATCCAGCCAGGGTCGTGCCTGTCCCCCCACAGGCATGTCCGCCGTGCCTTTTACGCAGTCGGCCTCCCTCAGCGTGCTCTCGAGGTCGGTCTTGTCCCGCTGGGCTTTGGAGTCGAAGATGTTGTAGCTCTGGCCCCGCACGAAGCGGCCTGCGACTCCCTTGGCTTTGGTCTGCCAACGACGCCTCAGCTCGAACCGGTTGTCGCCCGGCACGTCGCTGTAGATCCAGACAATCTCGAAGGGCTTTCCGTACTTCTCGTCGCTGAAACGGCCGGGGAAGGTCATCGGCGGCTGGGCGGGCACGTCGTTGAGATGGGGCATGAGGTACCCCACGGATTGCACCAGAATTGTGTGGGTTCGATGGTAGGACGGGGGACCCGGGCCGGGCCCAGCCCGGCTGTGGACCCATTGGAGCGCAAGCCGAGCAGCGAAGGTCCTTGGCGCGGAGCGCGATCTGCTACGCTGAGATCAGAACCTCCTGCGGAGACTCGCCCGGTGGATGCGCACCCCTTGCGTGACAAACCCCGCCCCTTCCGTGGCTGGGCTGTGGTGTGCGCAGCGCTCGCCGCGGGCGGCGCGCTGTGGCTGGGTTCCTGGATCCGGCCGGAGCTCGACGAGGGGCTGCGCTCGTACCGTTGGCCCACGACCCAGGGAACACTGCTGAAGGCCGAGCGCGGGCACGCAATCATGGGACCGTCCTACGAGGAGTCGTACGAGGAGACCTGGCTCAAGCTATGGTACGCCTACCGCAGCCCGGCCAACGAAGCGTTGGACAGCCACCGCTACGATGTATCGACCGCGCCGGGGGCGGGACGCCGGCATCGATCATCGATGATCGAGCTGGGCATGGCGCAGCAGGCGCTCAAGCGAGCTCCGCGTGTCCGCGTCTACTACGATCCCGAGCGGCCGCAGAGGGCGGTGCTGCGGCCGGGAATCGCCTTCTCTACCAGCGGCTGGCTGTGCCTGCTGCTGACGCTACTCGGAGCCACGGTCTGCTTCCTGCGTTGCGTGTCGGTGCCCGCCAAGAAGCTGGCGCAGCGTGAGGGCATGGGCCCGGATGGCAAACCCACGAAGCTGGCGGGGCCGGTGATGATGCTGGTTATGTGGCTGTTCCTGTTCCCGCTGGGTTGGGCCGCATTGGCCTGCGGGTTGGCGGGTGTCGCCTCCGGCATGTTCGGGTCTGCGCCGCCGACCTGGCCCTTGCTCGGCTATCTGGGACTCTTCTTCGCGGTCGTGCTGTGGCCCCGCATCGCCAGGGCCTCGACGGTGCAGCCGTTGCTGATGCTGTGCATTCTGGGGATCCCGGTGTTCGCGGTGACAGGCCTGGTCTTGCAGGTGTTGCATCGCGAAACAGAGGTCGTTTACACCATCCCGGCTGAGCAACTGCTCAGCCGGCTGCAGGATCCTCACCCCGCAGTTCGTGAGGCCGCGGCCTGGGCTGTGTTCGAGGCGGAAGCTCCGGCCGCCGCCGCGCCCTTGCTGGAGGCTCTCTGCGGCGACGAGCACCCGCAGGTCCGAGAGGCGGCTGCATCCGCCGCAAAACGGCTGCGTCGCCGGGCGCCGCACTGAGCACGTGGGGGATAGGGGATGGGGATGGCCGCCTCTGGGAGCGCCCCGCGCGTCAAGGTTCCTCAGAGAACCCCGGGCAGGGCGTCTGCGAGCCCTATTCGGCGTGCCCCCAGGCAACGAGCATCATGCTGACGGTGCCATTGGACTCAGCCTTGACGGTGCCGAAAGGGACGTCCAGGCAGACCCAGCTCTTGGAGACGTATATCGTGCCCGCGACATCGGTCTCGGTGGTGTAGACCTTGCACGCCAGGGTCTGGCCGTTGACTTCGACTTCCTCTTCGGTGAATTTGGGAGCCTCGGCAGGCTCTGCACCTTCGCCACCAGCCGTGGCAGCGTAGTCGAGCGTCATGGGCGTCACGGTCGGCTCGCCGAGAGGAGCGCCGTTCATCGTCATGCTCGAGTGGGTCTCATAGCTGACGACCGTCCCTTCGACGGCGGTGACAACTTGCTTCGTTTCGGTCTTCATGCCCGGCGCGGGCTCGCCCTCGTAGCTCGCCCAGTCTCCGACCTTCAGGTTGGCCCAGGGGTTGTCATCGGCGAGAGTGGGCGTGACCAGCAGCGCCAGAGCGACGGCGAGAGCCAGGAATCCCTTGGTTGAACGCATGTTCAGCTCCTTGGTGATGAGGGAAACAGTTGTTTCAATTATTCGATCCACAGGGCACGGGCCGCAACGGAAATCTGGCAGAAATGCCTGACGTAGTGCCGAGAGCGGCTCAAGCCAACAGCTGCAGCCGGCACAACCGCACGCATAGCCCCTCTTCCGCCGCCAGCTCGACGTGGCTGCCCGATGCGACCACGCGGCCACGGTTGAAGACCTCGCAGCTCTGGATGGTGGCCAGGCGATGACCAGCGCTAACAGGTTCGCCCGGCGCACCCTCCCTGTTGACGGCGCCCCCTTCCCAGCAACGAGCCATCACCAGCGAGCTGCTGCCAGGGTCCAGAGACTTCGTGAGGCTCTTTGACTCGCGTTCACAGGTCCAGTAGGCTGGGCCAACACGGTCCAATGGCATCGAAGATCTGCCGCAGCAGGCAGACCGCGCCCGGAGGAGCGGCTCATGAGCCGAGCCCGCCTGATCATCCCTGGCTTCTCGGTCATCTCCGAGCTCCACCGGGGGAAGAGACGCGCCGTGTACCGGGCGCGCTCGGGCAGAGATGATACGACGGTCATCCTGAAGACCTATCTCGACCGCGTGCCCCGGCCGCAAGCCTGCGCCGAGCTGCAGCGGGAGGCGGCGATCGTCAGGCAGGTCGTCACCGGCGGGGTTCCCACGGTGCTGGGCCTTGAGCTGCGTGGGAGCAGGCCGGCATTGATTCTGCAGGATCTGGCGGGTGAGCCCCTCTCGAGCTTGATCGCCGCGGGCACGCTCAGTCTGATTTCCCGCGTCGAGATCGCCCGCAACATCGCGCGGATTCTGGGTGTGGTGCACGCAAAGTCCATCGTGCATCGCGACATCAATCCGACGAATCTGCTGGCGGATTCCGCCACGCGCCGGACCGCCATCCTGGACTTCGGGCTTGCGGAGACGCTGGCCGCCCTTGAGCTTCCTCGTGCGACAAGCTTGCTCGTCGGCACGCCTGCCTATGTCTCCCCCGAACAGACGGGCCGGACAGGCTGGGACGTCGACCAGCGCTCCGACCTCTATTCCCTCGGCGTCACCCTCTATGAGCTGCTGTGCGGAAGGCGGCCGTTCGAGTCGTCCGACACCCTCAAGGTCGTGCATGCTCACATCGCCCTGCAACCACCGCCGCCACAACGCTTTGCCGCCTCGCTGCCCAGGGCGTTGCGAGGCATTGTTCTCAAACTGCTGGCAAAATCGCCCGAAGGGCGATACCAGAGCGCAGCTGGACTGGAAACCGACCTCGCGCGTTGCCTGAGTGAGCTGGGAGAGGGGCGCGTCCCTGAGTTCCAGCTGGGAACTGCGGACTTCGGGGACCGACTGGCGGTGCCCCGGCGCCTGTTCGGCCGCGTGACAGAACTCGCGGCACTCCACGCTGCGCGGGAGCGCTCGAAAAGAGGACCGGGCGAGATCCTCCTGGTCGCAGGCTACTCCGGCATCGGCAAGACGTCGCTAGTGCGGGAGCTGGTCGCCCCGGTGACAGAGGACGGAGGCTACTTCGTCTCCGGGAAGTTCGATCAACTGGTGCGTGGAACTCCCTACACCGCGCTGCGCTCCGCCTTTGCCGAGCTAGCGCGGCAGCTCCTGATGGAAACGGACGACGACGTCCGGCATTGGCGCGAGAGGCTGCTGGACGTCCTGGGCTCAAACGGTCAGGTCGTGCTGGATCTTCTCCCGGAGTTTGGGCCTATTCTCGGCCCTCAACCAGGCGTGCCTGCGCTCGGTCCAGCGGAGGCCCAGAACCGCTTCCAGCGGCTGCTCAAGTGTTTCCTCGGAGCGCTCGCGCGCTCTGAACGCCCGTTGGTGGTATTCCTGGATGACCTGCAATGGGTCGACTCCGCGTCCTCAGAGCTCCTGCACGCCATTCTCGACGGCCCCTTGAGCGATGGCCTGCTGTTCGTAGGCGCCTACCGGGACAACGAGGTCGGGGAAGATCACAGTCTGGTCAAGGTGATCGCTGCAGCGCAGGCATCCGGTGTGCGGGTGACGCGCATCACGCTCCCGCCGATCGACGAAACCTCGCTGTACGCCTTCGTCCGCGAGACGTTGCGGGGGAACGACGCGCACGCTGCACCGCTGGCGGAGGTGGTCCAGGCGAAGACAGGCGGCAACCCCTTCTTCATCGCCCAGTTCATGAAGTCGTTGGCCCAGCAGGAACTGCTCAAGCCCGATCACGGCCAGGGGCTGTGGAGGTTCGACCTGCCCGGCATCCGTCGGCAGCCGAGCACCGACAACGTGATAGACCTGCTGGCGGGCCGCATTGGACGCCTCGGCCCGCGGTCGCGCTCGGCTTTGAAGACCGCGGCCTGCCTGGGGAATCGCTTCGACGAACAGACCCTTGCCATCGCCTGGAACGAGAGCGTCGTCGCCACGCGCACGGCCCTGCGCGAAGCGCTCGTCGAGGGTCTGCTGGTCGGGGTCGATGCCGGCTCGGCTGACCGCGCCTACCGCTTCCTGCATGATCGTGTGCAACAGGCAGCGTACGCATTGCATCCTGAGGCGGAGCGCCCGGACCTCCATCTCCGCATCGGCCGGGGACTTCTCGCCGCGCTGGATCCGTCGGCAAGGGAGGAACGGGTGTTCGAGCTGCTCGACCAGATCCGGCCTGGCCTGGCTCTGGTCTGCGCCGGAGCGGAGGCGGACACCGTTCGTTCCCTCGCGCTGCTGGCAGGCCGCAAGGCGCGGGCAGCCGCGGCCTATGTGGAGGCGGCCGAGTACTACGGTGTATGCCGCGCCTTGTTGCCCGCGGACGCTTGGTCGTCCGACTACGAGGGGACATTCGAGCTGTCGCTGTGTATCGCGGAGTGCCAGTACCTGAGCGCACACTTCGATGCGGCAGTTGAGAGTCTTCGGCAACTGGACGCGCGCGCTGCGTCACCCCTGGATCAGGCAAGAGTCCAGATACTCCGGGCCGCGCAGTTCGAGACTCGGTCCAACTATGCCGACGCGGTCGCCGCCATCCGCGCTGGCCTGGCGTCGCTCGGCATCGCGTTCCCGGCACGTGAGGGCTTCGCTGCCGCCCTGAGCCGCGACCTGGACGAAGTCGCGGCAAGCGTGGGGGAGCGGCCCACCAGCACGCTGATCAGCCTGCCTGTGATGGACGATGCCGCGACCAAGATGTGCATGCGCTTGTTGGCATCGGCCTGGTCGTGCACCTACATACTTGGCGACGCCGACCTCATCGCCTGGATCCCAACGCGGATGGTGCTGCTGTCGTTACGCCACGGCAACACCGAAGAGTCTGCCTACGGTTATGTGGCGCACGGCATCACTCTGGGAACGCGCCGCGGCGACTACCGACGTGGACAGGAGTTCGGGCTGCTGGCACTGGCACTGAACCAGGCTCTCGACGATCTGCCCTTCCGGGGCAAAGTCCAGGAGCTCTTCGGGTGCTTCGTGAACCTCTGGCGTCGTCCGTTGCTCGAGTGCATCGAGTCACAACGTGCGGCCTTCCTGGCCGGGATCGAGGGCGGCGACTTCGTTTATGGGACCTACGGAGGATTCGTCGAGACCTGGTACCGCCTGCTCACCTGCGACGTGCTCGCTCGGCTCGAGCGGGACTCTGCACCCACGCTGGAGTTTCTCCGCAGCATCCACAACCACAGCTTTGTCGCGGCCGAACGCCTGATCCTCAACTGGGCGCTCGCGCTGCGTGGCTTGACCAACTCAGCGGTCGGGCTCGATGCGGAAGGACTGACAGAGCGCGGGTTTCTGGAGGTTCACCGAGAGCCGGCTTTCTTTCAGGCGTTCTTCCATATCATCAAGCTGCATCTCTTTGTCACCATGCGCGAGTACGCTAGCGCATGCGCGTCCGCCGATGCTGGGGAAGCGCTGATCGCCAGCCTGACCGGGACCATCTGGCCGATGCTCCTGTGCTTTTATGGCGCGCTGGCGCGCGCAGCGACCTTCGCCGGCTGGCGGGTAAGAGGACGTGCAGAAGCGCCCAGCGCGCCTCTTCTCGCGCGTCTGAGAGAGTCGGCCGCGAAGCTGGCAGAGTGGGCGCGCAACTGTCCGCAGAACTTCCTGCACGCAGAGCTGCTCGTTCGTGCTGAGATCTCGAGGATCTGCAACGAGGGAACACCGACCGAAGACCTCTACGTTGCCGCGATCGAGGCTGCGAGCATCCGGGGTTTCCCTGGCGATCTGGCGTTGGCCCACGAGCGCTACGGACTCTATCGGCTCGAACAGGGCCAGCAACGCGTCGCCTCGATGTTTCTGCTCGAGGCGATGCGGGTTTTCGACGGTTGGGGGGCTGCGCCGAAGGCCGAGCAGCTCGCTGACGAGCTCGCCGAGTTGCTCGGTGTACAGCAGAGCGACGCGGGCAGCGCGACGCTGGCCTCCCCCGCCGCCGTGCTCAGCACACTGCGCTCGCCGAGCCAGACTCTCGACTTTGGCTGGGCGATGCAGGCGGCTGGCGCGATCTCGAGCGAAATCGAGTTGACCAAGCTGCTCGAGACCTTGATGCGCACGCTGCTCGAAAGTGCGGGAGCCGAGCGCGGCTGCCTGCTGTTGGAGTCGGGCGACACTGCGCTGGTACGTGTCCGCGGTGACGTGGCGCGCGGCGAGATCTCCGTGCACTCAGTATCTACGGGCGACTCCAATCTCCTGCCCGAATCGGTCTGGCGGTATGTGCGGCGCACACGGGAGTCTGTCGTTCTGCACGACGCCTCCGCCGATCCCGCATACGTGGCGGACCCCTACGTCCAGAGCCGGCAACCCCGGTCGTTGATCTGCATCCCCGTGCTCTATCAGACCCGGCTGCTCGGTGCGGTCTATCTGGAGAACAACCTGCATGCGGGAGCCTTCACACGGAATCACCTGTACCTGTTGCAGACGCTCTCTGCCCACGCCGCGATCGCCCTTCGCAATGCCGAGCTGTTCGACCAGGTCGCCCGCCTCGAAGAGCGGCTCCGGGCCGAGAACGTGTACCTGCAAGAGAAGATACGCACGCAGCACGACTTCGAGGAGATCATCGGGGAGAGTCCCGCTTTGATGCGCGTGCTCGAGCAGGTTGAACAGGTCGCGCCGACAGATTCGACGGTGCTCATACTTGGAGAAACCGGCACGGGCAAGGAGCTCCTGGCCCGGGCCATCCACCGCCGCAGCTTACGCCGGGACGGGCCTTTGATCACGGTCAATTGCGGCGCGATCTCGCCTGGTCTGATCGAGAGCGAGTTCTTTGGACATGAGAAAGGGGCGTTTACGGGAGCCATAGCGCGGAAGATCGGGCGTTTCGAGCTGGCCGAGGGAGGCACGATCCTGCTCGATGAGATCGGTGATCTCGCACTCGACCTGCAGGTCAAACTGCTGCGGGTGCTCCAGGAAGGAGAGATCGAGCGGGTTGGGGGCAGCCACACCATCCCCATCGACGTGCGCGTGATCGCGGGCACGCACCAGGACCTGGCGGCGGCTGTCGAGCAGCGGGAGTTTCGGGCCGACCTCTACTACCGGCTCAATGTCTTTCCCATCGAGATTCCTCCGTTGCGAGACCGGCGCGACGATATCCATCTGCTGGTGCGGCACTTTGTGATGAAGGACGGGCCCAGGCTCGGAAAGCGGCTCGAGACAATCCCCAGGAGGACACTGGAGGCGTTGCTCGCGTATCAGTGGCCGGGAAACGTGCGCGAGCTCCGCAACGTCATCGAACGTTCGATCATCACCTCGCGCGGCGCAGCGCTCGAGCTGGGCGCATGGTTCACGAGCGCACCGTCCGACGCACACCAGGCCGCGGACGCATCCGAGGAGCGGACTTTGGACGAGGTGCAGCGAGACCACATCCTGCGCATCCTCGAGCGCTGCGGATGGGTCGTCAGCGGGCCGAAGGGCGCCGCACTTCGGCTAGGCCTCAAGCCTACCACCCTCGAGGCACGCATGCGTAAGCTTGGGGTCCAGCGACCCCGCTAAGTGCTTTCCCAATATATTGGGAAGCCCTGGCGCTGAGCGAGCTGCGCGCGCCGTCGATTCCATGCAAAGAGTTGTCTAGAAATGGGTTGTGCCCACGTCCCAACATATTGGGATAGTCCCACTAGAGTGTGACTCCTGAAATCAATGCGGGCCCGTCCGCGCCAGACGCATCCATCTAAACCATTCATACAAAACATGTTACGAAATTTGTACCGCGCCGTCCGGACGCGGCACACCCCGTGCTTCAGGTGCCTGTCGTTGATGCAGATCCGCAACGAAGCAAAGGTACAACTCGATGATGCGTGTCACCACGATCCCAGGCTCCGACAAGCGCACCGCCGTCGCTGTCGAGGGATCGATCACCGGAGAGTATTCACAGCTCCTGGAGTCCGCATGTACGG
This sequence comes from Planctomycetota bacterium, assembly GCA_029260765.1. Lineage (GTDB taxonomy): Bacteria > Planctomycetota > J058 > JAJDCP01 > JAJDCP01 > JAJDCP01. Next base: position 9,327 of record JAJDCP010000060.1, read on the forward strand.
GGCTCCTCGATGCAGGCCGCGTGCTCGAGCTCGACCTGTCGTATGTGGACCACGTCGACTCTAGCGGGCTCGCCGCGCTGCGTCGCCTGCGGACTCGACAGGCGGCCATCGTCGCCTGTCCGGCGTTCATTCTCGAGCTCGTGGACCGTGACCTTAGCTGAAATTCCCGCAACACCGGGCGGCGCTGTGCTCAAGCCACCCCAGCGACAAAGAGGACTGCTTGCATACCGCGACCATTGACGCCCTGGGCACCGCGCGGCCCGAGTGCCTCACCCGTAACCAGTGAACCCCTGCAAACCTCGGAGACTCCAACCATGCGTTCATCAACTGTGATCCTGTTCGCCTTTGCCGTCATCGGCCTGACCGGCTGCGCGACGGCCCCGTCCCAGGCCGTGGCCGGCTATCTGTACACGAGCCTCAACGGCGAGACAACCAATCAAGTCGTCGCTTTCGAGCGCTACAACGACGGAACCCTCGGACAGCAGAGAGCCTACTCCACTGGCTCCAAGGGGGGCGCGAACCGTGCAGCTGGCGGCGATGCCGCCGGCGATTTCGACTCCCAGGGCGCCATGCAGATCATCGGTGACCACCTGCTGGTGGTGAACGCCGGAGGCAACACGATCTCGGTGTTCGGCCTGGACACGTCGACAGGTGGGCTCGCGTTGCAGAGCAACGTCGCTTCCCAGGGGACACGCCCGGTCAGCCTGACCCACGTCGCCAAGCCCGGCTCGCCGAACGAGCACTGGGTGGTCGTCGGCAACCAGTGGAACAACCCCAACGTGCAGAAGGGCGGGCCGGGAGAGGGACCGCTGGAAATGTACCCCAATGCCGAGTTCCACTCGACCGGCGGAGGCCACATGCAACGGCTTGCGGACCGCAACATCTTCCTCTTCTCCTTCGATCTCCTGACGGGCCTGCTCACTCCGGTCCATTCGTTGGACTCCTACGTTGGCACGAACGGCGGCCCGACGACTGTCGCCTTCAGTCCCGACGGCTCCAAGCTGGCCGTGGCGACCTGGGGCATCGCCCACTTCGGCACCGCAGCGCCGACGCACCAGAAGCCGAGCCGGGTCTATGTCTACGACTTCAACCTGCAAAGCGGAACCATCAGTCATCCGCGTTACTACGAAGAAGCCGGGATCGCTGGAAGCATCGGCTTCAGCTGGGACACACGCACGCCGACATTGTTTGTCTCCAACTTCAACCTGGTACCCGAGAAGCGGGACCACAGCTTGACCGTTCTTCGTGACGATGGCCGGAGTGTGACCAAGTCCGCCCATTTTGGGACCGGCGAAGGTAGCGACATCGACGAAGCCTGCTGGACCACCCTCGATCCCTCGGGACGCATGCTTTATGTCTCGAGCTTTGGCGGCAATCTCATCAGCGTCTTCGCGGTTGCCCTCGACGGCACGGTCAGCCGCCTCGGCGCGATGAGCGAGACCGTCTTCGCACAGCGTAGGGCCGGGACTCCGCCTGGTGATACCAAGGACATGTATGTGACCGCCGACGGCCGCTACCTCTATTGCCTGGGTGCCTACCAGACCTTCACGGTGTCCAGCTTCGAGGTCGCCGCGGACGGTACGCTCGATCTGGGCGCTGAGTACAAAGTCGCCGCGGCGACGGCGAAGGGCGCCGGGGCTTACAACTTCCTGGGCCTGGTTGGAGTCGATCGTTGAGGGCTGGGGACCGTTCATGGTCCAACTCTGGACGTCGCCGGCTTGGCTCTTCCCATTCGGGGGATCATCCTTGGCGGCCGCGGACGTTATAATCAAGACAACATCGACGTACACGCGGAGTCTACCCGGAAAGGCCCGCATTCAGAGAGGTTGCCATGGGACTGAATCCGTCTGTTCTGCTCGACAAATCGAGCACACATACCTTCCGCGCCAGGACCGGCTCCATCGGTGTCGAGTTCATCGAGGTCGGAGCGGGTTGGGGCAAAATGAGCGGCCGCACGGGTTACGTGCCCTGGGCCTTGATGGTGGGTGGTGTCAGCCTGTCAGCCGTTCCGCTCCAGGCCAGCTACCACGGCGCCACCTCATGGTCTCTCAGGACAGGGAACATCACCCTGGCTGAAGCGTTCATCACCTTTCAGGGGAGCATCGCCTACGGCTTTCTGTGCAGCAGCGCTCCTCTGAAATTCGACAGAAACTACCAGATGTTGCTGGCGGGCCTGAGTGCGCTGAAGAGCCGCTATTCCAAGGCCAGGCAGGCCCACACCTGGCTCAAGTCCAAAGAGAATGTCAACTCCCTCGAGCTGCGCCTCGAGGCGGCGATGTGCGGGGGCCGCGTGGCCCATCAAGACCTGCTCTTCCGCGATGGCTTCTCCTGGTCCACACCGCAAGCCGCCATCGGCCTGACGGGCATCCAGTTCGTCGGAACCCAACCCCTGGGTGGCCTCTTGCGCACGGGCAGAACCATCGGCAACATCGGAAGCGCCATCGGCGGCCTCTTCGACTGAGCGACCGATGCACGGTTCTCCCGCCAATCAACCGCCTGGAGCTTCCCCTCCTGGAAACACCTGGCGCTTCCTGCTCGAGCCCGAAGTCGAGCCCGGCGCCATGGCCCCGGCCGGGAACCCTGTGCCCACAGAAGCCTGGCAGGCGCGCTTGAGCGCGCCCAGCAACCGCTATCCGCCCACGCTGGCGAGCCACGTTGACGTGGGGGCTCTGCTCGGTGGTGCCGCCTTCTTCCGCGATTCCTGGGGGCGGCACCCGATCCGCAGCACACTGCAGATTCCTCCGCACGATTGGCCCAGAGGCGTCGCGGAGCTCGCGGCTCAGCTCGCCGAGCAGCAACGGGTCGAGGTCTGTGATGCGGACGGTCGACGTTCGATCGGGGCCGAGGAGGTGGGAAGCCTGGCTCAGGTCATCGACGCTGCCTCCGAGCGTCTGTTGTTGGTCCGCGATGCCCATCGTGAGCTGCCCTTCGCTGGCGAGCTGCAGCGGGCATTCTCAGGCTTCTTCCGCTGTCCGGTCAGCAGCAGTCTGTACCTCAACGCCGCGGGCGCTCCGAGCTTTCCCGAGCATCATGACGCCCACCATGTCTTTGCCGTCCAGCTGTTCGGGGCCAAGTCCTGGGCCCTGGCGCCGCCTACCGTTGCCTTTGCGAGCCGCAGGTACAGTGCACAACCCGAGACCGCGGCCGATCCCAACCAGGTCAGGCTGACGGCCGGCCAATGGCTGTACCTGCCCCTCGGCTGGCGGCACCGGGTCCAGGCCTGCGATGGAGTCTCTGTACACATCACCTTCGGGATTCACGTCCCGCGCTGGATCGACGCCCTCGAGGCGATGCTCGAGGGCGCTGGACAGCTCGAGCCCAGCCTGCGCGCTCCGGTGCCGATGCAGGTGGGGCCGAGCGGGGTCAGCTGGCAGCTCGGCGCTGCAGCAGGGCTGGCGGCCCGGTTGGAGAAGGCTCTGCGCGGGCACACGGGCGACGTCTGCCTGGCCTGGGGAACGCCGTTGCAGCTTGAGCTGCCGATCCACGGCTGCTGGCCCATCGAGCGAGGCGTCTTCGTCCGCGCTCCCGACCCTCCAGACACAGCTCTGTTTTCTCAGCTACGCCAGGCTGCGGCGCGCCTGCAGCGTGTGCTTCCGGGGCTTCACAGTGTCCATGCACGGGGCTCGCTGCTGGTCGACAAGACGCCAGAGACACTCCACGACCTCGACCTGATTCTGGTCTTCCACCAGCCTTCAGGCCCGAACAGCTTGACCGAGGCACTCGCAATCCTGGGTCCCTGCCCGCTTCCAGCGATCTCCTGGGACCTGCGCGCGGTCCACGCGCAGGCCCTGAAGGATGGGAGCGCCCGCGCCTCTGTGCGGCTCTGTCTGGCGGTCGCCAGCCTGCATCTGGCGGGCGCAGCTCTCTACCTGGCGCCCGTAAAGGCTGAGCGCACACTCGCCCAGGCGCTGCAGCAAGAGACGCTGGAGCTCTGGCACCAGCAATTGCATGCCCTCGATCGGGGGGCGCCCGGTACCCGCCGTAGAGTCCAGTGGCTGCAGAAGCGGGCTCTGCGTCTGGGCGGCATCGAGGGTCTGGCACGAAACGGAGTGTTTACCCGCCACCCGCTGGGCTGTGCCAGCCTGTGTGCTCGGCTGGAGCCCTCTCTGGCGAGCCTGGCCGCGCGCGTATGCGCGGACCTGTTGGCGCGAGACTGTTCGGCGCAAGCCGCCGTCTCGGCGATCGAACTCGGCGCGCGGCTCGTTGAGCTCAGCGTTCTGTGAGTTGGGTGTAGAAGGTACGGGACCAAGCTCCAGAGCATGATCTGCCGCACTCCCCACAGTTCCTCCCGAGAATACCACCCAAAGTCTGACGATGCCCGACGGACACCGTCCACAATTTCGACCTGAGGATGGCCGGACGCTTACTCGTCAGCGACCCTTCGATGGGCGGCATGCGCCTGGTTTTCAGCTTCTGCCGGCCCGTCGGCACCGCGGTCCGTGTAGCCCTCGTCCTGCCGGGAGATGCCGAGCCGACCGAGTTGCCTGGCCGGGTTGTGTGGCACCGGACCTTTGAGGAAGGCGAAGGAAAGCGGCTGCTCGAAGGCATGGGAATCCACTGCGAGGGGCTGCAGCCCGCGGCAGCCGAGCGCATCGAACGCTGGCTGGAAAGCTTCAAATCCATCGCAGCACCCGGCATAGACCGCGAAGAGTCAGCCCACGGCACGATCCTGGCTGAGCCTGGGTGCCAGGTCAGGCTGCCAGGGCCTTGTCGACAAAGCCACGCAGCTGCGGGAGAGTCTGGTAGCCAGAGCTGCGCGCGACCTCCTTGCCGTCCCGGAAGAGCACCAGCGTCGGCACGCTCTGGATGCGGTAGTGCGCGGCCCATTCCTGGCTCTCGTCGATGTCCAGCTTGGCGACCTGGATCTGGCCCAACGAGCCCGCCGCGAGCTCCACGTCATCGGTGTCGAAATCGGCCCTGCAGCTGCCTTGGTAGATCGGCACGCAGTGGACGTCGTTGGAGGCCAGCTACACGGCCCACTCCGGCATCCCGCCGCCGCCCCCCTCACTGTCGGGCAGCCTGAGCCACGTGCCCTATAGTCAATAAGGGGCAACCGCCGTAGGCTACACACGCACAACCCGATTGTGCTCCCGTCCCACGGCCAATTCGGCGCACCCAAGGAGACAAGCCATGAAGAAGAACATCCTGATCGTGCTCACTTCCCATGACAAACTGGGCAACACAGGCAAGAAGACCGGATTCTGGCTCGAAGAGCTTGCTGCCCCTTTCTACGTCCTGAAGGACGCCGGGGCCACGCTAACCCTCGCGTCTCCTAAGGGCGGTCAGCCGCCTCTCGATCCAAAGAGCGACGAGGAGGCTTCTCAGACGGACGCCACAAGACGCTTCAAGAAGGACCCCGAGGCGCAGGGGCAGCTTGAAGCCACCCAGAAGCTCTCGGAACTCGATGCCGTCACATTCGACGCCGTGTTCTATCCTGGCGGGCACGGCCCACTGTGGGATCTCGTCTCCGACGCGGATTCGATCCGCCTGATTGAAGACTTCTGGGCGAGCAACAAGCCGGTGGCCGCTGTATGTCACGCACCGGCAGTCCTGCTCAATGCGAAAGACCGCGACGGTGGCGCTCTGGTGAGGGGTAGAGAGGTGACAGGATTCACGAACACTGAGGAAGCGGCGGTGGGTCTCACGGACGTGGTCCCCCTACTCCTGGAGGATGCCCTTATCGATCGTGGGGCGAGATTCGAGCGCGGTGATGACTGGGCTCCCTTTGTTCGCCAGGATGGGAACCTCATCACGGGACAGAATCCGGCGTCCTCCGAAGCGGTGGCCAAGCTCCTGCTCGCCAAGCTCGCAGCATAGCTGGTCCAGCAGGCGACACTCGGCAGCATGCAACGGCATCGGTCAGGTCTCCGACCAGGACCTCGTCACCCACTCGGCGACCCTCGATCTGTTCTCGGTCGTCGAGCTCGCCGCGCAGGCCTTCGAGTCGCGTTTCTCACCCGAGACCGGCTGGTGGTCCGCGTGACGTTGGCGCAGAAGCGACGCAGCCAGTGTTCCTGCCGGTGCGCATCACCTTTTTCCCGGTCGCGCTCGGCGGCTATGTTGTCCTGGCACGCCGCGCTTTGATCGAAGCGTCGTGTGGCTGTGGAGCAGGGATTTCAGCGCGCAGGTCGCTGCCTCGCCGATCCGCGTGGGGACGGAGGCCCTGGCCGTGGCCGACTCTGCCATGTGTGTGGCGGCAACCGAACAGACTGACGTCAGCCAAGACCTGACCCCCCATCCCGGAGGTCTGGCCCTACAATAGAGAAAGATCCTTGAAGCGGAGGTGAAGGCGGTGCGGTTCGACAAAGGTGGTGCCATCAACTTCTTTCTCCACAAGAACATGACCGGCTGGGACTTCCCCTTTGGCAGCGGGCATCTCGACCTCGACGCGGGGCGTGGGCAGCTGCAGTACAAGGGCTCCATCGGCCAGGCGACCGCCCTGGTCGGGTCCAAGAACAAGCTGAAGTGCCGCGCCTTCGGGATCAAACGCCGCTACTACGACAAGCCGGCCAAGCAGATCATGGGCACGTTTACGATCTCGGCCTCGGGAAGCGACGCCTTCTTCGAGACCCGGGAGAAGTTGTCGATCCAGATCACCTTCAAGCATCCCGACTGGAAGGAATACACCAGCAGCTGGACCTGTTACGCCGCCTGGAGTCGGCCTCCACGGGGAGTGTACGGCAAGAACTTCAAGGTCAAGGTCGTCAAGCTGGGCCACGGCAAGGCCGGCGTCGGGGGCGCGGTGGGCAATGTGCATGTCAAGGACACCGACCTGAACCTCGAGCGCACGTACAAACTCGCGGTGGCAGGACTGGCTCCCGGCATCGGAGCCAGCATCTGGTCTCCCTCCAGCTACACGCAGCTCCAGCCGCTCAAGACGTCGTGCCCTGACTGGACCGGAGCCAAGATCACGATGTGGGAGGTCGGCGGCGCCGCCGCCGTCAAGCTCAAGTACGGCAAGACCAAGATCACGCTGCGGACGGGTGAGACCGTCACGTTCGGGGGCGTCGACTGGGGACTCGAGATCGGCGCCAACTTCGGCGGCGAGATCCTCGAGGGCTGGCTGTTGCCCTGAGCTAGCAGACTGCAGCCAGAATCGCTTCTCCAGACACCGCTGGCCCGTGGCCCATCAGGGCTGACCGACTTTTGCTCGTGCGCATGTGACCTGCGCCGTCTGCTCATCAAGCGCGTCAGAACTGAAAACCCGCCCGAAGAATTCGGTGTCTACTCACCCCTGCGTCACGTCTCGTTGCACGGTACGATCCACGGCTGCAAGTACAACTAAAAGACGGGGCAGGTCCTGGCGAGGCCTCAATCTCACCCGCGGCCGAGGGCAGGTGCGCCACTACCTGTCCAGTCAAGCCGACCCTTGCCAGCGTCCTCTCCCCGCCGTAGACTTGCCATTAACCAATCGGTCAAATGACGGGGAAACCCATGCGAAGTCTTGCCGGCTGCTGCCTGCTCGTTGTGCACCTGGTGTCCGCCCCTGCGAGCTGGGCCCAGACTCCTGCCCCCATTCAGCAGGGGATCCAGGTCGGGATTGTCGATGTGCTGCAGGTTCCCCTGTCGAGTCCTGTGAAGCCCCTGGCGCGGCTGAACCTGCTCTATCACGCCGGGGATGGCTCGGGCAGGCTGTTCGTCAACGACATGCGGGGCCGTATCTTTGTCATCGTCAACGGACAGCTCCTCCCACAGCCCTTCCTCGACGTGGCTCAGGTGCTGGGCGCAGCGTTCCTCGACGACGGCACCACGCTCTCGCCAGCCACAGTGTCGTTTGAGATGGGGCTGGGCTCGTTCGCATTCCACCCCGACTTCGCTCGTCAGGGACGGCCCGGCTTCGGCTGTTTCTACACCGTGACCAGCGAGACGAAGAGCTCTGGCCCGGCGGACTTCCACAGCTCGCGCCCCGACGGATTCGTCCATCACCATGAGGTGCTGCGGGAGTGGAGGGTGTGTGATCCGCTGGTCGACAACGAGGTCGACGTCTCGGTCCCCAGCCGTGTCGTCTTGCGGCTCGCCCAGCCCCTGCAGGATCACAACATCGGGCTGATCGCCTTCAACCCCAACGCGCGCCGACCGCAACACCGGGACTACGGCAACCTCTACATCGCCGTCGGCGACGGGGGCAATACCTGGAACAACCCCCTGGCCGAAGTGGGCCACCTGCCGGTCGTAGACGAGGACCGCAACGGCCAGAACACTCTGAATCCCTTTGGCTCCATCCTGCGCATCGATCCCCGGGGCCACACCGGACCCAACAACCAGTACGGCATCCCTGGGGACAACCCGTTCTGTGGAGATCCGCAGGTACTCGATGAGATCTGGGCCTATGGTTTCCGGAATCCGCAGCGCTTCAGTTGGGACAGCCGGCAGGGCCGAAAGATGTTCTGTGGAGACATCGGTCAAAAGCTCAGAGAGGAGATCAACCTGGTCGTCCCGGGCGGGAACTACGGCTGGAGCGAACGCGAGGGCACGCGGGTCGTCGATCACATGGACCAGCTCAACGATTTTGGAGAGGACACCTCTCCTCCGCTGCTGTACCCGGTTGCGCAGTATGGGCGCAGTGAAGGCTCGGCCATCGTCGGCGGCTTTGTCTACCGTGGGCAGTCGATCCCACAGCTGCGAGGGAAGTACGTCTTCGGCGACCTCACGCGCGGCCGCATCTTCTACGTACGCAGGTCCGCTCTCCGGCTCGGACGACAGGCCCAGATCCGCGAGCTCCGGCTGATGCATCAGGGCACAGAGAAGACGCTGCTGGAGATCCTCGGCAACGATGTGCGGGCGGACCTTCGCTTTGGCCAGGACGAAGATGGGGAGATCTACGTGCTGACAAAACGTGACGGCTTCGTGCGCAAGCTCGTCCGCCCGTGAGGGCCACACCGAATTCCGTGGTATTCCACCCCCCGATCCACGCCAGCCCACGGTAGTACCTGAAGAGGCCGCACCCGCAGCTGTCGTGATTCCCGCTTTTCCAACCTGCGCAGCTCGGCGCCTGGATGCACTTCCAAGCGATCAGCAAACGCGGAGCCACACGGCCTTGGACTGTGGGCCCGGATGGGTTGTTGGCGATGGTGTTTCCACCTTTGGCTGTCCTCCGTAAGACACAGGCAGAAGCAACCCTCCGGGGCTCTTCGCTCGCAGACGCCCCAGCGTGGGCACAAGGAGGACAGTCATGCAACGCACCGCGATCGCCACCAGCTTGATCTGGCTCGCACTCGTCACGGCATCGGCACAGGCCCTGCCGGCCATCTACACGCTCGAGATCGACGCGTCCGGCGCTGTCAGTGACAGCGAGTTCCGCACTGCCTGCCGCGCCGTCGCAGACTTCGCGGACCTGCTCTTCGAGCAAGCGCAGACCAGCTTTGCTCCCACCCCCAGACTGGCTCTCCGTCAACCTGTTCGGCGCGCCCGGCGCGTCCCTGCAGAGCGGGTACATCAACTGCTCCGACCCCGCCTCCCTGAGGTTTTTGAAGCTGTGGCTGAGTCTGCTCGAGCAGTCGTTGGACCATTCTTCGGCGGCCTTTGACGCCATCCGCAACGGAGCACACGCTGCGCTCGCTCACGACGCGCGGCTGCCGAGTTTCTACGTCAACCGGTTGATCCTGGTCACAGCGGGGAACCCCGACGCCCCCAGCAGTAGCCGTGTGATCAGCGAGGTCTCAGAGCTGTTTCCCAACGGGCGACTGCAGCTGTTCGTGATCGGCAGCTCGGCTGCGTCCACGGCAGCGTTCGCGCCCCTCGCCGAGCTTACGCTCGAGCTCGACGACTTCGGCACGCTCGCCACGGCCCTCAGGCAGATCAGCCTGCGGCGTTCTGCGCTGCCCCGGCTGCATGCGGGCTGGAGATTGTTGGAGTAAGGCCGTCCCACCACAGCCTCTAAGGAGAACAGCGATGAAGATGGATGCACAACTCCTGGCCGCGGAGTTCCGTCAAACCGAAGCACGCGAGACCCAGAGTCCCACCCGCCCGTGGCTGGCGCGATGCGCAGCCGTCACTCCTGCGGGCCAGCGCGCTCCGGCCGCAGCGATGCCGCCGCCCTGGGCTCTGGCTCTGTCCGCGCAGCTGCAAGCCGTGCAGGCCGAGCTCGCGGGCCTGCGGGCCGAGCTGGACGGCCCGGACAGCGCACAACGCCGGTAGCGTGGGCTGGTAGAGAGTTGGCACTTGTTGGAGGCGGCGAAACCCGCCGGATTCTGGAGGTGCGCTTTCCCCTGCCTCCCGGTCTGCGAGTCTTTCTCGACGCCTGTCCCGACCGTGTTGCTTCTCAAAGCGCAGTCCACCTGGCTGCGGCCGACACCACACGGGCCACCACAACCTCGGGAAGGATTCTGCTGGACCCTCATTCGAGGGCGGTAGGCTTCGCGCGCTGTGGCTGATCTCCGTTCTGTCGGCAGAGGTGCCCTTCCTGGCACCAGGCAGAAACTCCGCGAGCGGGTGTCTCGGCCCTCTGCGCGGCGTCCTTCCCCAGGGCATCCGGCCGCCCGTTGACATCCCCGGCGCCAGGCTCGAACATCGGTGCATCGCAGCTGCAGGGGATCCATCATGCCGCCGGCCGGCCTGCCAGTGCACTACAGCTTCCGCCGCCTGGCCGCTGAGGCAGAGGCCACGCCGGGGGACGGGGAGGTGCTCTTCCGCCTGCATGTCCACGACCACGCGACGCGCGGCCAATCCGCGGCGCCTTTGCATCTGGCCTGCGATGTCCTGCAACGCGGCCAGGATGCGCTGTTGTTCGGAAGGGGAACGCCGCGCACGCTGGTCCTGCTGATCCACGGCACACGACCCAGCCTGGACGACATGCTGGCGGCCTGTTTCGTATGCCACGGCTGGACCCAGCCCGGGCTGGAGGTCTTCGCGCGCTACGCGGCCGTGGTGCGCCAGGGGCTGCCGGTGACCAGCATGCTGCCCGAGAGGTCGTTGGAGGGGATCTTCCTCGCCATCCGCAACCACCAGGATCTGGTCCTGCAAGACCTGGAGGACGCAGCCGTCGCGACGCTGTTCGTAGAACAGTGGAGACGCCTTGAGCAGCGGATTCTCGCGGCGGCCGAGGCGCGGCGCAGCCCCTTCAACGACCGCCTGTTCGAGGATCCTGCCTTTGCCGCGGAGCGCCGCTTCCTGGCCGCCGATCGCAAGACCTTCGGCGAGGATGTGCGTCGCGGAGTCCGCTGGCGGGCGCAACTGCCGGGCGGCGCGGGCAGCGCGTCGGCGCTGATCCTGTTCGAGCCGAAGAGCCTGCTCTTCAAGCACTGGAGCCGCTATGGCAGCCGTTGCCGCTATGCCTTCCTCGGCGTGCGTTGGCGCGCGGGGCAGTGGGTGTTCTCTACCGATCCCCTCGAGTGCATCTCCTTGCAGGACCTGGCGGCCCACCTGCAAGAGGCCGAGTCCGCGCAGCCTGGCACGAGCATGGACGAAACCCTGGTTTGGGGCCGGCCCGCGGCATCTCCGGCGCGCTGGTTCGAGGGCGCGCGCTTCGAGCACACGTTGATCGCCTCGCCGCATGCGGGCAGCCGCTTATCCGAGGAGCGCCTGCTACAGATCGTGCAGCAGTGGCTGGACGCGCGCGCGCTCAGCGAGACCGAGGGTGCGCCCACCGATGCCTTCATCGACCTGTGGCCCTTCGCCGCCCTCAGCAAGCCGCGGCACAGCTACTGGGCAGATCAGGTGCCGGTGTTCGCGGCGTTCGACGCCCACGGCACGTGCCTCGATGCCCACATCCGGGGTCTCGACGACAGTGAGCAGCTCAGCCGCCGCGACATCGCCCTGGCGCGGCAGGACCTGCAGAGGCTGTGGGAGCGGCTCGACCAGGCATTCGACCCCAGGCAGGCACGGGTGTCTTTCTGCCGGGAGATCATCCCTTCGCTTTGGATCGGCCGGGACCTCGCAGCGCTGCTGTACGAGCATGCGGACCTCGGCTCGCTCGCGACCTGGCGGACGGAGCTCGGCAGTGTCAGCGCGCGTGATGTGCTGCAGATCGGGGCCGACATCGCCGAGGCCCTGTCCTACCTGCACCAGCTGGGCATCGACGATCTCGAGCTGTCCAGGCACAGCGTCGTCTTGCGCATCGAGCAGGGTGCCCTGCGGGCGGCTGTGCTCCATGCAGGCTTCGGCGCCGTCTTGCCGACCGACACCTGGGCCGGCGATCCGCGTAGACAGGATCCCGGACGCGCCCGCGACATGCAGGCACTCGGCGCGCTGTGCTTGTACGCGCTGACGGGAGCCGCGGAGATCATGGATGTCGATCGCGCCATCGGGGCAGCCGCCTGTCAGAATCAGCTGCGCGATGCCAGCACGGCCTTCTTCGCGGGCATGGCGGAACTGATCAGCCAGCTCCTCAGGAGCGGTGACAGCTGCCTCAGCATCGAGCAGGCCAGGCAGCGCCTCGAAGCGCTCGCTGCGACGCTTGCCGCCGACGGCGCGCAGGCGACGGGCGTGGGGGCTTCGCCTGTGCACGAATTGAGCGCTGAGCCTGCGCCGCTGGCGACCCTGTACACCCCTGAGATCGTCGGCGAGGTTTCGGTGGCGCAGCCGGCCTCGCCGGCGCCCGGCGAGATGCAGGGGCAGGAGCTGCACGGCTACCGCCTGCAACAGGAGCTCGGGCGCGGTGCGGCGGGCATCGTCTACCAGGCCGAGCACGTCCTGCTGAGGAAGCTGGTCGCGATCAAGATCCTGCCGCCGAGTTGCGTCGACCGCGCGAACTTCAAGCAGCGCTTCTGCAACGAGGGCATGTTCCTGGCCCGCCTCGAGCACCCGCACATCATCAAGGTCTCAGACCTGTTCGAGAGCCAGGGTCTATTATGCATCGTCAGCGAGCTGGCCGCAGGCGGCTCGCTGCTTCGCTACCTCACGGCGCAGGGCGTCTTGCCCGAGGCTGAGGCCGCCTCGCTGGCGCGGCAGTGCGCGCTGGGCCTGCACGCTGCCGCCCAGGAGGGCATCGTGCATCGCGATGTCAAACCAGGGAACCTGCTGCTCACAGCCCAGGGCGTGCTCAAGATCGCCGACTTTGGCATCGCGCGTGAGCGAGGCATCCCTGGCCCCACCATCGCCGGCTCCATCCTGGGAACTCCCCACTACAGCTCACCTGAACAATGTCTGGCGACCTCTTCGGCCGATCACCGCTCCGACCTGTATTCGCTCGGCTGTACGCTGTTCGAGCTGCTCACCGGGCGGACTCCGTTCTCGGGGCGCAGCGCCGTCGAGGTCATCGCCCGCCACATCCAACAGGCTCCGCCGGACCCGCGCGTGTTGCGCCCGGAGCTGAGTGAGGCCGTCAGCGGCATCGTCTCCCGGTGTCTGCGCAAGGCTCCCGGCGAGCGCTTCCAGAGCGGTCTGCAACTCGCGCACGCGCTCGAGGCGCTCTGCCAGCCCGGGGGACATGCTTGAGCGAACCGACCTCAGCCGCCAGGACCAGGTGGCGGTCCCGTGGCCTGCTCGTCGAGCCCGGGCGAGCCTGCGGCGGAGCGCAGCCGCACTTCATGTCGCGTCGCCTCGACGGCGTAGAGAAGTGGGATCACGCCCGCCCAGCCCGCCGATTCTGGTCTCCGAAGCAGCCGATCGCGCAAACAGAGAACGCGCGCCAGTCTCGGCTTGGACGTACAGCGCGAGCTAGACTGTATTTGTCTCCGAAAATCACATGGTTGCCAGTGCACGCGTCCAACGCCTAGGTACTATTCCTTGTCGGGGAGGGGTTTACCCCCTCCCGAGCGCTCGCGAGAGCGAAGCGTCCGAGTCCGCGAGAGCGAAGCGTCCGAGTCCGCGAGAGCGAAGCGTCCGAGTCCGCGAGAGCGAAGCGTCCGAGTCCGCGAGAGCGAAGCGTCCGAGTCCGCGAGAGCGAAGCGTCCGAGTCCGCGAGGTGTAAACCCCGCCCCTACGGGGTGTACCGGAACTTACGCGGCGATGTCCTAGCGAGCCGGGGACCCTTGCTGCGACGTCTCGATGGCGCGGCGCAATACGTCCGCGAACAGGTCGATGTGACGGGTGATTGCGTCGTGGTGCCCGCCCGGCAGTTCATGGCTGTCGATGCCGGCCACCCAGGCTCGCCAGAGCTTCAGCGTCTGAGTGCGTTGTGGTGAGCGTTCGGCAGCCAGGATGAACGTCAGCCTGCCGGGATACGGCCGCAGCCGGTAGCACGCCCTGGCCCAGAGAAAGGCTGCTCCGCGGTCAGGCGGTGGCTCCGTGGAGTTCCGCGCCGCAGCGAAGGCGAGGCGCAGCTGCCTCTTGCTCATTGTGGCGGCCTTGCGCAGCGTCCCGACGAGCCGGCGCAGGGGATTTCTGCTCGGATCGTTCGTCCTCAGCGGAGCCAGCTTGTTCAGCTCCGCTCTGGCGTCGCGCAACAGCCGAAGCCGCTGAGCGTGCGACAATCCGAGCAGCACAGAGGCGCACTCGACCCCTGCCCAGACGGCACGAAGCTCAGGCGCGGCGGGGCTGGCGTCGAGAACCGCCAGCATTGGAACTTGTTCGCCGGCGGCCGCCAGCTGCCGTGCCATCTCGAACGCCACCAGACCGCCCGTACAGAAACCTGCCAGGTAGTAGGGGCCGCGCGGGACGGCGGAGCGCAAGACTGTCAGCTGCTGGCGGGCCCGCTGCTCGATGGTCAGCAGCTCTCCAGGCCGAACGAGTGGAGGCAGGGCAATGAGTGGCTGCCGGGCGCCCAGGGCTTGGCTGAGCCCACGGCAGTAGAAGCCGCCGTCATTGAAGTCGCCGTGCAAAAACACCAGCGGCGTCGCGTCTGCGCGGGCAGCGAACACCACTACTGACGGGGCGGGCAAGGCGCGCGCGGCGTGTTGGATGGCCGCCACCAGGCTGGCGACGGAGCTCTCTGCGAAGAGCGCGCTCGGGGCCAACTTGATGCCGAACGCATGCTCTATCTGGGCGAGCAGCCGGGCCGCCAGCAGGGAATCACCGCCCAGTGCAAAGAAGTCCGCATCGAGGGCCACTGATTCGAGCTCCAGCAGCTCTTCGAAGATCATCTGCAGCTGGAGGCACACGGTGTCGGAGACCTCCAACTCGGACTCGCTCTCGGGAGCCCAAGCCCGCGCTCGCAGCGCGGCATGATCGAGCTTGCCATTCGCAGTGAGCGGCAGCTCGTCGACCAGAACCCAATGGTTGGGGATCAGGTGCTCGGGGAGCCTCGTGCGCAGAAAGCTCCGCAGGGCCTCGCGGCGCAGGGGACTTCCATCGCCGACCAGATAGATTGTCAGGCGAGGGGAAGCGTGCATGCGAGGGGAAGCGTGTGGCGCCACGATTTCGGCCACCGCATGGCGCACGTTCGGGTGCTCGAGGAGTGTGCCCTCAATCTCGCCGAGCTCGATGCGGAAACCGCGCAGCATGATGCGCCGATCCTTGCGTCCCTTGTGGTAGAGCCAGCCGTCAGCTGCCAGGCAGCCCAGATCGCCCGTGCGCAGTCGACGGGCCTCGGGATCATCGGGCACGCGCTGAAAGACCTGGCGCGTCAGCTCGGGGCGTCGCCAATACCCCGACGCGAGGTAGCGACTGGTCACCACAATTTCGCCGACAGCGCCTGCGGCCACCGGGTCGCCGCTAGCGTCGAGCAGCTCAATCTTGCGGCCGCGGACGGGGCTGCCGATCGGCAAGGTCGCACCTGCCGTTGAGGTCTGCTGGTCGGCGAAGAAGTAGCAGATATTCCCGCAGGCTTCGGTCATTCCCAGCCCGTTGAGCAGTCGGCAGTCGGGTCCGAAACGGCTGTGGAACAGCTCCAGATCCGAGCGAAACACTGCCTCGCCCCCCAGCTTGACGAAACGCAGCGCGGGAAGCGGACTCTCGAGGCTCAGTGCCAGGTGGCGGAAGAGTGTGGGAACCGCATGGAAGATGCTGATGCGCCGGGTGCGCAGCCAGTCGCCCAAAGCTGCAAACCCTGCCCCGCGCACATCGAAGGGCAACAAGCAGGCGCCGTTCAGGAGGGCAGCGAAGATCGCGGTCTGCGCGGCGCCGAAGCTCGCTGAACTGACGAGGCTGAGCCGGTCCGCGGCGCCGATGTTCAGGGCATTCGAGTAGTTCTCGATGTTGTGATGGACAGATCTGTGGCTGCGGAGCACAGCGCGCGGCTCACCTGTGGACCCTGAGGTGTACACCAGTGCACAGGCAGCGTTCGGGGAGCCATGCACAGCGGGCGGCTCCAAGATCTCGGTCTGCTGCTCGATGATCAGGGGGGCTCCGGGCAGCACATGGTCGACCAGCCGTGCTTGCAAGGAGCGAGAAGTCACCAACGCCGCCGGCGTTGCATCAGCCAGAATGCGTGCGAGCCGCGGGCGCGGATAGCTCGGGTCGAGGTATGTATAAGGGCGCCCCGCCTTCAACGAGCCCAGAATCGCGGCAATCAACGGAGCGTCGTGGTCAAGAAACAGGGCGACCGGGGTCTCCGGATCGCCTCCGAGCTCGGCAAGAGCGTGGGCGAGTGCGTTCGCCTTCCGGTCGAGGGCTCGGTAGCTCAAGGTCTGGCTGGAACCCACGACGGCAGGCTGGTCGCCACGTTCAGCAGCGCGTGCCTCGAAACGTCGGTGAAGCAGGATAGAGGTTGCGCGCGCGGCTTCCATCAGTCCAGACATCCTCCCCAAGACCGCATCATCACACCCAGCCTTCCAAAAACCCCTTGATATGGGACCGCGCCTGCTCGACACTCCCGCGGACAGCGCGGTTGAAGCGCCGTTCGCTCATGAAGCCGACGAAGATGCAGACGACGCTGACCAGCGCGATCCAGACCCACTTGGGAACCGCCGCGAAGTTGATCCAATGTACCAGCTGGATGCCCAGGTCCATGGTCAAGGCGACCAGGGCCACCAAGAACAGGGCCCGGACCTTGACGAACAGGCCCACCCCCAGCACTCCCAGCGCTGCAGCCGCCAACAGCAGCATAGCGAGATCTTGTCCGGGGATCAGGGCATGGATCAACGCGGGCAGGAAGAGCACCAGCAGCCCCGTCCAGACCCACACTCTGGCCTCGGCTATCAGGGGAGTCTCCCGGTTCTTGAGCCGTTCCCAGAGGCCGGCGCCCAGAGCGACCAGGCCCGGCATCGCCCCATAGGGCATCGCCTGGCGGACTTCGGCGTGGATGAGGGCCAGAGTCCCGGCAAACACCAGGCTGGCCATACTTGTCCATGCCCAGGCGCGGGAACGCAGCAGCCAGGCAGCCAGGCCGAAGATCACCGCCGCGCAGAGACTGAGCAGTATGCTGGGGCCCAGCTCCTGCCAGCCAGCTACGCTGACGAAGCGGCTCAAGAAAGCCAGGCAGGCCACTCCCAGGCCGACGATCAGGAAAGGGCGCGCCGAAGAGGACGACCGCTTGCGCAGCCAGATGCCGACCAGCAGAAAGATCAGCGCCAGCACTTGGAACAGGAAGGGGACCAGGCTGTGGTCGATCTCCCGATCCAACAACATCAACAGCAAAGCCGGCTGCAGCGCCAGCAGGCTGCCGTACAACAGCGGCAGCCGCCCCGCGATCCGAAACCCCAGCCAGAGCACGACGGCGTGCCCGAGCAGGACCAGGCCGGCGTGGCCCGGCGCGGTGGCCGTCAGCCCTACTGAAAGCAATGCCACCAGGACGAAGAGCACCAGCTGGCCCAGGGCGAGGCTGTGCCGCTTCAGGAAGTCAAACCAGGCACCCAGCAAACCGGCGGGAGCGGTGACCAGCAACAGGCCCAGGCCGAGCTCGGGGAGCGTCGCGCCACGCCGCTGCAGGATGTAGATCCAGGTCGCGCTGGCGGCGGCCCCACAGAGCAGGCTTGCCAGCCCCGAGCGCCGGTGCCCGTTGCGTTCCGCGGCCCAGGAAGCCATTCCCCAGCCCACCGCCAGGCACAGCGCGGGAACCGGCAGCGGCCGGCGGATACCGACCAACAGGATCGTGCAGCCGACCAGCAGTGTGAGCCAGGAGATGTCCTGGCCCCCTGCGTAGAAGCTCCCCAGGCGCTCGCGACCTGCAAGCGCCCACAGCCCGAGCACGGCGGCGGCCGCGCAACCCGCAAAGCTGGCTAGATCGACGGGGGACAGGTCGAGCAGACCCAGGCGGAAGAGGAGCAACACCACGGCCGGAAAGCCTGCCGCAAAGGCTGCGTAGCCGATGCCCCGTTGGCCCGTGCGCAGGCAACACTCACAGTAGTAGGCGCAGGTCAGGGCCGCGATGGCAGCCGCGACGTTGGAACCGGGGGCGAAGACGCACAACAGTCCGATCAGAAGCGGACCGAACGCCCAGAAAACGAAACCCGCGAGATGGCGCAGGGCCGGGCCGAACAGCGATGGCACACGAGCGAACAGGTGGCCGGCAGCACTCTGGAACAGCAACCAGAAAGCCAGCGTGGGCCAGGCGGCCCCGAGATTCTGGGCTCCATAGACGACCGCCAGCGGCACCATGCCTGCGGCGACGTGAGCGGGCAGCTGGCTGCGGCGGCGCAGCGCCAGGAAACCGGACACCAGCGCGGCCAGGCCGACCGAGAGCCAGACGGACACAGCGGCCGCGGGCTGCAGCTCAGCGAGCGCCGGCAGCCGAGCAACCAACACCAGCTGGCCGATGAGCAGGAATATGCCCACGGCCGTCCCCAGCCAGCCCACCCACAAAGCACCCGCTGCCGCGGGCTTCCGCGCTGCGCCGTGACACAGCTCGCTGAGCAGCGCGGCCCAGGCCAACAGCAGGAAACATGGCAGCGCCCAGGTCCAGCCTGGGGGCCCCTGCCAGGCCCAGAGCTGCGCGAGCACCACGGCCCAGCCGAGCATCGAGGTTGCCAGCGCCCAGCCCGCGTGGATGCGGTGCCGGACGCCCTGCGCGGTGGGCCAGCCGAGCAGGAAAAAGACCAGCGCGGCCAGGCTGGCCACTCCGATCGAGGGCAGGTGCCGCGGTTCCAGCAGGCCCCGGAAGACCAGGTAGCCCACAACCCCCAGCACGAACGGCCAGATGGCCGCATGGAACAACAGCCGTGCCCGAGGCTGATCTCCCAGCCCCGCTCCGACCAGCAACAGCCCCGCCAGCCAAAGCAGGGCCGCGTAGCTGCGCAGCTCGGGTCCGGGCTGCAGGAGTTGTCCTCCGAAGAAGAAAAAAGCCGCGCCCAGCAGGGTGCTGCCCAGCAACCAGGCTGCCAGGCGGCGGCTGCGGTAGGCAGCGTAGCAAGTTCCCAGCAACAGCCCCAACCACAGGCTGAGGGGCGTGCCCTGGAGCAGCTTGGGAAGCAGCTCCAGCTGGAAACCTGTTTGTGCCACCACGCTGGACAGCCCAAGGGGCAGAGCGCACAGGGCGACCAGGTCCGCCACGGCCCGCGTCGCGCGTGCCGACTCGCTTCCTTCTGGAGTTTCCGCTGCCCGGCCGAGCCAGCGCGCCAGCGCGGTTGCTCCGGACTTGGCCAACCAGGCGAAGCTCAGCAGCAGGAAGCTGACGGCGAACAGCACGCCGCTGGCGTTGAGCCGTCCGGTGGAGAACTCCTTGAGCAGGATCAGGGTGTTCAAGGCCAACAATGCCGGAGGAAACAAGCTGCGTACGAAGGAGCGTCGCTTCAGCGCGGCGGCGCTCACCAGGGGAAGCAAGGCGAAGCCACACAGCGACAACTGCCACAGCGGGGGCCCTTCGCCGGCGGCCGCAGCAGGCAGGGAGTAGAAATAGACCGCGCCGGCCATCAAGCCGTAGCCACCTCCGGCCAGCAGCAGGGCCAGCCGGTAGCGTCGAGGGCTCAGCGGCGACAACCAGATCACCACGCTCGCGGCCAGGGCGGCACCGACTCCGCGCCAGACCCAGGCGGGGGAAAGATGGTTGCTGAAGCAGGCGATCGCGCAGAGCCCGGCGAGGACGGTGAGGAAGGGCAGGGCGGGGTCCTGGACGCGGCTGTTGATGGCGCCGTAGGCCAGGCCACAGAGCGTGGCGACGACTCCCCACTCCAGCCATCCCTGGTCGATCTCGAGCAGGCCAAAGATCTTGGCGGCGTAGTAGTTCAACGGCAGCAGCATCGCCGCGAAGACGATGAAGGAGAGACCGGTGCGGGGGTAGCTCCAGCGTTTCCAGAGCAGTCTGCCCAGAGCGTAGACCGCGACGGTAAAGGCGGCCACGAGACCGAACTTGAAGCTGCTCGGCAAGCTGTCCTGGTAGGACACCAACAACGCGAGGACAGCAACCCCGAGGCCTGCGATGCCGATGTAGAGCAGGCTACGGATCAAGATCTCCGGCCAACTCAGCGCGGGCTCTGGCTGCGTGCTCGGTTCGGCCGGCGGGGCCGGTTCCTCGCACGCCTGCGGAGCCGAAGACTCGAGCGCAGGCGGCTGCGCAGGCACTGGCTGCCTGGGAAGTGGTGGTGGTGGTGGTGGTGGAGGCGGCGGAACGGAGGCGGCCATCGGAATCGCTGGAGGAGCGCTGGGAATCGGGGGCGGTTGCACCGCGAGCTTTTCAAGAGTCTTGTTCTCTGCCTCATGGATGCGGGTCTGGTAGAACTCCCGAACGGCCTTGAAACCGTCGCCCGCTTCCTTCTCCAAGAGCTCACGGTCTGCCTCGAGTTGTGCAAACACGCGCCGTGCCCGCGCCAGCTCGTCCTCCGGTGCGGGTTCGGGTTCTCGCTGCTGGGGGCTGCCCGCGGAGGCCAGATACCTTCTTCGTGCCGCTTCCCTGCGCAGCTCGGGCGGCTGGCCGCGGTCCGCCGCCTCGGGAGCGCGGGTCCGTCTCGGCCTGTAGTCTGGAGGCGGGCCGGGCCTCGGGCCCCGGGCCAACCAAAGCACCGTCGCCACGAAGCCGACCAGGGCGAACCCGAAGATCAGGATGCCGATGCAGCCGCCCAACAGGAGGATCAGGTCCATGCACGCGTCTCGGACTGGAAGCAAGAGTGAGTCTACGCGAGCCGCATCGGTCACACCACGTGCGAATCCAGAGCTCCAGGCAGCGATCCTCTGCCGTAGTGGCCTGGCAGCGAGCTTGTGGGATTGTCGAACAAACCGATCGGGACAGTCGCTGCTCCCCAAATGTCAGTGCTATCATGGGGCGACACCAGAACCCATCCCAGGAGAGCGTGCACCATGCCGGAAGTCGATGTCGCCGAAGTGGCGTTGGGAGCGATCCATCAGATCACCAGCGCGATGCAGCAGGACGATCCTCAGGCTGCCGTCGAGCTTTTCCAGTCGGCCAAGGACCATATCGATGTGCTGCTGATGGCGCTGACGGGTTTGGAAGCAGCGCCCGAAGAGCTTCCGCCAGAGATGTAGTCGCTGGACAAGCTCAGATCCGGCAAGCCCGGCGGCTTCCCCGGGCCCGGCTTGGAGTGCGGGCACGCGCTCTGCTAGCCTGGAGGGACACCCGGACCCATGTCTACGCCGCCCAGGCGCAGGAGCCCATTGTGCGTCCGGGCCAGAGGGGGGAAGCATGTTCTGCACCAGCTGTGAGGCGGAGGTCCCGGAGGGGGCGCGGTTCTGTTCCCAATGCGGGGCGGCTCAGGGTGAAGACGCCGAAGCGTCTGCCCCGGACTCTCCGGCGTCTGAAGAGACCGCGCAGGCCGAAGAGATGGCCGGCGCGGTCGAGCTTGGCCCGGGCCCGGACCTCCAGGCGATGGCGGCCAGGCCTCCTGACCCCTTCGAGAACCTGATCGGCGAGACCATGGGCGGCTACCAGATGGAGGAGCTGCTCGGCAAAGGCTCGCTCGCCGCCGTCTTCCGAGCCAGCCATGAGCTGCCCCCGGGGAAGTTCACGGTCAAGCTGCTCCTGCCCCATTTCTCCCGAGATGGCGAGCTGATCTCTCTGCTCGAGGACGATCTGCAAATCCTGGTGAGGCTCGATACGCCGCATCTTCTGAAGATCCACGAGACCTATTCTTCACGCGGCATGTACTGCGTCGTGCAGGACCATATCGACGGAGTGTCGCTCGACCGCGTGCTGCTGTCTCGCGGGCGGCTGCCCGAAAGCGCGGCGCTTGCCGTCGCCCTGCAGGCGGCGTTGGGCCTGTGGGATGTGGCCCAGAAGGGGGTCGTGCACCGGGATATCAAGCCCAGCAACCTGCTGATCGAGAAGGGCGGTCGGGTGCTGCTGACCGACTTCGGACTTGCGAGGGCGGCGGAGGGCTCGACGGCGATCTCGCACACGGGCTCTGTGGTCGGTGCGCCGGCTTACCTCGCACCAGAGCAGTTCGAAGACGCGCGCGCCTCCGACCATCGCACCGATCTCTACGCCCTGGGCTGCGTGTTGTACAAGATGCTGACGGGCAAATCGCCGTTTTCGGGACCGAACCGCGTCGACTACATGCTGCAGCATTGCACGCAGGAGCCCCCATCTCTCGCCGAGAAGTGTGCGGACGTGAGTCCGGGAATGGTGGCGGTGGTGGGCCGGCTGCTGCAGAAGGCTCCCGCCGACCGCTTCGAGAACGGAGCTGAGCTGGCCGAGGCGCTCGAGGCACTGGCGTCGTGCCAGCCAGGCTCGCGCGAGCAGGTGCCGGGGCTGGGAGTGCTCGGTACGCATCAAATCGCCGACCTGCAACGGGCGAAGCACCCTGCCGGGTTGGATTTCTTGGGCCTCCCGGATGCTCCCGGCATGGAGGGTCTGTTCGTCAAAACCACGCCGGTGACGCAGGCGGAGTGGGAGCGGGTCATGGGCGCGCAACCGGCCCACTTCACCGACGGTGCCAGCGATGACCAACCCGTAGAGAATGTCAGCTGGCTCGAGGCAACCCAGTTCTGCAACAAGCTCTCGGAGCTCGAAGGTCTGTCGATGGCCTATGCGATCGACGGCGACAAGGTGGAGGAATGCACGGGGTCCGGATACCGCTTGCCGAGCCAGGGCGAATGGCAATATGCCTGTCGGGCATCGGGTGCGGCGCGCCCCGCGACCGTGGTGTCCGCGGGCGATCGCCCGCAACCGGTGCGCGCCAGCGCTCCGAACGCCTGGGGTCTGTTCGCGTTCGGGGGCAACGTCTGGGAGTGGTGCGCCGACAGCGTCGGAGAGCTGCGCGTCGCTGCGGGCGGCTCGTGGCAGTCAGCCGCCAGCGAGCGCGGCGCCGATGCCCGTCGTGAGCTCCCGGCCGACACGCGCGGTAACGACCTGGGCCTGCGCCCGGTGCGCACGGTGGGCTCCTGAGGGTGTAGTGCCGCGGGCGGTTCCCCCAGGCTCCTTCGGGGACTTTCTGAGGGAACGCAACGCAGCGGCGCAGAGGCGCTCCAGGCGTCGGTTCGCCCTTGTGCCGTTGGTCTTCAGGCGGAATCGGATTCGGTGTCCAGAGCTCCTGACATGGGCCAGTTTGTCGTGCGCCTCCGCTCCGGATTATTCGCTCGGGTATGGTCCACACCTTCGAACGGCTGGGAACCGCCTGTAGCGTCGGTCTATGACCGACGGATAGACCGATTCGTCTGGGGGAACCCAGAATCCCTGGATTCAACCTCTGCCAGGGCTCCTTCCGGCGCTCACAGAGGCTGTCTCAGGGAATGCTTGGATGCCTGAGACTGATCCCTGAGGGCAACCTCGGACCCCTGCGACTCGGTGGAAAAGGCCGACTTTTCTTCTTGTAGGGGAGGGGTTTATCCCCTCCCGCGGACCTCACGGGCGGGGGTAAACCCCGCCCCTACATGACAATCCAGAGCAGTTATATGGCGGAGACGCGTTCCCTGAGACAGCCTCTCACAGAGCGCCGCTACAGAAGACGGATTCGATTCGTGCGTGCTTCACAATGTTGGAGGCGGTCGCGACGGATAGTCGCCGCCCATACCCCTCCAGGCCCATTGCTGCAAGCCGATGTCAGGAGCCCAGGAATCAGACTCCGGTTCGGCGTCGGCCATAGGCCTGTGTTAGACTGCCGGCCATCCCCAGCCGCGGAGTCTGCCATGAAGATCGTAACCTGGAATGTCAACTCGCTGAAGGCGCGCCAGGATTTCGTCAGCCTCTACTTGGAGGCTGCGGACCCCGACATCCTCTGCCTGCAAGAGCTCAAGCTCGAAAGCGACAAGGTTCCCCGGGAGATGTTCGAAGAGCGTGGCTACCAGCTCGCGATCCATGGGCAGAAGCAATGGAATGGCGTACTGATCGCCTCGAAGCTCCCTCTCACCGATGTCTGGACCGGTCTACCCGAGGGCGACGACGGTGAAGCACGCCTGGTCGCCGCGACCGTCGGGGGAGTGCGCCTGGTCAACCTCTATTGCCCCCAGGGGCAGAGCGCAGACTCTCCGAAGTTCGCCTACAAGCTGCGTTTCTACCGGGCGTTGCGCGACTGGCTCGCCGCAGGACTCGAGGCCGGCCCGCCGCTGGTGGTCCTGGGGGACCTGAATGTCGCGCCGCGGGCTGAGGACATCTATGATGCGAAGAAGTTCGAGAATGTCCCCTCATTCCATCCGCTCGAACACGAGCAATGGCGCGCGCTCGAGGCGCTGGGGCTGCGAGACGCGGTGCTTCCGCATATCAAGTCAGGCAGCTTCAGTTTCTGGGATTACCGGGGAGGGGCCTTCCGCTTCAACAAGGGCATGCGCATCGACCACGTGTTGGTCAGTGAGGGTCTGTTGCCGCGTGTCAAGACCGCCTGGATCGACCGCGATGCGCGCAAGAAGAAGCAGGGCCTGACCGCGTCAGACCATGCACCTGTGGGCATCGAGTTGCTGTAGCAGACCCTGGCCTACTTGGCGTTGGGCCCGAAGTCGGCGATGATGTAGCCGCCGGAGCGCTCGTCTTTCTCGATATCGAGCAGCTTCTCATCGCGCAGCGTCTCGAGCAGTCCATTGAAGCTGCGGAAACCGTAATAGCTCTCGTTGAACTGCGGACGCTTGCGCTTGAGAGTCTGCTTGACCATCGAACCCCAGACCGTGTCATCACGTTCCTGGAACAGGGACTCGACGATATCGAGCACCAGGTCGATGACCTCGTTGCGGTCGCCCCGTCCGGCCTGTTTGGGTTCGGACTTCTTGCTGGCCTTAGCTTTGGGGGCCTTGTGCGAGACGCGTTTGCGCACCAGGTCATCATAGAAGATGAACTCGTCGCAATTGTCGACCAGCAGGTCGCTGGAAGAGCCCTTGACCCCGACGCCGATGACCTTCTTGTTGTTCTCGCGGAGCTTGCTGACCAGCGGCGAGAAGTCGCTGTCGCCCGTCACCAACGCGAACACACTGAGGTGCGGTTTCGTGTAGCAGAGGTCCAGGGCGTCGACGACCAGACGGATGTCGGCCGAGTTTTTTCCCGAGTAGCTGACGTGAGGAATCTCTATCAGCTCGAACGCCGCCTCATGCATAGGCCGCTTGGCGGCCTTGTAGCGGCTCCAGTCACAGTATGCCTTCTTGACAACGATCTGGCCCTTATCGAGCAGACGTTGCAGGCAGAGGTCGATGTCGAATTCGCCGTATTTTGCTTCGCGCGACCCCAGCGCGACATTTTCGTAGTCGCAGAAAACGGCAATATTGGGTGTAGTCATAGCTCAAGACGATAACGGTCCAGGTGGTTACAGCAAGTCTCGTGTCGGAAAAATCGAGCTAGCGGTCGTCAGACTCTGCGCGTGCCGTGGCGAGCAAACCGTCAGATCCGGCCTGGGGGGCCAGCTGACCCGGACTGGAACAGCGCGCGTCTTGCGGAGGACCGGTTTTGCGCGAGCTCGGCGTATCGGCTACCGATGGTAGCTGAGGGAGACAACTCTTATGACATACCGGCTCGTCTTGTTCGTAGCCCTGTGCATGTTCCTGTCCGCAGACACCCTGGTGCTCACCAACGGCCAGCGCTTCGAGGGACAGCTGGAGAGCGTCAGTGACGACGAGGTGGTGCTGGTGATCGGCGGGGGCCGGCTCCGCTTCCGCCGTTCCCAGGTGGCCGAGATCATCCGTACGGCCGATGCCTCAGACGGTGCCGAGTCCGAGAATGCGGAGCAGGTCGATCCGTATGCCTTGGCCCGCGAGCCTTATTTCTTCGCGGGCCACAGCCTGTGGTTGCCCCCTGCCCAGGTGTCCCTCGAAGGCGAGCTGGACGAGCTGCCGGGGATGCTGCTGGTTGCGGTCGACTGCCTGGGAACCCGCTTCCGCAGGCGCCCTGACGCGCGGGCTCAGGTCGTGGCCGTCGAGCGGGACAGCGCGGCCCACCGAAGTCTCAAGCAGGCCCCCCGTGGCGCCCAGGTCGAGCTGCAGCTGCGTTGCGAGCAGCGCACGCGCCGGCCTGGGGGGGTGGTGCAGACCTGGTACCTGCTAGCGGTCGAGCAGGCGCGGGTCTGTGAGGACAAGACCTGGTCCGAGCTGCACATGGGCTATGACCGCTATCTGGGGCAGCGGTTTACGCTCTTCATGCGCTTCGCAGACCCGTTGATTGCCGGCGAGCTGGGCACATACAGCCTGGTCGTGGCCGAGAGCGAGCCGGGATTCGACCTCGGCAACCACGAGCGGCCTGCGGGTTGGCTGAATCCGGTGGTGCTCAAACGCAAGCCGCCCGAGTTGCCTCATGGGCCGCTGGCTCCTTTCTGCCGGGTGCGCGTGCGCGTCGAAGAGATCATGATCGACGATCCCGATCGGGGCAGGCAGTCCGTCGGGCTGGCCGTGATCGAGCAGGCGTGGCCGCTGCAGGCTGCCGAGGCCTTCGGCGCGCCCGCCTTGTTGACAGGAAGCATGGGAGGCGACCAACTCGACGGCGGCCTGCTGACCGATCCTGTAGCCGTGGCGGGGTACCCCGAGCGCTTCGTCGGCGAGACCTTCCTGCTTCCGGGCAGAGCGACGTTGGGCGATGCCTTCGAGCGCGACACTGATGTTCGGGGCCTGCAAGTGGTCGAGCTCTCCAGCCTGGCCGCCTCGTTCGGGCGCGACGCCGCGGGAGGCCAGGTGGTGCTGGCCACCGAACAGCATGGTGCCGTGGCGAGGACGCTCGCGCAGCTCGGCTACCAGGCTCCGGTCATCCTCGAGGTGCAGCTGCAAGAGCGACGCCGCCGGCTGGGTGGGGTGCTCGAGATCGGCTACTACCTGGGAAGTGTTGTCGGCGTCCAACGCTGGACAGACACGGAGTGGTTCCCGTTGATGAACGGCTGGCAGGAGCTGCGGGGCCAGCGCTTCCATCTGTTGCTACGCCCCGATGGCCTGATTGCCGCAGACCTGTTCCTGGACGACGGGGCGCGGCCGTTGCTGGCCTCATACAGCGACCAGCATCAGACGCCGCGCTCGTCGTTCAAGCACCGACTGCTGCCCGTACTCCCGCAGGATGCCGACAGTCAGGCGGCCTTGGGACCGGTTCTGGCAGAGGCTTCAGGATTCTGTCGGGTGGAGGTCGAGATCAGCGACGGGCGTCTGGCCAACGAGGCGCACGATCCGGTCGGCGTCGCCCGTATCCTCGCCCTGCAGCCACTTCAGACCCGCGCCGAAACGAACCCGTCGCGAGCGACCGATGCAGTCGTTCGCGACCACGTGGCCTACCACGAGCTACTGCCCGACCAGGATGACCTGCAGGAGTGGTTCGAAGACCGCCGCGAGGAGCTCAGACGTCAACTCTACCGGGACCTGAGCGCCGAGGAAAAGTCTGCCCCCCGGTCGGCCTACCGCTGGGTCGACGGCGGAGGCACGCTGCGCTGGGGCGACCAGCTCCCGAGCGGAAGCCTGCGCGCGGTCTGGGAGCTGGGCACGCGCACGATCAGCGTGTCGAACAGCTACAGCTATTTCTCGGGCCCGAACACTGTCACCACCATGGACTTTGGCACATCGACCCGGACCGTGGCGAGCTGGCATCGTCTGCTGTGGAATCGGACCCGCAGCCTGATGGAGCGGCCCGAGCTGGGGCCTAGCGAGGCGCGTTTCGATGCGCTGGCCCAGGCTGCCGAGCAGCTCCGCCCTGCACGCAACACCAGCGTCGGGACCATCATCGCTGTTGAAGAGCAGGGACGGCTGCGCTTCTTGCGCGCCGACGTCGCCCAGCGTGCGGACATGATCGCCCTCTGGGAGACCAGCGAGAGCCGACAGAATCCCGCCGCGAAGGAACGCCTGGCCGAGATGCGGACCGAGCTGGCAGAGCGTCAGGCTGAGCTCTTGCAGCTGCAGACGGACTACGCCGCGGCGCTCGCGAGCGTGCGCCATGAGGGCGTGCTGTACCAGGCCCTGTTGGGGGAAGCCAGCGATTTTGCGACCGGACGCCTCCTGCCCATCGGCTACGAGTGAGAAGCTGGATCGGGAGTGCGCACGCATCCGCCCGGTGCTACTCGGAGCGGTCCTGCCGGGCTTCACGCTCCCCTACTTTCAGTGCACGCTGCAAGGCGGTCCTGAGTGTCTTGATGTCAAAGGGCTTGCGCAGGCTGCTAGCAAGCTCGTCCTGCGCCGTCTGCCGCAGCAGCTCATCCTGGCCATAACCGCTGCTGAGAATCACAGGCAGGCTCGGATAGAGCACCCGCAGCTCTGCCAGGCATTCAGCGCCGCTCATCTCGGGCATCGTCAGGTCCAGCAGCACACAGTCTACGGCGCCGGGTCGGTCTGCCAGCAGCTCGAGGGCTTCACGACCGTGCCGGGCTTGCAGCACCTCGACTCCGATGTGCCGCAACATCTGTCCGGTGACCCGCCGCACGATCTCTTCGTCGTCGACCAGCAGGACTGTGGTGTGCGGCAGACTGCAACTACTTGAACCTGCGGGCCTTTCGGCTTGAGGCTGCGGCTGGGAGCTGCTGATGGGAAAGAGCACACGCATGCTGGTGCCTCGGCCCTCCTCGGAGTCGACCTGTATCCCCCCACCGTGCCCGCGCACGATGCCGAGCACGACCGACATGCCCAGGCCCCGGCCCGTGAATTTGGTCGTGAAGAACGGATCGAACAGGTGGCGGCGGATGTCCTCTCCAAAGCCACAACCGGTGTCCACAACTTCGAGGGAGGCGTACGCGCCTGGCGCGAGCTTCTGGTCGCTGTCGGGGACGCGCGGCACGGGCAGCGAAGGACGGTAGGTTCCCGTGCGCACTGTGATCGAGCCCATCTCTCCGCCCAGGGCTTCGGACGCGTTGATGACGAGGTTCAGCACAACCTGACGGATCTGGGTGGGGTCGGCATCGATCACTGGATCGTCGTCCAACTGCAAATCCAGGCGGGCCTTCTTGGAAATCGAGACGCGCAGCATCTCTGCCATCTCGTGGATGAACGCGCTCATTCTCAGGGGGCGGACCTCGAACCTCCCGCGCCCGGAATAGGCGAGCATCTGCCGGCACAGATCCGCGGCACATTGCGCGGCCAAGCGGATCTCCTCGACCTGCGCGCGGTGGCTGCTGGCGGCATCGAGACGATGGAGCAACAAGTCGGCGTTGCCTAGCACTGCCATCAGCAGGTTGTTGAAGTCGTGCGCGATGCCGCCCGCGAGCAGGCCAAGGCTCTCGAGCTTCTGCGTCTGTTGCATCTGGGCCTCGAGCTCGAGGCGTTTCTCTTCGGCGCGCAGACGCTCGCTGATGTCCCGGGCGACGCCGATGATGCCTGCGACCTTCCCAGCCTGGAAATACGGGCGCTCGCTGACCTCGAGCATGATGAGCGAGCCATCAGCGTGGCGGATTTGGACCCTGTACGGGGGATTGACCCGGCCATGTTGGAGCGTGGCCTCGGTGAGCTTGATCGCACAGTCGTTGACCGGGTGGTCGGTCATGTACGCGGTGTAGTGTTTCTTCCATTGTTCCACCGTGTAGCCGGTGATGTTGTTGACGGCGGAAGACAGGTAGAGGAAGACCCCATCGATGTCGTGCCGATAGACGAAGTCCCGCATGTTGTTCAGGATGAAGCGGTGCTCGCCGGCCAGGGTCTCGCCGGTTGCATGCAGGGTCTCCAGGCGCTCACGCAGCTTGGCCAGCTCTGCCTTGTCAGCATCAGCAGCCGCGTGATCCGCCGGCGCCTTCCCCTCGATGCCTTCCTCAGGTCCGTGCACGCATCGACCCTTCTTTCACTTGTTCACTAGTGTAACGGATCTGCAGCCATCCACCGGCCCGATTCGGCCTGGATCCGACGGGTCTTCAGTCTTCCGTCGCCTCGAGCTGCCAATCCTGCAGAGCCCGGTTTACCGCCTTTGCGCCGCTGTCCAGACCGTATTCCGCCCAATGCTGGCGGTAGCCACCGACGACGAAGGACCAGCCGTAGGCAGGCCAATAGGCTGTGGTCCAGCCCAGGAAGTGTCTGCGCATCTGGACACGTTGGTGCACCATCTCGTGGATGATGGTGACGGCCCGCGAGCGCTGCGGGTAGTCGTCCCAACGCTCCTTCTCGGCGATCACGAAGCCCCAGCTGCGCTCCTGGGCGGCATAGGACACGTCCGCTGCCCAGAGGCTGAGGGCGAAGCTGGGACTGTGCACGGCAGCCTGCACGCAACGCTCGCCATCGGGGAAGGTCCAGATCAAATTGCATCCGGAGGCCACGACACGTGTGCCCGGAGGGAAGATCTCGCTGCGCGCGTCTTCGCCCTCGTGGGTCTCGCGCCAGCGCACAGGATCGAGCTGCTCGATGTATGCCAGCGCTTGGTTGACGGCCTCGGCATCGCGGCCGATATCGACCACCGGTCCGGTGATGGGGAAGACACTCAGGTTCAGGCCGGCGGTCAACATTCCGCCCGGGCCACGCAGCAGGTTCTGGCTCCCACCGAGCAGCTGCGCTGCGTCGAAGCTGACCAGACCTTGCACAAGCATGGCAGGACTCTCGAGTAGATCACTGCTGGCCAGCAGCAGGTGTCCCAGCTCGCGAACCAGCGGCAGCTCGGAGTCGGCCGCCTGGAAGCCCAGCCAGCCCATGCCCTTGGCCGGCCAGCCCAGCGGATTGGCGCTGTGGCTGAAAGGGGCCGGGGCGGCACATCCCACCATCAAAAAAAGGCTGCTCAGCAGGCACACCCGTAAGCGCATGGACACCTCGCGATGTTTCGACGTTCCATTGTACGTAACGGCGTGCGCCTGCGCTGAGACTGTGAAGCTTCTGCCCCAAGAACTTCCTGCACCCTCCACGCCGTCCTTCCGGCGGAGTGATTTTTTTGCCAGACCGGACGAATGTTCAGGCGGGGAACCCGTCTGTGGGTGAGGACGTTCTGCAGAGTACGATGCAATTTTCCCACACTCTGCGTCGTGTCCCGTATCCGTACAAAGTGGAACGTCGGTTGCGTCCCGCTTTTCAGTTAGTATCCACAGGAGGATCTCATGTCCTGGAAGAAAACAGCCCTGGTCGCCCTGCTGGCCGCCTGCGCGCTCCCTGCCCTGGCCGACAAAGAGGGGTGGGTGACCGATTTCGAGGCTGCCAAGAAACAAGCCGCCGAAGAAGGCAAGCACCTCTTGCTGGACTTCACCGGCTCGGACTGGTGTGGCTGGTGCATCAAGCTGGACGAAGAGGTCTTCAGTCAAGCGGCCTTCAAAGACAGCGCACCGGAGAGCTATATCCTGGTCGAGCTCGATTTCCCCAACGCCGTTCCTCAGCCCGAAGAGCTGAAGGCGCAGAATGCGAAGTTGCAACAAGAGTACGAAGTGCAGGGTTTCCCCACGATCATCCTGCTCAACTCCGACGGCGAAATGTACGGCCAGACGGGCTACCGTGAAGGCGGTCCCGAGGCCTACCTCGAGCACCTGACCGAGCTGCGCGCCAATGGTGACGAGATGGCCGCCTGCCAGGCTGAAGCCGACGGTCTCGAAGGTGCCGAAAAGGCTGTGGCCCTGGACAAGCTCGCCGACATGCGCTCGACCAACGGGCTGCCCGCGGGCGACCTCGGTGACCAGATCATCGAGCTCGACGCAGACAACGCTGCCGGCTTGCGCAACAAGCACCTGGCTGCCAAGAAGCTGGACATGGTTCCCGAGCTCGCCAATGGCGGTGACATGGATGGCGCTTTGGTGGCTGTCGAAGAAGCTCTGACGCTCGAGCCCGCGGGCGAGACGCTTCAGCTGGCACTGTTCTACAAGGCTCTGTTGTTTCTGAATACAGAAAAAGTCGACGAAGCCAAAGTCCAACTCGAAGCGGCCCGTGACGTCGATGCAGAGAGTGATCTCGGCAAGCGTTGTGTCATGATCCTCGAAGACCTGGCAAAAGAAGACGGTCAGGGAGACGGTGAGTAATGGACTCCCCGTCCAGGCAGTCTACTCAGGGCCCGGCTTGACGCCGGGCTTTTTCTTTGAGCCGCAGGATCGAATCCAACTTGGGTTGCAGGGTCGCGTCGACGGACACAGCCGCGCCGCCGTGCTCTGAGGCAACTTCGAGCAAATCCAGGGCTGGCTGAGGTTGTCCGCGTTGCAACTCGAGTTGGGCGGCGAATGACAGCGCGATCGCGTAGTCCATGGCTGCCTTGGGGTTGTCGGGGTCGGCCGCGAGCAGAGCCTCGCGAGTGTCGACCAGGCCCCGCAGCTCGATCGCTGCCTCTTCCAGCCTGCCGGTGTCAATCAATAGCAGGCCCAGGCGCCCGAGCCCGACGCTGTAGTTGCGCAGCCGCACCGGATCATCAGGTTGTTCTTCCAGCAGCCCCTGCCTGAGGGTCAAGCTGTCTCGGTAGAAGGCTACGGCCTGGTCCACGAGTCCCTCGGCTTTGCACAGATCGCCGAGACAGCTCAACCCGAACGCCAGCCCCTGCCGGCCCTCGAAGCTGTCTGGCAGGGCATGGGCGAGCTGTCGCCGCAGGTCGAGGCTGTGCTCGAAGAGCTCGCGGGCCGCGTCGAGATCCTGCTCTTCGCGCAGCGCCCAGCTGCCCAGGTCGCTGCCGGCCTTGGAGGCGACCTTCAGCAGCTCGAGGTTGTGCGGATCCGCGGCCAGCAGGGCCGTAGCAAGCGCGAGCAGCTCGCGGCGCAAGTCGGCGAGCGCAGCCCCGCGCCAGCCTCCGCGCGCACTGGCGGCGGCCAGCACCCGACACAGTTGCAGCCGGCCCGGGGAAGGGTGTTCGGCCGCCAGCTGCCTGCCACGCTGCACGGCCTGGCCGAACAACTCGCGGGCTGCTTCCGCGTCACCGGGCCGAACGAGGTCGGCCTCGGCCACCAGCGCCCAGAGCAGCTGGCTTTGCAGCTGGGCATAGGCGGGCGCTTGCGCGCAGCGGCGCTCGAGCTCTGTTCGTTGCCAGCGCGCCACCATGGCTGCTGCCTCGTTTTGGCCAAGCAGCTCGAGAGCCGTGCGCACGCGGTCCTGAATCTGCAGGTGCTCGGCTTCGCCCCCGGGCGGTGGCGGCTGGCGGACGATGTCCCAGAGGGGCGCGGCGACCTGGCGCGCCCGACCCTCATCACCAGTCTGGGCAAGCAGCACGGCAAGCTCTGCCTGGCTGCGTTGGCCAGCCAGCCGCAGCCGGGTGTTGTCTGGGTCCGCAGCCACGAGCTCTCCCCACAGGGCGACGCTCTGCTCGGCCAGGGGGAGCGCATCGTCGGGACGCCCCAGCTCTGCCAATAGACTGGCGGCGCTGGCCAGTGCGGTGCCGTGGCCGAAATGGATGGCGACCCCCGCACTGTCATCGCTGAGCGCATCGTAATGCGCGAGCGCCGTGGACATCTCCTGCCAGCCGCGGGCGGGCTGCTCGTCGAGCCAGAATGCCCGTCCCAACTGGTAGCAGCTTTCGGCCAGTTCGAGCCGGGCGTCGCGATGCCCGGGCTGCTCGGCGGACAGCGTGGCCGCCAGCTGCATTGCTTCCTGCAACGCCGCCAGGCCTGCGCCCCGTTCGAAGTTCAGCAAGCGCAGGCGCCCGACGGTCCGCAGGCAGTCTGCCAGGCTCCGCTGCCATCCTTTGTGGCTGTTCGAGGCATGCACCAGGCGGCGCCACAGGCCGAGTGCCTGCTCGGCGCTGGGCAGGGCCTCTCCTGGCGCGAGGGCCTGCAGCTTGGCGGCTTGCAGCAGTCCCACCGCGAGGTTGCCCAGGTCCTGCAGGTTGGTCTCGTCGAGCTGTGACAGCTTTGCGAGCAGGCCGTGGGCTTCGTGGTAGTCCTGCAAGCTGGCCGTCTGGTTGCCGGCCGCCAGCTGGATGTTGCCGCGGAGAATGAGGCCGCTGGCCAGGTCTCGTCGGGTCTGCAGGGCCTGGGAATCGGAGACGAACGCCCTGCGCCGTAGTTGCAGCGAGGTCTCGAT
Organism: Planctomycetota bacterium; assembly: GCA_029260765.1. Taxonomy (GTDB): domain Bacteria; phylum Planctomycetota; class J058; order JAJDCP01; family JAJDCP01; genus JAJDCP01. The sequence goes on from JAJDCP010000060.1 coordinate 43,230, forward strand.
CTGCTCCAGTGCCTCTGATGTCCGGCCGAGGCGCAGCAGCACGCCTGCCTGCAGTCCTCGGGCCATCGCCAGGCTGCGATCGCCCACAGCGCCCTGTTCCTGGAGCATCTGGCTGGCTTGTGCGGCCCGCACCAGAGCGCTCTCCAGCGCACCGGTCTTGCGCGCCACGCGCGCCAGCACTAGCAGAGCTCGTGCCAGCTCGATCGTGGCTGCTCGCGCATGTGGTTGGCTGCCGCGTAGCTCTTCGAGCAGGGTGACAGCCTCGAGCAGGGTCTGCTGGCAGGCCTCGAGCTGCTCGAGCATGTCGAGGCACCAGGCCGCACCGCGCAGGGCGGCGCCGAGCAGCAGGCGGCCCTCGGGGGAGGGGTCCGTACGCAGGATGCTGGCCGCGGCATGGAACTCCGCGAGGCCTTCGGGCAGCGCGCCTTCGAGCCGGGCTTTCAACCAACCCAGCTCGAGGTGCGCGTTCGCGGTGCTCCGCTGCACGCGGCTGTGCTGGTAGTCGGCGTCGCGCAGCGCGCTGAAACCATCGATGGCGACACCCAGAATGGTGCGGGCGCTGGCGTGGGCCTCGGCAGTGCCGAGCCTGTCCAGCAGCGTGGTCTGCACCTCATCGGACAGCCGGCGCAGCGCGTTCTCAGCGATCCCACCGCGTGCATCGGCGTTGCGTTTCTCTTGCTCCAGTTGGGTCAACTGCGCCGCGATGGTCTGGCTGTTGTTGTACAGCAAGAGCGTGCCACCGCTCAGCCCGCACACAATCACCAACAGACTGGCCAGCAGTCCCCGTTGCAACCTGCGGCGCATACGGAGCGTGCGCATCTGCCGCGCGCGCGCCTCGCTCAGCGCGCTCTGCAGGGCCGCATCGTCCAGGTGGGCCGCCTGTGCCTCGGCCAGGCCCAGGTCTCCGCGCTGCAATGCGCTGCGAGCGTAGGCGCGGCGGGCCTCCTGTTCGCCGCTGCGTGCTTCGTGGTTGCCGTCCCAGAGCGCGTGCGCCTGGCGGAAACGTGCGACGCTCTCCGCAAAGTCCTGGTAGAGCTGGTTGTACTCGGCGGCGCCGGCTGTTGCCTGTTCGGCCGTCGCGGACCGGGTTCGGGTCAACAGCTCGCGTGCGCTGTCGGTCAGCTTCAGGCTCTCGCGGTGCCGCAGGAAGCCGCGCAGCTCAGCGACGAAGCTGCTGGCGCTCTGTATGCGTTGCTCGGGGTGGAATGCCAGCGCGCGTTCGCACAGCCGGGCGAGCTCGGAGGGAGTCTGCGGGGGAAAGTGCCACGCGCTGCCCGCTGCCATCTGCATCAGCGAAGCGTACAGGCTTGCGCGGCCGTGGGGCGGACGCCCACACAACAGCTCGTGCAGACTCGCCCCGAGCAGGTAGACGTCGGTCCAGGGACCTATGGCCAGGCCATTGCCCGTGGCCAGCTCGGGCGGGAAGTACGCGGGCGTGCCGCCTGGGCCGGTGAGGTCTTCGGCGTGCCGCACCCGTGAGCCGTGGACCCGGTCACCGAAGCGTGTCGCCAGGCCCCAATCGAGCAGATAGACCTCGCCAAACCTGCCCAGCATTACGTTGGCGGGTTTCAGGTCGTTGTGGGCGATGCCCTGGCTGTGTGCGTATGCGAGCGCGTTGCCGACCTGGATCAACGTCTCGATGTGGCCGGGCAGATCCTCGGGACGCTCCCGCATGGCCTCCTGCCAAGTCTGTCCCTGCACCCGCTGCATGGCGATGTAGTGTGCGTCCTCGTGCTTCCCCAACGCGTGCACGGGCACGATGTTGGGGTGTTCGAGTTGTCCGGTCACGACCGCTTCGGCCAAGAAGACTGCCAGGCTTTCAGGGCTCGCCCGATCTCTGCGCATGGTCTTGACGGCCAGGGTGCGCTCGAGCTGCGCCTGCGGCACGGCATAGACTTCGCCCATGCCCCCGCGCCCGATCAGGCTGCGGGAGCCGAAATCGAGCGTGCTCTCCTGGGGCAGCTGTACCGGGGCGAGAGGCGCCTGGAAGCTGTAGCTGCGGCCGGCTGGCAGCGTCTCGAGGGCGTCCTCGCTGCCGTGCGTGCGGCTCCAGAGCTCGGGCAAGGCGGAAGGGTCCATCGACGGCTCCTCGGCTCAAGTTTGGCCCGCAGTTCTGAAGCAGGGCCACGCCGATGGTAGCACACGGGCTTACGATTCTGCGCCGCTAGTGCCGCCCAGGTGGGCGAGCACCCACGGGTGTTGGTGGTGGTCACGGGCCTCGGGGTCCGGCTGATAGCCGGGTTCCAGGCGCGCCCTCAGCAAACCGAGGCTGCGGTGGTCTCGTTGGCTGAGCACGGGCAGGCCTGCGCGCAGGAGCGTGGCAGTGGCCACCCCCACGCCCAGCTGGTAGCGTCGCTCCTCGACCAGCCGGCAGCCGTCCGAGATCACCTGGCTGCCGCAGGCGCCGCTCATGTCGGTCAGGATCGCAAGCTCAGCCTTTTCCGCACGCGCGTACGCCAGCATCGCCTCGGCTCCGTCGATCATGGCCCGGGTCAGGTCGTTGCCGTGCTCATCGCGTACACGGGCGCGGCCCTCGAGCACCGCTCGGCCGTCACCGCCGTGGATGTCGGGCATGTTCCGTGGCGTGCCCAGGGTGTGATCCTCGGGACAGAAGCCGAGCACCCGGACACCGGGCAGCGCCAGAAACTCGGCCAGGACGCCTCCCATGCCGTAGTCGCTTCCGTCGATGCCGCAGCCTCGGCCGAGCAGGCAGCCGCTGAACAGGATGCGCCAGGGGTCTTCGCGATGGGGGGGCCGCAAGTCTGCGATCAAGGCGGGGTTGTGGGGAACACGGAACTCGGGCATCGAAGGCTCCTGGGGTTTGCGGCCTCGGCGGGGGGCGCACCGCCTCAAGGAGGCGAGTCCGCGTGCAGTTGTCTGCGTCTTGATAGTGGTGTTTGTAGCAGCAGACTGCCTCTTCTCGCAATAGGATCGCAGGCGTCGTCCTTGCTCGCTCTTCTGCCAATTCCTATGATCTGCCAAGCCTGCGAGAGGTGACCGCGGATGAAGCAGCACAAACCCAGCGCTCCGAGCCGTCGCTGGCTGCCCTGGCTCAGTCTGCTGCTCAGCTGCCGTGAAAAATGCACTCGCTAGAATTGCACAGGCGCAGAAGCGTGCAAGTGTCCTCAGCCGGTTCTGCCGTTCTTACTCGAGGCCGGTGAAGAAGATGCGGGCCACCCCGTCGCCAACACTGCCTGCTCCCGGCCCCGAGAAGCTGTAGGTCGTGGCGGCAAATCCGCCGCCGGTGAGGGACAGGGAATCGCCGCCGGGGCTCGTGTTCTGGTTCCCGCCATGGAAAGTGATATCCACGGGTGGGGTTCCCATCGTGAAATCGACGGTGAAGTGGTCGTCTCCGTCCATCCCGTTGAAGATGATCCCGCCGCTGAACGCCGACGTGGGAATGGTGAGAGTGTTGGTACCGCTTCCTGTCGCCCCGGGGAGGGAGGTGCCGAGGATCTGTCCGGGATCGGTGATGCTGAAGCTCATGGTCCCGTCGTCGTATTGAATCGTCAGGTTGTCGTCGCCGGCGACGACATCGTCGACGACCAGGTTGTTTCCCGCGAGCCGAATAACGGTCTGCAGCATGATGGCTTCGGTGTCTTCCGAGGCGCTGTTGTTGCCGCCCTCGGGATCGGTGACAATCGAGCTGACGCTCGCCATGTTCGTCAGGGTCCCCGAGGTGCTGGGACCCACCATGACAACGACGGTGACCTGCGCGCTCGACCCCCGGCTGATCGTGCCAAGGCTGGCAGTCGGCACGCCGTTCGGGTCCTCCGCCGCTCCGCTTGTCGAGACAAGGGTGACTCCCGCGGGCAGTGTAGCTGTGACCTGCACGTCAACGGCCGGGTCGGGACCCGCGTTGGCCACTGTCACGGTGTAGGTGAGAGTTTCGCCGGCGATCACGGGGTCGGGGCTGTCCGTGATGGTGACCGACAGGTCGGCCTCGGCCGGAGGCCGCGTGGAAAAACTCTCGTAGGCCCCGACATCCGGAAGCGCGTCGCCACGGTGGGTGCCCTGGGCACGCCCAAAGCCTCGAGCATCCACTTGGATGATCGTGTTGTCGTCCGAGTGCAGTGCGCCAGCGGTGGGCGTGCTGCCGATACCGCCAAGCTCGGCAGCGTCGATGGCCGGGCCAGCCTCGAGCAGTCTGTGGGTCGGGACGCTGTCAGGAACCCCGCCGTTGTTCTCGAGGGTCTGAACGAAAACCACCGCGGGATTGGAATGCGTCTGGTCACCGGTCGTTGGGGTGAAGCCGGTGATGGTTCCGACGCCCACGATGTTGAAGCCAGCACTGGTGATCGTGCCGTTCGTGGCATTCCTGCCGCCATCGTCCGTGAGGGCGTCACCGGACACATTGTCTTTGTTTCCAAGCACGATGGTGTTGTGGAGGATGATCTCTCCATTGGCGACGTAGAAGCCTCCACCAAATTCGGGGTCGACATAGCCAGCGGTGTTGTTGACCAGGGTGCAGTTGTTCAGGGTCGCGGTTGAAAAGTTGTTGATAAACAGCCCGGCCCCACTCCCTGACGAGCTGTTTCCACTGATCGTGCAATTCTGGAAGCTGGCCGTCGATCTACTCATGTATACGGCGCCACCCTCGCCGCCCGCGTTGGCTTCGTTATCGTTGAAGGTGCAGCGGAAGAACTCGAAGTTGCCGTACGTCAGATACAGCGCGCCCCCACGGTATCCGCCTGAGCCGAGTTGGCTGGTGTTGTTGTTGTTTCGGAAGACACAGTCGGTGAACGTCGCGTTCTGGACAGACCAGGTGTCGCCGGTGGAAAGGTCGTAGGTGGTCCTCTCAAAACAAACCGCCCCATTGTCGTCCTGTCTGTTGTCTTGGACGATCACATGATCAAAGGACGCAGTCGCGTTTCCGAGAGCGGGTTTGAAGTAGATTGCAGAGCCATCATCACTCGCAATGTTGCTGTTGAGTATGACGTGCGAGAGAGAAGTGTGCCTGCGAGACGACGAGAAGATGCCGCCGCCATCTCCAGCCGACCCGCCTCCGATGTTTCCGGAATGGATCGACATATGCGTGAGAGTGATGTCGCCAGCGCTGTCGCCGAAATGGAAGACCCGCCGCGCGTTGTTCCCGCTGATGCTCGTAAACGCTACTCCGTTGCCCGTGATGCTCAGGGAACGTTGGGAGTTGTAGAAGATCTCCTCGGAGGTCAGGAGAATCTCTCCGTCGACGCTGAAGGTGATACGGTTGTTTGTTCCACCCGCAGCGGCATCGATCACCGCCTGACGCAGGCTCCCCGGGCCAGAATCATTGCGGTTCGATACCACGAAGTCTGCGGCCCGTAGGTCCACTGACGAAAGCAGGAACACGGCCAGAAAAACACAAGTGGTTTTTCCGTGCAAGCATGGCGTTGTCATGACATCGAGCCTCTTTGGAGATAACGACCATAGATGCGGACGATACGGGTGTCGACCGCCCTGGATGTGCCAAAAGGAAGAGGATAGGGATTTTCACGCCTGAAGCCAAACATCAAGTCTACCCGCTGATGTTTGACCACCAGGGTCTGTTTCAACGGCGAATGCCTACGGGACCGAAGACCGAGAGGACTGAAGACGGAGCGCCGAGGACCCAGCCCGGCCAAGAGCTGGATCAGCTGTTCAGGCACGGAGCGAGCTGCACCAGCAGCGCGGGGAGTCCGACGGACTCGACGCTGTGAGCGTGCTCGGGCCCTAGTGCCCGGTCCTCTCGAGCCGCAGGCGCAGGGGAACCAGGCGGGCCAGGACCTGCTGGGCGGTGATCCCCGATGCCGGATCGAGCAGCGCATCGATGATCGCCTGCCAGTGCGCGTCGCAGTCGGGCCGAAGCAGCCGCACCGGGCCGGTGTGGGTCCCCGTCAGCATGGCCTGCAGCAGCTGCCCCAGGGCGACCATGTCGGGGCGCGCAGCGAGCGCGCTGACTCCGGCCGGACGCGGCGGCGGGGGTTGGTGTTCGGCAACATCGGGCTGCGGCTCGATAAGGCTGTGCGCCAGCGCCGCTGCGCCGGAGCCCGCCTCCGCTGGGTGAGCCTGTTCCGGGAGGGCGTCCTGCCGGGTCCAGCGCGGAAGACCCGCCAGCCGGCAGCGGCCCTCGCCATCGAAGAGCAGATTCGTGGGGCTCAGGCTGCCATGAACCAGCCCCTGGCGGTGCAAACAGTGCAGGGCACGGCAGACGGCCCGTGCCGCGTCCAGCGCCTGCCGTTCGGGCAAGCCGTGCGGATGCTTGCGCAGTTGCTGGCTGAGGTTGCCGCCGGGCAGATACTCGAGCAGCAACACGACCGGTCCCGGCCGGCGTCCCGGAAGGACCAGCTGCTTGCCGAGCACCAGGTCGGGATGGACGAGGCGTCGCCAGCTCCAGGCGTCTTCGATGAAGCTGGGGAAATCCCGGAGGGCCGCCTTGCAGACAACCCGCTCGGGATCGCCCGGCCGCCGCGCCAGAAAACACACGCCGCGGCTGCCCTGGCCGAGCAGGGTCTCCAGCACGTACCCGTCGACGACCATGCCTGGCCTCAGCAGGTCTCCGCGCAGCCCGCGTAGCTCGGCGATGCGTAGCGCCCTGTGAAGGCGGCTTGGGCTGCCCTCAACCCCGTCAGGGCCTGGATGGGTCGGCAGGGCGGGGGCGCAGACAGACGCGAGCAGGGAATGGGCGAGCACGGGATCGCACTTGCGTGCGAGGCCAGGTGGCAGCTGCACTGGGGCGGTCGCCAGACTCCGCGGGATGTGCGGCAGGTTGTGAGGCGCCGAAGTCGTCACCAGCGGGGTGGGCTCTGGAGCGGAAGGAGGCCTGTCTGGTGCAACGGGCTGGGCGCTGCTCTCCGGAATCGAGCCAGTCAGCCGCGCGTTGTGCCAATGCCTCAGCATACCGGCCCCCCTGTCGCCAAAGAGAGCAGATGCATCTTGCGTGCCAGTTGGATCTCGCTGGCTGCGCGCGCCGTGGCGCTACCGTGCACAAAATGTGGGCACGGGTTGACCAGAATCTGGCAGGACGCGCGCCCCTCAGCTCTGCTCCCACTGCCAGCGGTTTCTGCTCCCCATCGCAAGTACAATAGCGAGGACCCCCCCAAGAGGCCCGCCGATGCCCGCCGATCCCCTGAGCTTCGCCCATCGCTGCACGCGTCGCTGGTTCCAGAGCAGCTTCGCTGCGCCCACTGAAGCGCAGGCTCTCGGCTGGCCGCCGATCGTGGCTCGGGAATCGACGCTGCTGCTCGCGCCTACGGGCTCGGGCAAGACCCTGGCCGCGTTTCTCGTCGGCATCGACCGCCTGATGTTCGGTGAGCCGCCCGAAAAAACGGGCGTGCGGCTGTTGTATATATCTCCCCTCAAGGCCCTGGGAGTGGACGTCGAGCGCAACCTGCGCGCGCCTCTCGCCGGCATCCGCGCCGTGGCAGAAGAGGCCGGAGAGCGCTTCCGCTGGCCGCAGGTCGGTGTGCGTTCGGGGGACACGCCGCAGAAGGAAAGGCGCCTGATGGGCCGCCAGCCTCCGGAGATCCTGATCACCACGCCGGAGTCGCTGTACCTGATGTTGACCTCGCGGGTGCGCGAGATTCTGCGCACGGTCGAGACCGTCATCGTCGACGAGATCCACGCCATGGTCGCCCGCAAGCGGGGCGCCCACCTCTTCCTCTCGCTCGAACGCTTGCAGCATCTGTGCGGGCGCGGCTTCCAACGCATCGGCCTGTCCGCCACCCAGAGACCCCTCGACGAGGTGGCGCGGCTGCTCGGTGGAGCGGAGCCTCCGCCGGCGGATGGTCCCGTCACGCCCCGTCCGGTGTGCATCGTCGACGCGAGCACCCCGAAGCAATTCGAGCTGCGGGTTGAGGTTCCCGTCGAGGACATGGCACGCCTGGCAGAGCAGAAGGATCCCCAGTCGGGAGCCGCCAGCGAGGGAGGGCGCAAACGCTCGATCTGGCCCTCGATCTATCCCCGCTTGATCGAGCTGATCCGCAGCCACCGCTCGACGATGCTGTTCGTCAACAGCCGACGGCTGGCCGAGCGCCTTGCGGGCGCGCTCAACGAGGTCGCCGAGGCAGAGATCGCCCGCGCCCACCATGGCTCGATGGCGCGGGCCCTGCGCAGCGGCATCGAGGAGCGCCTGAAGTCCGGGGATCTGCCTGCCATCGTCGCGACCTCCAGCCTCGAGCTGGGCATCGACATGGGGGCGGTCGACCTGGTCGTCCAGATCGAAGCCCCGACCTCGGTCGCTTCAGGAGTGCAACGCATCGGCCGCGCTGGCCACCACGTGGGAGCGGTGTCGCACGGCGTGATCTTTCCGAAGTACCGCGGCGACCTGCTGGCTTGTGCGGCCATCGTCCGTCACATCCGCGCGGGGCGTGTCGAGGCCAGCTACTATCCACGCAACCCCCTCGACGTGCTGGCGCAACAGATCGTCGCGATGCTGGTGGCGGGACCGCTGCCCGTCGAGGTGGTCTACGGCATTGTGCGTGCGGCGGCGCCGTTTGCCGAGCTGCCGCGGCGGTCCTTCGAGGGCGTGCTCGACATGCTGTCGGGGCGCTACCCCTCCGATGAGTTCGGCGACTTGCGAGCGCGTTTGACCTGGGACCGCGTCGCGGGCGTCCTGCGGCCCCGACGCGGCAGCCAGCTGCTCGCCATCGCCAACGCCGGCACGATCCCCGACCGGGGCCTGTACGGCGTGTTTCTCGCTGGTGCAGAGAAGCCGACCCGCGTAGGCGAGCTCGACGAGGAGATGGTCTTCGAATCGCGCACCGGGGACGTGTTTCTGCTCGGAGCATCGTCCTGGCGCATCCAACAGATCACCCACGACCGCGTGCTGGTCAGCCCGGCGCCGGGAGAGCCGGGCAAGATGCCCTTCTGGCACGGCGACGCCCCCGGCCGTCCGTTGGAGCTCGGCCAGGCGATCGGGGCGCTGACCCGCGAGCTGTTGGCCGTGCCTGCCGCGCAGGGCCGGGCACGCCTGCGGCAGCAGCACGCTCTCGACGAACGCGCCGCCGACAACCTGCTGCGCTACCTGGCCGACCAGACCGCTGCCGGGGCTGTGCCCACCGACCGGTTGTTGGTGGTCGAGCGCTTCCTCGACGAGCTGGGGGACTGGTGTGTGGCCCTGTTGACCCCCTTCGGGGCCCGGGTGCATGCTCCCTGGGTGACCGCGGTGGCCGGACGGCTCCGCACCGAGCTGGGTTGCGAGCCGGACACGATGTGGTCGGATGATGGCATGGTCTTCCGTTTGCCTGCCAGCGCTTCACCTCCCGAGCTCGGCCTGTTCCTGCCGGAGCCCGACGACATCGAAGCGCTGGTCGTGCGCCAGCTGGCCGATACCAGTCTGTTCGCTGCTCGTTTCCGTGAGAACGCCGCCCGGGCGTTGTTGATCCCGACCCGCCGGCCGGGCAAGCGCACGCCGCTGTGGGTGCAGCGGCGCAGATCGGCCCAGTTGCTCCAGGTCGCCGCGCGCTACCCCGACTTTCCGATCATCTTGGAGACCTACCGCGAGTGCCTGCGCGATGTCTTCGACGTGCCCGCCTTGCGCAGCATTCTGGCCGACATCAAGACGCAAAGGTTGGCGGTGCGCGAGCTGCACTCGCGCCAGCCGTCTCCGTTCGCGGCTTCGCTCTTGTTTGCCTACGTCGCGCGTTTCATCTACGAGGGCGATGCTCCGCTGGCCGAGCGCCGGGCGCAGATGCTGTCGCTGGACCACGCGCAGCTCCGTGAGCTGCTGGGTGAGCCCGAGTTGCGTGAGCTGCTCGATCCTGAGGCGATCAGTGCCATCGAGCTGCGCCTGCAGCGGCTCGATGGTCGGGGAGCGCGCCATGTCGATGCGCTGCACGATCTGCTGTTGAGTCTGGGGGATTTGAGTCGAGCAGAGCTGGAAGTGCGCTGCCATCCTCCGAGCGCAGCCGCCGCCTGGCTGGCCGAGCTGGCGACGGCGCGCAGGCTGGTTCAGGTCACGGTAGCCGGCGAGCCGCGCTGGATCGCCAGCGAAGACAGCGGCCGCTACCGCGACGCGCTCGGCTGTGAGCCGCCCCCCGGGCTGCCGGCCGCGCTCTTGGAGCCCGTGGCTGCGCCACTGGTCGATCTGCTCTCCCGCTACGCGCGCAGCCATGGGCCGTTCCACTTGGAGACGGCCGCGGCCCGCTTCGGGCTGGGTCGGGCGCCGGTCCTGCGCGTGCTGCAGCTGCTGGCCGAGGCCGAGCGCGTGGTCGAGGGCGAGTTCGTACCGGGAGGGCGGGGCCGCGAGTGGTGCGATCTGGGTGTGCTGCGGCAGCTGAAACGCCGCTCGCTGGCGCGCTTGCGGGCGCAGGTAGAGCCGGTGGAGCCGGAGGCGTTGGGGCGCTTTTTGGCGGACTGGCATGGTCTCGATCGACCCCGCGCGGGCATGGCAGCCTTGCTCGGCGTGATTGAGAAACTGCAGGGCGCGGCGCTGCCGGTCTCCGACCTGGAAGGGCGCATCCTGCCTGCCCGTCTGGAGCGCTTCGACCGCCGCGATCTCGACGAGTTGTGTGCCAGCGGCGAGGTGTTGTGGCGCGGTGTCCAGCCACTCAAGCCGCGCGACGGGCGGATTGCGTTGTATCTGGCGGACCACTACGCTCTGCTGGCTCCGCCTGTGGAGGCCCTGACGGGCTCGTTGCATGGTCGCATCCGCGGGCTGCTGGCCGAGCGGGGGGCGCTGTTCTTCCGCGATCTGTGCGCGCAGCTGGGGGGCTATCCCCCGGAGATCCTGGCCGGCCTCTACGAGCTCGTCTGGAACGGCGAAGTCAGCAACGACACGCTCGCACCGCTACGCAGCCTGCGGACCGGCCAGAGCACACGTAGCCGTCCACGCCACGGCGTGCGTCCCAAGGCCCCGAGAAGGGCACCTCCCGGCTCCAGCGGGCGCTGGTGGTTGCTGCCGCAGGCGCAGCCCGCGTCGCCCTCGGCAACGGAGAGGGCGCAGGCCCTGGTCAACCAGCTGCTCAGCCGACATGGCCTGCTGACGCGCGAGGCGGTAGCGGCGGAGAGCGTGCTGGGAGGATTTTCGGCGCTGTATCCCGTGCTGAAGGCGTTCGAGGAGGCCGGGCGCGTGCGCCGCGGGTACTTCGTCGAGGGGCTGGGGGCGGCCCAGTTCGGGCTGCCCGGAGCGGAGGACCGACTGCGCCGGCATCGCTGGCCCGACCTCGACCGCGTGACGCCTCCGGCCCGCGTGTTGGCTGCCTGCGATCCCGCGCAACCCTGGGGCCATGCGCTGCCCTGGCCCGGCAAGCAGGCTGCGGGGGAGGGGCCCCAGAAACGCGCCGAGGCTCGAGTCGTGCTCTGGGAAGGGCGGCTGCTCGGCTATCTGGCACCCCTGGGCCAAAGCCTGCTCAGCTTCTTGCCCGAGGTTGAGCCCGAGCGCGGGCATGCCGCCGAGCTGTTGTCTGCTGCGCTCGCGCGGGAGAAACCTGCCAGCAGGGTCGGGGGACTGCTGCTCGAACGCATCGACGGCGAGCCGGCCGCGCGCTCTTGGTTGCTGCCATTCCTGGAAGCCGAGGGATTCGTGCGCAGCGGCCAGGCGCTGCGCAGACCCTGAGATACGGCGCAAAAATACACCCCGCTTTCTGGTCGACGCGCCGGCTTGCTTTGTATAGATTGTGTAGAGGTCTGTGCCTTGGCCTGTACAAGAGGAAGCGGGAAAAGTACATTTGGGAAGTGTGGTTCTGGAATGGAGAGAGATATCTTGGAGACCGCCCCGTCCGTAGCTCTGCTCGACGAGCCCTGGAAAAGAAACCTCAATCCCCAGCTCGACAGCCGTCTGACCGGCCCACGTGGCGATTGGTGGTGGACGGGAAAGCCCCCTGTGGCTGGGATCTGCCCGGGCGTCGACGCGCAGGGCCGCATCACGAGCTTGCCTCAGGTCGGGACGGATGCCGGCCGCGCTGCCCTGCGCGAGTACTTTGACAATACCTGGACGCTGACCGAGTTGCTCTTTTCCGCCCTTCAAGGCAGCGAGGCGTTTTTTCGGCCTCCGTACCACCATCTTCGCCATCCCATGATCTTCTATTACGCGCATCCTGCGGTGTTCTACGCCAACAAATTGAGGGTCGCGGGCCTTGTCGAGGCCGCCATCGAGCCGGAATTCGAGCAGATCTTCGAGACGGGCGTCGACGAGATGACCTGGGACGACATGTCCAAGAATACCATGCTGTGGCCGGACATCCTCGCCGTGCACGCGTACAGGAAGCAGGTCTACCAGCAGGTCAGCAGGCTGATCGACGAGCACCCCGTCTTCGAGGGACCGCTTTCGATCGACAGTCCTGGTTGGGCCCTGGTGATGGGCTTTGAGCATGCCCGCATCCACATCGAGACCTCTTCGGTGTTGATGCGCGAGCTGCCGCTCGGCTTGCTGCGACGCCCTGAGGCGCTGCCAGGCTTGTTTCCGGCCGACCGGAGCCGCGCGCAGAATGAGCAACCCGAGCCGGAGCGCGACTTCCCCAAGCTCGCCTGGCGGGCCGTCGAGGCCGGCTCGGTGCAGTTGGGCAAGGCCCGAGACTGGCCCAGTTTTGGTTGGGACAACGAATACGGCAGCCGGGACTGCCGGGTGCGGCCCTTCCGCGCCACGACCCAGCTGATCAGCAACGGCGCGTTCCACGCGTTCGTCGCCAGCGGAGCCTACCAGGCCGAGCGCTACTGGACGCCCACCGGTTGGGCCTGGCGCCGCTTCCGCCACAGCAAATGGCCCTCCTTCTGGGTTCCGGATGGTCCGGCCGGGCTGCATCGCTACCGCCTGCGGACCCTGTTTGAAACGATCCCGATGCCCTGGGACTGGCCGGTGGAGGTCAACCTGCACGAGGCGCGCGCCTTCAGTGCCTGGCGCAGTGAGATCGATGCCGCAGCGCTGCCGTACCGCATGCTGACGGAGGCGGAGCACGCCCGCTTGCGTGACGAGCGCTGCCATGACCTCCAGGCGGGCCGCGCTCGCGACGCCGTGATGACCAGCAGTGGTCGGGAGCTGCGCGCACGTGCCAACCTCAACCTGGCCTACACCTCCCCTTCGCCCGTAGACGCGCAGCCTGCCAATTCGCAGGGTTTCCACGACGTGTTCGGGAATGTCTGGCAGTGGATGGAGGATGACTTCAACCCTCTCGAGGGCTTCAAGGTCCACACCCTGTACGACGACTTCAGCAGCCCCTGCTTCGACGGCAAGCACACGATGCTGCTCGGCGGCTCGTACATGAGCACCGGCGACGAGGCCAGCATCTGGGCGCGCTTCCACTTCCGTCCGCACTTCTTCCAGCACGCGGGCTTCCGGCTGGCGTGCAGCGATGACGGAGATCCGCGCTGTGACGCCGTGGACCTCAGCGCTGAGGGCGGTCACGCCGACGTCTACGAAAGCCGGGAGCTGCTCGATCAGTACCTCTGCCTGCACTACGGCGCGCCCGAAGAGCAGATGCCCTACGCCTTCGGCCCCCGCGAAGCGACGGACTTTCCGGCCCGCTGTGCCCGGCTGGTGATCGAAGCGGCGCACCGCGCCGGCATCAGCGGAGGGCGTGCGCTCGATGTCGGCTGTGCGGTCGGCAGGGCAAGCTTCGAGTTGGCACGCCACTTCGACGAGGTGCTCGGGGTCGATCTCAGCGGCTCTTTCATCCAGTCTGCGCAACAGCTGCGGGCCGAAGGTTCGATGGAATTCCAGCTGCGCATCGAAGGCGAGCTGACAGCCGGACGACGCGCCGTCATCGACCCCGCCATCGAGCGGCAGCGGGTGCAATTCCGCCAGGCAGACGCCTGTTCCCTGCCGCCCGAGCTGGTGGGCTACGATGCGGTGTTGCTGGCCAACCTGCTCTGCCGCCTTCCGAGCCCGATGGCCTGCCTGGGAAGGATGGCCGGTGTGCGCGGTCTGGTGAGGCCCGGCGGCCTGCTGGTGACCATTTCGCCCTTTACCTGGATGGAGGCCTTCACGCCGCGCGAGGTCTGGCTCGGAGGTCGGCTTGTGGACGGGCAGGCTCTGCGTTCCAGCGACGGTCTCAAGGCTGCGTTGGGGGAAGACTTCGAGCTGCTCGAAGAGCTGCCGGTACCTCTGGTCATCCGGGAGCACTGCCGCAAGTTCCAGTACATCGTTTCGCATGGCTGCGTCTGGCAGCGCAAGAGCTGAGCGATGCAAGAGCATTACGACGCATTGGCAGACAGCTATGAGTCCGCCTGGTTCTATCAGACGGGCTCGCACTATCAGAGCTGGTTGGCCGAGCGTGTGGTGCGGGCCCTGCGCCTGGAGCCGCAGCACCGCATGGCCGATCTCGGCTGCGGGACAGGAAGCTTCAGCGCCCTGCTGGCGGAGACCGCGGGATTGCGGCAGCCCGTCCTGGCGGTGGACAATAGCCCGGGCTTGCTGGCCGCAGCCCAACAGCATCCAGGGCTCGAAGCGCACAGCCAGGACATCGGGGGCTTTGCCGTCGATCGGGGCGAGAGCTTCGATGCCCTGTTGCTCAAGGAAGTCGTACACCATCTGCCCGAGGCCGAGCGCGACGCCATCTTTGCAGGTCTGGCTGCTCGGCTGCGGGCAACGGGCCGATTGCTGTGCGTGACGCGGCCGCAGAAGATCGACTATCCCTTCTTTGAGGCGGCTCTCGAGCTTTGGCCGAGCTTGCAGCCGGCGGCGGAGATCTTCGTCGCCGGGCTGCAGGCGGCGGGTCTGCGCGTCGACGTGCAGCACCAGGTCTATCCGGCGCAGGTCGAGACGGCGCACTGGCTGGACATGGTGCGTGGCCGCTTCTGGTCGACCTTCTCGCATTTCGACGACGCCCAGCTTGCCCTCGGCGTAGCAGAGCTCGAGCAGCGATTCGCAGGAGAACCGCGGTTGTGCTTCGAGGACCGCCTGATCTTCTTGGTCGCGCAGCGCTGACCGGGGGTTCAGTCTGGCGCGGGCGACTCAGTCCTCTTTGCCCAGCCGCTCCAGCGCCTCAAGCACGGCCGTGCCCTCGTTCGCCAGGGTGTGCAGAATCACCGCATCCGGCTGAAATTCGGCCGCCTGGCGGGCGATCGCGTCGAAGTCGATCGGCCGCGCTCGAGTCAGAGACACGACTTCGAGGGCGACCTCCCAGCGGGCGGCAGCCTCACGCATGGCCGGCTCACTCTCGCCAGCCAGGGCTGCATCGATCACCACCAGCAGGCGAGAGCGCTGGTGGACCACCACTGCCAGAGCGATGGCGAGGCTTGCTTGGCGGCGGTCGTCCACCAGCATCTGGAAGCTGCACTCCGAGCGCTGAGAGACCTGTGGGTTGCTGGCCCCGGGGGAGAGGCTCACCAGGCCGGCGTCCGCGTACACCTCGCTGGCGGCCAGGCAGCATACAGAGGTGAAATGCCCGATCACTGCGACGATCTCGGGGTCGGAAGCGAGTTTCAGCGCCAACTGTCGAGCCACGGCCGCGTCAGCCTCGTCGTCCACCGTGACCAGCTGGATGGGGCGGCCCGCGATGCCGCCCTCGGCGTTGATCGCGTCGACGCGTAGCCGCGCACCGCGCGCGAGCCTCTGCCCAAAGGTCGCCGCGGGGCCCGTGAAAGGGGCCGCGAGCCCGATCTTCAAAACCTGACCGTCGGCGGCTCGCGGAGCGGGCTGGGGGGCCGCGTCACGCAGGGCCGCTGGGTCGAGTTGCTCCTGGGCGGCCTTCAGCGCACCTCTGTGGACCTGAGCGATGCGCGGCATCCGCAGCGCAGCGCCCTGCTCATCGAAGCGCAGCGGCCCGGTCGCGCCATACCAGGGCTGTTCACGGTCGAGCAGACCCCTTTGCACGTCGGCGCGTTGGCAGCCCTCCCGGCGCATCGCAGCGGCCAGCACACCGACTGCGTCCCAGCCCAGTGCGCTCCAGACCTCGGCCGCTTCGCCGTGGACCGCCTGGCTGGCCTCTTGCAGCTGCGCGTCCTCGGGAAACCCGCCAGGCAGGTACGGCGCCAGCAGCAGGCAGCCTTCGCTCACCGGTTCGGCCGTGAACGCGGGGCTGAGGTTGCCATCGAGGGCCACGCGCAAGAGCGGCCGGGTGCGCAGGGCCTGGCGGACCTCAGCCTGCAGGGCGCGGTCGTCCGCCAGCTGCTGGCTATCACAGGGGAGCCCGCTGAGCTCCGCGCTGAAGTCCAGCACTGTCGGACGAAAGTCCCAGTTGCTCTCGTCGAGCAGGAAGCCGCCGCTCTGCGCGTCACGGATGCCGACCCGCGGAGAATTCCCCAGCGCCCCCGTGAGTGAGCCCGGCAACCGGAAGCTGAAACCCAGACTGTAGCCTGCCACCAGCCGCAGGAACTCGGCGCGTTCGGCTGCCGGAGCATCGGGCGGCCCATCGTCGAGTGGCAGCTGCCGGCTCCAACGTTGGGCCGCGTCTGCGCGTGGCGTGACACTGAGCAGGAAGCCGTCCGCCAGGACCTTGAAGGCCAGGCTCTCGAAGTCCGCGCTGCGCACCTTGTTAATGTCGGGGAAATGGCCGATCTGCTCGTAGTGCAGCCAGCCATCCTCACCCCACCACCAGCGCAGGGGCTGCCAGCGCACGCCCTCGAAGCTTCGCAACAAGCCGTTGAGCGCGTCCAGGTCCCCGTCATGCTCCGCCAGCTCCTGGCTCAGCGCCAGCGAAATGCGTACCTGGCCCGAGCCGTCGGCGCAGATGGAGAAGTCCTGCTGGAATTTGTAGCAGCCGGTGCTGAACAGGCAGATCAAGAGACTTGCAGCGATGCGGTTCATGGTGTCCTCCTCAGGGCTGTACGCGAGTGTAGCAACCACGAGTCAGACCCACATGTTTTTGCGCGCGCCGCGCCCCGGCCTTAGAGTAGAGGAGGTTCGCGGCGGGGCCGCGAGCGGCCGAGAATCCGGCCTCTTTTTGGAAATAGGAGGGACTATGCGCTACGCATTGACCTACGCTTTGCTGGGAGCCTTCGCGTGGCTGTCGCCGAGCCTGGCTCAGGACGACATCTACTCGAACTCCTACGCAGGAGAAGCGCCGCCTGAGCTGACGGCTCCGGCAGAGAACTGGCTGAACTCGGCGGATGCGCTGAGTCTGGAGACGCTGCGAGGCCGGGTCGTGTACCTGGAATTCAGCTTCTTGCACTGAGGCGCGTGCCGCGAAATGCGGCCCCATCTCGTGAGATGGGACAAAAGCTACAGAGATCAAGGCCTGGTGATCATCGACATCGACAACGGCGGCATCGATACCAAAGAAGCCGTCACGGAGCACATCGAAGAGGATGACGTCCCCTACCGCACCATCTGGGATGCAGAAGGTGCGTTGTGCGAGACCTACGGCGTGCGCGGTTTTCCGGCGGCGTTTTTGCTCAACGTTGCGGGCGAAGTGGTCTGGGAGGGCTTTCCCCTGCCCAACGTCAAGAAGCTCGAAGAGCTGATGCAGACGTTGCTTGAGGATGTGCCGGAAGATCTGCGTTCGGACCCTGAAGCTCCGAGTGAGGCTCCGCCTCCCGACGAGGAATGAGCTGGCCGGTCCCGGCAGCTTATCGGTGATGGGTTGGCACTTGTGCGACGCGCGGTGTAGAACAGGGGAGCCCCGCTAAGAAGAGGAGAGAAGATGGCTGCAGACGCGGGCAGCCAACGCGGTGAAGAGCTGCCGACCGATCGGCTCAACCCCGCTGAGCTCCCCCGGCCCCCTCTACGTCATCGTGCTCCGGAGCCCGAGGCGCCCGCCAGCAGCTCCGTCAGGCAGGGCCTGCTGCGCGATCTGGAGAAGGACTCCGGCAGGTTCTCCCCACTGGTTCCCAGCGATGGTCCAGAGGGCCCGGACGAGCACGAGCCGGACGATGCCTTTGCGATCGGTGTGCTCGACACGTCGGTGCTCTCGTCGCCTGCAGAGCCAGTAGAGAGGCAGGATCCCCTCAACATCCCCAGCTCCGAGCGAGAGACCGGTCGGCTTCCGCCCCCCGCTCCGAGCTCGGTGTCCGCTACGCAGTCGGCCATCGTCAAAGAGGGCCGCCGTTTCGGCCCCTTCCTTTTGCTCAAGCGTCTGGCGGGCGGCGCGATGGGCGCGGTCTATCAGGCCGTCTGGGAGCCCAAGGGAAGGCTCGTCGCCTTGAAACTGGTACCTGAAGAGTTCAGCAGCACGCGCCGTGAGCGTTTCATCCAGGAGATTCAGGCTCTTTCCAAGCTCAGCCATCCAAACATCGTCGGGGTTGCGACCACCGGCACCGTGAAGGGCCGCTTCTTCTGTGCGATGGAGTATCTCGCGGCGCGCAGCTTCGACCGCCTGCTGGCCCTGCCCTGGTTCCCCCTGCTCGAGAAAGTGCGCATCCTCTCCCAGGTCGCCAAGGGATTGCACTACGCGCATGGCCAGGCGATCATCCACCGCGATGTCAAACCCGAGAACATCCTGGTCAGCGAGGACCGCGCCTGCCTGGCAGATTTCGGACTGGCTCGCGACCAGGAAGACAATCAGCTGCTCACCCAGCACGGGACGGTGTTGGGCACACCCCTGTACATGGCTCCGGAGCAGGCCGGAGGAGGGAAAGTCGGGCCCGAGGCGGACATCTACGCCCTGGGAGCCATCCTCTACGAGATTCTCACCGGGCAGCCCCCGCACAACCTCGAGCTGGTGCACGACGTGATGTACGCGGCCATCCACCGCGAGCCCCTCCCGCCGCGGGTCCGCAACCCGCGGGCTCCTGAGCGGCTCGAACAGATCTGCTTGCGGGCATTGAGTAAGAACCCCGCAGCCCGCCAGGGATCGGCCGGTCAGCTGGCCGATGACCTCGACACCTGGGCCCGCACCGCAGAAGAGGCTCCGGATCCCGCGGATCTCCACCGGCAGGCCGTGCGGCGGGCCTTCGGCATGGGAGCGCTGGCCGCAGCCGCAGGCGCCGGACTGTTGCTGGCGGCCGCCTGGGCGTTGGGATTTCTGGCATGAGCCGCAGGGCCTCGAGGCGCCGTCCGGGCTCGGATCTTGCGCGGCGCGCGCGGATATGCGATTCTCGGCACATGATGGGCGCACCCACACCTCAGGCTTTGACAGTTTCCCGCGGCTTCGGCTGACTGGGCTGGGCATTGCCTGCCGGTCGGTAAGCTAGCGTTCGAGATTCCTCCCACAGGCAATGCAGGCAATGATATGCGACGCGCAGCGCGTCGCAGCCAGGCTGCATCCGCTCTCAAAAGGAATTCCCCGATGCGACATTTCTTCAGCTGGTTCTTGTTTCTGGGTCTGACCGTGGCCGTCCTGGGCTGTGGCGGGACAACTCCCGCCGTGCCCGAAGACACGGGTGTCCACGAGCTCCGCTTCTCGGCCATCCCCGACTCCGACAAAGAGCGTGTGACCAAGCGCAGCGCGGTGATCTCGGCCTACCTGAGCGCCGAGCTCGGCATCCCCGTCAGCTTCGTCGAGGCCCCCGATTATTCGGGCGCAGTGCGGGCGCTGGTCACCAACAAGGTCGACCTGGTCTGGTTGGGCGGCGTGACCGCTGTGCTGGCCGAGGAGCAGTCGCAAGGCAAAGTCCGCTTCGTGTGCAACCGCGAGTCTGACCTGCAGTTCAAGAGCCACTTCATCGCCGCGGAGGGGAGCATCGAACCGGTGGCCGACCTCTCCGAGCTGGTCGGCAAGACAGGCGAGCTGCAGTTCAGCTTTGGCAGCAAGAGCTCGACCTCGGGCCACATCATGCCTCGCTATTTCATGACCCTGGCGGGCTTGGTGCCCGAAGACAGCTTCAAGGAGGTCGGTTTCCAGGCCACCGGCGGCCACGCGGCCTGCGCCAAGGCCATCGACGCGGGGGCCGCGCAGGTGGGCGCGCTCAATTACAAGACCTTCGACAAGATGAAGGCTGCCGGCGAGCTGCCCAACACAGAGATCATCTATACTACGCCGCCGTACGTCGACTACTGCGTGGTGGCGCACGAGCGCCTCGGTGCGGCGCTGTTGCAGAAGATCCGGGCTGCGTTCCTCAAGCTCGACCCACAGGATCCGGCCCACAAACCCGTGCTCGAAGCCTTCGACGCGGGCGAGGAGCGCTTCGTCGCTGCCGATCCGCAAGCCTGGGACGGCATCCGCTCGGCGCTCAAAGATGCCCGGGACCGCGGTCTGTTGGAGTGAGCGGGCGGCCCTCGGACGCCATTCAGGAGAGCGCACCGCTCAAGGACGGGCAGGTCGTCTTCGCGCACAACCTGCGCATGAGCTTCGGCGCGACGACCGTACTCGAAGGCCTCTCGCTCACCATTCCTGCCGGGCAGAAGGTTGCCATCATCGGCCCCTCGGGCGCCGGCAAGACCACGTTGCTGCGCATCATGGCAGGCGTGCTGCCGGTCTCGTCGGGGGAGCTGCGGATCTTTGCGCAGTCCCCAAACGCGCTGTCGCCGCGCAAGTTGGCACGCCTTCGGCGGCGCATCGGCAAGTTGTACCAGAGCGACAACCTGATCCCTGGCTTGCGGGTTGCCCATAACGTCAACGTCGGGCGGCTTCCGCGTTGGTCTCTGTTCCGAGCCGTACTGTCGTTGCTTGTGCCGCAGGGCCTGACCGAAGTGCGGCAGGCGCTGCGCAAAGTCGAGCTCGAGGACAAACTCTGGGCCTTGCCCGGCACGCTGTCGGGCGGCCAGCAGCAAAGAGTGGCCATCGCCCGGTTGTTGCTCCAGAATCCTGAGCTGATTCTGGCTGATGAGCCCGTCAGCGGCCTCGACAACCGCCTGGGCCGCGAAGTGATCGAGATCCTTGTCGGCATCGCGCGCGAGCGTGGCGCCACCCTGGTGGTCAGCCTGCACACATTGGAGATGCTCGGCAATCGCTTCGATCGCATCATCGCGATCCGTGCGGGTCGGCTCGTTTGGGATGGCGTCCCCGAAGACCTCGACCAGGCCGTGTTGCTTGAGGTCTACGGCGCAGAATACCAGACCCTGCACCTGTCCGAATTCGCGGCGGAGCCATGAGGCCGGCTCGCGTGCCCTGGCGGCGGCCCGCGCTGGGCGTGCTCGTCCTGCTGCTGGCGTGCGTGGCCTGCAGCGTGCTCGACTGGGATCTCGGGGCGCTCAGCAGTCCGGAGGCCCGGACGGCGGCCTGGCTACGTTTCTGCAGCTTTCTGGGCTCTTTCGGCGCGCCCAACTTGTCCTCCGAATACCTGCTGACCGCCACCCACCTGATGCTGCAAACCCTGGCTGTCGCCGTGCTCGGGACAGTGCTCGGGGCCATCGGCGGCTATCTGCTGGCATTGGCCGCCTCACGCGCGGTGTTCGTGGCGGGGAGCCCCGCGCCCACCGGGGCATTGGTGCGGCTGCAGGGCTGGCTGCGGCGCGGTCTGTGTGAGCTGGCACGGCTGCTGCTCGATGTGTTGCGGGGCATCCCGGACTTCGCCTGGGCGATCGTGATCCTTGCCATACCAGGCCCAGGGCCGGTGACCGGAATCCTGGCCATCGCGGTCAGTCTGACCGGCATCCTCGGCAAGATCTTCAGCGAGCTCTGGGACAACGTCCCGCCGGCCCGCTATGAGGCGGTACGTACCACGGGCGCGGGCCGCCTGGTGGTGTTCGGCTACGGCATTCAGCCGCTCGCCGCCCGCTCGATGCTCAGCTTCACGCTGATGCGTTTTGAATGTGCTGTGCGCAACGCCTCGGTCATCGGAGTGGTGGGAGGCGGAGGACTGGGCGCGCAATTGTTCGACGAATTCAACTACGGCAACTTCGACAACGTGGTGACGCTGCTGCTGGCGATGTTGGTCTTGACGGCCAGTGTCGACCTGTTCGCCAACCTGGTGCGTTACCGGCTGCGCCCTGACCCCCAACGACCGCGCAGCGCTGAGCTGCGCGGAGCCCTGTTGCGCAGAGCAGGCGGCCTGGCCTGGGTGGTTGCGCTGGTGGTCTTCTGCACGCTCTACCTGACAGGGATGTTTGGCGGGCGGGCGGCGGAGCGCCCTCCATTCCAGGCAGCCCTGGCAGAAATGCAGCGTGTAGAATGGAGAATCCTGGGCGACGATTTCTCGCGCCTGTTGACGCCTGACCTTCGTTGGACCCAGCCGCTCGCCGACGGTACGAGCAAACCCGGCGCGCTGCAGGAGGCTCTGGACGGAGCGCTGGTACCCTTGGCGATGGGTCTTCTGGGCAGTCTGCTCGGCATTCTGGCCGCCGGGCTGCTCGCCTATCCGAGCTCGATTGCCTTCGGACCAGGTGCCTCGAACTTCACCGGCGAGCGCCGGGGCCGCGTGCGCCAGTTGCTGCGCTGGTGCACCGTGCTGCTGGCGCGCGGCCTGGCGCTGGTGATGCGGGCGATTCCAGAGGTGGCCTGGCTGTGGATCTTCGCGACCTTCTTCACCCTGGGGGTGCTGCCCGCCATCCTGGCGATGGCTCTGCACACAACCGGGGTGTTGGCGCGCGTCTTTACCGAGACCGTCGACGACATCCCGTACCGCAGCTACGAGCGCAGCTATATGGGCTCGCGGTCCCAGCTGTTCGCGTATGCAGCGGTGCCGCGCAGTCTGCACAACTGGTTGTCCTACACCTTCTTCCAGTTCGAGTCCAACGTGCGGACCAGCGTCTCGCTCGGCATCATCGGCGTGGGGGGGCTCGGGGATTCCTTTGACTGGAGTTTCAAGTTCTGGGCGCTCGAGCGGGCGAGCACTTTTCTGTTGGCGATGATCCTCTTGACGACGGCCATCGACCGTCTCTCCCGGGCCTTGCGCCTACGTCGTGGGACTCAGGGCTGAAGTGATACGTGCGTGACGCCGGCGAGCAGTTGCAAGGCTGCGGCCTGGACCCCATCCTCGGGGTTGGAGGATTCCGGACCCACTGCTGGAGGGAAGGCCGTGTCAGACAGCCCGCTGGTCGCTGCCTGGGTTGAGCTGGTTGGCGCCGAGGCCGATCTCTCGACCCTGCCTGTAGACGCGACCTATAAGCCCGCGAACCAGAGCGCGCACGCGTCCGCCACGCAGCCTCAGCAGTTGGCCGAGCTGCATGCCAGGAGCGCGGCGCTCAAGTCAGCTGGAGGCTATCAAGAGCTGGAGCAGATCGCCCAGGGGGGCATGGGGGTTGTGCTGCGAGCGATGCAGCATAGCCTGCAGCGCGAGATCGCCGTCAAAAGGATGCGGCCCCGCCCGGGGGCCTCGACATTCCAGCAGCAAGCTGTGGCGCGTGCTTTTGTGGCCGAAGCCCACACCACTGCCAGCCTGCAGCATCCCAATATTGTGCCCGTCTACGACTTGTTCCAGAGCGATGACGGCGGGCGTAGCCTGGCGATGAAGTTGGTGGAGGGCCAGTCTTGGGAGCAGCGTCTGAGCCAGGACCCGCCGGATCTGCTGCGCGAGCTCGGCGTGTTGATCCAGGTCTGCCATGCGGTTGGATATTCCCACAGCCGCAAGCTCGTGCATTGCGACCTCAAACCGGCCAATGTCATGCTGGGCAGCTTCGGCGAGGTGTTGTTGATGGACTGGGGTCTAGCGGTGGCTGTGGGCCCCGCCGATGACACCAGCCTGTTTCGGCACAAATCACGCCTGAACAGTCCCTGCGGCACGCCCTGCTACATGCCGCCCGAGCTGGCGCAGGGCCACGGCACGAAGGTGGGAACCTGGACGGACAGCTACCTGTTGGGGGGCATTCTGTTTCGGCTGCTCAGCGGGCGTCCCCCCCATTCGGGTAAGGATCTGGCGGACGTGGTCGTCACGGCGGCAGCGGGGATTGCGCCGACGCTGCCGGCTTCGGCGCCGGCCGAGCTGGCCGCGGTGGTTGCGCAGGCCATGCGTTGCGAGCCCGAGCAGCGCTTGACGGTCGAAGACTTCCGGCGGGGCATCGAGACCTATCTCAGGCATCGCGAGAGCCACACGATCGTCGAGCAAGCGGAGGCGCGGCTGGTCGTTTGTCTGGACAGCGCGCAGCAGAGTCCAGGCGACAGCGGGCACAACCTGCTCTATCAGGAATTCACCGAGGCGGTGGCGGGTTTCCGGCAAGCGCGCGGCCTCTGGAGCGGGAACCGGCAGGCCGAACGGGGCGAGCAGCGTGCGCGGCTGGCGTTCGCCGAATGCGCGCTCCGGTACGGAGATCTCGGGCTCGCCGAGGCGCAGCTGGGCCTGTGCCCCCAAGACAGCGATGCGCGGCGTGCGCTCGAGGTGGCATTGCTGACGGCTCGGGCAGCACAACGCGCGGAGACGAGCACGCGCAGGCGCCTGCGCTGGGCGGTCGCGAGCATGTTACTGCTGCTGTTCGTGGCGCTGTCCGTCGGTCTGTTCGTGCTCGATGGCAAGAATGCGGACATCGGCTTGCAGCGCGACCAGATCCAAGCGCAGCTGCTCGAGCTGGGCGCGACCCACGCGGAGGTGCGCCGCCAGAAGCACAACTCGGACCTGCGGGGCGACGTGGCGCAAGAGGTGCTGACCGAGCTCGTGACCAACATGCAGATCCGCTTGACGAGCGAGCTGGCAGATGCTGCCTCCCACGATGTCGCGCATGAGCTGCTCGCGGTCGCCCAGAGGGGCTGGGGGCGTCTCCGTGAGGCCGACATCGAGCAGGTGCGCCTCTCTCTGGGTGCAGCGGTCGTGCGCAAGCGCTATGCGGAGCTGCTCGAGGAGGTCGCCGGGGATACCGAGGCAGCCATCGATGAGCTGCGCGCGGCAGAAGTGATCGTGCGCAGCTGCCTCGAACAGGAACCTGTCGGCGAGGAGCGCGCGCGCTTGCACTACTGTCTCAGCTACCTGCTGTTGGATCGGATACAACTCCACCGACGCCGCGGCGAGCCTGCTGAGGCCGCGGCAGCCCTCGCGGCCGCCTCGGAGCTCGCGCGCGAGCTTCTGGGCCGCGATCCCGAGAGCGTCGACTACCGGTGCTTGATGGCGGATGTCGAGGAGGAGAACGCCGGGGTGGCCGAAGAGGCCGGCCTGAGCGAGCAGTTTCGGCGCTCGATGCGGGCCTGTCTGGAGCTCGTCGAGGGGCTGGAAGAGTCGCCGCAGCATCCGCGCTTGCGCTTTGCGAGCATCCGCCGCGCCCGTGGCCTGGCCAGCCATCTGGCGGACCACGGGGAGCTCGGCGAGGCGCTTGAGCTGTGCCAGCGTGCCCTGGACCGCGCGCGGGTGTTCAGCGCGAGCGACCCGCACAGCGCCCGCGTGCTGTACACCCTCGCGCGCACTCTGTCGCAACAGGCAGGACTGCTGACAAGCGCCAACGATCTGGATCGGGCCCTGCTCTGCGAGCTCGAAGCGCTGGGCATCGCCCGCCAGCTGTGTCTGCGCCATCCCGAAAGCTGGAAGGCCCTCAGCCATCTAGGCCGGCGCCTCGCGGCCGTCGGGGTCCTGCAGATCAGGCGTGGCGAGATCGAGCCCGCCGTCGCTTGTCTCATCGAGTGCATCCAGACCTATCGGGCGTTGCTTCAGCGCGAGCCTCAGGATGTTGAGCTGCGCCTGTCCCTGGCCATCGAGCTCAACAACCTGGGCTCGCTGTACGAAAGGAAACGCCGCGCGGCCGACGCTCTAGAAAGCTACCGTGAAGCGCTGGCACAGATCCGGGCTGTGCTCGAAGTCAGCCCGCAAGATTTCGCCGCGCTGCGGCTGCGGGCTGTGGTGTATACGCAGCTCGGGGCCCTGGCGTTGAGCAACGACAATGCTGCCGAGGCCGAGGCCGCGTTTGAACGTGCCCAGCAAGACTTTGACCGGCTGCTCGAGGTCGATGGGCGCAACATCGACATGTTGGGCAACTACGTCATGTTCGTGACGGACCATGCTCGGTTTCTGATCGAGAGCGATCCTGAGGCGGTCGAGGCACGCTTTGTCGCGCTTCGTGAACACCTCGAGGCGGGGATGCGCGAGTTCCCCGAGCACAATGGCTTCGCATTGGGTCTGACGCGTCTGCTCACCGTCCATGCGGGGGCTCTGCGGATGCTGGACCGTGACGCAGAGGCGTATCCGATCTACGAGCGGGCGGCCGAGACCGCCGCAGAGATCTACCGTCAGGCTCCCCGCAACCAGACCATTCTCTTCCGCTACGGGCTCGCGATGATGGGCCTGGCCGACATCGACTTCGAGCGCGGTTCTTTGGAGCAAGCCGAAAAACGCGGCCGGATGGCGGTGCGCTTGTTCGAGGCCCGCGTTGCGTCCCATCCGGAGGAGCTCTCCCTCCAGAATCTCGCGGTCAGTTGCCAGCTACTCGCACAGTTGAGCGCGCAGCAGGTTGAGTCCGATCAGGCCGTTGCCTGGCATCGGCGCGCCCTGTCGGCGCGCCGCCAGCTCGAGCAGCTCGCGCCGTCGAGCGAGACCCGAGACGGCATCGCCTGGGCACAGCACTGGCTCACCGAGGCTTTGTGGCAGGCGGGATACAGCGATAGCGCGCTGGTGGCTTCAGAAAATCAGCTCCGTTTGGACCAACTCCGCGTCGCCCGTGACACCGAGGGTCCGGCGGCCCGGGTCAAGCTGGCCTGGTCGTACAACCAGCGGGCCAGCTTCTTGAGCGAGCTGGGAGAGCTCGACGCAGCCGCAGAGTTGTTCGCCTTGCAGCTCGAGCTTGTGCGCGCGTTGCACCGTGAGAATCCAGAGAGCACGCTCAGTCAGCGTAACCTGGACCGCGCGCTCGTCGATGCCGCGGGGCTGTCTTTCCGGCGCGCTGCAGGGCACGAGGCGCTCGCGCTGCTCGACGAACGCGCCGCTCTGTTCGAGCCCGACGCCAATATTCTCAGACTGCAGGCGGCCGCCGCCGAGCTGATCGGGGATCTGGAGGGCGCGACGGCCTGTCTGGAGCTGCTGTTGGCGAGCGACCAGACGGGTCTGGGCCTCTTGCTGCGTGCCCGCAACAGGGCCCTGGCCGAGCAACTCGAGCCGGCGCGGGCAGCCCTGCGCGAGGCCTTGCAGAGCCCGTATCGGGATTATGCACGGCTCTGGCTGGTGGCCCTGGGCGACAGCGAGCACGATCTGTCGGCGTTGGCCGAGCAGCAGGGCTGGCCGGCTCCCATGGCCCGCTATCTTGGTGGCCAGCTCGACCAGGCCGGGCTGCGTGCCCGCGCCCTGGGATCGGGGCAGACCTGCGAAGCCGAGCTGTTGATGGCTCTGCAGGCCGAGCAACAGGGCGATCCTGCCAGGGCCCGCGCCCACTTCGAGGCCGTCGTGGCGACGGGTGAATACCTCTATCTCGAGCACCAATGGGCGAGAAGTTGGCTCGCCCGCGAGGCCCGTCGGCAGCCCTGAGCTGGCCTGGGCTTTTCCACCCTCAGTAGCGCGGCACTGCCGGGTCGACCTCGGCCGACCAGGCGTCGATCCCACCCGCGAGGTTGTAGAGCTGGCTGAAGCCGTGCGCGGCAAAGTGCTGGGCGGCGGCCTGGCTGCGGATGCCGTGGTGGCAGACGAAGGCGATGGGCGTCTCTGGCGGCAGGGCGAGCAGCTCTTCCAACCAGGCCTGGTCGAGCAGTCGGCTGCCTTCGATGCGGGCCGTCTGCCATTCCCAGGGCGTGCGTACATCGCAGACCTGCAGGCAAGGCTCACGGTCCCACAGGCTGCGGAGCTCGCTGGCGCCGAGTTGCTGGATGGGGCTCATGACGGCTCCTCTCGCAGGCGGCCTCGCAGCTCGTCGAAGCTCATGCCTGGGGTTTCGCGGTCGTCGACGTCGACGACGCCGAGCACGTTCTTGCGTAGGAATCCCGGCAACAGATCGAGATCTGCCCGGCGGTCGCGGCTGGAGGTGACCGCTTCGACCAGGCAGAAACGGGCTGCGTAGAGGTCGACCTTGATGCCCGGGCCGTTCCATTGTCCGCGCCACCAGCGGGTCTTGCGCGTGGTCTGCAGTTGCTCGCGCAAGGTCTCATAGAGGATCTCGACCAGGCGCGCATCGTCTTCGCTGCAGGTGAAGGTGCCCTGACCCTGCTTGAACTTGTACTTGATGCTGCGTTGGCCGTCGCGCAGCTGGAACTTGATTCCCTTGCCCGGCAACTTCGGCGGATACTCCTGCACGAGCTCGGCAGGTTGGAAGCCCTGCAGGCGCAGCTCGTCATCGAGCCCGTCCTGGGCCTCTTGTTTGAGCAGGAACTTGACCTCGCGGAAGCCAGGATCGCGTGTCCACCAGCGCAAGGCAGCGATGGCGTGGGCGGCGATGTCGCTGATCAACGAGCCGAGGATGCCGATCCCCAGGATCTGGTGCGGGATCGAGATCAGCCGGCTGGCCGCCAGCTGCGGCGTGATGTCGCCATAGCCGACCGAAGTCAACGTGGTGATCGTGAAGTAGAGCACATCGACCAGGCCCCGTCCGCTGAACAGCGCTGCACCGCGGTCGATCCAGAGGATGGTCGCGCTCAAGAGCAGCACGCTCGGCACCCCGATCATGTACAGGCGTTGCTTCAAGGTCTGGATCTTCACGGGCCGGGCTTCCTGCGAGGAGGAGAGAGCTGCGATTGTAGGCGGCCTGGGAGGACGCATCCAGCCACGATTGTGCGATCATGCAAGCGCTCCGTTCCAACCCGGGCACGTGGTACTATGGGCGCGCCACGGTTGTGGCCGGGAGCGAAAATGCATCCACACCGCGACGAGCCGCTGCACGGCCCATTCTTGTGGAAGGACGCCCGGCGCCTGGTCTTGCTGGCGCCGGGTCTGTGGATCCTGATCGTGTTGGCCGTCTTCTCGCTGGTGACTTTTGTGCAAGGGCGGATGTGGACCGAACCCGCCTTTGCGCTGACATTTCTGGTCGGTCTCCTCAGCGCCATCCTGCTGGCGGTCGGCCTGGGGGGTATGAGCACACAGCTGCGTCAGCGCCGCGCCGCCGGGCTGGAGTTCTTCGGGCCCGAGCAGCTGTTCTGGCTGGTCAGGTACAGGGGCCAACCCAGGGTGCTGGGGGTGACGGGGGACCAGCTCTGCCTGGTGCCGTTGCGGCCCACCAGCTTTCCCCCCGCGCTTTGGCACGCCTACCGGCAGACCTATTCGTTGTCCGAGCTGACCGCCGTTGAGCTGCTGCCGGCGCCGGGGTTCTTTGCCAGGATCCGCGGCGCCGAGATTCTACGGCTGTTTCTGGCCTCGGGGGAGAGCCTCGACTGTCAGCTCTTCAGCTCGGGCCGGCGCGCTCTGCAGCAGTGGCGCGCGGTCCTGAGTGGGGACGCAGAGGCCGCTGATGACCCCGCGCCGGCCCTGCGACCCGAGGGAGTTGCAGCGACCGAGCACACGGTCGATCCGGCCGAGCTGCGGCGCCGCATCGAGGATCTGTTGCGCCTGCGTGAGTACGATATCGAGTTGGTGCAGGCCGGGCGGGAGCGTACGGAGCTGCACCTGCTCTCTCCGCGCCTGCCCGTGGTCCGTCAGCCGCCGATATTGCGGCCCAAGGCCAAGCCCCCGACTGCCGAGAGCCTGCTGGTGCTGGCAGGCGCGGCCGCCCGGGCCGCCCTGTTGGGACAGCAAGGGGTGCAGCTGCCGCCGCGCATCGTGGAGCTTCGCTACGAGACCCTGCAGCCGGCCCAGGGAGGCGGCGTCGATGCACAGGCGTTCGTGCAACCCACAGAGGCGCGGGAGCGCAGCGTGCGGGTAGCGTTGCAGCAGAGGCTTGCGGGGGAAGTGCGGCCGCTGGCGACCGCCACGGTGCGCTTGTATCTGGAAGAAGAGAAGGCTTCGGCCTAGCAGACTGCGCCAAAAATCCGGATTCTCCGGAAGTAGGGGCGGGGTTTATCCCCGCCCGAACGCGCGGGCGGGGATAAACCCCGCACCCTACAAGGGCCCAAAAAGCGCTTCTTCGAATTTCGTCGCAGGCTGCTAGGCCCCGCGATGCGGCATGCTCAGTCTGGGGCCGTCTGCTGCTCGGCCCGAGCTTGATCTTCTAGCGCGCGCTCGAGAAACGCCGCGAGCTCTGCGCCCGAGGCCAGCGCGTCCCTCCGCTCGTCAACCAGCTCCATAGCTCGTTCCAGGACGGCGCGTGCGCGGGCCGGCTCACCGTTCTCTCGCTGCATATCCGCCAGCTCGGCGGAGAGCTCGACCAGCTCGACCAGCTCGGGTTCGATCTCCTGGGCGGGTCCCTGGTGCTGGCGCACGAGCGCATCGAAGACCGCGAAGCTTTTTTGATAGGCCGTTTGCGCCCCTTCCCTGTCTCCGAGCAAGCTTTGGAGCTCGGCGCAACGCCGCAGCCACATGCCGTGCTCTGCGCTGCCCGGGCTGGCGAGGGTTGCGGCCTCGCTGTAGTTCTGCAGGGCGGCGGCGGGCTGATTCTGCGCGAGGGCGTGCGACGCGCAGGCCTGTGTCAGCTCGACGTGCAGAGGAACCAGCTCAGTGGCTGTTGGATGCTGGCCGCGCAGCTCTCTGCACAGCTGCAGCGCCTGCGCGCGGACTTCCCAGGCCTCAGAGATCTGGCCCTGCGCGGCCACGACCTCGGCCAGGCGCAGCAGCGCTTCCACGTGTCGTGCCCCCCAGTCCGGACGGCTCGCCATGCCGGGAGCGCCTCGTACGTGGACCGCCTTGATGGCGCACTCCAGCGCCTCTTCCAGCAGCCCACCGCCGGCCTTCCCCCGTGCCAGCAAGTCCAGGGCGCGGCCCCAGTGGTCCCGCAGCATGGGCGAGGCATCGCCGCGGGCGGCTTCCTCCAGAAGTTCTTCAGCCTCAGCCGCATGCTGCATCCAGCGCGCGGACGCGCCCCCTTCTGCGGACAACAGCTCGGCTTGTAGCAGGCGGATGTGGCCCCGCTCCGCAGGCGGGGCGGGCTCGGGCAGGGCCTGGAGGATCGTGGCACAGTCTTCGAGCAACTCCAAGGCCTCGCTTGCTGGCGCCAGGTGCGCCAGCGAGATCAGCGCGCGCACCTGGATCTGCGCCAGGCCTCGATCTTCGGGCTCGGCGGCGCGCAGCTCGGCCAACAGCTCGAGGCACTGCAGCAGCGTTGCTTCCCCGTCTCTGCCCAGAGTGAGCAGCAGGCGGGCCTGATGCTCCAACGCCTGCGCGAGCAACCTGCGCGTGTTCGCCTCGGATGATCCGAGCTCGATGGCACGCTGCAAGTACTCGACGGCCTGGCCGCGCGCCAGCAGTGCGGTCTCATAGAGGCTCTGCTGGGCGGCGATCGAAGCCTGCAGGCCCAGGTAGTGCGCCAGTTGCAATGCGGGCGTAGGACTCTCAGGATCACGCTCCACCAGCTCTGTCTGCCGGGCGACAGCCTCAGCAGCCAACGCGGCTGCCCGCGGATCGATGCGCTCGGAATACAGCAGGCGCGCCAGCTCGGCCTCTGCCTGGGCAAGCCTCTGCAGGTTGTGGGCAGCGTGCGGATCAGCGCGTGTGAGCGCGCGGCGCAGCTCGAGACATGCCTCCAGGCTTGCGCGCGCGCCCTGCAGCTCGCCGGCATCGTTCCGCGC
Source organism: Planctomycetota bacterium (assembly GCA_029260765.1). Lineage (GTDB taxonomy): Bacteria > Planctomycetota > J058 > JAJDCP01 > JAJDCP01 > JAJDCP01. The sequence goes on from JAJDCP010000060.1 coordinate 74,369, forward strand.
ACGCCCCAGCTCAAAATGGATCAGCGAGAGCGTCCAGCCCGCGTCGTCCCGCTCGGGGTGGGCCTGCACTCGTCTTCGCTGGGCGAGCAGACAGGACTCAAGCAGCTCGCAGGCCTGCTGCGCGGCGCCGAACTCGCGCAACACCTGGCCGAGCGCGAGCTGGAGGATGTCGCGGGCCTCGCCGGCGACCAACTCCAGCCCCTGCAACAGGCTCGTGCGCGCGGCCGAAAAATCGCCCTGCGCACGCTGCACCGAGGCCTGCAGCAGCAGCGCATCCGCCCGTGCTTCGGGTCTCTGCAGCAGGCCGAGGGCCTCCGCCGCGTCTGCACCCGCGGCGGCGGGAAAGCCGCGCGTCAGTTGCAGCCGCCCGCGCTCGACGAGCACCTTGCCGAGCTGCTCGCTGGCTTGAGCATCTACCAGCTGAGCGCGCAACAGTCCTTCAGCCTGGTCCAACTCGGCCAGGGCAGCCTCGGCGTCACCTCCCAACGAATGCTGCAGGTGGGCGATCAGCAGATGGGTCGCGGCCGTGCCGAGGTCAGCCCGGGAGTGCGCATAGTCGGTGTCACGCAGGGCCGAGAAGCCGTCGATGGCGACCGGCAGGATCGCTTGGGCTAGCGCGCGCGAAGCTGGGGAGCCGCGCAGCAGCAAGCGCTCGTCGACAGTCTCGATGAGGCGGGTCAGGGCATTCTGGGCGACCTCGCCACGCTGCTCGGCAAAGCTCCGTGCCTGCTCAACGCGTTGCTTTTCGGCTTCCAGGGCAGTGTTGTTGCGGGCGATCTGCTCGTTGCGGGCGAGGATGGTCGCATAGGCCTGCGCGAATGCCAGCAAGCCGACCACCAGGCCGGCCAGCAACAGCCCGACACTGACAGCGAGCGCGCGCCGCAGACGGCGCCGGCTGGTCTGCTCACGGACGCGCTTGGTCCGCGCGTCCGCGATGCTCCGCAGCAGTGCCGCGCAAGCAGCCGCGGCTTCTCCGCGGCCATCGTCTGCCTTGCGGCATTGGCTGTCGGCCAGCTCGAGGTCTCCCAAGCGAAGGGCGGCGGCCCCGTACGCGAGCCGCGCCTGCTGCTCGCCCTCGGCGGCCGCATGGTTGCCGTGCCAGAGCTCGCGTGCCTGGCGGAACCCTGCCACGGCCAGAGCGAAGCGCTCGTAGAGCTCGCGCGGTTGCGCGCTGTCCGTGTCGCCGCAGGCACGCAGTTGCGCGCGGGCCGCGCGGGCCATCGCCAGGCTCTGGCGATGCTCGAGGTAGGTGCGCAGGGCGTCGCGCAGCTCGAGTGCGCCGGCGTAGCGCGCGCCCGGTTCGCGAGCCAGCGCCCGGCGGCAGATCTGCACCAGCTCCGCGGGCAGGTCGTCGGGCAGCGCGCCGATCTCTCCTTCGGCGGCGCGCTCGACGACCTCGAAGAAGGCGCTGCCCTGGTGCGGAGGTCGGCCGCTCAAAACCTCGAACAGGCAGGCGCCGAGCAGGTACACATCGGTGGCCGGGCCGATCTGCTCTCCTTGGCCACGGGCCAGCTCCGGAGCCATGTAGGCAGGCGTGCCGGTCGGTGCACGGATGCTGGTGTGGGGACGCAGGCTGCCGTCCGCCTGGCCGTCGAAACAGACCGCGAGGCCCCAATCGACGACGAACACTTCACCGAAGCTGCCGAGCAGGATGTTGGCAGGCTTGAGGTCGCAGTGGGCCAATCCCCGGCTGTGGGCGAAGGCGACCGCATTACAGACCTGGCACAAGACCTCCAGCTGTTCGCTCAGCACGCTCTGGTCTTCGCGCAGACGGGCCCTCCAGCTGCGTCCGGCGACAAGTTTCATCGCCAGCTGCACGCCTCCCTGGGCATCGCTCCCCAGGTCGTACACGGGCACGATGTTCGGATGGTCGAGCAGACCATGGGCATAGGCCTCGGCGAGGAACCCCTCAAGGGCAGGCGCCGAGCCGCTGCTGGGCTTGAGCTTCTTGACCGCCACGTCGCGGCGCAGGCAGTTCTGGCGCGCGCGGTAGACGGTTCCCATGCCGCCTTCGCCGAGCACCGCCCCGAGGGTGTAGCTGCTGGGCGGTGCAAGTGTGGGCGCGCTGTGCTTTTCAGGCTCGGCAGGGGACGCCCGCCGGTAGGTCGCTTCGACGCTCAGGGTGTCCCAGTCGGCATCGGCTCCGACCGTCTCGCTCCAGAGGTTGCGCAGCTTCTCTGAGTCCACCTCAGGCCTCGTTGAAGCTGTGCTTGTCGAGGCCGTGCCGCCGCATCAGGCGCCACAGCAGCTGCCGGCTGACGACCGCCAGCTCGGCGGCTTCGGCGATCTTTCCCCCGGTCCGCGCGAGCAACTCGGCCAGGTAGAGGCGCTCGAAGCGCCGGTTGGCCGCGGCCCGCGCCTCCTGCAGAGGTTGGAGGGCGTCGCTCTCTACGGCGGCAGCGTCTCTGCTTCCTCCGAGCCCGAAGTCTGCGCGCTGCAGGTAGGGCGGATCGCCCAGCAGCACAGCGCGCTGCATGCACTGCTCGAGCTCGCGCACATTGCCCGGCCACGGATGCTCCAACAGGGCCAGGGCAGCCTCGCGGGTCCAGCCGGCAAAGCGGGCCTCGCGCCCTTCGCTGAAGCGTCCGAGGAACTGGCGTGCCAGCAGCAGCACGTCTTCGCCACGCTCAGCCAGGCGCGGGATCTCCAGCCGGATCGAGCCGAGCCGGTAGTACAGGTCCTGACGGAAGCTTCCCTCCGCCACCATCAGCTCGAGGTCGCGGTGGGTCGCACACAGCACGCGCACGTCCACAGGCACGCGCTTGTTTCCGCCCAGGGGTTGCACGGTCTTTTCCTGCAGCACGCGCAGCAAGCGAGACTGCAAGTGCAGGGGGAGCTCGCCGATCTCGTCCAGAAAAATGGTCCCGCCATCGGCTTCGCGGAAGCGCCCGGGCCGCGCCCGCAGGGCACCGGTGAAAGCGCCCCGCTCATGGCCGAACAGCTCGCTCTCGATCAGCGGCTCAGGCAAGGCGCCGCAATCGACCACCACGAAGGTTGCCGTCCCCCGAGGACTGAGCCCGTGGAGATGGCGGGCAAGGATCTCTTTGCCCGAACCGGTCTCGCCGTGCAGGCAGACCGTCGCATCGGAGGGAGCGACGCGGCGGATGGTCTCGAGCAGCCGGCGCATGGCCGGGCTCTGGCCGACGGGGGCGGTGATGTCGAGGCGTGCCTTGAGCACGCTGTTCTCTGCTTCGAGACGGCGGCGCTCCGTGGCCTGGTGTGCGTCCTTGTCCTGTTGCAAGCGTGCGCGCTCGAGGGCGAGGCCGCCGTGGGCGGCGAGCGATTCGAAAGCTGCGACGTCGGCCGGGCCAAAGCTCCAGATCGGTCGTTGGCCGGCCACGTACAGCACGCCCATCGCGCGTTGCTGCCCGGGCAGGGGGGCGCAGAGCACCGCCCGCAGGCCGGCCTCACGCACGCTCTGGGTGACGGCATCGCGTTGCTCGGGCTGCTCGGTGTCGGTCAGGATGATGCAGCGTTGTTCTTCGAGCGCGCGGCTGGGGAAATGGTGGCTGAGCAGGGCGTCGCCGTCGAGCGGGTTGCCCGCCGCGTCGCGCACCAGCGCCACTTCGAGCTTTCCGTCTGCATCGGCGAGCAGCAACGCGCCGCGGTCGGCCGCGGCCAGTGCGATCGCGCGGTCGAGGATCATCTGCAACAGCATGTCGACCGAGTCGGTCGAAAAGAAGGCGCGCACGGTCTCGAGCAGCTGAGCTATGTTGTGGGCGTCACGTCCTCCATCTCCCGAGAGAACCGCAGCGGCCGGGCCCTTCAGGGTGATCTCGGTCGTGCCGATCCGCAGGCATTCCCCGGGCACCATCGGCATCGGCTCGGTGAGGCGGTGGTCTCCGAGGAAGCAGCCGCTCTTGCTGCCGAGATCCTCGATCAGAACATGCCCGCCCGGAGCCGGCACGATGCGGCAATGCCGGCGGGAGAGGCGGGCATCGGGTACGATCACATCGCAGTCCGCGCCGCGTCCGACCACAAGGGGAGCAGCCCCGAGCTCGACCTGGTTGAGCTTGCCGGCGGCGCGGATGTGGAGCGTTGTCACAGCGCTGGACTCCGCGGGGCGGGCTGTGCCCCGGTTGCGTGTCAGGTTCCTGCCCGATGCTGCAGCAACACCCCGCTGGGGTCAAGTGTGCGTGTTCATCGCGCCGCCTCCGGGGGCTTCGGGGGCCGGCAGGATGTCAGCAGTTGGTAAGAGCATCGTTGCAAAAATTTGAGTGACGAAGCAAGTGTTACAATGGACCACGTTACGAGACCCAAACCCCAGGGGGGCTGTCATGAGCGTGTTCACTGTGATCAATAATGGCACCAAGATGCACCGCAACTTTCCCTACGCGGAGCTGATCTCGACGTTCGGTCGCATGATGTACTGGGAAACCACAAATGCGGATGGTGGAGGGGCGATCCGAGGCGGAAAGGAGTATGAGACCTATCTGATCACGGACGGTCCCGGCAGTGCCCCCAACGACATCTACAACCCAACTCCGGGGAAGTACCGCACCGAGTACAACCATGAGATGATGCTGAGCGAGAAGTCTCACGACTTCGACCCCAAAGGCAAGTACCCCGAGCCGATGAAGCGGGCCAAGGGCAAGCTGAAATACGCCATGGGCCAGTCCACCACCGTCGGTACGGGGCAGTTGACGGGCAAAGGCTGGGAGAAGAACGTCAAACACTTCATGAGCTTCATGGAGTGGCGGAAAAAGAGCAAAGCGGGGCTGCCGACCAGCATCAACATGCTGGGGTGGAGCCGTGGCTCGATCACCTGCATCCGCATGGCCTACATGCTCTACAAGGCGAGCCAAGAAGACATCAAATACGACACGTTCGTGGTCAAGCGCGATCCTGCGTACGGACTGATCGATGTCAACATGTTCCTGATCGACCCGGTAGCGGGCATCGGCAACCGCGCGACGCCGAGCAACTGCATGATCAATTCCAACGTCAAGAACCTGGTGGCGACCTATGCGCTGCACGACATCCGCGGCGGTTTCGCTCCCCAGGACTTGACGGTTCCAACCAAGGAAGATGCAAAGAACAACACGATCCTCGATGCGATTCCAGATACGCGGCTGCACATCGTAAGCTCTGCCACGAAGTACCTTTTGCTGCCGCTCCCCGGCAAGCATGAGAGCCACGTCAAGATGAACCTCTTCAAGGCAGGCATTCCTGAAGAAGAGAATCTGATCAAGGAGTACTTCAAGGGCAACTACAAGCTGGCCAATCAGGAAATGTCCGATCCAGGGCAGGTGGCCTTCGCACTGGCGTACGCTTTCATGAGGCACCACGGGACAGAGTTCGAGGACACCAAGGCGATTACGGTCAATGTCAACGGAAGCGACAAGATCCCCATAAAGTACGGCCAGGTGCTCCGATCCTATCTCGACCAGAGCCCCGACGTCGTTTTCCAAGACCTTCTCGATCGCTACACACGTATGCGGATCTATATGCCTGTGTACCAGAAGTACTTGTCCAACAGCCGTAAGGGCGCAGGCGGGATGTTCACCAAGATCCAGGGGGGGCAACGTTGGCGCAACCAACTTGGAGAGATCCACAAGTATGTGAAGTACCCCGGCTTCTTCGTCAATGAGCAGCATCGCTGGTTGCTGATGAAGCTCTATCCTCGCCTGTATAAGGAAGTCAGCCAGCTGGCCGAGAACGAGATCCTCGAGCCGACCCTGTCCCCGGCAGAGGAGCCAGGCAACAAGGTCTTTTGCGGGCTGTACAAGCGTTTCGTCATCGCCGGCATCAAGGACTCAGCGATCCAGCTCAAAGGCAAGAGTTACCACGGGGAACCGAGCGAGGATCCCACCAACCCCCGCCGAAGCCTGACCAAGAACATGAACGGCGCGGCCTACGACTGTGAGCCCCCGCACAGCGACAGCTACCTGGACGAGGTGCTTCCGGAGTTGTTCGGCAGCTGGCATGAGTCGCCCGAGGACGGCGGGCTTGAGGATGAGCTGGCGATGGCGTCCATTCTTGGGGAAGAGGAAGAAGAGGATCTGGGCGTCGACAATCCCTTCTTGGTTCCCTACGAGGACACTGGGCCGTCTGACGGTTCGAATCCCTTCGAGCAGATGGATGCCAAAGACGACACGGAGATCATCTACAAGGACGACTCCAACCCATTCTTCTAGGCCGAACCATCCACAGAATCCACAGATTCTGGGAACCCTCTGGGGCAGAGCGCGTCGAAGATCATGACCCTCGACCCTCAGAGGAGGAGAGCGCGTGAACAAGCTCTGTATCGTGGCGTTGCTGTGCGGCATCGCCTGTGCCCAACAAGACCCCGAAACGATCGACGGCTTGATCGGCAAACAGGCACGTCTGGCCCGTCAGATCGCCGAGCTCGACGCCAGAATGCGCGCGGTTGCCGATGCGATCGAGGCTGAGCAACCTGCCGAGGCGGCCCGGATCCGCGAAGCCTGGCAGCTGATGCAGCAGCTGTTGATCGAACGGGACATGCAGTCGACCCAGGAGCTGCTCGCCGGCGGCTCGAACTTTGAGGCCAAGCAGCTGGCGGGCCAGCTGGTCGAGCACCTGGCGCTGTTGCTCGCGGCACTGCAGGAGCCGGAGCCCGAGGTTTCGCCCCGAGACCGGCTGCGCGATCTGCTCGCGCTGCGTGCGCGTCTGCAGGCGCTGTCCGATGCGCAGCGGGACCAGCTTGTGGGGAGCGAAGCCGGCGAGGGGCAGGATCCCGACGGGCGGAGCCGCCGTCAGGGAGAGCTGGCTGCCGACACCGAAACGACCGCGGGAGATCTGTCCGAGGGGGCCGAACCGGGCTCGGGCCGGGCGCAGGCTGGCGATGCGGCTCGTGCCGCCAGCCTGCGCATGCGCGACGCGCAGCGGCAGCTCGGAGAGGATGCGCCCGAGGAGGCGCGCGACGCGCAGCAGGACGCCCTCGATGAGCTCGACGATGCCATCGACGCCATCGACCTCGAGATCGCCGAGTATCGAGATCGTGAGCGCCAGCACACGCTCTTCAACCTGCGCGCGGCGCTCGATGCGCTCGTGGCGGGGCAGGCAGGCATCGGCCAGCGCACCGAGGCGCTCGAGACACAGCGCGTGGAGGCCGACGGCAGTCAGCGCTTCCTGCGCAGGTACCTGATGAAGAGCTCGGGGCTGGCCATCGAGCAGGCCGAGCTGGCCGAGAACCTCGAGGCGGTGCGCACGAAGCTGGCCGAAGAAGGAGCGCGGGTGTTCAGCTTCGTGGCCGAGAATGCGCGCATCGACATGCAACGGGTCAGCGAGCGGCTGCTGGCAGAGGACGCGGCGCTGCGCACCGATGCCTGCACCCGCAACAGCCAGCAGCGCATCCTGGCAGACCTGCAAGGCCTGCGTCAGGCGCTGGACCGGGCGCTGCGTGAAGCCTCTGCCCCGTCCGATGCCGGTCCGGGGGGCCCCGGGGGAGACGGCCCCGATCAGGGTCCGCCGCCGTTGGTCTCGCATCTGGAAGAGCTGCGTCTGATTCAGCACCTGCAACATGCCACCCGTGAGCAGACGGCCGAGCTCGAGCGGGCCGTGCGCCAGGTCGAGGTCATGAGTCCCCTGCAGGAGGCTTTGCTCGAGCGGCTGGCCGCCAAGCAGGGCAATCTGGTGGACCTGCTCGCGGATCTGCTGGAGAGCTTGCGCAACGAGCGGGCTGGGGTCGAGTAGGGGCCGCGCCTTCGAACCGCGGCGGGCTTGACGCCAGGCAGGAAGCGGTCTTAAATGGGGCAGACCTTCCGCACGGAGCCGCCGCGATGCCAGATCCCGCCGAGCGATCGCTGATCCGCCAGCGCTTCAACCTGCGCATGCTGCCGATCCTGGTCGCGGGGGGCTTTCTGCTCACGGTCTGGAACGTCTACGAGGTGCCCGAGCCGACGGTGCTTGATGTCGCGGCCGTGCTTTTCGGAGGCTTGATGCTCGGCGCTGCCTTCGGGCTGCTGTTCTGGAAAGCCTGGGCCCGTTGGGTGCTGTTGCTGGGGGTCGGCATCAACTTCCTGTTGGTGCTGGGTGTGGGGTTGCTGGTGATACAGAGTGGCCACGCCCCCTGGCTGCTGGGCGTCCCCCTGCTTTTGAACCTGTACATCCTCTCGATCCTGCTGCATCCGCGTACGCAGGACATCCTGCGGGTGGCCGGACGGTTGAGTGAGCTGTCCGGCGGGGAGTGATGGGCTCTTGGCGGGGCGGGCAGGCACCAGGCGGTCGGGCTCGCTCCCTGTAGCGGCGGTCTATGACCGCCGGAGAGACCGTCCCGAACGGAAGCACCCTGAGGTTCGGAGCAACCTCGGCCCATGCAGCTTCCGGCGCTCACAGAGCGCCGCCACAGCAGCAGACACCAGGCGTTCGGGCTCCGTCCCTGTAGCGGCGGTCTGTGACCGCCGGAGAGACCGTCCCGAACGGAAGCACCCAGAGGTTCGGAGCAACCTCCGCCCATGCAGCTTCCGGCGCTCATAGAGCGCCGCTACAGCAGCCCAGACTATTCAAGAAGAGCTGGCTGGCTCGTGCGCGGGCCTGTGGGCGACCCACTTTTGCTCGACGGCAACCAAGACAGGCAGCGCGATCGCCCAGGCGAGGGCGATGGTCAGGAAACCTGCGAGCGGCCGCGGCACCGCGACTGCCCCCAAGCCCTGGCCTCCGTAATAGGCGAGAGGACCGGCCAGGGCTCCCAGCACAAACCCGACAAGCGGTCGCTGACGCAGGAAGCTCATCGAGCGCCCCAGCGTGTTTGCGAAGCCAACCCAGAGGGCCGCAATCCAGATGGGCGCCGCGGTCCAGGGGAGCGTGGAGCCTTCGAAGCGCAAGAGGTCGGCCTGGACCAGCAAGCCGTCGAGCAGGCTTCCCAACAGACCCACGCCCAGGCAGAACGCCAGCCGGCGGAGTCTCGCCTCGCTGCCCGCGAGCTCGAAGACCAGCCAAAGGGCGACACAGATAGGTCCCAACCAGGGCCAGCCGCGCGCGCCGCCCAACACGCAGCCCCACCAACAGAGCTGGAATCCGAGCACGTTGCGGATCAATGCCAAGCGCGACGGAGCAGCGCTGGCTTGTCTGGCCTCAGTGGGCAGCATGGGACTTCCCTGCAGGTGGCCTGATGCATCGCGCGTGTAGTTATCGTGTAGGTTTTGGCTGGCAGATTCCATGGAGTTTTCTCGCCTCAATGCCCATGCGTCAGGATGCGCTCTCTGATCTCGTTCAAGCTGGAGGCATCCACGGCGGTGAGGATACGGATTCCAGCGTCTTCGAGCTCGCGATCATCGCTGGGGACACCAGCACCACCGATGAATACGAGTGTCTCGTTGTGCATACGTTGCCGTGTCTCGAGCAATCGATCACGCTGGATCTGGAACAGCGGTGGCCGCGTGACGGACAGGAAGACCGCTGGGGGGCGCAACGTCTGGCAGGCCACCTCCAGATCGGCAAAGGGCAGGGACGGCCCTAGATAGCAGAGGGGGATTCCGCTGCGACCCAGGTAGTACGCAAGCTGGAGGATTCCGATCTCGTGCAGCTCGTCAGGGAGACAGGCGCAGATCGAGTACGAGCTTCCATTCGGAGCTGTCGCCGCGATCTTCGTAAGGCTGCGGAGACGCTCGATCACCAGGGAGCTGACGAGGTGTTCGCTGGCAACGCTCAACTGGCCTGCTGCCCAGCGCCTGCCAATCTCATGCAGCGCGGCCTGGATGACGTCGCGCAGAGCGGTGTCGGGAGCGAACAGGCTGAATGCCTGGTCGAGGGCTTCTCGGGCGAGTCCCTCGTCGATACGCTCCGCGGCTTCGACCAGTCGGGCACGGCAGGCTTCGACCTCGTCGCCCGAAGCCCTGACCGGTTCGCGCTTTCGGACATCGTAGCTGAGCCGACGGCGCGGGGCCGACCTGGGCGGGTCCCGGTCGTGCTTGATCAGCCAATCCCTCCCCAGGTTCGCGAGCTCGCCGATGGAGCGCCCCTCGGCGATCAGCTTGCGGACAGATTGGACTACGGCCAGGTCGTCGTCGGTGTAGAGGCGATGTCCACTCTCGGCGCGCACGGGCACCAGAATGCCGTGGCGCTGTTCCCAGGCTCGCAAGCGCGCAGCGTTGAAGCCGCTGAGCTGGCACAGGGTCCCCATCTTGTATTTACCGACGGGCTCCATGCGGGTCCCTCCCGTGTGTTGATCTCAGCGGGGTGGCACCGGCGTCAAGAGCTGGCGTCGGAGGTCCGCGTCGCCAGCAAAGCGGCCCAGCCAGATGGAGAAATAGGCTCTTGCGAAGTCCGCCCCGGGAATGACGCCCAGCCGACGATCATTCAACGAGAGCTCGGTTCCCAGGCCGGGAGTGTAGGTCAGGGCGTAGCGGTCGCCGGGTTCCACATCTCGGTACAGCCGATTGATACGCTGCAGCCGAGGCTCCAGGGCTTGGAGCTCCTCTTCGGAGAGCGTCTGCTCGAGGACGGGTTGCGCGGTCTTCGCGAACTCGCCGCGGTCGATCGCGTAGAAGTAGCTGAGCTCCAGGCGCTTGGGATGATCCTCAAGGGCAGCCACGGGCTGCACTTCCTCAGGCAGATAGAGAACGGCGCAGAAGACGTCGAAGAGGTAGTTGTAGACGAGCGTCCCCGCGCCACTGATGCGCAACGGAACTCCTTCGACCTCGATGCTTGTGGGGAAGGCTTCCCCGTCGACCAGCAAGGTGTCGGGCGCGTCCTGCGGCGCCGGAGTCTGATCTTGCGGCGCAACGTCGGGCTCTGTGGAGGCAGCTGGAGTCCTGTCGGCGACGAGATCGTCTCCAGCGGTAGCAACGGCGGGCTCCGTCGGGGGAGGGGTCTGCGAGCGCCACGCCAGATCGGGTCCCGATTGCAGTATGCAGCCAACAGGAGGGAGAACGATGGCCAGGATCAACCAGATGTAATGCGACGTTTTCATCTCGAACCTCGGGTTTTCCAAGAACAGAGCCTCATGGACGTAGGTGTTTCGAGCTAGAAACTCCCAATCTCTCTCGAACTTCTAGAAGTGTATACAAAATATAGACACAGTCTAGATTTTTCTGGGGGTGGATGCGTTGGGAAGGCCTCGGCGCTCGCGGTGTTATTTGCACAAGGTGCTGATGCTCAATGGTTTGTGGATGCGCCGTCGGCTGGAGAGGTCGCTCAGATTAACTAAACAAAATGTCCTGGTGGCTCCTTCGAGGCATTCGCAGCGGCGTCATCCCCAGGCAACGCGCCACTTCAGGAGGGTCCAGCGGCATCTCCGCAGCGGACTCCCTCGACATCCGCCACAGAAGACAGAAGACGGGATGGCGCCGCGCCCGGCTTCCCCATCCAGCCCGCCAGGCGAACGGAGGTTGTGCGGCCCAGCAACTTCAGCGAAACTCCCTGGGCCCCTTGTACCCCGGAGCTCTGATGCTTTTTCGACGCCCAAAGTTCGACATTCTGTGCGTGTCGCTGCTTCTGGCTTGCCTTCTGCCCGCCGCGGCCGAGGGCACGCGCTACCGCCTCGTGTCTGATTCTTGTGAGATCGTAGCTCTCCTCAAGCCCGCAGGACTGGGTGCCCGGTTTTCTCATGAGCATGTCATCCACGCGACCAGCGTCGCCGGTGAGCTGCGCTTTGATCCGAACGACCTCAGCGACGCTTCCGTCGAAGTAGGCATCGCGAGCTCGGAGCTCACCCCCGACGATCCCGAGCTGCGTGGCAAGTACGGGCTCGACGGTGAGCTCTCGGAGGGCGATCGTGAGACCATCGCCGAGAACCTCAAAGGGGAGAGCCAGCTGGACGCGGGCAGCTTCCCAGAGATCCGCTTCAGCGCGGACACCTTCGAGAAGGGCGACGATGGGTGGCAGATCACGGGTGAAATCACCATCCGAGGGGTCGCCAAGAGCGTCGAAGTTCCCGCCACGATCGAGGTCTCCGATGGAATCTTGCGGGGGGAGTGCAGCTTCTCTCTGACGCAGAGCGACTTTGGCTTCAGTCCCTATTCGGCACTCCTGGGAGCCATCAAGAACGCGGACAAAGTCGAGGTACGCGTCCGGCTCTTCGCGGTGGCCTCTGAGGCACCTTGAGGAGCTCGAACAAAGCGCTGACGACGGCCGGGCAGCGTGCCCGGCTAGTTGGCTGGATAGCCGACCAGGAAGTCGGCAACACTGCGACCCGGCTTCTCCCGCAGCAGGGCCTGGGCGAGGTACGCGACACTGGCGAAGTTGCCCAGCAGCGCCAGAGCCAGCAGCCAACCCAAGCGGCTCCAGCAGCTGGTCTCCCGCACCGCCACCCAGAGCCAGAAGAGCAGCACACCCACGTAGACATCGAGCAGCGTGAGCTGGAACCAAGCGTCCTGCCAGAGGCCTTCGAAGGAGCTCTCTTGCAGCCCGGCTTTGATCAGCAGCCCCGTCAGAGCAACCGCAAGCACTGCGAGAAGAGCCAGGAAACGTGCCCGTTTGTTCAGCAATGGTGAGCCATCCCCGTGTTCGGCCGTGCTTGAAGGTTCAATGGGCCAACAGCCCTTCGAGCCCATCATGCAGGGACCGTGGGTGATCGTGATAGCGCCGCAGGCTTCCCAAGGGCAGGCTGGCCAGCGCCATGAACACGGCAACCAGTTTGCCGCCCGCAGGCACGACGGTCCGGCCTGCCATCACCAGGCAGCCGCGACGCCTCAACCGCAGCCCGATCGCGCGGTAGACGCGCCCGGCGACGGCCATCGCCAGGCGGCTGCGCAGAGGAATGAAGCGCAGGCCCGCGAAGCCGCTGGCGTAGTATCTCTCGGCGAGCGCCAGGATCCCCTCGACCACTCTCGCCAGGCGGGCAGAGTCGACCTGTCCCGTCAGGACGGCCCTGTGGTCGAGACCCTGTGCAACCAGCCGTGAGGCGGGCAGGTAGACTCTGTCGCGGCCCGCATCCTCGAGCACATCGCGGCAGATGTTGGTCAATTGCATCGCCAGGCCGAGATCGATGGCGTGCGGAAGCGCGCGCCGGTCGGTGACACCGAGGATCGGACACATCAGCAGCCCCACGGTGCCGGCGACCCGATAGCAGTAGCGCAGCAGCTGCCGGTCATTCTCTATGCGCACCACCCCCAGATCAGAGCGCACTCCTTGCAGCAGATCGAGCAGCGGCCGTAGGCGGATCCCGCGTCGCTGCCTGAGGTGCTCGTAGGCGAGGACCAGAGGGGACCTCGGCCGGGTTCCCAGCAGCTCTTGTTCCAGGGCCTTGAGGTCTTGCAGGGCTTGCTGCTCAGACTCAGCCTCATCGGCCAGGTCGTCGATGTGGCGGCACAGGCTATAGACCAGCGCCGCATCGTCGCGACCGGCCTTGGGCAGAAAGTAGCTGGCCAGCCGGAAGGAGCGCGATTTCGCGGCCAGCGTCAGCCGGCAGCGCGCCAACAGCTCAGGGCTGGCCTCGGTCGTCATCAGCGTGTGTGTCATACCTGCAACCCCGGGGCTGGCAGCGGCAGCGGGCTGCGCGCCGGGGGCACCAGCCTCTCGAGCACGCGCGCAGAGCAGAGCACGCCGGGCAGGCCAGCGCCGGGGTGGACTCCCGCCCCGACAAAGTAGAGACCCTCGACGTCGTCGCAGCGGTTGTGGTAGCGGAACCAGGCGGATTGCGTCAAGCGCGGCTCCGGGCCAAACGCCGCTCCATGTGCTGAGCGCAAGCGCCCAGCGAAGGTGCGAGGATCGATGGAGAGCCGTGTCACCAAGCGTTCCTTGAGCCCGGGCAGCTCGGTTGCATCGAGGTGCTCGATGATCTTGTCGAAGTAGGCGTCGGCGCGCTGCTGCCAGTCGATCCCGGCCAGCAGGTTGGGGACGGGCGAGAGGACATAGAAAGACTCGTGACCTTCAGGTGCCATGCCTGGGTCGCTACGGCAGGGGGCATGCAGGTAGAGCGAGAAGTCATCTGCCAGCACCTTGCGCTCGAAGATGTCTTCGAGCAGCTGCTTGTAGCGGGGTCCGAGCAGGATCGTATGGTGCGCCGTGTCGGGCCACTGCCCGCGCGTCCCGAAGTAGCCGACAAACAGGCTCATCGACTGACGCACCCGCGAGACTCTGCGGTCTGTGTTCTTTTTCCGCAGCCTGGCATCGAGCATGCGCGTGTAGACGATGCTCGGGTCGGCATTGCTGACCAGCAGGTCGCAAGCCAGGCGCTCGCCATTTTCAAGCTCGACCCCCACGGCGCGGCCCGCTTGCACTTCGATGCGGCGCACAGCGGCCGAGAGGCGCAGCTCGACGCCCAGCTCTGTCAGCAGCCTCACCAGCCCAGCCACGATGGCGCCCGTGCCGCCCTTGGGGAAATGCACGCCCCACTTGCGCTCGAGCCAATGGATCAAGAGGTAGATGGACGGGGTACGGAAGGGGTTGCCGCCGACCAACAGGGGTTGGAAGCTGAAGACCTGCCGCAGGCGCTCGTCTTTGAGGTAGCTGGCGACCAGCCCGTAGACACTGCGGTAGCTCTTGAGCCGCAGCATGGCAGGCACGACCCTCAGCATGTCGCTCAAGCGGTCGAAGGGTTGGTCTGCCAGCTGCTCGTATCCGACCTCGAAGATGCGCCGCGACATGTCGGCCAGCTTGCGGTAGCCTTCGACATCCCCGGGGGCGAGGCGACGGATCTCGGCGATGAGCTGATCCTCGTCTCCGGAGTAGTCAAAACAGGAGCCGTCGGGAAACTTGATCCGGTAGAACGGGTCGACGGGCATCAGGCTGAAATAGTCTCGGCTGTCCCTGCCCACGCACGCGAACAACTCTTCGAGCAGGTACGGAGCGGTGATCACCGTCGGCCCCGCGTCGAACACAAAGCCATCCTGCCGAAACACGCTGGCGCGGCCGCCGAACTGCTCGTTGGCCTCGAGCAGAGTGACTTGGTAGCCCCTGGCGCGCAGACGGACAGCGGCGGCCAGGCCTCCGAAGCCACTGCCGATGACGATCGCCCGTTCGGTCTTCATGCGGACCTCCCATAGTCGCTGGAGGAGCTCAGGCTGCGTGGCTCCCGTGTGTGGTTGATGGGGCGCAAGGCCCTGGAGACCAGGCCTCTGGCTAACCGTTGCAGGGGGAGATGGCCCCCGAGCGCCTCGCTGTGATCGAGCTCTGCCTCGATGGCTTCGATGCGCGTCCAGACAGCCCTCAGGGCGTGACGCGCGAAGCGACGACGCGCGTCGTCGATCTCTTCTGCGGAGGTGTCGGCGCGCGTCTTCCCCAGCAGCGCCAGCAACCAGTCTCGATCTTCGGGGAAGCGGTCGAGGTGCTCGACCACCAGCGCGCTCACCTTGCCTTCGCGCAGGTCGGCCCCCGCCTCGAGGCGTCCCTTGTCGCCAAACAGGTCGAGGATGTCGTCCTGCAGTTGGAACACCAGGCCGATGGGGCGGAAGCCATGGGCGAGTCGGCGGGCTTCGGCCGGTGCTTGCCCGACGATCAGGGCTGCTCCTTCGACGGGCAGGCTGAAGAGCGCTGCGGTCTTGCCCTCGACGGCCGCTGCGTAGTCATGCCAGGCCAAGTGCCGAGCGCGCAGCAGCAGTTGTTCCGCCGATTGACCCCGCACCACCTGCTCAGCATGTTCGGCCAGGCTCGAAGCCAGCAGCCAGCATTTTTCCGCACACAGCTGCAGTCGTGCCAGAGCCCGGTAGGGCAGCATCAAGCCCAGGTCTCCGGCGTTGATCGCCTGCGCCGCGCCATGCCGGGCCCAGGTCGCCGGGCGGCCGCGTCGGATGCGGTCGCCATCCTGCAGGTCGTCATGGATCAGGGTCGCGTTGTGCAAGAGCTCGCAGGCCGCGGCCCACGGCACGGCCTGGCGCCGCTTGCCCCCCAGAACCTCGACACAGCCGAGCGCGAGCCGTGCCCGGAGCCGCTTGCCGCCCGAGGCGATATGCTCCCAGAGGATGTCTCCCAGGCGACCGGGGAGCTGCTGGCACAGACGCGCCATTTCGGCCTCGACTGCAGGCAGATCGCGGCTGTCGAAGGGGTCCTGCGCCAGGGCAGGTTCTTCATGCGCGGGCAAGCCAGGATCTTCATGCGCAGCAAGGCCAGGCATGAAGATCTGCTGGCGAGGAAGGGGCACGGAAGACCTGGGACTCATGGTGTCCCTCCAGCGTTGGAGACCAGGTTTCGCATCAAGCTTCGACCCGCTCGGCTGATCCCGAACGCCGCGATGGAGCCGCCCAGGCTCGGCTTCAAGTGCAGCCCGGCGCCGAGCATGGCATGGATCAAGCGTGTGGTCGGCGCGGTCGGGGCCAGGAAGTCTCTGACAAGCTCCGCGGGCAACGCGAAGAAGCCGTTGAAGAAGGCGCGGGTATCTGCGGCGCTGCGGCGCAGCAGCATTTCGAGCCCGAACAGATGCACACTGCGCGCGCGCAGGGCCTGGCCCGGCCAGAGGCTGTGCCATGCAGCGCGGGAGGCGCGCCCGGGGCTGCCTCCCCGCTCGAGTCCCTGGGCGATCGCGAGGGCCAGGGGGCGCGCCGCCGCCAGGCTGCGCGCAACCGAGTAGCCTGTCGCGGGTTGCACCATGCCGCCAGCCGCGCCGAAACCTAGCACTCTTTGGGCGCGTCGGGGCAGTGCCTGATTGAGCGGGATCTCGCAGCGCTCGGTCTTGACTACCTTGAGGACCCGCAGGCCCATGCCTTCGAGGCGCTGCCGCAAGCGGAGCTGAAGGCTCTCGACGGGCACACGTGGCCGGGCCGCCAGCACTGTCTCTTCCACGAAGACTTCGCTCTTCGAGAGGGGCAGGGCGTACAGAAAGCTCGCGGGGCCCTGGTCGTCCGCGCAGACAGGCCGGAAGTCCATCAGCTCCATGCAGCCGTCGGGCCACGGATGGCCGGCAACTTCAGCCCTGATCCCCCAGGCTGTCTGCCAGGCGATCGAGCCGGCGGCCTGGCGAGGCATCGCAAACGCGCCCCGTCCGCTCGCATCGATACAGACGGCCGCGTGGATCTCTCGGCCGTCGGCCGTAAGCACATCACAGCTGCCCCCAGGACGCAGCCTGATCCTCAGGGCGCAGCCTGGCATGAAGTCGACGTTGTGTGCGCGGCAGGCAGAGAGCAGCCGCTGCTGGAAGCGCGGCACGTCGATCAGGCCATAGCTCTGACCTGCGAGGCGCCGCTGTCCATCGACGACCCGGACATCGTGCCAGCGATGGCTGAAGAGGTCGTCGAGCCCCAGATCTGCGAGCTCATCGACCCAGCAAGCGTAGGTCTGCTGCCAACCACCGGCCGGGGCTGGAGCGAGGCAGGCGCAGCGCAGCCCCTCGCTCGCGCAGGCGGAGGCGGCCGCCAGCCCCGCGGGGCCACTGCCGATGACCACGACATCGTAGGCCCGCTTCATCGCTTGAACCTTCGGCGCAAGCTGGGCAAGCGCCACCACGGGACTGCGGGGAAGGAGTGATGTTCGAGGTGGTAGCCGAAGTGGTAGCAGCTCAGGAAGGAGAGCCAGGCGGGCCAGTGGGAGCTGCGGGCGCGATGCGGCTCGGCGTAGCCCCCGGCGGGCTCGCGATGGGGCAGGTAGGTTCCGAAGTAGAAGAGCTGAAACGAGCTGAGCAGAGCCGGCGCGACGAAGAACAACAGCAGGCGCTCCGGCGCAATCCCGGCTGCGAGCACGGCGAGCCCCAGCACCAGCGCCATGCGGGAGATCTGACCTGGCGAGGCGTAGTGGCACATGAAGCGCAGATACCAGCTGAGCAGCCCGGGCCGGCCGGGGGCGTGGTAGTCAGGGTCCAGCTCCGATGCGGGGCGAAGGTGATGGGCGGCGTGCTTGGGCTGGACCTGCGCATAGCTGAATTGCGCAAACAGCCACAGGGACACGCGCCCGAGCGCGTCGTTCAGCCGCGGGAAGCTCGGAGCCAGGCTGCGGTGCATGGCGTCATGGGCCGTGATGAACAGGCCGGTATCGAGGAAGGTCATCAGCAGCACAGCTCCACAAAGCAACACCGGGTGGTCCCAGGCTCGGGGGCTGGTCAGGCTCCAGCCCAGCACGACAGCCCAGAGCGACAGGACCGAGGCAGCAGAGCTCAGGCCCAGGTAGGATTGCCGCCGCAGCACCACGCGCTCTGGGCCCTCTTGGGGGAGCGCTGCTGGCAACGGGCTTGAGATCGGCGGGCTGGTTGGACGCTTCACGGAGTGGCTGGCCTTGAAGGTGTGTTGAGGTTTGGCGTGAATCATGTAGAGCTAATGTATTTATTTTCGCCCAGTTGTCAACAGCCGTGGCGGGTGGATCCTGCGGCCGGAGGGCGTGCACGTGCCGCGTTGTTACACCTCAAGAGGGGGGGCCGCTTTGCAAGCCTCAGTGGTGTCGAGGATGGGCGAGGAACCTGCCGCAGCAGTGGGAGGCTGGTACTGCACCAGGCGCCGCGCCATCCCCCGGAAAACGAACACATGCAAGGGATAGATGCCGTACCAATACAGGCGTCCCAGCACCCCGCGCGGACGGAACGTCGCGGTCTGGACAAGGCAGGCATCCGGGCCTTCGCCTTCGATGCGGAATTCCAACCAGGCTTCCCCGGGCAGACGCATCTCCGCGAACAGGACCAGCCGTTTCGCCTGCCGGTCGGCGACCAGGACACGCCAGAAGTCCAGGACCTCTCCGGCGTAGAGGTCTTTGTCGCTGCGGCGCCCGCGCCGCAATCCCACACCGCCCACGAACTTGTCGAGCTGCCCGCGCAGAGCCCACAGGAAATTCCCGTAGTACCAACCACGGCGGCCGCCGATACGCCAGATGTTGTCGAGCACGCGCTCGCAGCCACCCGCGGGGATGCGAATTCGTCGCTCATCGCGCACGCAGCCAAAGCTGGGCACCTCGACGCTGCCGAGCGAGCCACTCCCTGGGTTCGACGACACCACGGCGTCCTTCCAACTGGATGGGACCGCGTTCTGCTCGATGCGGTCGAAAGCCAACTGCACGGCTTTGCGGTAGGGGACAGGTTCGACCTCGGTGATCGCATCGATCCCGAGCTTTCGGCACACGACCTCGTTCTTCATGCTGTCGACGAGGCTGTGGGCGAGTGAGAAGGAGGTCGCGGTGACAAAGTACAGCCAATAGCTCGAGAGGCGAGGCGTCAATACGGGCACAGGCAGGATCCAGCGCCGCATGCCCCGCACCCGGGCGAATTCCAGCAGCATCTGCCGGTAGCTCAGCACTTCGGGCCCGCCGATGTCGAAGACGCGCCCGAAGGCCGCTTCGTTGAGCAGGACCTGTTCGAGGTAGTCGAGCACGCTGCGGATGGCGATGGGCTGGCAGCGTGTCTCGACCCAGCGTGGCGTCACCATCACAGGCAGCTTCTCGACGATATCCCGCATGATCTCGAACGAGGCGCTGCCGGAACCGACGATGATGGCCGCCCGTAGCACAGTCAACGGCGCGCTTCCTTCAGCCAGAACCTCTTCGACACGGAGGCGCGACTCGAGGTGACTGGAGAGTCCCTCTTCGTTGCAGATACCACTCAGGTAGACAACTTGGCGTGCGCCGCGGCTGCCGAGTGCGTGACTGAAATTGCGGGCACAGCGCTCTTCTTTGGCCGAGAAGGCGGCGCTGTCTCCCATCGAGTGCACCAGGTAGTAGGCTGCGTCGATCGTGTCGGGGAGCGCCGAGAGGCTCTCGCGCTCGAGCAGGTCGGCCTCGATCACCGAGATACTGCCTCGTCCGGCCTCGGGGAGCCGCAAACGGCGGGCGTCCCGGACCAGGCACAGGACCTCATGCCCCGCGTTGAGGAGGACAGGGAGAAGCCGCTGGCCGATATAGCCGGTCGCACCGGTCAATAGAATGCGCAAAGCAAGGTCTCCATGTGCTGCAGGGAATCCCGTCCGTCTGGGCCAACGGAGCGTGTCTCGGGCCACATGAAAGTATTGTATAGTTTATGTGTAGTTTATCAAGGCAAAATGTATACATTGAGGCAAGTTTTCCGGCCAGGTCGGGGTGAAGCCCGTTCCGCCGATGGAGGTCCGGTCATGAGCGAGCGGTTGACGGCCGACGTGGCCGTGATCGGAGCGGGCTTTGGGGGACTTGGTGCCGCATTGTCCTTGGCAGAGGCCGGGGCTCGGGTCGTGGTTTGCGAAGCTCTGGCCTATCCCGGAGGCTGCGCCAGCACCTTCCGCCGCAAGGGATACCGTTTCGAGGCCGGAGCGACGCTCTTCTCGGGCTTTGGCCCGGGGCAGTTGTTCTCGCACTGGATCCAAGCCCACCGCATGCCGGTGTCCATCGACTGCATCGACCCCCTCGTCGAGCTGAGGACCCCGAGCTGGCGTCTTGCCGTCCCACGCAGCCGGTCGGAGCTGGTCGCGCGCTTCGCTGCGCTGCCTGGAGCGCCTCGAGCGGCATTGAAGGGCTTTTTCCGCTTGCAGCAGCGGGTCTCTGACGTTCTATGGGGCGTCCTCGACCGCCCAGAGCTGCTCCCTCCCTGGGGGGCGCGCAGCGTTCAGACGCTGCTCGCCGGTCTTCCCGCAGCCTTGGGTCTGGCAGCAGCCCGAGAGAGCAGCGCGGGCTCGCGTTTTCCGCCTCTGGCCGCCAGCTTGCAGGTGCTGCCCCTGCTTGGCAGACCCTTGCTGGAGCTGCTCCGCGCGCGCGGCCTGCTTAGCTTCGAGCCGCTCATGACCTACCTCGACGCAGTCTGTCAGATCACTGTGCAGTGCAGCGCCTCCGAAGCTGAGGCGCCCCTGGCTCTGGCCGCCCTCGACTACTGGTTCCGCGGCACAGGCCACGTGCGTGGCGGGATCGGCGTGCTCGCGCATGCCCTGCTCGACGCGGTCCGCGCGCTCGGGGGGAATGTCCGGCTTGCCTGCCGCGTCCAGGGCCTGTCGAGGGAGGGCTCTCACTGGAAGCTCGAGACGCGGCGGGGTCCCGTGCGGGTCCGAGCCGTGGTCGCCAACCAGCTGCCCCATGGTGTGGCGCAGCTGTTGGGGGTCGAGCTGCGGACGCTTCCCCAGCTGATGCGCCAGGCGCGGGAGGTCGAGACAGGTTGGGGGGCGTGCATGCTGTATATGGTGGCTCGCGCGCCGGAGGGAGCGCGGCCGAGTGCGCAGCATCTGGAGCTCGTCGCGGATCCACAGCAGGCCATGACAGAAGGCAACCACCTCTTCTGTTCGTTGAGCGGCGCCCTCGACCTGCACAGGGTGCCCGCGGGGCAGCGCAGCCTCACGGTGTCTACCCACGTGCCGCTGGCGGAGCTGCGTACGTTGACACCCGAAGAGCAGGCAGCGCGCGTCGAGGCGATCCAACAGCGCATGCGCGCGACCTTCGCCCGCTTGGCTCCCGAGTGGGATGCAGGCCTGGTCGAGGTCATGACCGCATCTCCGCGCACGTTTCAGCGCTTCACCAGGCGCGCCCATGGCTACGTCGGCGGGGTGCCTCGCCGCGCCGGGCTACACAACTATGCGCGCCTCAGTCCCATGGAGGTGATGCCGGGGCTCTATCTTGTGGGTGACTCCAGCTTCCCAGGCCAGAGCACGCTGGCTACGGCGCTCGGGGGACAGCGCACAGCCCAGCTCGTGCTGAGGAAGATGGTGCGGGGTAGGATTCGTTCGAAAAAACACATTGACAAAAACTAAACAAAACCTACACTTGGTGGCAGCAAAGGAGAGGATGCCATGGAAAACTGGAATGTCGAGGTCTTCTTTGACGGCGCGTGCCCCCTGTGTGTCCGAGAGATCGACATGCTCCGCCGTCTGGACAGCAAGAACCTGATCCGTTTCAGCGACATCAGCGTGCCAGGCTTTGAGCCCGGGAAATTGGGGCGCAGCTACGAAGATCTGATGGCGCGCATCCACGGCCGGCTGCCCGACGGCACCTGGATCGAGGGGGTGGAAGTCTTCCGCCAGCTCTACAGCGCGGTCGGCTTCAGGTGGATCGTCGCACTGACCCGCATCCCCGGCGTGTCGCACTTGCTGAACGTCGCCTACCGCGTGTTCGCGAAGAACCGCTTGCGTTGGACCGGCCGTTGCGAGTCGGGCGTCTGTGAGGTCCCGGCCCGCGCCACTGCCGAGAGGGCGTGAGTTGGCACATCGACGCGGCCTCATTCTAGGCGGAACCGGGGGCATCGGCAGCGCTCTGGCGCGCCGGCTGACCCGACACGGTTGGAGACTGCTGCTGGTGGCCCGCGACGTTGGCAGGCTCGAGTCTCTTGCCCGTGAGCTGGACTGCCCCTTCCTGGCAGCCGACGCTACCAGCTTCTCTGAGGTCAAAGCCGCCGCGGACCACGCTCAAGAGCTCTTTGGTGGGCTCGACGGCGCCGTCTGCTGTGTGGGATCGATCTTGATCAAGTCCGCCCATGCCACCCGCATGGAGGAGTGGCAGCAGGTCATCGCCGCCAATCTGACCAGTGCTTTCGCGACGGTCCGGGCCGCAGCCCCCGTGATGCGCTCGGCGGGTGGGGGCAGCATCGTGCTGGTGTCATCCGCGGCGGCGGCCACGGGTCTGCCGAACCACGATGCCATCGCCAGTGCCAAGGCTGGAGTCGAGGGTCTGGCGCGCGCGGCGGCGGCCAGCTACGCGCGCTGGAAAGTGCGCGTCAACGCGGTCGCGCCGGGACTGGTGCGCACGCCTCTGAGCGCCGCGTTGTGGTCGTCCGAAGCGCGCGCCCGGGCTGCTGCCGAGCGCCATCCCCTGGGGCGCCTCGGGGAGCCTGACGACGTCGCCCTCGCGATCGCCGGCTTGCTCGAATCGACCTGGATCACCGGCCAGGTTCTCGGCGTCGACGGTGGTCTGGCCGCAGTCCGTGGGCGTTGACATGGCCCTCCTCGATCGCGTGCTCGATGCCAGCATCTTCTTCTCTTTCGACCGCTCGGGCTACGAGCGGCATGCGCGTCAGTTCGCCAAGAACGCGGAGCTCGACTTGAGCGGTCGCCTGTGTCTTGTCACCGGTGCCAACTCGGGCATCGGCTACCAGACGGCACGTGGGCTCTTGGGTCGCGGAGCCGCGGTCTGGTTGCTGTGCAGGCACGAGGGGCGAGGTCGGGAGGCGCTCGCCCAGCTGCGGCGCGACGCGCCGGACAGCGAGCTGGCATTGCACATCCTCGACATGTCCGAGCTGGCATCGATCCGGCGCTTCGCGGCCACGGTCGAGCGGCCGGTCTTCCGCCTGGTCCACAACGCCGGCGTCCTGCCGTCTTCGCGGCAAAAAACCGCCGACGGTCTGGAGCTCAGCCTGGCGACCAACCTCATCGGTCCCTTCCTGCTCACGGCTCTTCTGCTCCCGCAACTCAAGGCGGCACCCGCCGCGCGTGTCGTGTTCGTGGCTTCGGGGGGCTTGTACAGTGCCCGGCTCGATCAAAACGCGCTCCGCGTGCCCGCTGAACCCTACGATGGCGTGAAGGCCTACGCGCAGGCGAAGAGGGGCATGTTGATCCTGGCGCAGCGCTGGTCCGAGCAGCTTGCCGTCTCGGGGGCCCGCTGTGACAGCATGCATCCGGGTTGGGTGGACACGCGTGCGGTCCGCTCCTCTCTGCCACGCTTCTGGCGCGTGATGCGGAACCGCTTGCGCGTGCCCGAGGAGGGGGCGGACACGGTGGTCTGGCTGTGTGCCAGCGCGAGTCTGCCTGCTCCTCCCGGCAGCTTCTGGTTCGATCGTCGAGCGCAGCCGGCTCACCTCTTCCCCTGGACGCGAGAAACCGCCGAAGAACGCGCAGAGCTCTGGCGGATGTGCTGCGAGCTCTCGGGTTGGCGGGCGCCTTGATCACCTCCAGGGAGCCTGTAGCGGGCCCCAGAGCGACACGCCGGGAAACCGCCTGGCCCGAGTGGGCTGCCATCTTCTGGGGCAGGCCCAGGAGGAAAGCTCGGCGCGGGCAGCTATAGTACTTGTGGTAAGCGCTGCCTCGCGGACTCTGTCCGCGTGATCCGACCCCTGCAGCGCGTTGTCTGT
Organism: Planctomycetota bacterium; assembly: GCA_029260765.1. Taxonomy (GTDB): domain Bacteria; phylum Planctomycetota; class J058; order JAJDCP01; family JAJDCP01; genus JAJDCP01. The sequence goes on from JAJDCP010000060.1 coordinate 98,130, forward strand.
GGGGCTGGGCTGGGGGGTGCATGACCCGGAGGAGATGCGGATGAGCGAAGAGCCGATGCTTGCTGCCCAAGGGCTTGATCCGCGCGAGGATGGTCCGATCCGCGAGCGTATCGAGCGGCTGCTCCGCGAAGAGCCCTTCGCGGTGCTGGCGACCCATGGGGAGGGCCAGGCGTACTCTTCCCTCGTCGCCTTCGCGGCCTCTGAAGACAGCCGCTCCCTTGTGTTTGCGACCCCGGTGACGACGCGTAAGTACCGCTTGCTTACAGAGCGTCAAGAGGTCTCTTTGTTGATCGACAACCGCGCGGCCACCGGCCAGCGGCTGATGGAGGTTGAAGCTGTCACGGCCGTCGGTCGGGCGCTACGTGTCGAGCATGAGGAGCGTTGGTCCCGACTCCTCGTCGCACGCCACGGCTACCTGGGCGACTTTGTCAGAGCCCCGACCTGCGCGGTGTTCCGCGTCGAGGTGACGTGCTATCTGCACGTGGCCCGGTTCCAGGAGGTGCGGCAGTGGAAGCCCTGAAGGCGCTCATCGTGCCGCTCAACCTCAGCCAGTCGAGCAACGTCAGCGAGCCGCGCGACGTCAGCCGTATCGGACCCAAGGCCGCTCACCTCAGGCGGCTCCATAGCCATGGATTCTGCGTTCCACGAGGATTTTGTCTGACCAGCGACGCCTACGACGCATTCGTCTCGAGCCATGGCCTGCGCGACTTCATCCGCATGGAGCTCGAGAAGAAGCCGCACACGCAGATGCGCTGGGAAGAGATGTGGGACGCCTCGCTGCGGATCCGCGGGCGCTTTCAGGCGACTTCTCTGCCGAGCAAGGTCGTCGCGGCCATCTCGGCGGGGATCGAGGCCCACTGCCCGCAGGGGCCCTGGGCGGTGCGCTCCTCAGCTCCCGGAGAGGATTCTGCGGGTTGCTCCTTCGCGGGCATCCACGCGTCGCTGGTCGAGGTTCCGAGCCGGCAGGCGGTCATCGAAGCGGTGCGCGTTGTCTGGGCCTCTCTGTGGTCTGACGCCGCGATCCTCTACCGCCACGAGCTCGGGCTCGATCCAGCGCAGAGCCGCATGGCGGTCGTGATTCAGACGATGGTCCCGGCAGAGCGAAGCGGTGTCGCATTTGGACGCGACCCGCGGGGATCGGGCGGTGAGGTCGAGATTGTCGAGGCTGTCGAGGGTGCCTGTGCATTGCTCGTCGACGGTGAAGTGGATCCAGACCGTTGGATCCTCGAGCGCGCGACCGGCAAGGTCCTCCAGTGGCGCGTCGGGCAGCGCGCCGATGCCGCCGAGGCGGCGGATCCACTGCTGACCGAGATCGAGTTGCGCGCCATCCATCAGGTACTCCAGGAGGTCGAGAGGGTCTTCGGCTGGGCGCCCGACGTCGAATGGACCGGGTGCTCCCCGCACCTGACCGTGTTGCAGGCGAGGCCGATCACCTCCCTGGGAGCCCCGGACGATGAACGCAGCTGGTATCTGTCGCTCAGTCCGAGCCGGCGGCGGTTGCGTGCGTTGTGTGAGCAGGTGGTCGGAGTCAGTATTCCAGAGCTCACAAAGGTCGGCGAGGACCTCGCCGCTGAGCTCCTCAGGCCGAACGACGACGAGACGCTCGCCGACTGCCTCGAGGCGCGCCAGGCGGCGCTCACCCATTGGCGTCAAGTCTACCGTGAAGAGTTCATTCCCTTTGCGCATGGAATCCGGCGGCTGGGTGTCTTGTTCAACGACGCGGTACGTCCCGACGATCCGTTCGCGTTCGTCGGCCTTTTGACCGGCCAGCCCCTGCGGGCCATGGAGCGCAATCGGGAGCTGGCCGAGCTCGCGAAGGGGCTACGGGAGCGTCCTGCCCTGCTAGCTCTCCTGCAGGCGTCATCGGTCCAGGGCCCCGACGGGCTGCGAGAGCGCCTGGAGGGGGATCCCAACGCGGCGCGGCTGTTGCCCGAGCTGCAATCGATCGCGGACCGCCACATGGACATTTCGTGGGGAAGCGAGCGTCTCGGCCAACGCCTTGACCTGTTGGTCCGCTTGTTGGTCGAGCTGGCCGGGTCTGCCAAGGCAACGTGCACCTCCAGAGTGCCGGCGAGGGCCGAGGATCTCGAGCAGCGTCTGAAGCAAGCGCTCGGCCCCGACCGCGCCGAAGAGGCCGAGGAGGCACTGAGGATCGGCCGTATCAGCTGGCAGCTCAGGGACGATGACAATCTGCTGCTCGGCAGGGTTGAGAGCCAACTTCTGCGGGCTGTGCGCCTGGCAGGAGACCGGTTGAGGAAAGCGGGCCGCCTGGTCGGAGCGCATCCTGGCGAGCGCGACCTGGCGGACATCGCACGCAGTCTACGTGACCGGACAGTCCCGACGCTGGTCATCGCGGACCGCGCTCCTGCGACCCTTGAGCAGCCGGATCCGGCAGGCGAGACCCTGCGTCAGCTGGTAGGTCAGGCCGCGGCCCCAGGGCTCGCGACCGGGCCGGTGCGTATCGTTCAGGGGCCTGAAGATGTACGCTCTTTCCGTCGCGGTGATGTCCTGGTTTGTGACGCGATCCAGCCGAACATGACGCAACTCGTCCCGCTGGCGCGTGCGATCGTGGAGCGGCGCGGAGGGATGTTGATCCACGGCGCGATCATCGCGCGGGAGCTCAACATCCCCTGCGTCAACGGCATCCCCGCCGCTGCCGAGCGGCTGTCGAATGGGCAGCTTGTGACCGTGGACGGATTTCTCGGCATCGTCACGGTCGGAAAGGCAGAGTTTGACTTCGGGTAGCCTTGTGCGGCTTCCTGCCTGGCAAGGGTCCGACACCTGTCTTTGCTGGGCGCCTCGGGCGGGAGCGGGGGAGCCGTTCAGCTGGACCCGAAGTCCAGGGCAGATTTCTTGTTAGAATATAAACAAAAGCTATACAATCTCTGTCGCTTGTGTTATACTGCCGCCGTTGGCCAGGAGTCAGGAATCCCCGCCCGGCGCGGGTACCCTGACATACTGCAGCCGACAGAGCGCCAGCGACAACTTCCGACCCGGTGGAGATCTGCGATGAAACTCTCTCTGATGGTCCTCTTGTGCCTGACCAGTCTGCTCACTGCTCAGGATGCAAGTGCCGGCCCCCTGGACTTCAGCGTCCTGGATGCCGAAGGCAACGAGGTCGCCCTGAGCGACTATGACGGCCAGGTCCTCCTGATCGTCAATGTGGCGAGCAGGTGCGGGCTGACCCGTCAGTACGCCGCACTCCAGCAACTGCAGGAGAGGTTTGCGGAGCGCGGGTTCACGGTGCTCGCCTTTCCAGCCAACAACTTCTTGGGTCAAGAACCAGGCAGCAATGAAGAGATCCAGCAGTTCTGTAGCAGCGAGTACGGCGTCACCTTTCCGGTCTTTGCCAAACTCAGCGTCAAGGGCAAAGACCAGGCGCCCTTGTACAAGTATCTGACCGAGGAGACCAACAAGGGAGTTCGAGGGAGGATTCGCTGGAACTTCGACAAGTTTCTGGTGGCGCAGGATGGCAGCGTGATCGAACGCTTCGGCCCCTCGACCTCGCCGGACGCAGACGAAGTCGTCAACGCCATCGAGCAGGCACTTGGAGAGGACGAGTAGCCGCCTCGAAGCCGCAAGCCTCTCCCCTGCTGACGGCCGCCTGAGGGGAACTCCCAGACCCGTGTGAGGGGCCGCCGGCCCTGACCCCGCCTTTGCCCGAAACCTGGGCGTCCAAACTCCTTGATGCCATCCCCGGTCTGCGCTGCCTTCGGTTCGGCTGAGCGCTGGTGGCTTTCCGGGGGCTGCCGAGTGCCTGGCGTTTCTGTCCGACAAAAACTTATACAAAACCTTTACAAAAATGCAACGCTGTGTAATCTAGGGGCAGTGGAAGTATCGAGGAGATTCGAACATGCGTGCTCTCGTGACCGGCGCGACCGGTTTCATCGGCCAGGCTTTGCTGCAACGCCTGCAGTCCCCCGTTGTCTTGACCAGGAATCCGGAGCGCAGCGCAAGCAAGCTGCAGGGCCTGACTGTCGTGGCCTGGCCCGATCCCAGCAACACACCGCCCCCGGCGGAGGTCTTTGAGGGCGTGGAAGTCGTCTTCCACCTCGCGGGTGAGTCGGTAGCCGGTCGCTGGAGCAATAGTAAAAAAGAGCGCATCCTGCGGAGCCGCGAGGCCGGCACCCGCAACCTGGTTGCGGCGATGCGCGCAGCGAAGACGCCCCCCCAGGTGCTGATCGCCTCTTCGGCGGTGGGATTCTACGGCGATCGTGGCGATGCGCACCTCACCGAGAGCTCCGCGGCCGGCGACGACTTCCTGGCTGACGTCTGTCAGCGTTGGGAGGCCGAAGCGCAGAAAGCGACGGAGTTGGGAGTCCGCGTCGTCAACATCCGCACAGGCATCGTCCTGGGCCACGGGGGCGCGCTGCAGCGCATGCTGCTGCCCTTCAAGCTGTGCCTCGGCGGACGGCTCGGCAGCGGCAAGCAGTGGATGCCCTGGATCCATATCGACGATCTCGTCGATCTGATGCTGCTCGCGGCCTGCTCCGACAGCATGCACGGCCCTGTGAACGGAGTCGCGCCCCAGCCCGAGACCAACCTGACCTTCACGAAGACGCTCGCCGGCATCCTGCGGCGGCCGGCGATCTTCCCCGTGCCCGCGTTCGTGTTGCGGCTTCTGCTCGGCGGATTCGCAGGCGTGCTGTTGGGCTCTCAACGCGTGCAGCCAGACGTCGCTCAAGCCAAAGGTTTCAAGTTCCGTTACGCAGAGCTGCTTCCCGCGTTGCAGGCTCTGCTCGTGCCGAAAGCCCTGCCGCAGCACAAACCGTCCGCCGAAGAGTCTGCGCTGGCCTCCTGAGTAGTCCCTGGCCGGGGGCGAGGCCCCTGGGCTTTGTTCCCTGTCACGAGCGGCCCTTCACCCATCGCAGATGCCTGGCTGTCCGACCGGCGAACCGTCAGATCTAGCGCACCATCGGAGGAATCTCGATGTTCAGCTACGGACCCTACCTGGCAGAGGCCAGCTTCTTCATGGTCACCGCGACGGTCGCGACCCTGGCGGCCATGGCGGGGGCGCTCTCTGCCTTGATTGTGATCTCGGACCGCTACCTCAACGACTACGGAGTCTGTGAGCTCGACGTCAATGGCGGCGAGCGCACGCTCCAGGTCAAGGGCGGTTGCACGGTCCTGGACGCGCTCGCGAGTGAGAAGATCTTCATCCCCTCGGCATGCGGGGGGCGCGGAACCTGCCTGTACTGCAAGCTCAAGGTCGAGACCGGCGGCGGTGATCTGGGCCCGGCAGAGAAAGGCGGGTTGAGCGCTGCCGAACGCAGAGAGAATGTGCGTCTGTGTTGTCAGGTCAAAGTCCGCGGGGACATGAAGCTTACGATCCCCGATGAGTACTTCAAGATCAAAGAGTACGCCTGCAAGGTCATCTCCAATCGGAATGTCGCGACCTTCATCAAAGAGCTCGTGCTCGAGATCCCCAAAGGCGAGTCCTTTGAGTTCGAAGCGGGGCACTACGTGCAAGTTCATGTGCCGCCCTTCAAGCTGGATTTCGGCCAGATCGAGGTGCCCGAGAAGTTCCGCGTCGACTGGGACCACTTCAAGCTCTGGGACCTGTCCGTCAAGAACGACGAAGAGCTGCAGCGCGCCTACTCGATGGCCAACCATCCGGCCGAAGGCAACAGGGTCATGCTCAATGTGCGCATCGCCACGCCGCCGCCTCCCCACAGGTTGCGCAAGGACGATCCCGAGTACCCGCTCCAGCTGTCGGGCGATGGCACAGCGATCGCACGGCCCGGGTTGGCTTCGAGCTACATCTTCGGTCTCAAGGCAGGGGACGATGTCACTGTCAGTGGTCCCTACGGCGACTTCCTGATCAAAGAGACCGAGCGGGAGATGGTCTATGTCGGGGGCGGTGCGGGCATGGCACCTATGCGCAGCCACCTCTTCCATCTGCTCGACACCCAGAAGAGCCCGCGGAAGATCACCTACTGGTATGGTGCGCGCTCGGTCAAAGAGATCTTCTACGCCGACGAGCTCGACAGGTTGGTCGCTGAGAATCCCAGCTTCCGCTACGTGGTTGCCCTGTCAGAGCGTCAGCCCGAAGATGTGTGGGATGGCCCGGAGGGTTACATCCATAACGTCCTGGACACCGAGTACCTGGCGAACCACCCCGATCCGACCAGCATCGAATACTATCTGTGCGGGCCGCCGATCATGGTCGACGCCGTCGAGGATATGCTCGTCAACAAGTACAAGGTGCCGCTCGAAATGATCGCGTTCGACAAGTTTGGTTGAGCCGTTCAGAAACCGTATGCTGGGGCTTGCCCCGAGAGCAGGTCCCTTGAGGGTCGTCCAGTCTACGCAGGCTGGCCAGGCCCTCTTTCCGACCACTCCGCCATAATCCAGGCGCACATTCCCCCGTTCTCCAACCATGGATGCCCGACATGACCGAAGCTCCCGAGAGTCGCTTTCCACGCCTTCGCATCGGTGTCTCTTCTTGCCTGCTGGGCGAGAAGGTGCGCTGGGATGGCCAACACAAGCGCAACGCCTGGGTCATGGAGAGCCTCGACGCGTACGTCGACTGGCTGCCGGTATGCCCTGAGGTCGAGATCGGGCTGGGCGTTCCGCGTCCCACCATCCGCCTGGAGGGCAAGGAAGGCGGGGTCCGGCTGATGATGCCCTCCCGCGGCGAGGACCTTACCGCGAAGATGCGCAGCTACGCCGAGGAACGCGTGGGAAGACTGCAAGAGCAGCGCCTGTCCGCCTATATCCTCAAGAAGGGCTCGCCCAGCTGCGGCATGGAGCGGGTCAAGATCTGGAACGAGCACGGCATGCCCTTGCACAACGGTCAAGGGGTGTTCGCTGCAGCTTTGCTAGCAGCTCTTCCGGATCTTCCCGTCGAAGAAGAGGGACGGTTGAACGACCGACCTCTTCGCGAGAACTTCGTCACCCGGGCCTTTGCCTACCAGCGCTGGCTCGACCTCGAAGACCGGGGCATGACCCGGGCGCGGCTGATGAAGTTCCACGAGCACCACAAGTTCGTGCTGATGGCACGCAACCAGACGGGCATGCGGCGGCTGGGACGCCTGCTCGGCCAATCCGCTCGCGCTGGCAACCTGAAGAAGCTGGCGGCCGCCTACCTGGCCGACTTCACCCTGGTCATGAAGCGGCGCCCGACGACGAAGTCGCACACCAACGTGTTGCAGCACCTGGCGGGTTTCGTCTCCGATTTCCTGGATGCCCCAGACCGCGCCGAGCTCACCGAGATGATCGATCAGTACCGACGCGGTCTGCTGCCCCTGGTGGTGCCGGTGACCATGCTGCGGCACTACGGCCGCAAGTTCGCCATCCCCTACTTCCGCGATCAGGTCTACCTCGAGCCCCACCCGCATGAGCTGATGCTGCTCAACCACGTTTGAGCTGGGAGTGCAGCGGCACTTTCCGGGCCCTGGCTGAGGAGCGTTTGCGCCATCAGGCCAGGATCTCCTTGACCCGTCCGACCTGCCCGTCCTCCAACCGCACCTTGATCCCGTGAGGGTGCTGGCGGGACTTGGTCAGCAGCTTGGCGACCACGCCCTCGGTCAACACACCCGTACGCTGGTCGCGTTTCAGCACGATGCGCACGTGGGCTCCGGGTTTGATGTCTGCGCGTTTCCGTCCGTCCATCCTGCCTCCACCCGCTCAGAGTACAATGACCGCCACGCATCGGCAAAGCGTCGCTGCAACGACAGGTTCTGTCGTTGCGCCTCGCGCACTTCTGGGAGAGATGATGCCACGCCCCCTTCGCGAGCTCGCGCAGCTTGTCGCCCGCAGTCATGAGGCCGCCTATGGAACCACAGCCCTGGCGGAGCGCCTGCGCGATCTGTCGCATCAGGTCGCCGAGCTGGTCCACGCGCAGGATGCCACCACCCGACGACGTGAGCTCGGCGACGTGGGCTGGGCCCTGCTGCAGCTGTGCAATGAGCTCGGCGAGGATTTCGGAGCCGCCGTGGAGCACACCGTCCAGCGTCTCGAACAGCGGCTCTCCGGTCGCAGCATCGCCTTGATCGGCACCTCGGCCAATCCCATCACCAACGGCCATCTCACCATGGGCCTGGAGATCCTGGCCCTGACCGACGTCGACGAGGTGTGGTACTACCTGGTCGGGAAGCACCCATGGGGCAAGAAGTTGATCCCCGGCCCCCATCGGGTGGAGATGGTTCGGCGCGCCACGGCGCGCTACCGGCGGCTGAAGGTCTGTGATTTCGAGGTCGTCCACGGGCCGCAGATCTATGCCTCGACCATGGAGACGGCCCCGATCTTGCGAGACCACTTCCTGCCGAGTTTCCCGCACGACACCTTCTGCTGGGTGATGGGCTCGGATGTCGCCCAGAGCTTCTCCGAATGGCAGGACGCCGCCTGGTTGGCGGAAAACCTGCGGGTGTTCGTGATCCACCGGCTGGGCTTTGCCTTCGACAAGGCGGGCTCGCTGCTCGCCGATCCTCGCCACCTCTACCTGAACGAGGACATCGTCACCAGCAACATCTCATCGACCCTGGTGCGCACACGTGGGCGGGACTATGACCACAACAAGCTGCTCGCGCTGGTGCCGGATGTGGTGTGGGACTACCTGGTCGAGCATCAGCTGCTCGATCCCGATATTCTCAAGGCCTGAGCCTGGCGCGGCGCGACAGGCAGCCACTTTGCGACGGGCGAGCCGGGACTGAAGGCCGCGCGCTGGCGGGCAGGCAGGTGCGCATCCTGGCAGGCCCGCTACAATGCAGGGGAGGCGTGTGTGGCCGGTCTCCAGGCGGGCCACAACCATCCACGGAGGAGCCCCGTTGTACAGGTTCGCGCGATGCGCAGCGCTCTTGTTTCTGTGCGCCGGTTGCCAGTCTGGCGCGCCCGACGCCTGGAGCCGTGACGCAGTCGCTGAAGAGGTGCGCTCGATGGCGCTGCGGCTGTGCCAGGATCTCGAGCGGGAGGGGCCCGAGGCGTGGCTGTCCTACTTTGAGGACGGATCCAGGTTCTACATGGCCTATGACGGCGCGGTCAACTTCCCGAACATCGAGGCGGCGGCCCAGAGGGTGCGCGAGATGGACGCGGGCGTCGTCAGCATGAAGCTCAGCTTGTCCGAGTTGCGCGTCGATGTGCTCGCCCACGAGCTGGCCGCTCTGGGCGCTTCGTACACTGAGCAGATGGTCGTCGAAGGCGGCGAGACCCTGTCCTTCAACGGCTACCTCACGGCCGTGGTGGTCCGCAACCGCGCGGGCTGGCAGCTGAGGAGCCTGCACTGGTCGAGCCCTGAGCCGACGGAGCCTTGAAGAGGCCTGCCCGAGTATCTGCGGTGGGGGCGGACATCGAAAGTTGGCTGGCTGGGATCAGCGCGAGTCGGATTCTTCTTGGGCGCGCGTGTAGGTGATCGTCATCTGCTTGGTCTCTGCATCGCCCATGAGGTCCCAAAACTCGAAGAGGTAGCTGTCATCGCTCTCGAAGCGATAGACGTACTTGAACCGGTGCTCCGGATCCTCGGCGTCGTTCGCCGAACCGACCATGGTCAAAGTCTTGCCATCGTCGCTCAGGGTCCCTTCTGAGTGGGACATTCCGACCGAAGCGCTGTCGATCCAGAACTGGGTGTAGACGCTGCGGGCGTTGTCGTAGCCAAGCAGTCCGCGGCCCGTGAAAGGGGTCCCCATGAAGTCGCCGGCGTAGTGGCTCTCGAGGAAACGGCCGTCGAAGATCAGCGCGTTCTTGGAGCTGGCGTCCGACTTCATCGGAGGCGCATCCGGAGCCATGGTGATCTCGTTGACCGCGGTCCAGTTTCCGGCCAACTTTTCAAGGAGCTTGTGGTGCTCACCGGGGGTGTTGAGCTTCATCCACTCTTCCATGCTATGGTCTTCTTGCGCCCAAAGGCTGCCAGCGGCAATGCTGACGATCAACAGACCGAAAATCCACTTCTGCATGTGTCTTTCCTTCTTCGCTGGGATTTGAAAATCAGCCTCTATTGTAGTGAATTGGTCCAGAATGGAAAGATGTGGTGGGCGACGTCCTGGTTGTTGCGGTGAAAGCTGGCCAGGAGCGCGCCCGAGACAGCGTAGGCGCTCAGGGACAAGAGATCGGGTGGCGCGGCCATTCAGGATGATGTTTGTGTGCATCCTGGCTTTGTTCGTGTGTTGCTTGCGGGTTGTTTGTCGGTTGTTTGCACACCGGTTTCTTAGAGTCTCAGCCTGGCAGGCCACTCTTCAGCCTTGGCATGGCTTCTTGGAGATTGTCGTAAACCGTTATGGGCCCTGAAGGACTCGAACCTTCGACCTACGGATTATGAGTCCGCTGCTCTAACCAACTGAGCTAAGGGCCCGGAGATTGGTCCCCGCAAGATACCGCCCGCACCCGGAGCTGTCAAACCTGTCCGGGGCCCGCCTGGGAAGCGGCTTGCCCGGCCTCTGGCGGAGGTCCCGAAACGTCCTCCGACGGCCCGCTCGGCAGCCAATCCTCGGCGGGCCCCTCGAGGCGTGCCCGCAGAGCATTCTCCAGCGCGCACAGGAAACCCGCGTGCGCCGCCCCAGCGATCAGGTAGCGGCGGCCCGCGGAGCGCAACATCAGGCGGCTGCCCTTCTTGAGCCGGGGCCAGAGCGTCAGTGGTTCCACGGCGAGCTGGATGTCGACATCCAACAGCTTGCCCGTCTCGCTGCCTCGGGTCAGCTGCGGGCCATCGGCGTCGATCCTCAACCGCCAGGGGCGTGCCAGTGGCAGCCAGCGCCACATCCAGAAAGCCACGAGCAGCGCCAGCAGCAGACACAGCATCGGCACCCCGAGGCCGGTTCTCATGAACAGAGGCGCGAGTCCCCCGATATACAGCGGCGAGGCCAGCAGCTGCAGGCCGAGCGCGTCCAGAATCAGAGGCCGATAGCGGATGCGGCTCTCGAGGCTGATCTCGGCGGGCTCCCCCGCGACGGCCCGCTCGCAGCTCCAACGGAGCTCACAGACCCTGTCCTGGTAGAACACGGGACCGTCCGGCAGCTGCGCGGTCTGTACGGCCAGGCTGCCCTCGATCTTGCTCCCCAGCAGGGCCTGCAGACTGAGGCAGATGCGCTGCAGGTCACTCGAGGTGGTGCTGCGCCAGACCTGGATCGGCTTACTCACGGCGCTGTGCGCCATCAGCGCCAGCCCCTTGTTTTCGCCCAGAGTCGTGACCCGGAACACCACCTTGCCCAGCTCGCGGGTCTTGAACAGGGCCTGTAGACCGAGGGCCCGCGTCTGCAAGCGAGCCCTGCCGTCGGGAAAGACGCGCAGCTCGAAGTCGCGCAGGAAGGTCCAGAGCCTCGCCGACAGGCTGACCGCCAGCACGATCGGGATCACGGCGCAGGGAACGTCGAGCCGGCCGCTGGTGAGGAAGCGGATCGCAGGCAGCGCCAGGATCAACAGCAAACCCACCAGGCTCAAGATCACAGGCGCCAGCGGGCCCTTGCTGGTCAGTTCCAGGCAGCTGCGGGTGCGACGCACGCGCCCACGGCCCGTGATGCTGCGCAGCTCGTAGAACTCGAGCAGCGGCTGGCTGCCGAGGTCCTCGTCATGGTCCGGTGGGAGCTCGGCCAGAGACACCTGGGTGGGCGGTGCCTGGGGCAGGGTCGCCGCGAGCACCGGATCGTTGGCCGCTCCGGCGACCGAAGCCGGGGCGGTCTCGCGACCCAGCCAGGCGGCGATGGCCTCGGCGGCTTCCGCCAGCGGAGCCGTGGCGCGGTCCTGGGCCAGCCGTAGCGGAGCGCGCTCGCGGAACAACAGCTCCAGGCTGTAGTAGGTGCTGCCCGCGAAGTGGGAGGGAAACAGCATCGGCCCCACCAGCTGGTCGCGGGTAAAGCTCTGGCTCCCGACCTCCAGCGCTTTCCCGTCCGGGTGCAGCACGAGGCGGGCGCCGCGGTGGGCCGTCGGATGGCGCACCATCGCCAAGCCGAAAAGAGCCGCATAGGGAATCATGAAGGAGCCGGCAGCCAGCATCTCGAAGAAGCTCGCCTTGCCAAAGATGCTGCCGAGCACCACCGGCACCGTCAGGCCGCCGACGACAATCACCATCAGCAGGATCCAGATCGCAAAATGCGCCAGACCATGGCCGGTGCGGGGGAAGCGCAGCTGCATTCCGCCGTCAGAGCGATCCAACAGCTGACAGCTGCGGAAAGGGCTCAGGGAGACCGCCCGCGCCCGCCTCCGTCTCCATTTCCCACGGGCCAAGGAAGCTCCTCAGCGAATTGCATCAGGCATTGTTGTACGGGCAAGGCCGTGCGGCTGCAACGGCGTGAGGAGGGGAGGCTACCAGGCTGGCGGCCTGGCAGCTGAGGGCACGCGTCAGGGTTTCTGCCAGCGGAAGGCCACCGTGGGATACTGCGCCTTGAGCGCGTTGTAGTCCTCTTCGGAGATGCCGGTCTTGCGCATGTCGACGTCTTCGAGCGCATCCAAACCCTCCAGGCTGGGCAGGCTGGTGATCTTCGCGCAGTGGGCAAGGTCGAGGTCTTCGAGCAGCGTCAGGGTGTTGAGGAAGTCGGGCAGCCCCGTGATCTCGGGGCAGCTCGACAGCTCCAAGGTCTTCAGCTTGCTGAAACGCGCCACCCAGGCCGGGATCTCGGTCAACTTGCAGTCTTCGACGTCGAACTCGGTCAGCTCTGTCAGCGCGCTGAGGTCGGGCAACGAGGTCACATTCTCGCAGCCAGCCAACGAGAACAGCTTCAGCTTGGTCAGCTGGTTGAATTCTGCCGGCAGGCTTGTGATCGGCATGCGCCACATGGTGATGTACTCGAGGTTGCTCAGTTTCCCGATGTTGCTGGGAATCGCCTCGACGTGCACGTCCGACAGATTCAGGCTGGTGAATGCGGGCATGCCTGCGCACCCGTCGATGACCTTCGCCAGCATCTCGACCGTGATCGAGTTGTAGGAGATGTTCAGCGCAGTCAGCTGCAGGTCTTTGAGGTTGTCGGGCAAAACCAGAGGCTCGTACTGCTTCGGCGTGCCGCCAAACATGCTGTATTCCTGCAGAGGAACGTTCTGCATGTGCAGCTTCTTCAGATTCGAGTGCTTGGCCAGCTTGGCGAAAGCATCCTCGAAATCGAGCTTGGTGCAGCCGCTCAAGCTGAACTCGTAGAAGTTCAGCTTGTCGAAGCTGTCGGGCAGTTTGGCCAGGTTCGGATTGCGCTCGATGGTCAGGTAGCGCAGCTTCTCCATGGTGCCCAACTCGGGCAGGCTGTGCAGATCACAGCGGATCGCATAGAGCGACTCGAGGCTCTTGAGCTCGAGGACCGCGTCAGGCAGACCCTGCAGCAGCTTGTTGTCATTGAGGTTGATCGACTTCAGCGAGCCGCAGCGGCTGATCTCTGCCGGCAGCCCCGTCAATTGGTTCTCAGAGCAGTTCAACTCGGTCAGGTTGGCGAGCCAGCCGAGCTCTCGGGGCAACGCGCTGAGCAGGTTGTCGCTGACGTTGAGCTGCTGCAGGTTGCCGAGTTTGCCCAGCTCGGCGGGCAGCGAGGTCAGCTTGTTGTCGCTCAAGTCCAGTTTCTGCAGGCGTTTGCACTCGAAGAGCACAGCGGGGACTTCGGTCAGCTCAGCGTCGCCGAGGTCCACGACGAAGACGTCGTCGAGGTTGGCCTTGATCTCCTCCAGGTCTTTGTAGGCCTTCTTGCCGGAGTAGAGTGAGCCCGTGAACAGGGGGTACGCCTCGGCATCCCAAGCGGGCGCCGGGCCCAGCTCGGCGCTCGCCGGGTCGGCGTCAGGCGTCGGGGTCGCCGTAGAGTCTGCACCCTGATTGCCTGAGGGGGTCGCGTCCCCACAAGCGGTGAAGAACACACCCGCGCTTCCTGCGAGAATCAACACGATCAGACGTTTTTGCCAGCTTGACACAAGGTCTCCTCCAGATTGCGTGTTTTGGGGCAGCAATCATAGAGTCTTTGCGATGTTCTCGCAACTGGGACCGTTTCCAAGCGGAAACGCTGGCTCGCCGTGGCGGCGGAGAGCTGCCCAGCAGGCGGGCGTGAGAAGAGGAGGGGGGCACGAGCGGGCAGCCGGAATGCGTTCAAATGCCGTCGAGCATGTGCCCGAGCTTCTCTTTCTTGGTCTGCAGGTAGTGCTTGTTTTCAGCAGTGACCTCGCCGTACAGGGGCACGCGCTCGACGATCTCCAGACCGTACCCCTCGAGGCCCGCGACTTTCTGGGGGTTGTTGGTCAGCAGCCGCATGCGCCGCACGCCGAGGTCCGCCAGGATCTGGGCTCCCAGTCCGTAGTCGCGTAGATCGGGTGCGAAGCCGAGCGAGGTGTTGGCTTCGACGGTGTCCATCCCTTCGTCTTGCAGCTTGTAGGCCTGGATCTTGTGCTTCAGCCCGATGCCGCGGCCTTCCTGACGCATGTACAGCAGCACGCCCGAGCCGTTTTTCTGGATCGCGGCCATCGCCTGTTCGAGCTGATGTCCACAGTCGCAGCGGATCGAGCCCAGCACGTCGCCGGTCAGGCACTCCGAATGCACGCGCACCAGCACGGGATCGTCCTGAGGGACACTGCTTCCATTGGGGCTGAGCTTGCCGATCTCACCGAGGCACATCGCGAGGTGCGGATGCTCGCCATCGAACTGCGAGGTGAAGACATGGATGTCGAAATCACCCCAGCGCGTGGGCAGGGCAGCCGAGCAGCGGCGCGTTACCAGCTTCTCCCGTTTGCGGCGGTATTCGATCATGTCGGCGATACTGACCAGCTTGAGATCGTGCTCTTTGCAGAACGCGACCAGCTGCGGAAGGCGCGACATCGTGCCGTCGTCGTTCATGATCTCGCAGATCACACCCGCAGGCCGAAGACCGGCCATGCGCGCCAGGTCGACCGCACCTTCGGTCTGGCCCGTGCGCACGAGCACTCCGCCCTGGCGTGCCTTCAGGGGGAAGATGTGGCCCGGCCGCGAGAGCTCTTCGGGCCGGCAGCTCGGGTCGATGGCCTTGAGGATGGTGAGGGCCCGGTCCGCAGCACTGATCCCGGTCGTGACCCCTTCGCGTGCGTCGATGCTGACTGTAAACGCAGTGCCGAAAGTGCAAGTGTTCTGCTCGGTCTGCATGGTCAAGCCCAGGCGCTTGATGATCCGCTCTTCCATGGGCAGGCAGATCAGGCCTCTGCCGAATCTGGCCATGAAGTTGATCGCCTCGGGCGTCACCAGCTCGGCGGCCATGGTCAGATCGCCTTCATTTTCGCGGTTTTCATCGTCGACCAGCACGATCATCTTGCCCTGGCGGATGTCTTCGATGGCTTCGGAGATCGAGGCGAACGGCATGGGAGCCTCCGTTTGGCGTGCACTCTGTGTTGCAGAATACCCGATCCCCGCGCGCAGGAAAGCTTTGGTAGTAGATGCCTGGCCTGTCTGCGGCAGACTTGTGGGCGGGCAGGGAAAATCCTCCCGCGCTGTGCGGCGCTCGCTACAATTAGAGTGCATCTGTATGGGGTGGAACCTTGGGAAGACCTGCGGCCTGCTACTTCGACATGGTGTTGTGCCCGATCCATGTGGACCATGTGCCGCTGGTCGCGCCACATCCCGTGATCGGACCGATCCTCGACGGCCACACCAAGACCTTGATCAACGGGCGTTTCGCCGCCCGGCAAGGCGACTTTGGGCTGCACGCTGCCTGCCAGGGTCCCAATCTGTTCATCATCGCGCAGGGCTCGCCGGTGGTCGACATCGATGGGCGGCCCGCGGCGCGCCAGGGTGACATCACACTGCACTGTGGGATCCAACCAGGGGTGATCCTTAACGGGGCGCCCAATGTGCTGATCGGCGACGCACCCTACGGAGGCGGAGGACCGCCTCTGGCTCCGACCCCGCGGGTGGCGGCGGCGCAGCAACAACAGCGTGATGCGCTCGACACCCAGGCGGGTGGGGGCGGTCCGGTCGACAACCAGGCGCGGGCCGACCAGCCGGCCGATGGCGAGCCTGCCACACGGGCCGTGCCGGCGGCTGTCCAGGCTGAGCCTGCGGCGCCGCTCGATGGACCACCGGCTGCAGTCACGCCCGAGAGAGTCGAACAAGACCTCAAGAAAGACGCGGGCCAGCCGGATGAGCCGGCCAAGCCGGTCGTGGTGCTGGCGGGCACGATCAGCGACACCGCAGGCATCCCCATCCCACGTGAGACCGTCGTGTTGCTGCCCGAGCAGGGAGACGCCGAGCTCGCACGCAGCGTGTTGGACGCGCGGGGCCGCTACCTGTTCCGCGACATCGCCGCCGGGAAGTACCGCCTCGCCATCGTCGACCCGGACAGTGAGCCGTGGACAGAGGTTCCCCTCGCAGAGCCCGCGGGCGCAGCCGCTGCCGCCAAGGAATGGCCCGCGGACGGCCCCGACGTGTTGCTCGTGCGTGTGGTCGACAACGGCCTCGCTCCGCAAGCAGACCTGGCCTACCGGCTGAAGCTGCCCGGTTCGGTCCGCGAAGGGCGCACCGACAAGCAAGGCGTGCTGTGTGAGCCTTCGGTACCGGCGGGTTCCCTCGAGCTCGAGCTGTCCGGCAAAGCCCATCCAGTGCCCAGTCAGAGCCCTGTGGCGCGCGTGCTCGCTCCCTTCGATCTGGTGCTGGCGGCCGGGGCGGGAGAAGAGGCGCGGCCCTTCCTGCATCAGCACGACGGTCCTGGTGGGCTCGATCCGGTCGCTGATGGGCTCTGGGAGCTCTGAGAGACAATGGCCGCCACGGCCCGAGCAGTGAGAGTTCAATGAGCGGTGCAACCGGCAGTGCGATTCCTCAAACCCTCGAACAACTGCGCGAGGGCACCCAACTGGTGCTCGGGCCCGGTGGCGAGGCGGCGCCCTGGTGGCGTTGGCATGGTGGTCAGACCAGTGTGTTGGCTGTCGGCAGTCGGGTGTTGCGGGCCGGGCGGATCAAGCTCGAAGTCGAGAGCCTGAGCTTTGCAGACTTCAAGCTGCCGTTGGACAACCGCGTCTACACCAAGGCCTCCCCTCCGGAAAAGGCCACGGCGGCCGACAACTTCTTCGGCCGTGTGTTGACCCGCTTCGCAGCCAAGCCGGCCTACGACCAGGTCGTGCTGACCCATGCCGCGCGTCCCGACGCCGAGGCGCTGGCGCGCTTGCTGTATCTCGATGGCGGGCCGACGGCGCCGTTTGTGGTCAGCCGCGACGGCCGCATTCTGCAGCTCTACGACCCGGACCTGGGGGCCGGTCGGCTGGGGCCCTGGAGCGCCGCGCAGCAGGCCCGTCAGCTCGGCGTGGTGTTGCTCGGTCTGGCTCATGCTCCGGGCAACAAGATGGATGTCGACTACGAGGTGACAACTTTCGACGGCCATCGCGGCTCCTTCCGGGGCTGGCGTTTCTTCGAAGACTACCCGCAAGCCCAACGCGCCGCGGCGGCCCGCCTGGGGGCCTACCTGTCGGTCAAGTACGGCATCCCCTGCCTCACGCTGCCTCCGCCGTTGCGCTACCGGGCTCTGGGCGAGGGACGTCTGGCCAAGTCGGGTTTCCGGGGCTTTCTGTCCGCGTGCCAGCTCACGGCGGGGCAGCAGTCGAAGGAGACACCCGGCCTCTGGGACGAGACCGGCCTGCCTCCGCACTGGAATTGGACGGAATTCCTCGACAAGGTCGAGGCACAGGCTGGGCCGGCGGAGCAGAAACAACGCCCGCATCACAGCCAGGAGACCGTCGAGGTCGAAGACAAGGAGCTGGAAGGCGAAGAGGAAGAGGTGCGCGCACGGGTGGCGAATGCCGTCAAGAAACCCGACGAGCAGGATCCCGGCTTTGCCCTGGCCAGCTACCGCGTGGCCGCCTCCAAGCTGACCCAGCTGCATCTGGCCGACAAGCTGCGGGCGGCTCCCGGGGCGGCCCGCGGCCAGCTCGATCCGAGCCTGAGCAGCGCCAGCCGCGAGTTCCAGACGGCAGAGAAGTTGGAGCACACCGACGGCGCTCCGTGCCCGGCGACCCGCAAAGCCCTGCACACCGCCGCGGCGGCACTCGATCGTCCAGGGCCGACGGAACGAGCGGCGGCCAAGCCCCATGTGCTGTCTGCGAACTGGGGGCCACTCGCGGATGGCAAACGCCCTCTGGAGCTCTTGCTTGCCAACGTCCCCGATGGGCGGCCCCTGCGCGCTGAGATCTTCAGCAAGCAGACCAAGATCGCGGCCTTCGACACCGTCAGCGAGGCGGGGCGGGCGGTGTTGAACCTGCCGGTGGGACAGCTGGCTCGGCGTCATCCCGAAGTGCGGGACGTCGGTATGCGGGTCGAGGCCGAGGTCGTGGTCGGTACGGACAAGGCGCGCCGCGGCTTCGATTCCCCGGGTGCTCTCGAGGCGAGCTCTCCGCATTACGGCGGTTTTCAGCTGCGCTTGGGAGACCGGGACAAGGACAGCGTCTGGGGGGGCAAGTCCCGGCAGAAGCAGGGAGCCTTTGTCGACCAGCTGCAACGCGACCTGGCCAGCCTGGGCTACTGGGTGCAGCCGTTCCTGACTCCGGCCGGGCGCCAAACCCCTGAGAGTCTCGAGGTGTTCTCCGGCGTGTTCGACTCCTTGACGCGTGCGGCGCTGTTCTTGTTCCAATGGGAACAGTCTGGTGAACGCAACCGGCTCGATATCCCGAGCATCGCGGGCAAACCTGCGGGCGAGGCCGAGAGCTGGACGCTGCTCAAAGAGAGCCTGGAAGAAGCCAAGACGCGCCACGATGGCCAACTCGATCCAGAGACTGCGCGTCTGCTCAAAGATGCCGTGCAGCGGCGTGTCAAGCGGCCCGGAGCCCCATGGCTGCTCGCCGCCCCCGGAGGGGCTCTGAGGCTGTTCCAGCTGCCTCCGTCAGCTTTCTACTGGTTGTCGCGGGCGATCAGCGCCGAAGAGTGGTTGCCGTACGATGGTTGGGTGACCCGTGAGAGTCTGGAGCTGATCGAGCGTGCCAGCCGCACCTGGGCAGAGGCTCAGCCCGCAGACAAAGGGGCCCGCGCTATCGGCTTCGCCGGCCTGCCGGCGCTCAATGGCAAGGGAGACGAGGGCAACCAGTGGGATGTGGTGACGTCCCATCTCGCCAACTTCGAGGCGCCGGGCTTTGAGCCAGAAGCGGCCCTGCGTTTCGCCCGCCACTGGCTGGAGGCCGGAGTCCAGAACCTGGTCTTCAACTGTCCGTTCGTGATCGAAACCCTCAAGCGCTGGTCGGGGCGCAATGGGCGGGCGCCACAGCAGTTGCGTGCGGCCAGCAGCGAGCAGAAGTCGGGCGCCTGCAGCATGCAGATGCGCAGCCGCGTGGGGCCAGTCACGGCCAACCGCCTGCTGTATTGTGCACGTGCGGGCCAGCAACATCCTTCCCGCGAGAATCCCCTGACGGACCCGGACAAGCTCTGTCCGCACGCGGCGACCTGTCCGATGGCCTTCCCCAGCGGCAAGTACTGGCAGCTCAATCAGGGCGACAAGAACCGCTTCGCCGACGGTCTGTTGGCGCAGTAGCTCCTGGCGGTCCACTCACTCCTCGAACAGCGCCTGGAACGCCGGCAGCGGCCGCAGCACTGCCAGGTCGGGATCCCGTTCCCGGGCGTGCTCGAGATGGTCTTGCTGGAAACGCAGCTCCGCCTCGATCGCCTGTGTCTCCTCTGGTGATCGATGCGGTCGTCCGTGGAGCATGCGCACGAGGGCGCGCCGCCGCTCGAGGTCTTCTTGCAGCCAGCGCAGGGACTGGGCTCGCAGCGCCTCGGCTTCCGTAGCTTCTGCGCTTGTCGAGGCCAACGCGGCGGCGCAGGCGGCGTTGTAGAGATTCGGTCGCTCCAGCTCTGCAGCCAGCTCTTCGGACTCCAGAGCGATGAGGAAGCCGGCCACGGAGGCCTGGTAGGCGCCGCACCGGTAGTGGGCGTAGCCGAGCTCCAGAAACTCCGCAGGGCTGCGGGCCTGGCGTTCACCGGCCAGCAACTCGGTCTGCAGGATGTCCCTGCTTACGTCGAGTAGACGCCACTCGAGCTCTGGAAAACGACCGGCCAGCGCCTCGAAGCCGCCCCGCGCCTCGCGCAGCTGCGAGAGGGCGGCAGGGTACTGCGCGACTCCCTGGTAGGCAATCCCCAGTTGCCAGCGCGTCTCGACGAGATCCATGCGCAGCTCGGGATTGCCGGGTGCCCGGGCGGCGAGATCCTCCAGCAGCGTCACTGCTTCGAGTGTGATGTTGATCGCGCCCTCCTGGTCGCGAAGCTTCGCCCTCAGCTCTCCAAGCATTCCCAGAGAGATGGCCAACTCCTGCCGGATCGTGACGTGCGTGGAGTCGAGCTCGACCAGACCGCGACGGATCCTCACCGTCTCCTCGAGCAGCCCGCGGGCGTGGTCGAGTTGGCGTTGCCAGTGGTAGAGCTCGGCAACCAGACTCAGCGCGACCGCGAGCTCGCTCTGCAGGGCGGCGTCCTGCGGTGCGCTTGCCGCCAGGCCTCGGCGAAGCAACAAGGCGGCCTCCGAAGCCTCGACCGCGCCCTCGAGGTCCCACACGTCGCGGCGTGCCTCCCCGATCTTCGCCCACGCGTAGCCGAGGTCGCGGCGAGCCGTCAGATCGGCGGGGTCGCGTGCCACCAGCTCCTCACGCAAGACCCTCGATTCCTCGAGGAAGGGCAGCGCCGTGTGAGGATCGGCCTGCCCCCGGAAAAAGTCGCCCAGGCGCTCAAGGGCCACGGACAGGTCGCGCCGCGCGCGTGAGCTCAAAGGCGCGCGCGCGAGCAGCGCACGGCAGATCTCCAGTTGCTCGTTGTAGCCGCGCAACGCGCGGGCATGATCGCCCTGCAGCTCCTGGACCTGTGAGAGCTTGTCCAGCGCGACGAACAGGTTTCGGCGCGCGTTGACGCTGGTAGAGTCCGCCTCCGCCAGCTCTCTTGAGGTCACCAGGGCCTGGCTGAAACACTTGAAGGCCGCCTCGATGTCGCCCAGCTCTTGCAGAGCTGCCCCAAGCCTCTCGAGGTCACTGCAGAGGTCGCGGCGCATGTCCGCGCTGCTCGGATCCTGGTGCACGAGCTGTGTGCTTATGCGCAGCGCCTCGCCGAAGGAGTCCTGCGCCTGCTCGAGCATGCCCAGACGCACCCTGAGAGCCCCGTCTGCGCGCAGAATCGCTGCGAGCTGTTGGGCGTCCCGTGCGCTTCCAGGGTCGAGGGCCACCAGCGCGCGGATGGCCTGGAGGGCCCGAGCGTAGGCGGCTGCGGCGGGCTCTAGCAATCCTTGTTGGATGCACAAGTCTGCCTGGTAACCGAGGCTCACGACCAGCTGCCGCCGGGCGCCTGCGCTGGAGGGATCGTGGGCCACAAGCGCCTCACGCAACTGCAGGCCTTCGTCGATCGCCTGACTGGCGGCCTGCAACGAACCGAGCTGCCTGTGGATCTCAGCGCTCAGATTCAGACAGCGAGAGAGCTCGGACGGGACCGAAACGCTGGGTACCCCGTCGAGAGGGATCGCCCTGTAGAGTTCCAGAGCAGCCGAAGCGGACCGCAACGCTGCGGTCAGCTGGCCCTGGTTGAGCCGCGCCCAGCCGACGGCTTCGAGATGGCTGGCCAGCAGCAGCTGCAGCCCGGAATTCTCGGGATTCTGGGTCGCTAGCCGTTGGGAGACTTCGAGCCCCTCGTCGTACGCTGCGAATGCGGCGGCCATGTCTCCCTGTTTGCGCAACACATTTGCGAAGCCATCCAGCGTTTGCGCCAGCTCGCGGTCTGCGTCAAGACTCTGCGAAGCCAACGCGCGGCAGAGCTCGAGGGCTTCTCTCAGGCATCGGCGCGCCGCGTCAAGATCGCCTTGTTGGTCTTTGATCGACCCCAGCTTGCGCAGCGCGCCGGCTAGCAGACGACGGTTGTCACTGCTCGCGTCACCCGCAACCAGCCTGCGCGCCGAATGCACGGCGCCGCTCAGCGCTTCGGCTGCCGCATCGGTACGCCCGGCCGCGAGTGCCAGCTGTCCGAGCAGGCTGAGGGTCGCCGTACGATGCATCGCGATGCCGCTGCGTGCTCCTTCGGTGGTTTGCAGGCGCGTCAGCTGCACCAGCACGGTGTCGAGAATGCGTTTCCGGAAGCCACGGATGTGGGCGCCCGGAACGTCCCCGAGCTCATCGTTCACGCCGTGGACCAGGGTGTTGAAGCTCTCGAGCACCAAAATGTACTGATGGTTGGCGCGCTCGAGCTGGCGCGTGACTTCGGCCCGTTCGCGTTGGAGCTCCAGACCCCGCGCGTTGAGCGTGTCTGCCTGCACCCGCAGGTTGTCATTGACCTCTCTGAGCTGCAAGACGAAGCGCGCGCTCAGCCCCGCGATGACGAGCAGAGCGATGACCACGGTGGCGGCGAGGCTGGTCGCCAGTCTTCGGTTGCGGCGCAGCCATTTGACAGCGCGTTCGCCCGGCGACGCGCGTCTCGCTGCGATGGGCTCGCCGGCGAGATAGCGTTGCAGGTCGTCTGCCAGCCGTTGCGCCGAGTCGTAGCGGGCTCCGGGCTCCTTCTCGAGGCACTTCAGGCAGATCGTCTCGAGGTCGGCATCGAGGTGCGGGGCGAGCTTCCGTGGTGCCTGCGGCTCGTGGGTCAACACCGCGTGCAGGATGTTCATGACGGTGGGGCCGGAAAAGGGCGGCTGGCCGGTCAGCAGCTCGTAGAGAGTGGCTCCCAAGGAGTAGATGTCCGCCCGCCGATCGACGGCCTCGAGCCGGCCATCGGCTTGTTCGGGGGGCATGTACGCGGGCGTGCCCATGATCTGGCCGCTGTGGGTCAACCCGTGTTCTTCTGGGGCCTTGACCTCTTTGGCCAGACCGAAGTCGGTGATGATCGGGGCGCCCTCGGGATCGAGCAGGATGTTGGCGGGTTTGAGGTCGCGATGCAAGATCGCGTGCCGGTGTGCGTACGCCAGCGCGTTGGCGAGCTGCAGGCAGAGCTGCGCGGCCTCTCGGGGGGCGAGGCGCCCTTGTTCTTGGACGATGTCCTTCAGCGAGGGGCCCTCGATCAGGTCCATGACCAGGTAGGGCCGGCCATCCGCTTCGCCGACGCTGTGGATGCCCACGATGTTGGGGTGCCTCAGCCGAGCGGCAGCGCGCGCCTCGATGGCGAAGCGCTCGCGACGTGGGTCGCCTTCAGGGGCGTCGAGTTGCATCAATTTGACGGCCACCCGGCGGCCGAGCTGTGGGTGCCGCGCTGCAAATACGACCCCCATTCCGCCTCGAGCGAGCTCTCTCTCGATCACCAGTTCTCCAAGTGTCTCAGGAACCGGCGCGGCCAGGGGGAGCTCGTCGTTCGACGCCTGCGTGCTGGTTTCAGATCCTGAGGCAGCGCGGGGTAGGGGCCTGTTCCTGGTTATCTCGGTGGGATCCGCATCGGGTTCCTGCGGGCATTCTGGAGAGTCAGCCATCTGCGGGTCCCTCTTGAGATCGTGGCACAGGCATATCTTCGCATCGAACTGCAGAGACCGCCACAGCCTGGCCCCAGAGCGCTTTCTTGGGAGATGTCGATGGCTCGTTCGCTATCCGGAGCGCCTGCAACGACTTTGGACGAGCTGCTGGCACGGAGAGCAGGGATGCATTATAGACTAAAGTGGCTGATTCTAGAGATCCCGATCGCTCGAGTCGCGATTGTGACCGATTCGCACTAGAGGAGGAACCGATGATCCGAAACCTGCTGGCAGCCTGCTGCCTGCTCGGTCTGGCTTTGCCTGCCGGATTGCTCGCCGATGAGAAGCCGTCCAAGGCGCTCAAACGTGTGATCAAGACGACAGCGAAGGCGGGCAACTACGAACTGGAGACCCAGATCCGCGGGGGCCTCGCCCAGGGCGAAGACCACCAGATCAACTCCCTCGTGGTGTCTGCGTCGTATACGACCGAGCACTTCAAGAATCTGGTGCACTTCAGCGCGCCCTTCGAAGGCTTCCAGATGGCTGGCGCCAACGGCGGTGCGAGTCTTCAAGAAGGCCAGTGGAAGACGCTCAACGGCTGCGATGAGGGCCGGAAGGCGAATAAGCTCTTCAAGTCGCTCGAAGAAGTTCTGGTGGACATCAAGAAGCTGTCCAAGACCGCCGAATGGGTCGACGCCGAACTGGCAGGACCCCAGCAACAGCATCTTGAGAGTGGAACGGTCAGCGATGCTGAGCTTCCGGTGCTGCGGCATCTGCGTGTCTACGGTCCGACCAAGATGGCAGTGGAGAAGTTCAGCGAGATACAGCAGTCTGGCTGCTTCGGCGCTGGCTGAAGCCCGAACCCACTCCTGTCCCGTGTGGACAGATCGTTCGGCCAGATGATGTATGATATTCACCTTTCCAGCGATGGCGAGACCATCGAGCAGATCATCGTGACCTGCCTGACTGCGGCGCGGCCAGACAGCGGTGAGAAGACCAACACCGATGCCCAGGCCGCCCTCACGACTGAGGAGCATATGGCCTGGATCACGGTCATGAACGTCAGCCAGCTTGGCGAAGTGGCTCCCTTTGAGGTGCCCGGCGAGGCGGTAAAGTTCCTGCGTTGAAGTAGCCCGAAAGCTGCTCTACAAGCCCCGGTTCTGCCGGGGCTTTGCGCATCGGGGGGGGGCGCCGTGCGGCCCTAGCGCTCCACACTCCTGGTCTGCGGGCCGAGATCAGCGGCAGAGACCTGCGCGTCCTGACGCTGCAGCCAGGCCTGCCAGAAGCCCGTCAGGCTGACGCCGCTTCGACCAAGCGCCAGCAGGCAGGTTCCAAGCAACCACAAGCACAGGAAGTTCAGCACGAGCCCTGAGAAAGGGCGCGCATTGAGTCCGAACAGTCCCGAGAAGCCAAACGCCAGAGCGGCAAGCAACGGCCCACAGGCGAGCAGAAAACAGAGCACCGCGGCCACCGTCGCGACGATCTGCATCACGCCGGTGGTCGTGTGTAAGCCGGTCAGTTGCGGGCGGCTCATGGCGATGTCAGGCTGCCCCTGGCACAGTGCCCGCAGAGCCTGCTGTCTGGCGAGCAGTGCGCGCAGGAAGCGGTTCTGCAGCTCGAGGAAGATCAGCAACAGGGCCCAAACGGCGAAATACAGCAGCACAAAGAGCGCGAGCAGCACGATCCCGGCGAGCTCCTGGGCCGAAGTGCTGGTGGCGACCAGCTCAGAAAAGGCGGGCGTGAGCGTCAGCAGCAGACAGGGCATGAGCACCATCCCCAGCAGCCAGGGACCGCGCAGCTCAAGCCGCTGCAGAAAGACCGGCGAGCGGGCCGCAGGCTGCGGTGTCTCATCGGCACAGAGTCCCCGCAGAGCTCTGACGAAGACGCTTAGCTGCCAGGCGGGCAGGAGCGCCAGGCACAGCAAGGCGAAGCAGCAGATGGCAAGCCAGGCATCAGCAGGGCCCTGGTCGAAATGGAACCACGGAATCCAGGGTGCAGCGGGGGCGAGCATTGCCAGCAGCCAGAAGAACCCCGCGCTGCGCTGCAAGCGACGGAGCTCACTGGGCTGAGGTGTGCGCTGCAGCTTGAGCGGCTCCAGAATCCGGGCCAGCGCAAAGAGCAGGACCGAAGCCGCAAACGCCAACGCGGGCACAGTCAGCAGCGCTGTCCACAGCACCCAGGGCGGGGTGGGGAGCATGCCCCAGTGGTAGCTCTTCCACCAGACGAGCAATGCCGACAGAGCGAACACCGCCAGCCCGAGCAGGTTCTGCCCGAAGCGACGCAAAGAGCTGGCCGCGTTGGAGTCCGCCTCGACGGCAAGAGCATCGGACACTGCCGACTCCGGTCTGGTTGCTACGCGTCAGCGAGGCTATCCGAGCCGTCTTCAGACGTCAACCGTCCGACCTGTTCGCAAGCGGGTTCGGCCTAAAGCAGCCCGTGGACGCGCGCAAACCAGTAGGGCAACAGCAGGTCGATGCCTGGAGCCTGGAAGGCCGCGGGCCAATTACCGTCGAGGTCGAAGGGCGAGCGTTGCCAGAGGTAGTCCGCAAAACGACGACGTTCCACGGGCAACGCCTGGGCGGCGATCAGCTCCGGTGGCTTGGATGGATCGAGGAACTGGAACAGGGTCTGCGGAATCAGGGGATCCGTGCTGTTCTGGACGGCAAAGCCTCGGCGCGGACGGGCGCCCCAACGCTGCAGTCCTTCCTCGACCAGCGGCGCGACGGTCGCCGCTTCAGTCGGCACTGCCATCGCGTAGACCGCGTCGAACCAGGCGTTCTGGTGATGCGCGAGGGCCGCGCGCTCGAGGCGCAGGATCTTCAGGTATTCGCGGTAGCGGTCGGGGGAGGTCTCGAGCTCACACAGGCTGACGAGGTTGTCGTGCAGCAGGTTGAACTTGTAGTATTCCTCGTGGGTGTTGAGGGTGCCGAACCAGGCCGGCAACCAGGCGACCGCCAGCATCGGTGACCAGGCGTCGAACTGGGGCCCCCAACGGGCGGGATCGGTGGCTTTGCCTGTCTGCAGCAGCGCCAGCATCGCCAGCGGATTCTGGGCGAAGCTGGCAGCCAGCTCGATCCCGTCGTTGCGCCAGGTGCTCCAGCCGTGGCTGTCGAGATAGCTGAGCATGCGTCCGATCAGCTGGGCCGCCAGCGGTCTCAGTGCGGGGATATGGCTGTGGACCCGGCCCAGACCGAGCATCACGCCGATGTACTGGTCGCGAGAGACGTCGTCGAGACCCACCCAGGCCACACCCTGCAGGTGGCCGATGAAGTAGCGGTGGTCCGCCGGCATGTTGACGGTGAAGGGGCTGGCCAGGGGCAGCGCCACGCGGGAAAGCTGGCCTTGTGGGGAGATATCCAGGCAGCGGCCGAAAGCAGCCAGCACCTCGGCGGCGCGGCTCTCGAGCGCGGCGTCGGGCTGCAGGCTGTATTGGTAGGCGATAGAGGCCAGGTAGTGGCCGGTCCAGAAGGCCGAGTCCCCCTGGCCCCAGATATCCATGAGATTGCCGCTGCCGTAGCTGTCCTGGTCGAACAGAGCCTCAAAGACCATGCCCGAGTGGAAGTGGTCGGCGACCAACGCGTCTTCGGTCGCGACGGCCAGCGATTCGAGATCCTGTACAGGACCGCCAAAAGCCGTCGGCGTGGGCCCACCCATGCCCAGGGTCGGGCCGGGGGATTGGAACAAACCGCCGAGCTGCTGGGCGATATCCTGCACGACCCCATCGAGCTCACTGCGCAAGAACACGTCCAACAGAGGAGACAGGAATTGCAGCACGGGTCCCGCCGCGAAGTGGCTGCTGCTGATCTGCAGCTGCAGATCGAGCACGGGCGGCGCCAGCGAGACGACCTGGGGCCGCAGAGGATCAGAGCTGTCGACCAAGACCTGCTGTGCCGCCTGCAGGCCGCTGATCTGGATGTCGAAGTCGGCAAAATGCTGCAGAGTCGCCGATCCTCCGAACAGTGTGTAGTCGGCGCGCAGCTGTAGCGCGAGCTCCCAACCCTGGGAAGCGGCCGGCAGACGCAGCTCGAAGCTCTGGCCCGCGGCGCTGCTGGCTGCCAGGAATGCCGGAGCTTCAGCGAGGTTGTGGCTGATGAGCGTGACTTGCGAGATTGTGAAGCTCGAGCCGCCTTTCCCGAGCAGGTCTTGCAGCTTCGCAGCGAGCAGTGTGCCGACATAGTCCGAAAGCAGCGGCCAGCTGTCGGCGATACGCGCATTCCACAAGGCCACGGCCGCACTGTCGGCGATCAGCGCTTCGGGCTGGGGCGCGGCGGCGAGCGCGGCCAGCGCAGCCGACCAGTGAGCAGGCTGGGCGCTGGAGGCGGGCTGGTTGCTGGAAGCAGGCTGGTTGCTCGCGGCCGGGGGGCCCTGGACGGACGAGGTGCTCGAGCCGCCACTCTTCTGGCAACCGCACCATCCCAGACTCAGGGCCAGTAGGACCGTCAGGCTAGGTTTCATCGGGAGTCTCCTGGTAGGGCGAGAGCCTCAAAGGCCGGAATGGCAGACAGACCTGCTGCGCCGAAGTCGATCAGGCGTTCGAGCATCACCGGGTCGCTATCGCGGGCGACTTCGCCGGCCGAGAGCAGACCGATGTCCGGGCTGCCGGTAAAGGCGATGCTCATCGCTCCGACGATGAAATGCACCCGCCAGAACAGTTCCTGGGCGGACGCTTCGGGCAGGGCTCGGGGAAGCGTCTTGCGCAGCATGCGCACCAGTTGCTCGGAGTCGGTGTTTCGGTAGACCAGTGAGCGCATGTTGTCGGGTGCCACGTGCAGTGCGGCGAACAGGCGCATGAACTCGGGGTGCTCGCGGAACATGGTGAAGGCTGGCTGCAGGAAGGCCCGCAGGATGCACTCGAGCCGGGGAGTCTCGGGGGCCTCGGCCAGCAAGACCAGGCCCGCGATACGCTCGGCGTTGAGCGGTTTGAGGCGTCGAGCGCAGACGGCTTGCAGCAGGCCGAGCTTCGAGCCGAAGTGGTAGTTGACGGCGGCGGTATTGGCGCCAGCACTGCGGGTGATGTCACGCACAGAGCTGGCCCGCACGCCCCGTTCGCTGAAGAGACGCTCGGCTGCGTCGAGCAGCTGTTCGCGGGTGTCTTGTGCCATGTCGGTCTCCGGGGCTGGGGACTGAGTGCATTGCACCATAAACAAACGACTGTTTCAAACGTTTGTTTGAAACTTTTCGGATCATCGAGAGGATTCCGCTTTCCTGCTTCCCACGAATCTATGCAAGCGTATGCTGGATGGGCCAACCACGGAGACCAGTCGATGCCTGCCTTCCGCGCCTGCTCCCAGCTCACTCTGGTCTGCCTGCTCTTGCAGGGCTGTGTCTCGTACCAACGCAGCTACCACACGGTCGTGCAGCATGCCGGGTTCCCGGATGCAGACTCTGCCGATGTGGGCAGGATCTTCGCCCAACTGCAGTATGAGTACCTCCCGAACAAGGAACAGCGTGCTCCCCAGGCCCGCGCTCTGCTGGACACTGTCGCCTGTCCCGTGCCTGCACGCGGCCGGCTGCGTTTCGCCGACTTCCTGGTTCTGGACGGCGCCCGCGACGACGAAACATGGCTGGTACTCGAGCCGAACGCCAAGCTCTATCCGCGCAGCGAAGAGTCGTGGCCTGCTGGCACCGAGTGGCAGTGGTCGTTGTATGTGCAGCTGATCTTCGTCCGCGGAGCGGATCAGCTCCGGCTGGCGTCGCGTGCAGCGATCGATTTCAAGCAGGGCGCGGCGGACGACTTCCCCTGGTTGGCACGAGAGCTCAGCCACGTGAGCGCGACCTGGCTGGCCGAGCAGGTGCAGGCCGCCGCCGCGCAGCTGCAGGTCGCTGTCGAGCTCAGGACCGAGCCGACCTTGGAAGACTAGGAGCCTGCTAGCCCCGCCGCGGGCGCGCCTTCTCGCGCCCTCGCGGGGGCGACGCCCCGCGCCGCGGGAACCAGCCGAAGACCAGCCGCCAGACCCTGCTCCAGAACCCTTCGTTGTCCGGCGCGACGGGAACCTCGACCTCAGAGCTATCGTCGCCGTCTTCGTCCTCGTCGCTGACCTTGGGCAGGTTGATCGCCGAGTTGCCCGTCAGATGTTCGAGCTTCGAGCCGCGCACCCACTGGTCGAGGTCATCCGCGAAGCTGCCCGCGGATCGGTAGCGGGTCTCGAGGCTCTTCTCCAGGGCCTTCATGCAGACTGCCTCGAGCGCCTCGGGGACTTCGGGATTGAGCTCACGGGGGGCGGGCGGTGTTTCGTAGACGATGGCACGGATGATCTCGATCATCGATTTCTTGTTGTGCGGCAGCCGGCCCGCGAGGATCTGGTACAGGATTGTGCCCAGGGCGTAGACGTCGGTCTGGGGGCCGAGCAGGTTTTGCCGGCCGAGAGCCTGTTCGGGCGCCATGTACAGTGGCGTGCCGACTGTGGTTCCTTCCTTGGTCACCAGCACATCGTTGGCTTTGTTTTTGGCGAAGCCGAAGTCGATCAGCAGCGGCTTGCCTTTGCGCGAGACCAGGATGTTCTGGGGTTTGATATCCCGGTGGATGAAGCCTTCACCGTGGGCGTAATGCAGCGCCTTGGCGACCTTGAGCAGCAGTTTCACTTTGGCGCGGATGCTGTACTTGGGTGACTTGATCACCGGATCGAGCGTGCAGCCATCGATGTATTGCATGCTGTAGTAGCAGGCATTGGAGATGTCGACTTCGAAGATCTGCACAATGTGGGGGTGCATCAGGCGCGCGATCGCCTTCACCTCACGCAGAAAGCGGGCCCGTTGATTCTTGGAGGCCTTGGTGTTGAGGACCTTGACCGCGACCAGTTTGTTGTAGGGCTTCCAGATCGCCTTGTAGATGTGCCCCGAAGCACCCTTTCCCACGAGCTTGAGGAAGCGGTAGTCGGGGAAGGGTTTGGTGTCGAGCAACATCCGAGCACACTCCAGCCTCTCCGGGATGTGTCGGCGCAGACCCATCCGGAGAGACTGGCTGCAGTATACACCAAGTCGTTTGCGCCACGCCGGCCGGCTCCTGCCCGGAAACGGGGCCAAGCGCAGCGCGCGTGCACCCGGGGCCCGCGCAGCATGGTACCCTCGTGAGCCTTTCCTGCCGGTCCAGCCGCTGCCCGTACCAGAAACCGGGGCTAAGCCTGAACACCCGTGTCGGGCGCGCCCGGGCTGGAACGCAGCTGAGCCCTTGCGGTGCGTCGAAGCCAGCTGCTAGACTGACTTTCAGCTCTGGAGGCCATGCTGGCTTCCGCGACAAGGAGTGCTCGCGTGCCCGGAGACATTTGGGATGGTTTGATCGATGCGATCAATAGTCGGCAGGCGGCCGATCTCGCGAAGGTGCTGGATCCCGATGTGCACATCGATGTCTATGGTGTCGACCAGCAGAGAGATGTGGTGGTCAGAAACGTGTCCGGGCATTCTCAAGCGTTCGAGTGGTTGGATCGCTCGCCACAGGCGACGGTCTTCGAGCGGGCTGAGGCCCCCAACGATGATCCGTTGCAGGCCCGCTACCGGGTGAAAGTCCTCTATTTCGAAGGGGGTGGAAGCTGGCAGGGCGAGCTGGCCGAAGATGGACGGCTACGCCGCCTCGACCACCGGCCCGACGACCTGGCTGATATCTACCGTGCAGCGCCGCCTACCGAACAAACGCCCGAAGACCAGGCGGACACCTCAGCCTGAGACCAACATCGCCTGCTCCAGGCTGGCGCGCTGCTCGCTGCCGAGGAAGTGTTCGACGATGGTCAGCGCGAACGGCAGCGCTGTTGCAGGCCCCTGGCTTGTAATCACGGTGCCGACGCCGCTGTCGACCACGACGGGGGAATCCTGCCAGCTGCCGCCTTCGATCCGCTCACGGAATGAGGGATAGCAGGTCAGCGCGCGGCCTTCGAGGGAGGTCAGACTGGAGAGTGCCCACGGGGCGGCACAGATTGCCGCAAGCAGCCCTTCAGCTCGGGCCACGCGGCCCACCAGCTCTGCGACCTCGGGTGAGTTCTTCAGATTCTCCGCCCCCGGCATCCCGCCAGGCAGCACGACAGCTCCCGGAGAAGCTCCGGCCGCTTCAGCCAGGCGGAACTCGGCCTCGATCACGATGCCGTGCGCACCCTCGACCCGATTGTCTGGCCCGACCGCCGCCACGCGTACCTCGAGCCCGGCACGCCGGAGTACATCGATGATCGTGACGGCTTCGATTTCCTCAAAGCCCGGAGCCAACAAAACGAAGATTTCCTGGGGCAGCATCGTCAGTCCTCCTGTGTGATCACCTCACTATAGCCTCACGACCGATGCCGCGGCCAGGATGTGAATGCATCGCGCCGAAGTGTGCGACAAAGTGGACGTTGCTCCGCGCACGCGAATATGGTCTTCTCTGCCGCAAACAACCTCGGAAGCCCCGCGCTTCCTCAGCCAAGAGAGGAGCCTGTCTTGACACGCCTCTTTGTGCGCCTGCTACTTCTGACCGCCGTGTGCGCGCTCAGCCTGCAGGCAGATGTCGTTGTGCTGAAAAACGGCGACCGCATCACGGGTACCGTGCAACTCGACCGCAGCGGTTCCCTGAAGATCACGACCGAGTATGCCGGCGATGTTGTCATCGATTGGGCGCATGTTGTCAGCCTGGTCACGGACGAAGAGGTCCCTCTACAACTCAAGACAGGCGAACATATCAGGGGGCGGCTGGTTTCCAGCGACTCGGGAACCGTCCGCATCGTCTCCACCGAGATCGGCGAGTCGGACGCGATCGCCATCGAGCAGATCGAAGGCGTGCGCAAGAGCAAGGAAGACTTCACCGAGGCCGATTTCTGGTCGGGCCAGCTGTCTGCGGGCTTCAGCATCGCCGACGGAAATGTGCGCACGCAGACGTACTACGCGCGTGCCGAGGCGGTGCGCGAATCCGAAGGCTTCCGGCTGACTCTGCGCGGGCGCTCGAACTACACCCGCGACCAGGGTGAAGAGACCGGCAAGAAGCACTTTGGCTCGCTGAAAATGGACGTGTTCATGTGGCGCGATCTGTACGCCTACGGCTTGACCTCGTTTGAGTACGACCGGTTCGCAGGCGTCAACCTGCGCAGCATCATCTCGGCAGGTCTGGGCTATCGTGTGTTGAAAACCGATTCCCAGAAGCTCGACTTCGAGCTCGGGGTCGCGTACACGAACGAAGACCTGCGGCGTCAGTCAGACGACCACTACATCGCTCTCCGCGCGGCAGTGAAGTATACTTGGCAGATCAATGAGCGCCTGCGTTGGAGCAACCTGCTGGAGTTCTACCCCAGCGTTGAAGACACCAAGGATTTCCTGGTCCACGGCGAAACGAGCCTGCTCGTCGAGATCTTCAGGAACTTCAACCTCGAAGCCGGTGTGATCTGGGACCACGACTCGACCCCGCCCACCGACCGCCAACGCAACGACACGCTGTATCTACTCGGTGTGACGTACCGCTTCTGAGCTCGTGTGGAGCTCCGCCTGCCCCGTTGCCCACAGGTCTGCCCGGACAGGTTGGCGCGAGCCCGTCCTTGGGCTTGCCCGGGCTGTGGGCTCCGGGCTCCGGGCTGTAGGCTCCGGGCTGTAGGCTCCGGGCTCCGGGCTTCGGGCTTCTGCCGGGAGGTGGCTTGCAGCTGTCGGGAGATGGCCGCTGCAAAGCTACGACGGGGCGCGGAATGCCGGCGATCCCGAGTGCAGCGCCCCGTCATTCTGTCTCCGGCGGCGCGACGGGCTCCCCGAGTGGCCTGGCAGCCCCAAAAAGCTATCAATGCTTGCATTACAATGCGGGATGTCCTTCACTGGGGAGACTCACCAGGCTTGTCGCGCAAGATCGAGGGCACAGGTAGGAATGGACGCATCTGAAGGCAAGATCCTGATCGTCGACGATGATCCGTTGATCCTGAAGATCATCGAGAAGTGCCTGAACAAGGCGGGCTTCCAGACGATGACCGCCAGCGATGGCCGCAAGGGCGAGAAGCAGCTGGCGACCGGTTTGGCCCGGGCCGTGCTACTCGATTTGAACCTGCCTGATATCTCCGGAAAGATCCTGCTCGAACGCTTCCAGCGCGAGCAGCCAGGACTTCCGATCGTGGTCGTGACCACGACCGGAGATGTCAAGGATGTTGTAGAGTGCATGCGCCTGGGCGCCGTCGATTACGTGCAGAAGCCGGTCGAGCCTACCCGGCTGGTCACGACCTTGAAGAATGCCCTGACGCAGGCGGCATTGCGTACGCGGGTCGAGAGCCTGGTGCGCGAGCTTCGACAGGGAGAGGGGTTCAGCGCGATCATCGGGGAATCGTCCGCGATCCGTGAGCAGGTCGGGCTGATGTCGCGGGCGGCGAGCAGCGACATCTCCGTGTTGTTGCTGGGCGAGAGCGGTACGGGCAAAGAAGTCGCGGCGCGTGCGATCCACGCTGAGAGCGCCCGGCGCAGCGGTCCCTTCGTCGCTGTCAACTGCGGCGCCATCCCCGAGACGCTCATGGAGAGCGAGCTCTTCGGCCATGAAAAGGGGGCGTTCACCGGTGCGACCAAGGCCCGGCGCGGACTTTTCGAACAGGCCGACCAGGGCACGATTTTCCTCGATGAGATCGGTGAGCTGCGCGTCGACTTGCAGGTGAGGCTGTTGCGCGTGCTCCAGGACAAGGTTGTCACCCGCGTGGGCGACACCCGCGGGCGGGTGACGGACGTGCGCGTGATCGCAGCGACCAATCGGGACATCAAGGCCGAGGTCGAGAACAAGAACTTCCGCCAGGATCTCTACTACCGGTTGGCCGTTTTCCCCATCGAGCTGCCGCCCCTGAGGGATCGGGATGACGACGTCACGTTGCTGGCCAGTGTCTTCATCAGAGACTTCGCTGCCCGCCACGGGCGCACCTTCGGGGGGCTGAGCGCGCGTGCCCGTCGTGCCCTGAAGGCGTACTCCTGGCCGGGCAACATCCGCGAGCTCAAGAACGTGACCGAGCGGGCCGTCCTGCTCGAGGATGGACGCGAGATCACCCTCGCCAGCTTGTCGGATGAGGTCGTGTGTGCCCTTGATGGAAGCTCAGAGCCGATCGCTCCTGGCGCACCGCCAACCATCGAGACCAAAGAAGACGTCGTTCCGCTCGCCGACATCGAGCGTCAGGTCATCGAACGTGCGCTCGAGCTGACGGGCTGGTCGGTGCAGGAGGCCGCCAAGCGCCTCGGCATCGGCCGCGCGACCCTGTACCGTCGCATCGAGCAGTACGGGCTCAAGCAGAGCAGCTGAGTGCCCCTACCCGTCATGTCGCATTGTGCCGGAGTGGTCCTGCGGCGCCCACATCAACCCATCGACCGGGGCGGAGAGCTGAGGCTCAGGCTGCCGGGCAGCAAAGCCAGGAATGTGGTGGTACCGGAGCCCCGCCCGACCTCATCGACCGCGGCTCGGAAACGCTGCGCCAGCCTGTGCACAGCAGGTCAAGAATCCCAGCTGCAAGACAGCCGCGGAAGCGGGTCGACGCAACCTGCTCAAGAAGCAGGCGGGCCCTTCTTGGGGGGCTTGCTGGCACTCTTGCGCGACAGCTCGCCGGCGATGAAATTCGTGCCGAAGCGGTCTTCGCCGCTGACGCCGTGGTGTTCGATGCGCAGTCGATCCAGCAATTGGTCGAGCTGTGCGCTGCTCAAGAGCC
The DNA here is from genome assembly GCA_029260765.1 of Planctomycetota bacterium. Classification (GTDB taxonomy): domain Bacteria; phylum Planctomycetota; class J058; order JAJDCP01; family JAJDCP01; genus JAJDCP01. The sequence continues at coordinate 132,961 of JAJDCP010000060.1, forward strand.
CGGCCTGGACCAGTGCCTCGCCGAGCATGCAGGAACCATCGAGCTCGGAGCGCGTGGCGTCGATCGTGGGGCTATCAAGCCAGCCGGCTTCGAGTGCCAGGCGGGCAATATCATCGTCAAGAGTCGGGCTCATGCGCGGGCTTCCGTGGCAACTGCAGATAGTCTACACCATGCGAGGCGATGTTCTCAAGCGCAGTTCGTCGGGTAGCAGATACGACAGTATCCAACGGTTGCATTGTCAGGACTCCTGACTACAATAAGTGGGCAGGTGCACGCAGGAGCCAACATGTCACTGAAGCACAGCCGCCCTCCAGAGTATGACGATGTTGTCTGTCTGGATGGAGGAGCGACCGCAGATTTTGCGGAACCCCGCAAGCCTTCGGACCGAACCAGCACCAACATCCCGAAAGAGACTGCGCGGCGGCTGGAGATGTTCTCCAAGGCGACCGGGATTCCCATCAAAGAGCAGGTGATCACAGCGGTCGATCTGTACTTGAAGATCCACGCGGACAGTGATTCATCAGGCGCCAAGTTGATCCCGTCGCGTACGCACCTGCGGCTGCAGCGACTCTCCACCGAGTTGGAGACGACCGAAGGCTGGTTTGCCCGTGTGGGCACCTCGATCATGTGCGCGATGCTCGAATCCAGGGGCGAAGGCGACGAATCCCGCCTGTTCGACAACGTCTACCGCTGGGCGGTCGAGGACGGCCGCCACGTCGCCGACCTGGTCGCCGATGTGATGCGCAAAGCCCTCCGTGAACGGGACGCTTGAGGGGCCTCGCCTCAGCCATTGCAGCACCAGCTCGGGTTGGGGTGTCGCGTAGGGGCGGGATGACCACTCTCCAAACATCACAATCAATTGCCTTGCCGAACGTTATAAACTCGTCAATCAGGGCTGAAGCCGACTCCGGTTCCGACTCCAGAGCTCCTGACATGGTCAACTCTTGATTGAGATTTCGCTTCGGAGTCCTCGGTCAGGTTTGGTCGATGCCTTCGATCGGCTGAGCGCCGCCTGTAGCGTCGGTCTATGACCGACGAGATGATCGATCCGTGTGGTGAACCCAGAGCCTCTGGATACAACCTCCGCCAGAGCTCCTTCCGGCGCTCACAGAGCGCCGCTACAGAGGACGGCTTCGATTCGTATGTGCTTCACGTAGTTGAAGGCAGTCGCAACGGATAGTGGCCGCAAAACTCCTCCAGGCCGGTTACATCGAACCAATGTCAGGAGCTCTGGACTCCGAGTCCGGTTCCGAGTCGGGTTCCGAGTCGGGTTCCGAGTCCGGTTCCGACGGTCACGGTCACGGTCACGGTCACGGTCACGCTGAGACGGACCACGGACCACGGACCACGGGCGCATAAACCGTTGTGTATCAATGGAATGCAGCCACGACCCGGTGGCCGTGACCCTTGTCGCCATGCATGCCGTCAGCCCTGCGCCTCGAAAGCAAACCGCCATCCCAGCAACGCTGTTCCTGAGCCGCGCAAACCGTTGCTTGTGCAAGAGCCGCGGTCTCTAGAATAAAAAAATCATCTTCATGTATTGCAAGCGCTTACGCAGGGAGCCGGGGCGGCTGGCCTTGATGCGTCCCGCTCAAAGTGGAATGATCGTTTGTATTCAATCGTATTCAAACGCGGATGCGGAGAGCTGTTGAACATGAATGTGACGCGCCGTTTCTTGCTGATTACTTTCGCCGTCCTGACTGGCCTCTCGTTCGGACAGGATGTCACCCACGAGCGCGCCACGTCCGAAGAGCGTCTCAACGAGCGGCTGCGCGCCACCCATCTGCTCAATCGCTGTGCCTTTGGCCCGCGCCCTGGCGAGGTGGAAGAAGTCGTGGAGATGGGGTGGGAGGCCTGGGTCGAGCAGCAGCTTCTGCCCGAGACGATACCTGACTACTTCTGCGAAAAGCACCTCGAGGATCTCAATACCCTGCGCATGGACTGTCCCGAGTTGATGGCTACCGACCGTAAGCCAGGCATCGAAGTCCAGACTTCTGTTCTGTATCGGGCCGTCGATAGCGACTGCCAGCTACAGGAAGTGATGCTCGAGTTCTGGCGCAACCACTTCTGTATCTCGCTCGACAAAGGCGAATGCTCCCGTCTGGCCGCGCACTACGAGAAGACCGTCTTGCGCAAGCACGTCTTTGGACGCTTTGAAGACATGCTGGTGGCCTCCGCGAAGCACCCGGCCATGCTGATCTATCTGGACAACTACGTCTCCCAGAAGCCGCTGACCCGAGCAGAGCTTAAAGCGATGGAAGAGCTGCCCCCGAATGCTCCCTATCTGCGCCAGCTGCAACGCCAGCGAGGTCTGAACGAGAACTACGCCCGCGAGCTGCTCGAGCTGCACACCCTGGGCGTAGACAACGGCTACACCCAACGCGATGTCTGGGACACCGCCCGCATCCTCACCGGTTGGACGGTCGACAAGGATACCTGGACCTTCATGTTCCGGCCGCGCGTCCACGATGAGAACAAGAAGAAGGTGCTGGGCAAGACCTACCGCAGCGTCAATACCGGTCCGGCCGAGGGTGAAGCGCTGCTGCATCGCCTCGCCAACGACAAACGCACGGCGCAGTTCATCTCGATGAAGATGTGCCGCTACCTGGTGGACGACAATCCGCCCGCAGAGATGGTTGAGCGCGTAGCCAAAGTCTTCCGCGACACCGACGGCGATCTGCGTGAAGTCACCCGGGCGATCATCTACGATCCGGAGTTCTTCAACCCGCGCTTCCTGCGCTCGAAGTTCAAGACTCCGTACGAGTTCTGCATCACCATGTTCCGCGCCCTCGACTGCGTGATCGACGAGCCGGAGCCGGTCTTCAAGTCGCTAAAGCGCATGCGCCAACCGATCTTCCAGTGTCAGGATCCGACTGGCTACTTCGATGTGGCCGAGGCCTGGCTCGATCCTGGCGTGTTGCCGCTGCGCTGGCAACTGGCGCTCAACATGGTCACCTCCCGGGGCTCTGTCCGGATTCCCGACGACTTCTTCGTCGACCCGAGCCTGCCTGTCCACGAGATCCGCGATCAGTTGATCGCCAAGGTGCTGCCTTCGACCGAGCTCAGCGCGACGACCCACAAGGTTCTGCAACGTATCTGTGAGCGCGGCGGTTCGGGTGAGGAATTGCAACGCCAGCTGTTGGGCATCCTGTTGGGTTGCCCCGAGTTCCAACGTCAGTGAAAACACCCTGGGCGGCCCCTCGGGGGTTTTGCGGTGTCTCCGGGATGGCCGCCCATTTTTGATACCCACGGGAGTCGACCATGCGATCCGACCGACGCGCATTCTTGAAGACAGCTACCCGGCTCGGCGCCGCCGTAGGCCTGGGATCTCTGACCCGCCTCAGCTTCGGCGACGGAGAGCCCGCGGGGGCCAAACCGCGCGGCACCCTGATCTGCATCTTCCTGCGCGGCGGCTGCGATGCGCTCAACATGGTGGTGCCCTACTACGATGACCGCTACTACGAGGTCAGACCCACCATCGCCATCGCCCGCCAGGACCAGGGCACCGAGCGCGGCGTGATCCCCCTCAACGACATGTTCGGCCTGCACCCCGCCATGGAGCCTCTCTATCCCTTCTACGAGGCAGGGACCTTCGCACCCCTGATCAGCATCGGCTCGCCGCATCCTTCGCGCAGCCACTTCGACTGCCAGGACTTTCTGGAATACGCCATGCCCGGCGGCCGCGGCATCACCAGCGGGTGGCTGAACCGCTATCTGGTCGAGACCAAGGTCGATGGCGAGAGCGACTTCCGCGCGGTCGCCCTGCAGGGGTTGCTGCCCAGAGCCCTCCGCGGTCGCTACCCGGTGCTGGCGGTACCCGATCTCGACCAACAGAACGACCCGCTCGATATCTTTGATGATGTGTACAACGACATGGACTCTATGGAGACGCTCGAGCGCGGCGGAACCCGCGACGTCATCCTCGAATCCGGGCGCAATGCCATCGATGCCACCCGCCGCTACCGAGAGATGACCCAGGTGGCACCTGCGGATGAAGCCGGCTATCCCGATGGCCGCCTGGCGGCACGTCTGCGAAAGATCGCCCGCATCATCAAGTCCGATGCTGGCCTCGAAGCGGCCTGCTTGGACTACGGCGGCTGGGACCAGCATATCCAGGAAGGCGGATCGACGGGCAAGATGGCCGACATGCTGGCCGACGTGACGGGCAGCATCGCTGCTTTCGCCAACGACCTGGGCGAGCACATGCAGAACGTGCTGGTGCTGACCATGAGCGAGTTCGGCCGCACCGTCAAAGAGAACGGCAACCGCGGGACCGACCACGGCCACGGCTGCTGCATGCTCGCGCTGGGCGGCTCGGTCAAAGGCGGCCGCATCCATGGCAGCTGGGGCGGCCTCGAGAAGGAGAACCTGTACGACCGGCGCGACCTGCCTGTCTACACCGATTACCGGCTGGTGATGCACGAGGTCCTCGAGAAGCTCTACGGCTGTCCGGTCCCCGAGGACTTCTTCCCCCAGTACCGGGTTCCGGTCAAAGAACGTCTCGAATTCCTGCGGCCCCTGGCCTAGGAGAATAGTCATGAGCGCCACCACGCACCCGCTCTGCAAGAAGCCCGTCAGCCGACGGCTCTCGCAGGCTGACCTCAAGTTCGCGCAGCTGGCCCGCAAGACGGTCGGCGCGTCGAAGGTCGACGAGTGCATGCGCGCCATGCACGACTCGGACGTCAGCAATCTGAAGGAACAGCTGCTCGACAAGGGCTATCTCGATCAGGCGACCGCCGACGATCTCGATGCCGCGCTGGCCGAGGCCCCGCTTCCGGCGCCCAATAGCGAACGCCTTCCGCCGCTGAAGGTCGACAACCTGTGCAGCATCATCGGTGAGACCCTCGGCGGCATCTATCTCCACAGGGTGCTGGGCAAAGGGGGAAGCGGAGTCGTCTTCGCAGGCCGCAACGCCGACGGTGAGGTGCGCGCCATCAAAGTGCTGCATCCGCGGGCCGCCCGCAACCTCATCACCTGCCGGCGTTTCGGGCGCGAGTCGAACGCCCTGGCACGCCTGCTGCACAAGAACATCGTGCGCGTCTATGCCTCGGGCGTCGACCGCGGACTGCACTACACGACGTTGGAGTATTGTCCGGGCGCTTCGCTGTCGACTGTCGTGCAGACCCACGGCCCGTTGGGCCTGATCGCCGCGATCAAGGTGGCGCTCGAGGTGACGCGTGGCCTCAAGATCGCGCACAGCAAAGACATCATCCACCGGGACATCAAACCGCAGAACATCCTGATCTGCAGCGATGGCCAGGTCAAACTGGCCGACTTCGGGCTGGCCCAGATCCACGGCACGCAGCATCTGTTCACAAAGAAGACTGTCGTCGGAACCGCCCACTACATGTCTCCCGAGCAGAGCCGTGCCGAGACGGTCGACGACCGCGCCGATATCTACTCGATGGGTGTGGTGCTCTTCTACATGCTGACCGGGCGTTGGCCGTTCGAGAGCAAGAAGAAAGTCGATCTGGTACGCCAGCATCGCGATGAGCTGGCTCCCTCGCCACGGATCTACCGCGCCGATCTGCCCGACTACGTCGAAGAGCTGGTGGCGCGCTGTCTGGCCAAGGACCCCGACGAGCGCTTCGACGGCGCCGACGCGCTGATCGAGGCTCTGAAAGAAGCCCGCGCCAAGGCTCTGCTCCAGAAGCTGCGGGTGTACGCCGAAGAGACCGACCACGGCGAGCCCTGCCAGATGCCTCCCAAACGCCGCCGCCGGCCACGCGTCGCGAAGATGAACCGTTCACAAGCCTTCTGGCTGGCGGTGTGTGGCAGTGTTTTTGTTTCGACTTTTGCCATCGTATTTCTGCTGTTCTCCTCCCTCCTCTGAACTTCGATGGCAGGGGTGTTTCGCCTCGCCGGAGCTCTCGGCTCGTAGCAGGGGGCTCCGGCGGGCTCTTTTTGTTGCTATCATGTCCGGGGAAGGAGCCCGGAAATGGAGCCGCGAGCAGGCGTCCACGTCGGCGAGTATGTCTTGCAAGAGCCTCTGGGCTCCGGCGGCTTCGGTCATGTCTGGCGTGCGCAGCACCGGGTCTGGCCCGAGCGCAGCGTGGCCGTCAAGTTCCTGCATGACCCCGAGCAGATCGAGCAGCTGCAGCGCGAGGCGCGTTTGCTGGGGGGTGTGGTCCATCCCAACATCACGGCCGCTTTAGGCGTCGATCTGCAGGCTGACCCACCTTATCTAGTGATGGAACACTGTCCTGGCGAGAGCCTGCGCAGTCTGCTTGAGCGCGAGGGGCCGCTGTCTCCAGAACGGGCTGGCGGCCTGTTCAAGCAGCTGGTCGCAGGTCTCGCCCAGGCCCACGAACAGGGCATCGCCCACGGCGACCTGAAGCCTGAGAACCTCATCGTCGGGGCTGATGACAGGCTTTGGATTACGGACTTCGGGCTGGCGCGCGCCCGGGCGCGGCAGCTCTCGCTCAGCCTCTCTCTGGACCTCGGCTCGGGGCAGGCACCGCCGCGTCTGGCCGGTAGTTTGCCCTACATGGCGCCCGAGCAGAGGGATGGGCGGGAGGCGGATGCGGCCACAGATGTCTTCACTCTCGGTGTGCTGCTGTTCGAGCTGTTGAGCGGGCGGCGGCCGCAACCGGGGGATGTGCTGCCCGCCGACGGCAGTCTGGCCGCGGCCTTCGAGGGCTGCTATGTGACCCGGGCGCGACGCTTTGCCAACGCGGGAGATCTGGCGAGGTTGTTGCATGTGGAGCGGGAGGTTGAGGAGCCGCCGGAGACGATAGCTGTCTCCAGCTTGCCCGTATCCAGACCAGCTGCCCGGGTCGTACACCCCGATGGGACTGATCAGGTGGAGAAGCGTCTTCAGCTGTTGGAAACGGAAATGGGCGGGGCGCGCGGCGCGCTGTTCGGCTTCGGGTTGATGGCGATGATTCTGCTCGCCTCCGGCGGTTTGATGTTGGCACCGCTACTTTCGAAGGCGGCCTGGTTCGTTGGACTGGCTCTGTTCGCTGCGATCGGCGCCGTACTCTTCGGCGCAGGATCGGGGGGGCGGCACCGGCTGGCGCGCAAACTCGATCGCTTGCTGTCGCGCAACCCTGCGCTCAGGCAACGCCAGCTGGATTTGCTGCGCCAGCGGGAAGACCTGCCTCGCGTGCGTGCCGCAGCGGAGTACATCACTCGCGAAGGAGCCCGTTACGGGTGGGGCCAGAGCAGCGAACCCCTCAGCGGCTGGCAGCCCTCGAGCCCCGAGCCCGAGCCCGAGCCCGAGCCCGAGCCCGAGCCCGAGCCCGAGCCCGAACGTCCTACGGCGCCCGTGCAGGAGGAGGTGGTCGCACAGATCGAGGAAGCTGCGAAGCCCGTGCCATCGAAGCCGCGGCAACAGGAAGCAATGGCTACGGAGGAAGCCGCTCCCCCTCCCTCCGACCGGCCGCCCCTCGAAGAGCTGTTGGATGGCGGGAAGGCGCGCGACGGCGCTCGTCGGCCGCTGCTCGAGTAGCTCACCAGCCGTATTCCCACAAGAAGGCCGGCGCCACGCGCGTCTGCGGGTCATCCGCCTCGGCCAGGCGCACGACGAACGCGATGCCGGCAGGCGCCGAGTCGTTCTCCCTGAAGTTGAACTCGGTCCGCCCCCAACGCACACCGGCTGCCACCAGCTCGAACTCGGTGAAGCGGCCTTGCTTGAAGTCAAAGCGTGCGCTGCCGCGCATCTGCGTGCCTACGCCCCGGCTGCCGGCTTCGGGATTGCCGACCTCGAGGCCTTCGCCCGGCCACGCTCCGGTGCTCGCCCGGCTGCCTCCGGTGAAGCGCAGCTCGACCCATTTGTTGCGCTTGGTCTTGACCACCTCGGTGCGCATCCAGGCCTCATGGACCTGTTCGCTACCATAGCTGACGGTCTGCCCGCGCACGAAGTCCACCAGGTTGAAACGCACCAGGCGGCGGACCAGCTGCTCGGGCCATTCAAGCGTGGCGCCCTTGGCGAGCTCGCGAGGCATCAAGGAGAGGGCCTCTTCGCCACGCAGCCAGAGGTTGTCCTGGTTCCAGGCCTGTCCCCACCAGGTTGCAGCGTTCGGCGTGTCTCGCGGCAGGTCGCGTACCGTGCAACGCAGCCACAGACCATCTTCGGGAAACAGCTCAGTTTGCGCCCGCGCGATGCTCTGCTCGGCGGGGTTCTCTGCCTGCAGACGCCGCTCTCGGGGCAGCGCCTGCCAGGCCGCCAGTGCTCGGCGTAGCATGGCCGCCATCTCGCCCGGATTGTTCGAGTTGATCGAGGCCAGGAATTCGCCGCTGGGGGTCGCGCAGTAGATGCCTTGCAAGGTGGCGCCGGTGGCCACGTTGGCACCGTAGTGGCCATGGCGGGCGAACTGGCGGAACAGCACACAGTCGGACTCTTCACGATTCTGCAGGCGCCAGACCTCGTCGGCGCAGGGGACGAACTGACGGGCGAGCTTTTGCACTTCGGGGTTGGACCAGACAGACTGCCGGCCGATGACTCCGTTGTTTCACGTCAACCCCATCGGGTGGCCGTTCATCGCCCAAAGCAAAACGGGCTTGTCTTCTTCCCAGGCCTCGACCACGCCTTCCCAGTACGTGGCCCGCCACGGGATCTTCTGCCAGGTCTGTTCGGCCTTGCCAGGCAGGACCAGCTCGCAGAGTTTCTCACAGCTCTTGTCGGTCAATTCCTGGCCTGCCAGGCTTCCGGCAGCCAACAGCAGCAACAGCGTCGCGCGCATCTACTCTTCTCCCATGGATCCATGGATCGCGTTCGTGCTTCCGTAGCAGCACATGTCTATCGAAGGGGACGTCTCAAAGCGGAAACACTCACGCTTTTTTTGCGTATTCGCTACCCTGGATGGCGTCTTCGCAGCCACGGGAGCCTGTCATGTCCTTCCGTCCAGCCCTGCGCCCTCATGTCTCCGTCGTGGCGGAGCCCGAGGGCGGCTTCGTGTTGCGCAACGCACTGGTCGGTATGTCGATCCAGCTCGCCCCCCAGGCGCTCGCCATCACCCGACGGCTCGACGGCAGCAGCAGTCTTGACGAGCTCGCTAGCGCTGAGACTGCCGTAGACCGCGCGACCATCGAAGAGGTCGTGCGCAGGTATCTGCTCTTGAATCTGTTGGAAGGGGCAGGGGATGCGATCGTCACCCGCCTGCAGAGCTTCGCCGAAGGCACGCTGGAGCTGCCCCTGTCTGTGCTGCGCGAAGGCCGTTTTGGCTGTCAGGCCAGCGGAGACTGCTGCCACAGCTACCGCTTCGGTCCGCTCGAGGATGCCGACGTCGCGCGCATCGAGGCCCTGGACGTGCGGGCGGCGCTGCCGCAGCTCGGCGAGCTTCCCCTGTTCCACGAGCTGCTGTCTGCCAGCGGCCAGCGCCAGAGGTACCTGAACACCATCGACGCACACTGCTTGTTCCTGCTCGAAGACGCCCGTTGTGGGCTGCATGCCGCCTTTGGGCCCGAGTCCAAGCCCCATGTCTGCCGGCGTTATCCCTACGTCGCCTGGACAACCATCGATGGCATCAAGATCTACGACCGCGGCGAGTGCTCATGCTTTGCGCTGAGCGCGCGCAGCGGCACGCCGGTGGTCGAGGATCTCGAGCGCATTCTCCCCTTGCTGCCTCCCGTCAGGAGTCTGCACCATCCGAGCGTCCTGCTCGACGCGGGCACGCCGCTCGACTTCGGCCATTTCCTGAAGTTCCAGAAAGCCGCGATCAACCTGATCGCAGAGCACCCCGGCCCGGTCGAGGCCTGCCTGCGCACGCTGGCACAGTTGTTACACGGCTTCACCCTGGCGCTGCGCGCGTGTCCTCTGAGCGCCGGAGAACCCGACGCCACCGTGGCGCGGGTGCTCGCCGATCCGTCCCTGCGCAGCACGCCTGCCCTACCCCCAAAGGGGGAACGCAAGCAGGGGGCCCACGCGTTGGCTGGATTGTGTGGGCAGCTCGTCGAGCGACTGGGCAAGGATCTGTTGCAGGGTCCGAAGAATCCGCACGATCGCATGCGGCTGCAGCGATTGGGCCAGCTGCTGCCGCTGTTGCACGGCGTGCAGGCCCAGGCCTGCCATTGCCAGGACCCAGAACGCTTCGAGCTCAGCGACTACTACCGGGAGCTCAACCAGATCGGGATCGATCCCGAGGTGCGCGAGGTGATGCGCATCTCTCTCAGGCAGAGCATGTTCGGCTCCAAGGCGCTGATCGAGCTGAGACCTCGGCCGGCGCTGTTGCGTCTGGCGCTGACCTGGTTGGTGACGCTGTTCGGCGGCCGGCTGCGGGCGCAGGCTGAGGGGCTGCAGGCCGTGCTTCCCCGCCACCTCGACCACGGGCACACTCTGGCTCAGCGGCTCTTCCACCATCCTCTGCTGGAGCAGATCTTCCTCGCCTGGGAGCCCCACACCTGGCACGTGTTCGCCGCGCTTGCGGAGGTATCAGCGCCTGTAGCGGCGCTCTATGAGCGCCGGAAGGAGCATCCGTGAAGGTTCTTGCCAGGTCTCTGGCTCACCCCTCCGAAGCGGTGTTCCGGGCGGTCCCAGACGTGTCCAAGCGATCTTGGCGGCCGTGCCCTGAAAACTTTCGGCCCCTTTCCGGAAGATGGAGGAAGCCACAGCCTCCCGTCCTTCTGCGCAAAGGAGCCGCTCATGACACGAGCACGATTCTTCCGTCCCCTCGAATCCGGCAGGCGAGACCTGGTGTGGCTCGTGGCCCTCGCCAGCATCGCCTGCGCGGGCTGCGGCGGCGGCGGCGGTTCCGGTAGCTCTGGCGGGGCAGGAAACACCCCCAACACCGGCAACACAGGCCAGGACGCCACCTTTGCCAGCCCGGCCTCGACGGCCCGCTTTCTCACCCAGGCGAGCTTCGGTCCGACCGAAGCGCAGGTCTCCGCGCTCACCGGTGGCAGCGCCTCGGCCTGGCTACAGGACCAGCTCAACCGGCCCGCGAGCCGACATCTCCCCCTGATCGTGCAGTACCTGACGATCCCGCTGGGCGACGCCGCCCCGTTCGCATCGACCTTCAGCTTCTGGGTCCATGCGGTCGGAGCAGAGGACCAGTTGCGCCAGCGGATGGCCTTTGCCCTGTCGGAGATCATGGTGGTCTCGGACAATGTGGGCGCCCTGTTCAATTACCCCCTGGCCAAAGGCTACTACCAGGACTTGCTGACGCTCCACGCGCTGGGAAACTACCGTGACCTGCTCGAGGACGTCACCTACTCCCCAGCGATGGCCTATTACCTGACCTATCTCCAGAATCAGAAGGGGGATGCGTTGACAGGTCGGGTGCCCGACGAGAACTATGCGCGCGAGCTGCTGCAGCTGTTCTGCATCGGCACGGTGCTGCTCCATCCGGACGGGTCGCAGGTGCTCGATGCCAGCGGGCAGCCCGTGGAAACCTATACGAACGACGACATCACGGGCCTGGCCCGCGTGTTTACCGGGCTCAGCCTCGAGGGGCCTGATTTTTTCAGCAACTTCATGGCCAACCCCAGCGTCCAGCCTTCGCCCTATGTGCGACCCCTGAAGATTTTTCCAGCCTTCCATTCGGCGTTGGAGAAGAGCTTTCTGGGCACCACGATCGCTGCGAACACGGGCGCGGCGCAGACCATTGAGCTGGCACTCGACGCGATCTTCGCCCATCCCAACCTGCCGCCTTTTGTGAGCCGTCAACTGATCCAGCGTTTCGTGACCAGCAATCCGAGCCCGGGATACATACAGAGGGTGGCCGGCGCGTTCGCCTCAGGTTCCTTCATCCTCCCTGACGGCAGCACCGTCGGCCTCGGCAGGCGGGGTGATCTGGCGGCCACCATCGCCAGCATTCTGTTCGACAGCGAGGCGCGCAGCGACAGCAGCCGCAGCCAGCCGTCCTTCGGCAAGTTGCGCGAACCGATCATCCGCTTCACGGGCTGGGCACGGGCCTTTTCGGCGCGCGACCTGACCCCCGAGTACATCTACGCATTGTGGGGAACCCAGAGCCCTGCTGCGCTCGCCCAGCATCCCTACCGCGCCCCCTCGGTGTTCAATTTCTTTCGGCCTGGCTACGTGGCTCCGGGCACGCGGACTGCCGCGGCCGGCTTGACCATGCCTGAGCTGCAGATCGTCAACGCCACCAGCACACCCGGCTACATCAACTTCATGACCTGGTTCGTCAGCGGTGGCGGTGAGAACACCGACGTGTCCGCACTCCAGGATGGCTTCAACGATGCCGGCATTCCTCTCGATGCGCAGGATGCCCTGACCAGCTTCGTGCCCGACTACAGCGCCGAGCTCGTGTTGGCGGGGAACCCGACGGCGCTGGTCGAACGGCTCGATCAGCTGCTGACCTATGGCACCATGTCGGCGGAAACCAAACTGGGGATCGAGGCAGCCATCGCTGCGATTCCCCTGCAAGCCACCGGCTTCGATGGCGCGGAGTTGCGGGTCCAGACCGCGGTGCTGATGGCCCTGACCAGTCCTGATTATCTCGTGCAACGCTGAGCCCTGGGGAGCCTTATCATGAAGATGCATCGCCGCCAATTCCTGCGCAATCTGGCCACGGGCGCCGCGACTTTCGGCAGTCTGGGGACCGCGCTGTCGCTGTTTGGCGCACGGACCGCCCACGCCGCGGACGTCTCCGGCTACAAAGCCCTGGTGTGCGTGTTCCTGCTCGGAGGCATGGACAACCACGACACCTTGATTCCCTATGACACTCTCTCCTTCGGCAGCTGGGCTCAGATCCGCGCCGGGCTGCTGGCGCAATACGGGGGAAATCGAGCGCGCACGGCGCTCTTGCCGCTGACACCCTCCAATGCTGGTGACTTTGGCGGCCGGGAGTTCGCGCTACCGCCCGAAATGCCCGCCTTGCACGCGCTGTTCCAGCAAGGAGATGCCGCGCTCGTCGGCAACGTGGGGCCACTGCTGCAGCCGCTGGACCGGGCGCAGTTCCTGGCGGGGGCGGTGCCTGTGCCCACCCGGCTGTTTTCCCACAATGATCAGCAAGCCACCTGGATGTCCGGTTTCCCCGAGGGCGCCACGCTCGGCTGGGGCGGCTTGTTCGCCGATGCGGCGCTGGCAGGCGCGGCCAATGGCGCGCCCGAGTTTTCCGTCATCACCAGCGGAGGCAACGAGCTGTTCTTGACCGGGCAGACCGCCATTCCCTATCAGGTCGACATCGACGGCGCCAATGAGATCGCCTTGCTCGAGTTGTTCAACGGAAGCCCGGTCGAGGCGCCGCTGCGTGCGCACTTCAGGGCCGAAGGATTCAACCGCAGCCACCTTCTGGAGCAGGACATGGCGGATGCGCTACGCACGTCCTTCGATGCCAACGAGGCCTTCAACCAAGCGCGCGCAGCGGCTCCGCCCTTGCCGGGAGTCTTTCCCTCGACGGGTCTGGGCAGCCAGTTGCAGGCTGTGGCCGAGACCATCGCGCTGCGGAACACGCTGGCGATGCGCCGCCAGGTCTTCATCGTGGCTGTCGGGGGATTCGACACGCACTCCGGGCAGGCGGGCACCCTGCCGCTGCTGCACAGCCAGATCGACGGGGCCGTCAGCGCCTTCTACCAGACCATGCAAGGGTTGGGAGTGGGGTCGGATGTGACGCTCTTTACGGCTTCAGACTTCGGCCGCACCCTGGCCATCAACGGAGACGGCACGGACCATGGCTGGGCCAGCCACCACTTCGTGGTCGGGGGATCGGTAGCCGGCGGACAGATCTACGGGGCGGTTCCCGAAGCCGTGCTGGGACACAACCAGGACGCCGGCGGCGGCCGTCTGATCCCCTCGGTCGCGGTCGAGGAGCTGGCCGCCCCGCTCGGCAGCTGGTTCGGCCTCAATGCCTCCGAGGTCGCCGCCGCGCTGCCACGGTTGGCCGGTTTCGCGCGTCCTGCGTTGACTTTTGTCTGAGCGCTCCGGAGGATTTCAGCTTGCGTTCAGCCCTGGCTGCTACGCTGGGGAGATCGCATCTGAAAGGAGAATGTCATGAAGCGTTTGTCCCCCCTGTGGACCGCCTTGTTTGCGGCCTGGGTCCTGCTGCCCCTCTGTGCGCAGGACGACGACCGAGACCTCGATATCCGGGATGTGCAGGCCGAGGCTGCCATCGACATCCAACAGGCGCTGGCCGCTGCGCTGGAGGCTCAGCCCGGCACTGCGGTGGCGGTGGAGTTGGAAGGGGAGATCGAAGACGGCGTACGCAGCGTGGTGTGGGAAGTCCTGATCGCCACTGCCGATGACCAGTTGGTCGAGCTTGAGATCAGTGCGGCTGACGGAAGTGTTGTCGAGAGCGAGGCAGAGGGCGCGGTGGGGCGCGGCCTGCGCAAGGTCATGCGGACAGCGCGTCTGAGCCTGGGCGCGTTGATCGGCAAGGCTGCCGAGAAGGTTCATGGCATGCCCTATGCCGCCGAACTGGAGTGGGACGATGGAGAGGCCGTCTGCGAAGTGCTGATCGTCAACGAGCAGGATCTGATTGAAGTGGAATTGGAGGTCCGGGCCGGAGATGTCGTCGAGATCGAGTTGAACGACGACGATGACTACGATGATGACGACGACGACGACGATGACGACGATGACGACGATGACGACGATGACGACGATGACGACGATGACGACGATGACGACGATGACGACGATGACGACGAGTGATCGCCTCCTTGGAGTCCTGCCATGGCGCGTTTGCTGATCGTCGAAGATGAGGTCGCCCTGGCCTCCGCTCTGGCCCGCGGGCTGCGGGAAGAGAGCTACAGCGTCGATGTCTGCCATGACGGTGAGGAAGGACTCTGGGCAGCGCTCGGGAAGGAAATCGAGCTCGTCATCCTCGATCTGCAGCTTCCCCGCCTGCCAGGTCTGGAGCTTTGCCGCCGGCTGCGGCAGGCGGGCCGCAAGGTCCCCGTTCTGATGCTGACCGCGCGCGACACGACCGCCGACGTGGTCGCGGGCCTGGATGCCGGGGCGCACGACTATCTGAAGAAGCCTTTCGCCTTCGACGAGTTGCTGGCACGGATCCGCGCCCTGCTGCGCTTGCATACGCCGGCTTGCGGTGCTGAGCTCGAATTCGGGGATCTGCGTCTGAACCTGGCGGCTCGGCGTGTCTTCCGCGCCGGCACCGAGCTGAGCTTGACCGTCAAAGAGCTGCAGATCCTCGAATGCCTGGCGCTGCATGCCGGACAGGTCGTTTCCCGCGACCGCCTGGCAGAGACCGCCTGGGAACGTGACTGCCTGCCCGATTCCAACGTCATCGAGGTGTACATCCGCAATCTGCGGCGTAAGCTCGGTGCAGCGCGCATCCGGACGCTGCGCGGGGCGGGCTACATGCTGGCGGAGCAGGTGTGAGAAGGCTGTCGCTGCGCGCTCGCATCGCCCTCTGGTTCGTGGTGTTGACCGCGTGTCTACTCTGCGCTTTCGCGGCAACCCTGATCTGGGTTGTGCGCGGGCAGGCCTACATCTCTCTGGACAGGCTGCTCCGCGCGCGCGCGCAAGCCTGCGCACAGCTGGTGGAATGGGACGAGGGGGAGCTGGAGCTCGAGGCCGGTCCCGAAGAGCCCTTCCTACGCATCAAGGGCGCCGGCGATGGCCCGCTGCTGTTCCAGTCTTCCGCGCCGAGCGCCTGGCAACCTCCGGCGCTGCCAGGCTTCTCCAGCCTCGAGTTGGCGGATGGTCAGGTCCTGCGGATGCACCACGGGATCTATCCGCCGCGCCAGGAGCATCCCGAGCCTGGGGCTCCCCAGCTGGAGGTCTGCATCGGGACCAGCGAGCAGGCTGTCCACACCCAGGTGCGCAGGCTCCTGGTGGGTCTGGGCCTGGTGTCTCCCGTGCTGTTGTTGCTGACCGTGGCGTGCGGCCGCTTCCTCGCCGGCCGTATCGCGGCTTCGCTGGCCCGCCTGGCTGGCGCGGCACAAGAAATCGACGCGCGAGCGCGCGAGCACCGGCTTCCCTTGTCGGGGCGGGACGACGAGATCGATCGACTGGCGGGCACCCTCAACAGGGCGTTCGA
Source organism: Planctomycetota bacterium (assembly GCA_029260765.1). Taxonomy (GTDB): domain Bacteria; phylum Planctomycetota; class J058; order JAJDCP01; family JAJDCP01; genus JAJDCP01. The sequence continues at coordinate 148,860 of JAJDCP010000060.1, forward strand.
CAGGCTCGAGGCCGCATTTGCGCGCCAGACCCGCTTCACAGCAGACGCAGCCCATGAGCTGAAGACGCCCCTCAGTGTGATCCGCAGTCAGGCAGAGATCGCTCTGCGCCGTGAGCGCCCGCCGGAAGACTACCGAGCAGCCCTGGAAGCGATCTTACAAGCCACCATCCGGCAGGCCGACACCCTCGATGGGCTGCTTCTGCTCGCGCGGGCGGACGCTGGCCAGCTTGCCAGTCAGGCCAGCAACCTGCAGCCCGCCGCGTTGGCTGCGGAGTTGCAGTCCTGCTATGAGCCTCTGCTCCAGAAGCGCGGAGGGGCGCTGCAGCTCGACTGCCAGCCCGGGTTGTGGGTTCGTGGGGACGCGCGGCAGCTACGGCTGCTGCTCGACAATCTACTCTCCAACGCCGTGCGGCACAGCCAGGGAGCCGTGAAGATCGGGCTGCGCGTGCGTGCTGCCGAGGGAGGCGTCTGTCTCGAGGTAGAAGACGACGGGCCCGGGATTCCTCTCGCGGACCAGGCGCAGCTGTTTGAGCGTTTCACGCGTGTCGATTGCGCGCGCTCTCGCCAGACGGGAGGGTCCGGCCTGGGCCTGTCGCTGGTCCGGGCCATCGCCGAGCAGCACGGCGGGCGGGTGCGGCTCGAGAGCCAGCCGGGCGCGGGCGCGTGCTTCACCGTCTGGCTGCCCCGCACGGCGCCTCCAACCGACCGGTCAGACTGCAAGAACGCGCAAGCTGAGGAAGTTCCTGAAGGTCCTCCAGAGGAGTCATTAAGAGGTTGATCTGCTGGGCCAGGCCTCTACAACAAGCCCTGCGCGAACCAGCCCCCAGCGGCGCCCGCTGCAAGCCCAAGCAGTGCGCCCAGGAAGAAGAGGCGCTTTTTCCAGGTGCGGCCCTTCTGTACCAGGGTGTACAGGGTCTTGGTCTCTTTCTCCGCGCTCTCGGCCCGAATCTCCAGCCCAGCCAACTCGTCGGCGGCCAGATCGAGGGCCTTCTGCAATTGCTGGTTCTGGCCCTGCAGCATCGGGTCAGCCTGCCGGGGCATGCTCAACTTGCGCTGCGCAGCCTCAAGCTCGGCCTGGGTGGCCAGACGGGCAGCCTCGCTCGACGTGCGCGCGGCTTCGCCGGCTTCGAAGGCGCGGCGTTGCGCGGCAAGTTGCTGTTGCAAGCGGGTCAGTTGCTGCTGCAACCTGCTCCGCTGCTCTGTGTCCGCAGGCCGTTCCTCCGGTTGCGCAGCCGAGGCCATCTTCTGTTCGACCTCGCGGCGCACCATACGCTCGGCCTTGAGCATGCGGCGCAGGCTCTGCAGCTCACCGCGCATCGCCTGGGTCTGACCATTCGCATTCCGCAGCTGCGTTTCGAGTTGATCTACGCGTTCTGGCGGCGCATTCTTCAACCCTCCCGCCTGCGCGGATGGGGCTTCCTGAGGAGCAGAGGCGCCGCCCGCGGGCTCTATGTGGGGGAGGCGTTCACTGTCCGAGGCGTCCGGGGTCGAGTGGTCGTCGATGAGGGCGGTTGCCATAGCAGGATCTCCCGGGGTTTCGCTCCCTGAGTGTAACTTCTCGGCGGCTGGCCGGGTCCGAAATTCCCGCCGCAGGCGTCTGTCTGAGCGTTACACTGCCCAGAGCTGGGAAGATGGGGGGGGATGACATGCCGGGGCGCCTGCTGGGAATCGGGCTCTTGCTGACAGGTCTTGTGGCTGCGGACGAGGGCATCCCCCTGCGGGCCGTGAGTTTCAACATTCGCGTGGGAATGGATTTTGAGCCGGGGCGGAGCTGGCGGGAGCGGCGCGATCCGGTCGCCGAAGTGCTGCGCGCAGCCATGCCGGACATCATCGGCTTGCAGGAAGATCTCTCGATCCAGGCCGACGACGTGCGCGCCGCCCTGCCCGAGTACGGCGCGGTCGGACGGGGTAATTTCCTGACCCCGGGGATGGGAGCCCTCAATTCGATCCTGTACCGAAAGGACCGCTGCGAGCTGGTCGACTGGGGTGTGTTCTGGCTGTCTGAGACACCCGAAGAACCGGGCTCGCTGAGCTGGGGCCACAGCTTTCCGCGCTCAGTTGTCTGGTGCGAGCTGCTGCTGCAGCCCGAGGGGCGCCGTCTGCGGGTGTACAACACCCACCTTCCCCACGCCCATCCAGAGGCTCGCCTGCGCTGCGCTGCATTTCTCCAAGCGCGCATCGCCGAGGATCGTGCCGAGAGCGGTCTGGCCTGTATCGTTCTTGGTGACCTGAACGCTCTGCCGGGCTCTGCGCCGCTGCAGGCGCTGTTGGCCGATGACGAGGTCCTGGTCGATGCCTTCGAGGTCGCGGACGAGGCGGCCCATGGGGGAACCTACCACGCGTTCACGGAGCAGCCGATCTACGACGAGCGCATCGACTATCTGCTGGTCAGCCCCGAGTTTCGCGTGCTGCGCACCGAAATCCTGCGTGAGAGCCCGCAGGGGATCCAGCCGTCGGACCACTTTCCTGTTCTGGCAGATCTATGTTTGTGCCCGTGAATGAAGCGTGTGCCGGTCTGGATTCCCATTTAGTGTCCTAAATGTTGGCTGATTGTAAGATTGCAACGTTTGGGCTTGCGTTGCGCTGTGTTTCGCAGCATGATTGAGAGTCAATGCATCGATCGATGGAACGCTCCCTCTCCGGGGGAGTGTACGGCTGCAGTTTCATGGCCAGAAGCTGCTGCCAACGGGGAAGGGAGTCGTTCATGTTGCGCGGATTTGCCAAAGTCAGTTTTGCCGTGACCACGCTGGCGCTTCTCGCTGGGTGTGATCTCAGTGAAGAAGACGTCTTCGATCCACGCTTGTCGGGCACACTGTCGCCCGATCAGGCGTCATTGGTCGAGGCGGTGCCCGGGCAGCAGCCCACGCCTGTGATCCTGACTTTCGAGATCGAGAGGCCGGCAGATCGCGAGCTGGGCTTCCAGGTGCACTCCACCGACCCCGACGCGGTGCTCCACGAGGGCAGCTTCAGGCTGGGCAAGGGCGAGAGCCAGTACTTGCTGAGCGTGCTGCCCAACCCCGCCGGCACCGACGACAAATTCGACTCGGACGTGATCATCTACGTGACGGGCCACGGAGTGCGTACCTCTGCGCTGCTGCATATCAGCTCGACCGATCCTGAGGCGGCGACCGTGACCCCAGGCTCGGTATCGCTGGCTGAGGCAGGGGCTCCCGTGACCCTGACCCTGACCCTGAGCGCCCCGGCGACCGAAGAAGTCACCTTGCTGATCGACAACCCCGCGATCGCGAGCCTGGTGGCCCCCGGATCCCTGACCCTGGCCGCCGGCGAGAGCTCTGTCGCCTTCTCCATCCAGGCCATTCCCGATGCAAACACCTTCGACGAGCAATTCTCCGTCAGCCTCCAACAGGTCAATGGCACCGACCAGGCCGTCCCACTCGGCGCCAGTTTCGACGTCTCGATCGTCGATGATGACGATGTCGACGGGATCTCGACCGAAGGCAGCACTCCCAGCGTGACCTTCGCTGGTGCCGACACTGTCTGGGAAAACGGCATGCCGCGGCTCGACGATACGATCACCATCGTATTGAGTCCTGCCCCCGCGCAGTCCGTCGCCTTCCAGGTAGCGACTACCGATCCCGATGCACTCGAGATCCTCGATCTCAATGGCATGCACCGGGCGATCTTCACGGTGCCCGCCAATCCTGGCGGCGATTCTTCGACGGTGCGCTTTGTCTTGCGTGCGCGTCAAGATCCCGACCGGCACAACGAGCTCGCGACCTTCTACGCATTTTCCACTGAGGGTGGCGAGGATGCCAGCTCGTCGAACCCCCTCAGCGGCGGCTATGCGAACCTGTCTGTGGCGCGCAACATCCAGGTGATCGACGACGACCTGTTGACTATGACTCTCGTGCGCACGGACATGGGCGACACCCTGTTTGTGACCGGAAACATCGCGGCCAACACGGCCAGTTACGACGTGGTGCTGAGCGGTGGCGTGGCGCCAGCGGGCGGTGTGCGGGTGATTGTCACCAGCAGCTCTCCCGCCCATGCGACCCCGGTTGACGGTAGCGGCGTCTTCGTCAGCGAGCTTGACATTCCTGCGGGCAGCACGACGGCGAGCTTTGGCGTTGTGCCCGCGCTGGTGCCGAGTGGGCTGCCTGTGCCCGTCAACATCACGGTGCAGGGGGTTCTTCCCAGCGGTGTTGTCGATGGAACCTTGATCGGACAGGACGGCTTCTACGTCGCCCACGCTGATGACGCGCTGCAGTTGCTGACTCTGACGTCGGCAGGCACAACGGTGCTCGAGGACGGGGCGGGGGCGGCGAGCCTGACGCTGGTCGCCACCCGCTCAGGCAATCTCAGTCTGGGGGCCGGCTTGTTCCAGATCTCTGTGAGCAATCCGGACAAGGTCTTCGTCAGTCCGAACCAGCTGGTCTTCGCCCCTGGGCAGACGGCCCAGTCGTTCACGGTCACCGCCCGCAGCGACGACGACTACGACGACCACTTTGTCATCGTTCAGGTCGGCGGAGTGCAGAGCGGCCAGGCAGTCACGGCTGCTTTTGAGATCGAGGTTCTCGACGACGACTCGACCCCCGAGCTCAGCTTTGCGGTGGGTGGGGTCGCAGCAGGTGGCGTGGTCCTGAGTGAAGGCGTCCCCGGCGACTCCGAAGAGGTCATCACCGTGCGCCTGACCGGTGGCTCGGGAGCGCTGGCAGCCATCGTCAGCAGCTCAGACCCGGGCGCCGTCAGTGTCGACACGCAGACCTTGTTGTTCGCCATGCCGGGCGATTCGGCCAGCTTCACGGTGCGTGCCCAACCGGATGCGGACTTCAACAACGAGAATGTCGAGATCCTGCTGTTGGCCAGCGTCGAAGGCGACGTGGTCGCCGCGGTTCTGCCGATTGAGGTCATCGAGGATGAGGTTCCGTTGGTGGCAACCCTCAGCCCCGACGAGGCGACCGTGCTCGAAGGCGATTCGCTCGACATCGACATCACCTTGAACCAGCCCGTGCCCTCGACTTTCGGGCCCCTGGTGCTGCAGCTGGAGTCGTCGAATCCGGCTCGGCTGCACCTCGAACCGACCAGCGTGACTTTGATCCCTGGTCAGAGCACCGTCAGCTTCCGCGTCTTCGCCGACTTTGTCGAAGGTGTACAGCTGCCAGCGCTGGTGCAGATCACGGCCAGCGGCGCGAACATCGGTCAGTTGGTGTTCGGCTCGGCCACCATTCAGGTCGCCGATCCCAATGTCCCGGCCAGCTTGTTCCTGGAAGTCGCCTCCGGTGCCACCACGTTGGTCGAAGAGGCCGATTCTGTCCAGGTGCGGGCACGCGTCGAAGGTCTTCCGGCCACGCATCTTCCGTTTGTGTTGGCGGTCTCTGTGGGCGATCCCGGCGCCATTGAGCCCGACGTCACGCTGTTGTCCTTCAGCGCGACCTCGACCGAAGAGCTGTTCTGGGTACGCACTGTGGGCGACCTCGACGTGCTTGACGAAGTCAGTCAGGTTGCCGTCGAGGGCTCCGTGCAGGGCACCTACCTGCTGGCGACCCTGCCGGTGGCCGTGCTCGACGAAGATGGCGCCGCGCGCCTGATCCTCGAGGTCGGGGGTGTTCCGGTCAGCGGAGTCGCGCTCGAAGAAGACGTCGATCCCACCCGGGCGGTGACGGCTCGCCTGATCGGTGGTGTCGGACCCCTGGCGGTAGGCATCACCAGCTCAGACCCGACAGCGTTCCAGTCCGACACCAACTTCCTGATCTTTGATGCCCCTGGCGACTCGGCGACCTTTACAGTCGAGGCGCAGTCCGACGCCGACTTCGTGTCCGAGTTGGGCCAGATCAGTATGTTCGGCAGCGTGGGGGGCCAGCTCGTCAGCGCGGTGCTCGACGTCAGCGTTGTCGACGACGAAGGCCTGCTGTTGGCCACTTTGAGCCCGAATCCGGCGCAGCTGACAGAAGGTGATTCAGTCGAGTTGACGCTGACGCTGAACCAGCCTGTGCCGATGGGCGCAGGAGCCCTGACGATCCAGTTGGCCAGCTCCGATCCCGGCCGTCTCGGCTTCGCCGCGGGTGCGCTGCAGGTCAGCATCGCTGAGGGCGATTCAGCGGTCAGCTTCTTCGTCTTCGCTACCGCAGAGGAAGGCACCCAGGCACCGACCAACTACGTCGTGTCCGCGCAGGGTTACAGTCTGGGCAACGCAGTGCAGACTTCGGCTGTGGTCGAGGTCCTTGACGACGGCAGCGATCCGGACCTGGTGGTCGAATTGGCACTTGGCAGCGTGACCCTGAACGAAGAAGCCGACACGGCGGTCGTGCGGGTGACCGTAACCAACCTTCCCGATCCTCACCTGCCCTTCACGATGAACGTGGGCGTCTCCGATCCGACAGCCTTGTCGACTTCGGTGGACCAGCTGCAGTTCTCAGGCAGCTCCAGCGCCGAGTCTTTCACGGTCTACACCCAGGGCGATCCCGACCTGTTGGATGAGATCGCGCAGGTCTTGGTGTCGGGCACATTGCAGGGCAACTTCCTGCAACGCAGCCTCGAATTCAATGTGATCGACGACGACGACACGGCTGCATTGTTGGTTGAGCTGGCAGCTGGCAGCCTCGACCTCACTGAAGAATCCGACACCGCCTGGGTCCGGGTGACGGTCTCGAATCTTCCCGATCCGCACCAATCCTTCACGCTGGCCGTTGTGAGCAGCGATGCGACCGCGCTGTCGACGGGCGTGACCGAGCTGCAGTTTGGACCCACCCAGACCATGGACAGCTTCTACGTCACGACCCACGCAGATATCGACGTGCTCGACGAGCTTGTGCTGCTGACCGTCGCCGGTCCGCTGCAAGGCGTGTTGCTGACAGGCAGCCTCGAGTTCAACGTGCTCGATGACGACATATCACTGGTCGCCAGCTTGAGCCCCGCCTGGACCGCCTTGCTCGAGGGAGATTCGGTGCGCATGACGCTCTCGTTGAACCGGCCGGTGGTCGCGGGAGCGGGGCCGCTGATGCTGCAGTTGGCATCGTCCAACCTCAGCCGCACGGAATTCCACCCCGAGACGATCTCGGTCAGCATTGCGGAAGGCGATAGCACCGCGAGTTTCCAGGTGTACTCGGTCAACAACGAGGGTTATCAGCTTCCCACGCAGGTAGCGATCAGCGCAGTGGGCAGCAGTCTCGGCGAGCTGGTGCAGGCGAGCGCGCTGATCAGCGCGCTCGACAACGGTGTTGGGGCGAGGCTCGTAGTCGAGCGCTCGGATACCCTGGGCGTCGTAGTGGAAGGCGACACGATCTGCGTGCGGGTGCGGGTGGAAGATCTTCCCGACCCACATATGCCAATCATGCTGGCCGTGTCGAGCTCAGACCCTGAGGTGCTTGAGCCGCAGGTCAACATGTTGATGTTCGATAGCACGCAGAACGAAGACTCCTTCAAGGTCGTCGTGGTCTCCGACGCCAATGGCGATGCGGATATTGCAGACGTGACGGTCTTCGGCACCGTGCAGGGGCTGTTCCTGTTCAAGACGTTGCGGGTCGAGATCACCGACGATGAGCTGGCCTATCTCGCTGTGATGACGCCTGAGAAGAACCCGATCGTCGAGGGTGAGACCACCAAGGTCACGCTGGCACTCGATCAGAATGTGCCGATGGGCCTGGGCGATCTGGAGGTAACTGTAGTCAGCCTCGACACGAGCCGACTGGCTTTGGTCGAAAGCACCGTGACTGTGCTCGAGGGCGAGTCTACCGCCTGTTTCTTCGCCTATGGCGTGCCGTGCGTTGAAGAAGATGAACCGCAGGCGGTCGAGATCAATGCACGCAGAGATCCGGTCTTTGGCGACCCCTTCGCAGTGACTTTCATCACCGTGCTCGATGGTCCGTTGAATGAGGCTCCGCTCTTCAAGGGCTTGGTCTCTGTGGCCACGGCGGGCGGTCCTCGGCTGCGGCTCGACTGGTTGCCGGCGCTCGACCCCTTTACGGCCAGCGATGACATCGTCTATGACATCTACCTTGCCGCAGTTTCTGGCGGGCAAGACTTCAACACGCCCACGGTTACGACAGCACCTGGCCAGACTTCAATCATCCTCGACGATGGCGACAGCCCGCTGATCGCAGTGGGAGACGTTGTCTATGTTGTGGTGCGGGCGCGGGATGCCGAAGGCGTCGCAGACCTCAACGAGGTCGAAGCGGCGATCTTGCCGTGCAACCCGACGCAGCTGCGGTTCTTTGACGCGGACGCCGCGGGTCCCGGAGACGGCAGCCAGGCCGACCCATACACCGATTGGCAGGACGCCGTTGACGATGTCGAGACGAACACCAACGGCGGTATCATCATCTGCGACATCGGCGATGCTACCGTTGGAGGTGACACCAACTTCCCGGTCGAGATCGGCCAGACGCCTCGCGCGGTGGCGATCTACGGTCGCTTCGATCTCGCCAACCTGCCGCCGAGCGCAGACGGTGAGCAGATTCTAGCCGGACGGCTGGCGTTGGGCGCAGGATCGAGCAACGTCTACAACCAGGAGACGGTCTTCGATCTGTTGATGCTCGATTCACTGAACCACATAACCTTCCTGGATGGTATTGATCTGTTCGACGCGGAACCGGACTTCATCACAGCGCAGAGCGGAGCGATCCTCAATGTGTCTGGCATGATGTTCGAAGCCGAGTCCGGGGATCTTGGAGATGTCTTCGCAGGCAGCGGCTACGCGATCTATGTCGACACCAACGGAGCCTTTGAGAATTCATCGGTGCGCGTGACCGGTTCGGAATTCCGGAACCTGATGACGTGTATCGAGTTCGAAGGCGACGAGCCTTTCGACTTGATCCATCTGGGTGGGAACCTGTTCGAAGACATCAATTTCGTGGGTTATTGGACCATCGCCTCGCCGAGCTCAGATGTGCTCGACGTGCGTCTGCGGGACAACACTGTCCGTTTTGCCTATGGCCGTGCCTTTGGGCAGGCAATGACGTCGAGCGAGGCGCTGTTCGATGTGAGCATGATCGGCGAAAGCCAGTTCACCGCCGGAGATGTCAACTTTTTCGTGCAACGCAACGTTTTCCGCAGCTTCCTCGACGACATCTTTTTGCTTCAGGGGTTGGACCAGTTCGGCGATCCGGGCGGTCTGGAAGCAGAACTCGGCAAGTTGGACCTGCGCGCCGAATCCAACGAATTCCGGCTCGGCTCGGGTGTGGGAATCATCCGCGCGTCGAATGGAGGTCGCCAAGGAAACGGCAATCTGGAAGCGCCCTCGGGTGATGTGTGCTATACCTTCGCCAACAACACCTACGATGCCGTGTACTGGGGTTGGGAGATCATCGATCTGACCGCGCGCTCCGGTGCGAATGCCAGTGTGCTGGTGCAGGACGAAGTCTTCCGCGAAACCGGTCCCGCCTTCGAGGTGGACGGTGTGACCTACCCACCGTTCAGCACCTATGCAGCTGAGATCGACATCAGAATCGAAGGCAGCGTGTTTGCGGGCAACATCGCCGATGACGACCCGGTGGTCAACATCGACGGTGGCCTGGTTCCTCTTGCCGGGCTGACGACCTTGACCGTAGAGAACAGCCTGTTCCACGGCACCGACCAGGTTGAGGACCTGATCGAATACGAGATCGGCTCGGTCCAGGGGTTCGATCGATTTAGTGGCGGCTTCGGCAACGATGATGACCTCACAGAGCTCTTGCTGGAAGTCGTGGACAACTCCTTCGTCGGAGGCTTCCAAGCGATCGACGTGGAAGTCGGCAATTTCCTTCCGTTCGTGCAACGCACGCGAGTCAAGGTCGACGACAACCAGATCCTCGAAAACACCTATGGCGCCGAGTTCGTGTTGCGAGCTTTCTCGGGAGACACCCACCTGCAGTTCCACTCGAACCATGTGCGTGGTGGACTGCGGCATGACAATGTGTTCAATTTCGATCGGGGCGGGATTCCCTGGCAGGTCGGAGTCAATCTGGAGTTCAGCGGTGGCGTGCCGTTCACGAACCCGCCGTTCATCGGCGCGCTGTCGGGCGGAATGGTGGCGGACATCGCCGACAACATCTTCGAGCACGCCCCCAGCGGTGGCATGTTCTTCGGCAGCATGGTCAGCTCTGGCGGGGGCATCGCCATGATGCTCTCACGCAACACCTTTACCGGGGCGACGTCTGGAAATCCGCAGGCGCTCTTTGAGTTCAGTGGCGTCTCGGCCTTGGTGGCCCAGAACAACGTGTTCGGTTTCCAGCCGACCGACTACAACCTGGGCTTCTATACCCGGACGCCCTTCTTCGGGGAAACGAGTGGCTATCCCAATATTGTGCTGCGCAACAACCTGTTCGTGAGCAATGGAGAGGTGATCACGACCTATGACGAGCCGATTCCCTTGACGGTGCTCAACAATACGTTCTACCAGAACGGGTTTACCGATGGCCTTTTCGACATCGGCGACAACAACGAGAGCTTCGACCAGTCGCTGTTCATGAACAACCTGTTCAGCCAGTCGTTGAGCCAGTCGCTGAACTTCGATGGTCCGTTCCAGTTCCAGCCGACGCTGTTCACGCACTGGAGCCTGCTCGACGTGCACGGACCGCTGGCGGGCCACGCGAACTTCGAGGCCGATGCGCTCTTTACCCAACAGGGAGAGCTGCGTGACTTCGATGACTACTACCGCCTGCTGGCCGTGTCTTCAGCGATCGATGCAGGCAACCCCGCGGCCCGTTTCGCCGACACCGATGGCTCGAACAACGACATCGGAGCCTTCGGCGGACCCGGGGCTGACCATGTAGGGGCAGGCTTGGCGTCCGACGAGGTCGAGCCTTTCGAGGTGATCTTTGCGCACCAATTCCTGCCTGGATCCAATCTCCCGGAAGATCTGCTCGGGGTGAATTTCCGCACCGGCGGCCGCCTGATGGAGTCTGGCGACCCTGCGATCTTCAACGTGTTCTTCAACCTCCCGGTCGATGCAGACAACCTCGACCCGGCGGCCTTCCGTCTGGTCAACAATCTGGGTTCGGTGCTCGGCAGTCCCGCGTTCGTGGCAGCGTTCGGGCCGGTAGTCTTCATCGCCTTCCCCCCGCCGCCTGACGGAAGTCTGTATACACTCGAGGTCGTCCCGGGTGCGGTGCAGGCGGAGTCGGGGCAGGACCTGCGGCAGGTGTTCTACCATGACTTCGGCGTCGCGCCGCAGACGCCGGTCTTCGAGTCGGAGCCCAACGACGATATCGCCAACGCAGATCCCACCACCCTCGATGCACGTGATGTCGGTCTGGTGACGGGCAACTTCGGCAACAGCGACAACACAGGGGACCGTGACTACTTCCTGATCGAGAACGTCGAGCCGGGCGAGCGTTTCGAGGCGACCTTGAAGGAATCCGACGAGGACTCCTATGAGCTGTTGCTGATCAATGCGGTGACGGGCGAGGTGATCCACCGGGCTGAGGACGTGTTCGAAAACACTCCCTATCTCTCGCATACCTTCACGTCCACCGAAGTCGGATCGGCAGGAGGCAGCTTTGTGATCGCCATCGAGCTGCAGACCACTCTGTTCGGGGACGACGATTACGAGCTGCACCTGTTGCGGCCGGATGGGACGCCGGGGCCGCCCCCCATGACGATTTTCACAATCACGAATCCCAACTGATTCGGGCCGGCGTCTTCGGGGCGCCGGCTGCAACAGAAAACCTCGGCGCAGGCGCCGAGGTTTTCCTTTTGTTGGACAGGCGCCCCCGGCTACATCACCGCCAACTCGGCATTGATGAATTCCCGTTTGTACCATTGAGAGTAGCGGGTCTTGCGCTCGAGGCTGTCGATCACCGTGTCGAAGAAGTTGACGCCTTCGAAGCGCTTGGCCTCGAGCAGGCCGCCCGGTGTGAATACATTGATCTCGACCAGTTTGTCGCCCACGATATCGAGGCCGACCAGGAACATCCCGTCACGCACCAGTTTGGGGCGCACGATCTCGGCGATGCGCAGCTCGTTGTCGGTGATCTCCCCGCGGACGGGTTTGCCGCCCGCATGGACGTTGCTGCGGATGTCCCCCGCCGGGCGCGTACGGCGTACGGCAGCATAGCGGCCCTTGTAGCGCAGGGGTCGACCATTCATCAGAAACATACGCAGGTCCCCGGTCTCTGCCGCCGGCAGGTATTCCTGCGCGATCACGAAGCCGTCACGGCAGATCGCTTCCACCATCTGGTTCAGATTGTCGGCATTGTCTGAGCGCACAAGAAAAACGCCCTGGCCGCCCGAACCAGCCAGTGGTTTGAGCACGACTTTCCCTACACGCTTGGCGAAGTCGCGGATCTCTTTGGCGTTGCGCGTGATGCACGACTCGGGCACCACCTCTTGGGGAAACTCGTGGAAGTACATCTTGTTCTGGGCCAACGCCAGCCCCGCCGGATCGTTCAGCACCAAGGTGCCCGTCCGGGCTACGGTGTGTGCGAACATCAGGGCAGTCTGCGCCATCCAGGGTTGCTGCCCGCTGTTGCTCGGGTTCTGCCTCAACAACAGGATGTCCAGCTCATCGACAAAGATGCGCTCCCGTCTGGCTTGGTCCGATTGCAGGTCCGCCATAAAGGCCTTGGCCGCACGGTAGTTGCTGCGGGGAACGCCTCGAGCCCGCGCTCTGACGCGCCCGTCGGGGGTCAATGCGAGCGACGACACCGCCAGAAACCAGACCTCGTGGCCGCGTGCGACCGCCTGCATGGCGAGATGAACGGTAGTTTGCACAGCGCGCATGCCACGGACTGTGCCGACAACGATTCCCAGCTTCACGACAGCGCCTCCTCCAGGAGCTTGGCGAGAGAGAGCCCGGCATGAACCCGCGCCAGTCGCCGCTTTGTCTTTGCATCGTCCAGAAACAACGGCCGTAGGGGAGGGGGCTGCAAGATCTTGCGCATCTGCAGCTCACGGATGACCGAGACGTGTTTGACGGCGATCTTGCCGAGGTAGAGCTCGCCCAGCTCGCCTCCGTTGGCGAGAAATGCCAGCAAGTCTTTGAGTCCGCGCAGATACACGATGTCTTTGGTCAGCCCTCCGCCGCGGTGCACACGGCAGGCGATTCCAAAGGCGATGCGCCGCGCAAAGCCGTGCTCTTCAGAGAGCACCCGCAGCGTCTCGACCAGGTCGGCTCCCTGGATCAAGCAGTGGGTTGCCACCACACGCGCGGCGAGCACGCGAAGGCGGGGGAGACTGAGACCCCCGACAAGGTACTCGCTCAAGACGGCCAGGCCTTCCTGAAGCTCAATGTACCCCGTCAAGCCGCGGAAGAGCTGCCGGAAGGGCTGAGCCTTGCCGTTGTAGTAGGTGACCAGGTGCGTACCGATCTCGTGGGCCAACAGCGCACGCACGCGAGCCGCGGGCACTTTGGTGCGCGCGCCCAGCAACAGGTTGCCCCGGGAGCACATCACCCCGTCGTACATGTCCTCGCGGATCTCGACTTGCGCCTCAAAGCCGCGATAGAGCGCCTTGTAGCGAGCGATCTGCGCGCGGGCGCGCGCGGCCATCTGCTCGGCGTCCAGGGCGCGCCCCACGCGGGGCTCGCGGCTGCCTGGGGGGATGCCGGCCAGCAGGGACCGGGCTTCGGCCAGCAGCGAGGGCTCGATCTCTCCGTAGAGGGCCATGCTGCCGTGGAAGAAACGCCGCGTGCCGAGGTCGCCCAGCATGGTGAGCTTGCGGTCCAGCTCGAGCTGCTTCTCTCGAAAGAAATGGGCCAGGACCGGATCTTCGATGCGTTCGATGGGGATCCTGAATAGCTGGCGCTTGAGCTCGCTGGGATCGGCTGTCAACGGACGGTAGTGGAAGGCAGGGGCGTGGCTGTAGCCCGTGCGGGAGAGCTCTCTCCAGGCCGCTTCGGAGTTGGTGGGTGTCGCCTGCAAAATGAAAGAGAAGCTGCCCGCGACATCCGACAGGGCCTTGTCGACGTTCCAGACAGTGCGCACAAAGGAGCGGCGGCCCAGGGCTGAGACGTGAGCCACTTCATGGTCCGTATGGGCCTGGATGTAGCTGAACAGGACCCAGCGCAGGGCCTTGGAGAGCTTGCGCCGCAGGGCTGCGTGCACGAGCGGGAAGACCTTCTTCTTGCCGCGGGGGTTGCGGAAGAACGGCTCGATCTCCAATCCCAGGAAGTGCACCCCCAGGGCTCGCAGCTCACTGGCCTGCAACAGCGGTTGCAGCCCCGGCGGGGCAGGCAGCGTCTTGCTGTGGCGGCACTCGACCTCCGCCTGCACGCGCTGGATCTTGATACGACGCAGCCGCTTGGCGAGAGTCTCGACTATGGATTCAGCGGGTGCACGGGCCGAGTGCACCACGTGAAAGGCCGGCCTGGCAGTCTCGCGTTGGCTCTGGGCGCGGCCCGAGGTCGCCGTCCAGAGCTCGAGCACCAACACACTCCGGAAGCGTGCACGCAACTCCGCCAGGACGCCCCGCAACAAGTGACGCATCGGCTGTTTGGCGCTGGGCGCGCCGGACGCTTGCAGGTAGCAGGGCTTGCCCGTCAGTAGCAGGTCGGTGCCCGGATCTTTGCGTTTGCTCGGCCGGCGGTAGACACACAGGAACGGCAGAGCCCGCTCGACATAGAGCCGGCCCCAGGGCGCCAGCTCGATGTGCACCCTTCGACCCGCGGCCAGGCGCTCCCGCACTTGAGCTACCAGATCCGGCCCAGGAGGCGCCTTGGGAAGCTGTCTCGGCATCGCCGACCCCCTTCGTTTGATCCTATTCTCGCGCAAACGACACGGGCTGCAAGAGACCCGATGCTAGACCACCCGATTGCGCAGCGTTTCGCCGAGCAGGGCGCGCCGGACTTCGAGCGCTGCCTTGCGGCGCATCTCGGCAAAGCCCGCCTCGGAATAGAAGGCCGAGTGGGGCGTGAGAATGATGCGGTGGTAGGCAGGATGCTCCGGCTGCCGGAAGGCACAGACCAGGGGATCCTCGGGGTCCGCGGGCTCACACGGCAACACATCGAGACCGACTCCCGCCAGCTGCCCCGTCTGCAGAGCAGCGAGGATGGCCCGGGTGTCACAGATCGGTCCACGCGCCGTGTTGATCAGGGTCGCTCCGGCCGGGAGCAGGGCCAGGCTCTGCGCGTCGATCATGCCGCGGGTTTCGTCGGTCAACGGCGTGTGGATCGAGACCGCAAAGCTCCGCCCCAGCAAAGCCTGCAGGCTCTCCACACGCTCCAGCCCGAGCGCCTTATCGCGGCCATCGGCTGTATAGGGGTCGTAGAAACACACCTGCATACCGAGGGCCTTGCCACGCATGGCCATCGCGGTGCCGATCCGGCCGAGCCCGATGATGCCGAGCACCTTGCCACGCAGGCGCGGAAGCCGCGGGAAGCACAAGGCATCCCAACGGGGCGCCTGGCCACGCAGCGCGGTCTGCCAGTCGGGCAACCTCCGGACCAGTGCGAGCAGCATGGCCAGGGCGTGGTCGGCGACCTCTTCAACACCGTAATCGGGCACATTGCAGACGGGAATCTCTGCGCGTCGCGCCGCGTCGAGGTCTACGTTGTCGAAGCCCACTCCGATACGTACGATCGCTCGGCAGCGCTCGAGCGAAGCGATGCTGGCTGCTCCGAGGCGGATGTCGTGCCACACCAACAGCGCATCCGCCTGTTCGATCTGGCCTCGCAGCTGCAGCTCATCCGTCGCTCCGAGGCAGTGCAGCTCGGCCAAATCTCCGAGCGCCTCGCGCTCCAGGTCCGGCTCAGAGGTCCAGAAATCGGTGACGATGACACGCATGGCGCCTCCCCAAGCTCGCTTTCTCCCTTTCTCGGCCGCCAGCCGCAGCGCCTGCAATCATTCCCCGAACATCACCCGCCAGAGGTCGTTGGCGGAGAAGCGCCGGCGGGTGTGGCTGACCACCCTCCATTGGCCGTCTTCGTTGCGCAGAGCGACCTCCATGTCCCAGGCCTGGCCCCGGCCTGGAGGCCCCACGCCGATGGCCGAGCCCTCGTAGACCGCCGCCCGCAACAGCACGGTGGCCGACTGGCGGTCCGCGGCGATACCTACGCTGTCTTCGACCACCAGACAGGTCAGTCCGCCATCGCGGCGTTGCAACAGGTAGCCGCTGACCATCCGACGCAGGTCTTGCCGGGTGTTGCCCGCCGTGTCGCGGTAGCTCTCGCTGATCAGCGCGATGAAGTTCGCCGGATGCTCGTCTTCGACGGCAGCCGCAAGCTCAGCCAGGGTCTCGCGGATACGGTCCTCGTCGCTCTTCAGCCAGTCTGCGACCAGCGACCACAGCAACCACAGGGCCACCAGGCTGGCCGCGATCAACAGCCAGCGGCGGCGCTTGCGCAGACGCAGCTCTTCTTTCTCGGCGGCGCTCGCCATCGTGCTCTCCCATTCTGCGTCTGCCCGTTATCTTCTCAGGTCTTCAGCATTTGAGCCAGCCACGCCCCACCAGCCGCGGCCCGCGCGCGCCGTCGCTTCCTGGGGCGTCTCGATCCCTTCCCAGCGGATGGCCAGGTGCAGCAGCACGATCGGGATGAACGCCAGCAGGAACAGGGGCTCGGAAGATCCGGCCACCAGCAGGAAAAGGTAACCACACAGCAGCAACAAGGCCAGCGCGGCCTCGCGGCGCAGGTGGCGCAGAAACGAGTCGACTCGCGGAAACTTGAGCGCGAACAGCTCGTCATCGGGCGTGCGGCGCGCCTTCCACACCAGCGAGAAGCCGCCAGCTCCGGCTTCCTCAAGCAACTCGTAGGGACCGCAGAAGCGTCCGGCGCAGAGCTCAGGCATGCTCGCTTCTCCTGTTGTCTTCGCACGGCCAGGCAACCCCAACTGTTACAAAGCCTTGAAAGAGGGCGATGCAGACGGTATTTGTGTGCAAGCCGCAACCCCTGGAATGCCCGTGCATGCCCGTCTGTGACGTCGAAATTGTCTCCGAACACACCTCCAGCAGCCGCTGCGACGAGGGTTTCCTCCGGCTGCGGCGTTTTATGGTGCGCAATATCTATGCCGATGGACGTAGCTCCCGCGCCTATCCTTGCGATATTGTCTCGCGGCCCCATCCCGACGCGGCCGCGATCCTCCTCTATGACGTCGATGCCGAGGGAAGGGTGCAGGTCGTACTGAAGAAGGGCCTGCGGCCGCCGGTCTACTTCCGCAAGCTCAAATCCGAGGTGACTCCTGACCGCGAGCCCTATCTCAAGCTTATCGAGATGGTCGCGGGCGTGCTCGAACCCGAAGATGGCGGGCCGGAGGGGATCGCGCGGCGCGCGGCGGCTGAGGCCTTGGAAGAGGCGGGCTTCACCATCGGCGAGGCGTCGATCCAGACCTTGGGAGCCGAGGCGTTTGCGAGCCCCGGTGTCACTGACGAGAAAGTGTTCTTTTGCGCCGGCCGGGTGCGGACCGATCAAGGAAAGGAGCCGCAGGGGGACGGGTCGATGATGGAAGAGGGCACCGAAGTGGTGATTCTGGGGCTGCGAGCCGCCATCGCGCTGTGCCGCTCGGGTGGCATCGTCGACATGAAGACGGAGCTCTCTCTTTGGCGTTTGGCCGACCATCTAGGCTACATTCCGCAGCTGGACCTGTTTGCCCATCAGCTGCCAGCCGCGTTGCAAGCGCGCTACGGTCGCTTGGGCGTGCAAGCTGCCCAGGAAGGACCACCCGCGGCATGACGCCCGATGCGACGCAGACGCCCGAGGTTTCCGCCGAGGGGGGTCCAAGGACCCCCCGCGTTGGCATCATCGGCGCATCGGCTCGCCACCAGGGGTTGGGGCCCTATATCGCTCGCTTCCTGGCAGAGCTGGGGGCGGAGCTCGGCGGCCTTGTCAGCAGCAGCGCCGCCCATGCCGAGGCGGCTCGGCTCGACTATGCGCGCCGTCTGGGCCTCGATGTACCCGCATGGCCCTCGGCAGCTGTCATGCTTGCGCAGGCTCGGCTCGACGCGCTGGTGATCGCCAGTCCTCATGCCAGCCACGCAGGGTATCTGCAGCAGGCCCTTGAAGCGCGCGTGCACACGCTCTGCGAGAAGCCGCTGCTGTGGCAGGTTGAGCGGCCTGTCGCGATGGCTCAGCGGCTGGTCGACGGCTTCGCTGCCGCCGGTCGGGTGCTGATGGTCAACTGCCAGTGGCCGCAGACGCTTCCTGCGTTCGCGAGTCTGTATCCTGGCGTCCTCGAGCAACGTCTGCACAGCTTCGCGATGCGACTGAGCCCGGTGTCAAACGGCGCGAAAAGACTGGCCGACTGCATGCCCCATGCGTTCAGCATGCTGCAGACTCTGCAGCCGGGCGGTGATCTCTGGGATGTCGACTTCCAGGGCGATTCCGAGCGTGTTTCTGTGCGCTTCCAGTACGGCAAGACGGCCGCACCCGTCGCTGTGCACGTGCGGCTCGAACGCTGTGACACCGCGCCCCGACCCGCCGGCTACGCGATCAACGGAAACGAGGTCCGGCGCCGCGTGGAAATGCCCGCCTACGCCCAATTCTTCGAGGCTGAGAGCGGTTCGCGCAGGCTCGATGATCCTCTAAAACTCCAGCTGGAGTCATTTTTGCAGGCCGTGCAGGGCACGCCCGTGGCACAGCCCGATCCAGTCCATCGCCTGCGACTGCTGGAAGCGCTGGGATCCCGGCAAACAGCAGCTGCTGGAGACGCGAAGACTGCGGGAAGCACCGCTTTCCCGGGTCTGCGTGCGCCCAACTCTGACGAGGGAGTGTGACATGACCCACCCGTTCCATGATTTCACCGGCAAGCTGCGGCATCCGCAGGTTCTTCCGCAGGTGCTCGACTACGTGAAGTGGCGCCGTGCCGTGCGGGCCGGAGAAGAGAAGGGGCTGCCGATGTCGCAGATTCCCCAGAACGCACCGGTGTCGCTCAACCTCGACCTGACCACTGCGTGCAACTTCCGCTGTGACCACTGCATCGACTGGGACATCTTGAACAGCAAGGTGCGCCACGAAGAGCAGGTGGTGCGGGACTCGATCGCGCAGATGGCCGAGCGAGGCCTGAAATCCGTGATCTTGATCGGAGGCGGTGAGCCGACGATCTACCCCGGCTTCGTGACGATGGTGCCGTTCTTGAAAGAGCTCGGCCTGCAGGTCGCGATCGTCAGCAACGGCAGCCGCAATGACCGATTGCTGCAGGTGATCGAGTACATGGACGCAGGCGACTGGATCCGCCTGTCGCTCGACACGGCCAGCAATGACCTGTTCGAGAAGATGCATCGGCCCAAGAACCGTGCGCTCACGCTCGATGCCATCTGCGAAGGCGTGCCCCTGCTCAAGGAGAAGAACCCCGCGGTTCCGATCGCGTTCTCATTCATCATCACCTGGAAGGGCGCGTTGCGCGACGATGTGGCCATCCATGAGAACATCCATGAGATCGCCGACGCCGCGCGTCGCGCCAAGGCGTCGAAGTTCGACTACATCTCCTACAAGCCCTTCCTTGAGCGCACGGAGTCGGGCTCTGAGGTGATGGACCCCGAGAAGGCCGAGAACAAACGGCAGGTGATCGCGCGCATCCGCGAGTCCATCGAAGAGGCCCATACCATTGCCGACGACAGCTTCCGCATCGTCGAGAGCATCAACCTGACGTTGCTCGAGAACGGCAACTGGCAAGACTACACCCATCAGCCGAAGCACTGCCATATGCAGGCGATGCGCCAGGTTCTGACTCCGAGTGGGATCTACAACTGCCCCGCCCACCGCGGCGTGCCCAA
>JAJDCP010000007.1 GCA_029260765.1 Planctomycetota bacterium
GAAGGCCATGGTGCGATCAAAGGGCCCCATGCAGCCCCACCCCGAGAAGCCGCACCTCTGCTACCGAGCTCTCGTCCAGGAGGTGAAGGAGGGGCGAAAGAAGCGCAAGCGCCTCTATGTTCTGCGCCTGAACAAGCGCAAAAGGAAGGAAGACCTCAGACGCATCGGGGGCCACCTGGAGCGGGTGAGGGAGGCACTGAGCCGCGGCGAGAAAGAGGCCGCGGAGCTTCTGGGGCACCCTGTCCTGAAGCGCTACGTGCGGCGCAGCGCACACAAGCGGGACGGCAAGGGTCGCCCCATCGGCAAGGTCTTGCTGGATCGTAAGAAGATCGCGGACGCCCGCAGAAATGCGGGCAAGTCGGTGATCGGTACAGACGTCCTGACGAAGGATCCGGTGGAGGTCGACGAGGTCTACCGTTCTCTCTTCAAGATCGAAGAGGCATTCCGATGCCTGAAATCAACCGTCAAGCTTGGCCCGATCAGGCATCGCCGTGCAGATCGCATCCAGGCGCACCTGAGCCTTGCCGTGATGGCCTTCAACCTCGGCCGCTGGCTCCGTCACAAGTCGGGCATGACGCTCGAGAGGCTCCAGCGAGTCTTCGCCAACGCGCGGGTACAGAAGGTGAAGGTCGGGTCCGCAGAGTATTGGGAGCGCGTCAACCTGGAGAAAGAGCAGCTCGCTGTGCTCGGGAAGATGGGCTACGCCACGCCACCCAAGCGGTTCACCGTGTCGGTTGCCCGGTAGGCCAGCGCGACATCAAATGGCTGGGGTCGTGAAGTTCGGCAGAATCAGGGGTTGGGGGAGATCGCTGGGTAAGTCACGCTTGGCCAGCTGTTTCGTCAGCTTTTCGAGGGCCTTGCCCTCCTTGTCTGCCACTCGTGCCACGCTCTGCCGCTTGGCTCTCTCCAGCTGCGTCGAGTGGACGACGACACAGTGGAGGTCGGTCTTCCCGTCCAGCTCGTCGTCCTCCCCATCCCACGTGTGTGTAGTGTCGGCGGTGACTCCTGTCCAGGTCTCACGCACCTCCTCATCCCGGATGGCGTACCCATCCCCGTCAAACACCTCCTCGATTTCAACCAGCTCCCGGAGGACAGGCGCGTTCGGCAGGTCGGGAACTGCAGCCTTGTAGGCGCGCTCCCACGCCTTGGTCCCGCGAGGAATGATCGTGATGAAGTTAAGCCCGAACTTCTGAGCGAGCGTCATGTTGCGGCGGGAGAACAGCTTGCAGTCGCCGACCAGGGTCAGTTTGCGCGGGTCGGGCATCACCTCGGCCAGCCGCTTCAGTGTGTATGCGTTCTCGAGGCTGTCGTTGCGGTTCCCGTCAGTGACCCGGCCCAGAAGCGGGACAAAGCCGTCGTTGCAGACCGTGAGGCCATAGGTGACCTGTTTGAGGTCTGGCCGCCGGTCTTTGCTGAAACCCCGCGTCACGTGCGGCGCGGATTCCGGGTTCTCCGGGTCGGGTTCCGGTCCGCAGGGATAGGCTCCATGGACGGAGAAGGTGGTCGTATCGGTGTGCACGAGCCCCGGGTCGAGGTCAAAAGCCGCGATGGCCTCAAGAACGAGCGCCGAGTTGATCTGGCCCAGGCCGACCTTGAAGAGCATGTCGAGTGCGCGGCCAAGTCGGTCATCGTGAAGCTGGTCCGTGTCGAGATCCTTGCCCAGAGCCAGCCACGTATCGCAGTGCGACAGGGTCTCCCCGACTCGATAGAGCGTGTGACTCCCCATGAGGATCGACAGGGCCATGGCCTCCACGCAGGTTCCGGTGCTGGTCTCTCGAAGGGGGTGGTCGGGGACGATGTCGTCGATGATCTCGGCGACGCGGAGCTGCTTCAGAACGCTGCCCACCAAGGGAAGGTGGTCGACGCGAAGCGCACTGCTGAGGAGGTGGACGGGACCCTGGGCTTCTGGCGGAAGTTCCATGTTCGTGCCTGTATGTTTGGTGACCGGCAGACACCAAGCATCTCGCGCGCCAGTCCGCCCGAGCACCGTATCAGGCTCGTCTCCGGGGGCGTATGTCCGCTCTTTCGTTTCACGTGATGCGCATTTGAGGAACAAGTGATGCGAATGGTGCATTCTGCATCGGGGGCTCGCCCGCCATCAAAAGTCCTCTGAAATCATGTGTCGGCCCGGCAAGTCTTCAAGATGGGGCGTGACAGCGAGCATTCGCGGCTGGCCCTACGATTGCTCAAGTCCGGGCCTCACTGCATGCAGTCCTTCGAGCCGTAATCCTGGCCGGTTGACGACCGAAAAATACTCTCGTCGCCGCACGGGCATCCTTGAACGTGGGATCCACCGCAAGCTCAAGGCCCGAGCTGCAGAGGCTGGCGTGAGCCTCTCGGACTACTTGCTCCGACAGGTCGCGCAGTGGGCCGAACGTCCGAGCGTGGACGAGCTGATTGCGCGGGCGCGCCGCCGCACACTTGATGTCTTGAGTTGGGTCACGAAGAAATCGACAGTCGTGTCCTGGCCGCAGATGAATATGTCGTGCACTGCCAGGGTGAGCTCCTGCAAGTCGGATGTGGTCCTGTTGAGCAGGACCTTTTGCGAACCATTGTTGACCTCAAAAGTCACCCCCATGTTGGTCCCCGGGTTGAGGGATGACGCGATACGTACCTGGCCGGCCAACCGATAGGCGTTGCCCGGGGTCAGACCACTGAAGCTCAGGGCGGCAACGGGGACGGTGCCCGAGGCGCTGGTCACATTCTGCTCAAGCTTCTTGCGCTGGTAAAGGATGTCCAGCTGGGTGTCGAGGGCGTTGACCGCCGCCTCCACCGCGTCGAAGTTGGCGTTGACCTCGTCGGCGACGGCCGTCGTGCCGTTGGCGAAACTGTGGGGGGTATCGAGAGGTAGCGCCGGCGCGAGCAGGTGCAGGGGCCAGGCCAGGGCCAGGCCAGGCCAGGCCAGGGCCAGACCCACGACCAGCGACGTCCGCCTCGGACTGCTCTATCAGGCATTGCAGATTCTCCGGGGTAGCTCTGCTCTCAGGATGCGCGGTCTATCCCCGCCCGACGCGGGAGGGCGTGCACCTCTCCGTTACGAAAAACGGTAGGTTGTCGAGGTTATGAAACAGAACACGGGAACATAGATAACCAAGTTTCCGCTCGTGCACAAAGATGGGCGCGCCAGGCCCCTGTTTGCCGGCGATCTCCCTGTTGTGGGCTGGCCACTCTCACCCACGCCTGCAACCCAAACGAAACCTCTTGATACCCGTGCTGGAATACAGGACCCTTGCCGGAGGCTTTCTCAGGGGACGGCTGAGAGCCTTGGCTGGCAGCGAAGAGCCAACCTTCTATGGACCGCAAGCTCGCTACGAGTTCCAACCTTCTTTTTGTACGGGAGTGGTTTCTTCCCTCCTGCAAGCGAAGCGGCCGCGTGCACGAGCACGAAACGTCCGGAGTCTCCGCGCCGGTCGACCACCCCTGCATTCCTTAGAGGAACAGATTCCTCATATGCAGCATTCCCGGGCCAAACACGATGAGCAACGGAAAGACCTGGCCCCAAGAATCCTGACTGAGAAACGCGCCGCTTCGCTACGGATGCACAGTGCCTGCCGACAGAACTTGTTTTCTGCTCCGTCCAAAAGCTTGCCGATTGACGATTCTGTGCATAATAGCTGGCACCATCTGGGGGACCACCGGGGCCCCACAGCACGACCTCATCGACGAGGCAAGCAGAGGAGAATTCCATGGAAACCGCCACAGCCAACTACAAAGTGGCCGACATCAGCCTGGCCGAGTGGGGTCGTAAAGAGATCCGCATGGCCGAAAAGGAGATGCCGGGCCTGATGGCGCTGCGCGCCGAGTTCGGTCCCAGCCAGCCACTCAAGAACGCCCGCATCGCCGGCTGCCTGCACATGACCATTCAGACTGCCGTGCTGATCGAGACGCTGACCGCGCTCGGCGCCGAAGTCACCTGGACCAGCTGCAACATCTACTCGACCCAGGACCACGCTGCCGCCGCGATCGCGGTCACGGGTGTGCCGGTCTTCGCCTGGAAGGGTGAAACCGAGGCCGAGTACGAATGGTGCATCGAGCAGCAGCTGACTGCCTTCGAAGGCGGCCTGGGCCCCAACATCATCCTCGATGACGGTGGCGACCTGACCATCCACGTGCACGAGAAGGCTCCGCACCTGTTCACCGGTGACGACCCGATCGTGGGCATCTCCGAAGAGACCACCACGGGCGTGCACCGTCTGTACGAGATGGCCACCAAGGGAACCCTGAAAGCCCCGGCCATCAACGTCAACGACTCGGTCACCAAGAGCAAGTTCGACAACCTCTACGGTTGCCGCGAGTCGCTGCTCGACGGCATCAAGCGCGCCACGGACATAATGATCGCCGGCAAAGTCGCGGTGGTCTGTGGCTACGGCGATGTGGGCAAGGGCTGTGTCGCCTCGCTGGCCGCGCAAGGTGCCCGCGTGATCGTCACCGAGATCGACCCGATCTGCGCCCTGCAGGCCTGCATGGAAGGCTACCAGGTCATGACGATGGATGAAGCCGCTGCGATCGGCGACATCTTCGTCACCGCTACCGGCTGTTGCGGCGTGATCCGCGCTGAGCACATGCAGGCGATGAAGGATGAGGCCATCCTCTGCAACATCGGCCACTTCGACTCAGAGATCCAGCTGAGCTGGCTCGAAAGCAACGAACAGATCAGCGAGGAGAACATCAAGCCGCAGGTCGACCACTTCATCTTCCCCGACGGCAAGCGTCTGGTGGTGCTGGCACGCGGGCGCCTGGTCAACCTGGGTTGCGCCACAGGCCACCCCTCGTTCGTGATGTCGAATTCCTTCACCAACCAGGTGCTGGCTCAGCTCGCCCTGTGGACGGAGAAGGACAAGTACGACATCGGTGTGCACCGTCTGCCCAAAGAGCTCGATGAGAAGGTGGCCCGCCTGCACCTCGGCAAACTCGGCGCCAAGCTCGAGACGCTGAGCCCCGAGCAGGCCGAGTACCTGGGTCTCCCGCAGGAAGGCCCCTACAAGCCCGATTTCTACCGTTATTGAAATGCCTCAGCAGCGCGCTGCCTGCGTCCATCTGTGAGCCCCGGTTTTCCGGGGCTCGTTGCATCGGTGCGGTCCTTGTGGGCGGCCGGCGAGCTGCGGTGAAAATCGTGAAGCCGGGTGCCGCGCCGGTGGGTCGATGGCGAGGCGGACGACACAGGCGGACCGGATGTCCGGCGAGGAGGACAACGACGGCAGCGGCCCGCCGCCGTGGTGGCCGGCGAGACGATTTTTGCCGCAGATTGCCGGCGCTGCCCTTATAATTGCCCCCTTTTGCAGCCAAGGGTGGGCCCATGCAGTTCAACATCCGCAAATCCAATCTCTTCAAGACCAGGGGCAAGATCGAATGCCTGATCGTCCCCATCATCGAAGGGGAGCCTCCGGCGGGACTCGACGGTGCCCCGGCGGCGCTGTGCAAGGAGATTGCGGGACTGCTCGCGAACGACGAGTTCGCCCAGGATGTCGCCAAGACACTGGTCTACTACCCGCGCTCGAGCGACCGCGTCGCGCGAACGCTGCTGGTCGGTCTGGGCAAGCGGGAGAAGCTGGATCTCGAGACGCTGCGCAATGCTATGGCACGTGTGGTCAAGCGGCTCGACCCCCTGCCCGTCAAGGCTGCCACCATGGTCGTGGGCGACGCGTTGCTGGTGGACGGTGATTTCGGCGCTACCGTGGGTGCCTGCGTCGAAGGCGCGCAGCTGGCCGACTACCGGTTTGACGACTGCAAAAGCAAGAAGCACCGTGAACGGGTCGGCCTGAAAGAAGTGCGCTTTTTCCCCAGCGACCCCAAGCGCGTCGCCGACAAGGCACGCGTACGTTTCAGCGAGGTGGGCGCCGACGCGACGTTGATCGCCCGCAATCTCGGCAACACGCCTGCGAACAAACTGACGCCGAGCCAGCTGGCAGCAGAGGCCCGCAGGCTGATGAAGGAAGCCGGTGGCAGCTGCAAGGTGCTCGACGAGGCGCGCATGCGCAAGCTCGGCATGGGCTCGTTGCTCAGTGTCTCGCAAGGCAGTGAAGAGCCGCCGCACCTGATCCTGATGGAGCATAAGCCCAAAGGCCGCAAGCGCCGGCCCAAGATCGCCCTGGTTGGCAAGGGCGTCACGTTTGACAGTGGAGGCATCTCGATCAAGCCGGCTTCGGGCATGGAGGACATGAAGTTCGACATGTGCGGCGCGGCCACTGTGGTGGCGACCTTGTGGGCGGCGGCCAAGCTCGACCTGCCCGTGCATCTGATCGGTGTCGTACCGACAGTCGAGAACATGCCCAGCGGGCGGGCTACACGGCCCGGTGATGTGGTGACCGCGCTCAACGGCAAGACCATCGAGGTGATCAACACCGACGCCGAGGGTCGGCTGATCCTGGCAGATGCGCTGACCTACGCCGAGCGGGAATATTCCCCCGACGCGATCGTCGACCTGGCCACGCTGACCGGCTCGTGCATCGTGGCTCTGGGTCACGTGGCGGCCGGTCTGATGTCGAAAGACGACGCGCTGGCGGAGGCGTTGTATCAGGCCTCAGAGCGATCGGGCGAGCAGTTGTGGCGGCTGCCGCTCTTCCCTGCCTATGGCGACCAGCTCAAGAGCGACACCGCAGACCTGAAAAACACCGGAGGCAAATGGGGCGGAGCGGTCACCGCGGGCTATTTCCTGTCCAACTTCGTCAGCGAGACCGCCTGGGCCCACCTCGACATCGCCTCCACGGCCTGGGGCATGGACGGCAAAGCCTACGTGGGCAAGGGCGCCACGGGCTTCGGTGTGCGCCTGCTGCTGACCTGGCTGGCCGGCCTCGCCGGGCAGAAGGTCTGAAGGCCATGCGCCGCGGCAACAAACGGCTGAGCATCGTCGGCGACCGTATCCTGATTCAACCGAATACCGGTGAAGGCAAGACCGACCACGGCCTGTACCTGCCCAAATCAGCCGTCGACAAGCAACAGGTGCAGTGGGGCCGGGTCGTGGCCTGCGGTCCGGGCATTCCGGTTCCGAGCGCCTCGAGCTTCGAGGATGAGCCCTGGAAAGCCACCGAACAGGAGCCGCGCTACTTTCCTCTGCAGGCACGGGTCGGACATCTCGCCTTGTTCCTTCGCAAGGCGGCCATCGAGCTGAAATTCGAAGGGGACGATTTCCTGATCGTCTCGCACAACGCCATCCTCGCCCTGGTCGAAGAGCTCGACGCCGACGACGAGCTCTAGTGCCGTGGGCTACGCCATGCGCGAGCACTACCTGGCCAAAGAGAAGGCGCAGGCCTATGACCGGCGCCACACCCGGACGCTTCGGCAACGCATGCGGCTGTTTCTCGAGCTGCGCCTGTTGCGCAGGTTGGTCGCACGCATCTGCGCTGGGGCGGGCCTGCCCCACGCTTCGGTGCTCGACATTCCCTGTGGCACGGGCCGCCACAGTGCGATGCTGCAAGCGCGGGGACACCGGCTGCTCGGCGCGGACATCTCCGCGGCGATGCTCGATGTGGCGCGTGAGCGCGAAACATTGAGGGGAAGCGGCTTCCGCTCGATGCAAGCCGAGCTCGAGCGCCTGCCGCTGGCCGACAACAGCGTCGACATCGCGATGTCGATCCGCTTCCTGCGGCATATTCCCGCCGCCACCCGCTGGCAGGCGATCGGCGAACTTGCGCGGGTAGCGCGGCACGGCGCGGTCTTCGACCTGCTCTTGAAGCGCGGGTTGGTTTCACTCTACAAACGCATGCGACGGCCCGGCGGGCCGGCCTCGCAACGGCCCACCCGGCGCGAGGCCGAGGACGCGCTGGCCGCGCAAGGCTTGGAGGTCGTGGCCTTCCGTAGCGCACGGCCCTGGTTCAGCCAGCAGCACTTCTTCTGGGTACGGCCGCGACGGGGCGCCCCTCAGGGCATCCACAACGCCCGCACATAGCCGTCATCCAGGTAGGTCAAGCCCTCCGAAGCGTCCGGCATCGCCTTGACCACTTCGAACAGGACCTCCTGCGTGTTCGCTTCTCCCAGATCACCGTGGCGGGTGGCGATTTCGGCGAGCAGATGGTGGGCATGGTACTCCAAGGGCGAGAGCTTCAACACCACCTGCAGGTCGTCCCGGGCCTCGCGTAGACGCCCCATGCGCTTGAGGCACTCGCCTCGGTAGAGGCGCGCTTTGGGATACTCTGCCTCCTGCTCGGGGATGCGCGCCAGCACCTCGACGGCCTCGTCGTAGCGCTCGAGCTTGTAGAGGTTGCGGCCGAGGGCGAGCAGCGGCTGGCTCCAGTCGGCGCGGGGAGCTTCTGCTACGGCCACTTCCAGCTCAGACAGCGCCTGCTCGTAATTCTCCTGCAGAAACAGGGCGCGGGCTGCCTCATAGCGCCTGTGGGCTTCGGCCCAGCGGGCTGTGATGTGGGCGGCATGCACTTCCCGCCCCACGACCCAGAGCAGGCTGCTCAGCGAGAACAACGCCAACGCCAACGCGGCCAACATGCGGCGGCGGCGGGCAAACCACTTGCTGGCCAGCCGACGCGCGCTGCGGGGGGCGGCGTGGACCTTTTCACCACCGAGGAAGCGCAACAGCTCGGCATGGAGGTCGCCCGCGCTGGCGTAGCGCTCGCCGGGCAGCTTCTCGATGGCTTTGAGACAGATGCGCTCGAGGGCCGCGGGACAATCTGGATTCAGACGCGAGGGGGGCTCGGGCTCTTCATCGCGGATCGCCCGCATCAGCTCGAGAACGTTGCCGGCCTGGTGTGGCGGACGCCCCGTCAGCACCTCGTACAGGATCACCCCGAGCGCATACACATCAGCCGGTCCACGCACGTCGCGGCCCGCGGCCTGTTCTGGCGCCATGTAGGCCGGCGTGCCGACAGGAGCGCCGGTGCGGGTGACACGGGACTCGTTGCGGTCGAGATGTTTCGCCAGACCGAAGTCCATCACATAGGGCTGCCCATCGGCGTCGATCATGACGTTCTCGGGCTTGAGGTCGCGATGGACGATGTCCCGAGCGTGCAGGGTCTCCACCGCCGAGGCGACCTTGGCGAGGATGCCGATACAGTCCATCAGTGTCGGCCGGCCTTGCAGGTACTTCCGGAACGTCTGGCCGTCGACGAAATTCATCGTGTAGTAGGGCCGGCCGCCGATCTTGCCGACCTCGTACAGCGAGATCAGGTGCAGGTGGCGCACCTGTGCCAACGCGCGGGCCTCGCGCTGGAAGCGCAGCCGCACAGCCTGGGTCGCCAGCGTGCGGTTGGGGATCACCTTCAGGGCCACCTCGCGCTGACTGGCGCGATGCCGGGCGAGGTAGACGACGCCCATCCCGCCGCGACCGATCTCGCGCAGGATGACGTAGGGGCCGAAGTTCCGCGGCAGCGCACCGTCGGCGTCCCAGCAACCGCTCTCCTCACCGTTGTTGACGCAGCGCAGCAGGTCGTTCGCGGCGGTATCGAGAGGTTTGAAGTCGAGCGACGGCGCGGGCGTGGAGCGGGCCTCTTTGCGCAGCGCGTGCAGTTTCTGGCTGGCCACCAGCTTCAGCGCCTCGAGCGCGGCAAGCAGAGAGCCTTCCGCCCCCGCCGCCTCGATGGCCTGCTCGAGCTCGAGGCCGGAGATCCAGCCACGCTGGAGGAGCTCTTCCACCAGCCGGGCCTCGTTATGGGCCTCCACCGCTGCTGCGTCTGTGTCCACTGGCTGCACCGCGCTCCGATCCCCTTGGGAACATCGACGCGCAGGGGTTGGGACTTTAAGATCCACGCCTGCTATCCGGACAAGCCGTGCAAAAGTCTCGCGATGAACGGTAGGACAAGGCCGGCCAGCCCGGATCCGTCACCATGTTCGTAGCGAGGGCCCGGATGGCCGCGAGAATTCGGGCTTGAGCAGCGCAGACGCTACGGGGGTATCTTCGAGCAGCGAGAGGTCGAATTCGCTGGTCAGGCGGGGCCGCAGCAGAAACTGGTGACGGATGCGGGCTAGTGCGGTACAACAGGGAGAAATCTTCATCTCAGAGCAAGATCGAGGTCTCCATGGACACAACGATTGGAAAAATGCTGCAGCGCCGCGTCCGTGAGAGCGGCTCCAAACCTGCCCTGCGCGTCAAGAAAGGCGGTCGCTGGACCGACGTAAGCTGGAATCAGCTGAGCGCCCGCATGGCAAACATCGCCAGTGGGCTACTGACAGCCCCCGGAGGCCTCGAGGAAGGCGCCCACATCGCCATCACGGGCAACACCAGTGAAGACTGGATCACGGTCGACTTCGCCTGCCTGGCGGTCGGCCTCCGCACGGTGCCGGTCTATGCTTCTTTGCTGCCAGAAGAATCGGGCTACCTGCACGTCGACACCGGCGCGGTGGTCAGTGTGGTCGAAGACAAGGACCAGCTCGAGAAGGTGCGCACGCTGCGCAAAGGCTTCAGCTTCTTCGCCAAAGACTATCCCGCCGACGCGGTCAAGATCCGCCACATCGTAGTGATGAACACCGAGGGCTGTGAGCCCGCGGACGATTGGGAGAGCCTCGCCGATCTGGAGAAGCGAGGCGCCGAGAAGTTGAACGAGACGGAGGCGAAGCGTGACGCCTGGCACCAGTCGGGGTCCCGCGATACGACCGCCACCTACACCTACACCTCTGGCACGACGGGTCCGCCGAAGGGCGTGATCCAGAGCCACGCCAACATGCTCTCGATGCTCGAGAGCGTGGAGAAGATCGGCATTTTCGGTCAGGAAGTCCAGGCCGGCGGGCTCGACCTGTTCTTGCCGCTGGCGCACTCCTTCGGACGCCTGATCGAGCTCGCGGGCCCCCACTTCGATGCGCCGATCGTGATTTCGGGCATCCCGACCCTGGCCGACGATCTCAAGGAGACCCGGCCCGGCTTCTTCCCCGCGGCTCCGCGGGTCTATGAGAAGATGAAAGCCAAGATCGAGACCAAGGTTGCGGGTGCGCCGCCCCTGAAAAAGACGATGTTCCATTGGGCGATCGGCCGGGGCAAAGCGACCATTCCCTACCGCTCCAAGGGGCAGCCGGTGCCCTTCTTCGTCGGTCTGCTGTACAAGCTCGCTGACAAGCTCGTGCTCTCGAAGCTGCGTGCCGCCCTCGGTTTCGACCGTGCCCACATCCTGCTGTCGGGCTCGGCCCCGCTCAACGTCGAGGTCCATGAGTTCTTCCTGGCCTGCGGCTTGAACCTGCTCGAGGCCTACGGTTTGACCGAGACCTGTCCGGGTCTGACCAGCAACCTGCCTGACCGCTTCAAGCTCGGCACGGTCGGCATCGCCTTTCCGGACGTGCAGATCAAGATCGCAGCGGACGGCGAGATCCTTGCGAAGGGCCCCAACATCACCAAGGGCTATCTCAACCGTGAAGATGCGACCAGAGACGCATTCGACGCAGATGGTTGGTTCTGCACCGGCGACCTCGGCTCGCTGGACGCTGACGGCTTCGTCAAGATCACCGGGCGCAAGAAAGAGCTGATGAAGACCAGCGGCGGAAAGTACATCGCGCCCGCAAAGCTGGAAGGCCGGGTCAAGAACCTGACCTTCATCCAGGAGTGCATCACCGTCGCCGATACGCGCAACTACGTGACCGCGCTCATCGCGATAGACCCCGAAGAGCTCGAAGACTGGGCGAAGCAGAACGACACGGTCGCCGACCCGAAGAGCAGCAAGGTGCAGGCGACCATCCAGGCCCATATCGACGAGGTCAACAAGACGCTCGCCAGCTACGAGACGATCAAGTACTTCAAGGTCGTGGAGCCGATGACGGTCGAGGGGGGCCTACTGACCGCATCGCTCAAGGTGAAGCGCGGCGTCGTCCTCAAGCGCTATGCGGACACCATCGATGCGATGTACGCCAGCGCGCGCAAGCCCGCCAGCGCCTGAGGCCGCTGAAGGGCGAGCCGGCTCAACGCTGGTGGGCTTGCTCGTCCGCCTCGGTGATCTGTCCAGCCATGACCAGCTGCCTGAGAGCCCGGTCGAGCGACAACATTCCGGAGCGTTGCCCGGTCTGCAACTGGCTGCCGACATCGTGGAACTTGCCGTCACGGACCAGTGCGGTGACCGCCGGCGTGTTGAACAAGACCTCGCAGGCCGGCACGCGGCCCTTGCCCAATCGGGGAATCAGCGTCTGCCAGACCACACAGCGCAAAGAGCGCGCGGCCATCGAGCGCGCCAACGCGTGGTGTTGGGCGGGGAACAGGTGGACCAGACGCTCGATGGTCTCGACGGCGCTGCCCGCATGCAGCGAAGCCAGAAACAGCATGCCCGATTCCGCCGCTGCCAGGGCCGCATCGGCCTCGCGCTCGCCGCGCAGATCACCGATCAAGACGATATCCGCCCCGGCAATCTGCGCGTCGGCTATGCCCTTCTCGACGTCGGTCACATCGTCGCCCACAGCGCGCTGTTGGATGACGCTCTTTCCCTCCCCGAAGAGGTACTCCACGGGCTCTTCCAAGGTGATGATGTGCCGCTTGCAGCGCTGGTGGATCATGTCGAGCACACACGCCATGGTAGTGCTTTTGCCCGCTCCGGAGCGGCCCGAGAACAACAACAGCCCGTCACTGAAGTGCGCCAGCCGGGTGATCGTGGTAGGTAGCGTGAGCTGCTTCAAGCTCGGAACCTGCTTGGCGAGGCGCCGCAGGGCGACTGCCCAGGAGCCCTCGTGATGCACAAAGGTCGCGCGCCACGGGGTCTGCTGACTGTCATGCACCGCGATCTCCAGCTGATGGCCCGCCTCAAACTGTTTCCAGGTTTCCGGCTCGACCTTTTCCAGAGCCCAGGTGCGCAGCCTCTGGGCGTCGACGATGGGCAGATCTTTGAGCGGACAGAGCTCACTACGTACCCGGATCCAGGGCTTGCAGCCCGCTTGCAGGTGCAAGTCGGAAGCGTCGGCCTCATCCGCTCGGGCGAACAGCGCGTCCAGTGAGGTACTCATGCTTGGTCTCCGCTGTCCGTGAGCCAGCGACGCACGTCTGTGGAACGCTGCATGGCTGTGGTTTGATCGATGATTCCATCCTGGACGAGCTTGAGGAGCGAGCTGTCCATCGAAACCTGCCCTTGCGAGGTCCCGAGCTGGAGCACCTGGGCAATCTGTTGCAGGCGGTTGTCGCGGATCATGTGTGCTACGGCGGTATCGACGACCAGCAACTCGGAGGCCAGAACATTGCCCGTACGGTCACTGCGGGGCACCAACTGCTGGGAAATGATCAGCCGCAGGTCGTCCGCAAGCCGCCTGCACACTGCGTCCTGATCTGTACCTGCGAAGGCATCGACCAGTCGGTGCAGCGCACCGAAGGCACTGGCTGCGCTCAGACTACCAAGCACGACGTGCCCGGTCTCGACAGCCTGCAGCGCGCACTCGATCTCTTCGCGTCCGCTCAAGTCGTTGATGACGACTACGTCCGCATCACAACGCAGCGTCTGCCGCAACGCGCTGGCATAGTCCGAAACATGGCGCGGCACCTCACGTTGGGTGATCAGGCAGCGACGACTGGTGTGGTGCACCTCGATCGACTGTTCCAGGGTGATGATGCGCCGTGCGACTTCCGTGTTGAAGCGATCGAGCAACGAGGCCAGAGTCATCGTGCGGCCGGACCCCGCGGGTCCCGTAACCAGGACCAGGCCGCGCTGGTAGCCCGTCACCTTGGCCAGCTGTAGGGGCAGGCCCAGCTCTTCCAGAGACAAAATGCGCCGCGGCTGGGCCTTGAAGATCGCGCTGACGCCCTTGCGATGCTGAGAGATCTGGGTCAGAAAACAGCTTCCGTCCTTGGTCGTATGGCGGAAACTGACGCTCCCTGTCTTGGCGAGCCGTTGGCGTCTGGGTGCTGTGAGTACATCTCCCAGATAGTGCTCACGCCGCATGACGTCGATCACGGGCAGCTCCAGGCTGACGATCTCGCCTGCCAGACGCAAGAAGGGCCGCGCACCATCCGACAAACACAACCGCGAAGCACCCATCTCCCCGGCCAGCGCCAGCAACCCTTCAAGGTCAGTCGGCCGCGCGTTGTCGATGCGCTCCTGGCGCTCGACGCTGACCGTGCTCTCGCTGTCACCGTGGAGCGCAAGCAGGCTCTTGAGCCCGCGTTCGGTGACCAGGCCTTCTTCGAGCAGCAGGCGCCCGAGGCGGACCGGCACGGGAGAGGTCCGCTGCAGATCGAGACACTCCTCGAGGTGTTTGCGCGATAAGAAATTGTTTGCGACAGCCAACTGTCCCAGGCGTGGATGGGTCATGAGTACACAGCTCCCCTTTTCCAGGTTACGTCCGGTACCCAGGAGGTAGCGGCAACGTAACAGCCATGCGCGGCAGCGACACCTGCGCTCAGTCTGCGTTGCAGCGCGGGCCATGAAGCCAATTCGCGCTTTTCTGGGCGTTGTCGGGACGCGGCATTGAGCTTCTGCGCAATCCTCGTACCGTTCTGCTGGCGCCCCTGGGTTGCGACCTGGGAATCAGCTGGTGGTCTGGAAGGACTGGCATTGCGGGGCCCCAGGGACTGCGGCAGGCTTTGAGCGCCCCGGTGCTTTCCCTCGCAACACGGAGTTGTCCAGGGCAGCGCCAGCACTGACAGCCAGCGACTCAGCCGCGGGCCTGCCGTCTCGAGCAGCTACTGCCGCTCCAGCTCGATGCACATCACCTCGGTCGGCAATCCCCCGGTAGTGCCGCTGCCCTTGTTGCCGTAGGTGTACAGGAAGGCGGGCAGGTCGATGGGGTCGGCCCCGTGCGGCCGCTCGAGGCTGGTCAGCCAGCTCGACACAGTCGGATCGGGGTTCGAGATCAGACGGCTGGCGAAGCTGAAGCCGCGGTCCACCGAAGTCAGCAGTACCACCTCGGTGCTCGGGTCGCCAAACCAAGTCGTAGCGGTTGAGGCGGCCACCGATGCCGCCACGTACAACGCCCCGTGGCGGTCGAAGCAGAGCGTCGCGTCGACCAGCACCCAGCCGGGGATCTGCGCCGCCAACACCGGCCCGAGGTCGATCGATAGCCATGCCGAGCCGTCATGGTGCCACAACAACACAGTCTGCGACTCGATGTGTACGGCGGCCAGCCAGGGACGCCCGTCGGGGTCGAGCACCAGGTTGCCGATGCGCATGTCGAGGCCGGCTCCCTGTTCGATGAAGCACGACGAGGCCGGCGACACGGGCAGGGTCATGCTGATGCCGGCCGCGTTCTCCCAGGTCGTGCCCCCGTCCGGCGAGCGCAAGTAGCCCAGAGAATGACCGCGGCTGTTGCCGGGGGCGGTGTCGTAGATGTGGAAGCCCAAGTGCAGCGTCCCGTCCGCCTCGACAGCCAGAGAGTTCCCGTATTGCGAGTAGCCGACCGATTGCCCGGTCCAGGCCAGCTCCAGCGGTGCCGACCAACTTCCACCGGCGGGGCGCGACTGATACATCATGCGCCAGCGATCAGAGCCACCCCGGTAGGCCACGTGCAATGCGTCGTCGGTGTCGCAGACCAGGCTGGGGTAGGTCGCCTTGAGACCGAAAGTCTCGACGGGCCCCCAGGCAGACGCGTCGTCCGGCTGGCTGGAGCGGCGGTACTGCAAGGGGGCGTGGTGCGGACCGAAGAGGGTATGCAGATAGCCTTGGCTGTCACGGGTGATGGTCGGGCCCCCGTGGTTGTCCGTGCCGTTGCCGAGCAGCACCGGGGCTCCCCACTGGCCACTGTTGAGATCGAGCTCGGCCACCCGTGCCACCGAGACGTTGTCGAGCCAGACGGCGAAGAGTTTGTTCCCAGCGCGCAGCAGTTTGTTGCTCATGCCATAGCCGGTGGCACGGGTCGAGCCAGCCAGAGACAGGCTGTGGCTGGCCTGCACCTGGTAGCTCGGCTCGACCCCGGTGGCGGACAGGTCGATGCGGACAGGTGACGCTAGGTTCGCCGCGTTGTGCGCGATCTCGAGCTGATCCTGCACCCCGGCGAGGGCACTCGGGAGGCACGCGACGACGACCTCGACACTGGTGCCCGGCGCGATGCTGGTCGCGTACGGCACGCTCAACGGCTGGCCGGCGCTATCGCGCACTGCAGAGATCCAAAAAACGCCGCCCGAGACCAGCCCCAGCGAGCTCAGTTGCAGGCTCTGGCCGCCCGGATTGCTCAGCCACAGCGTGCCCTCGGCCTGGCTGCCGGTCGCCAGCTGCACCGTGCCCAGATCGTGGGGACTTGGCCAGCTCACCAGCAGAGCTGCTGGGGCGGTGGCCACGCCCTCACCCACGAGCGAGATCTCCAGGGGACCTCCGGCGCTGTGCTGGACGGTCATGCGGGCCGCAAAACTGCCCGTGACCGTCGGCTCGAAGGCCACCGCGACCACCACCGCCTCCTGCGGTCGTAAGGTGACCGCAAAGGGAGCTGTCAGCCCCGTCGATCCCTGGCTGACCGAGAGAATACGGAAAGCCGCGTCGCCGAGCAGGCTGATGCTGATGAGATCCAGGGAGGCATTGCCCTGATTGCGCAGCTCCACCCGATCCTGTCCGGATGTCAGCACATCCAGCCGGCCGAAGCTCCAGGGATCGCTGCGATCCGCCTGCAGGTCTGCGGCGGCATTGGAAGCAGAGCCCGAGCTGGAGCCACAACCGACGATGACGAGCAGCAGCAGCGCGGTCGCAAGCGCGCGAAGGGACGATGACCGTGGCGGCATCCCGGAATCTCCTGGAGTGGTGTTGCCGTGATGTTAACCACAGGGTTAATTGATGTCGAGCTTCATTTGCAAGTCCGCGGCGATCTGCCGGCTTGCAGGCACGAGCTGCGCGCGCTGTTCGGCTTCCAGGCTGGGTATGGCGCCTTGGGCGCTTCCCCTCAATCCAGCAGCTGCAAGCGACACAGCCGTGCATAGAGCCCTTCCTCGGCCAGCAGCTCGAAATGGCTGCCCGACTCGACCACGCGTCCGTGGTTGAACACGTAGATGCGGTCGCAGCTCTGGATGGTTGCCAGGCGGTGGGCAATCACCAGCGCCGTGCGGTCCTGCAGCACGCTCTGCACCGCGCGCTGCAAGCGCTCCTCGGTCTGTGAGTCCACGCTGGCCGTCGCCTCGTCGAGAATCAGCAGGTGCGGGTCATGGGCCAGGACGCGCGCAAAGGCCAGCAGCTGTCTCTCCCCCGCCGAGAGGTTGGCTCCCCGCTCTCCCAGCTCAGTCTGCAGTCCAAGCGGCAGCTCGGCCAGCCAGTCTGTGGCGCCCACCAGGTCACAAGCGCGCTCTAGATCCGCTTCGCTCAGCGGCCGGTCGAGCCGCAGGTTCTCAGCGACCGTGCGCGAGAACAAGAAGGGATCTTGCGGCACCACCGACCAGGCCCGGCGCAGACTGCGCGGCGGCAAGTCTTGGAGGGGCTGCCCGTCGACGGTGATCTGCCCTCGCGTCGGCTCGTACAGCCGAGTGATCAACTTGGCCACGGTCGACTTGCCGGCGCCCGTAGGACCGACCAGCGCAACCTTCTCCCCGGGACGAATGGCCAGCTCGATGTCTTCGAGCACTGTCGGCCCATCGCCGTACGCAAAGCTGACGCCCTCAAAGCGG
Source organism: Planctomycetota bacterium (assembly GCA_029260765.1). Taxonomy (GTDB): domain Bacteria; phylum Planctomycetota; class J058; order JAJDCP01; family JAJDCP01; genus JAJDCP01. The sequence goes on from JAJDCP010000007.1 coordinate 17,420, forward strand.
ATCCCGCTGCCCAGCTCGGGGATCGGGCGCGGCTTGGGAGCCGCTTCCAGGCGTGGATCATCGAGCAATTTGAAGATGCGTTCCGCAGAAGCCAGCGCCCGTTGCAGGATGGAGAACTTGTTCGCCAGGTCTTCGACAGGCCCGAAGAAACGTTGCAGGTAGCGCAGGAACAGCACCAGCACGCCGACGCTCAGCCCCTTCCCCACTCCCATCCCGCCATAGACCAAGCCGCACGCGATCGACAAGGTCGCCATCACCTGTACGAACGCAGAGAGCATGCTGCTGAAGCGCACCGACAGGATGTGGGCCTTGCGCAGGCGGGCGTTCTGCCGCTGGAAGCCCTGGGCTGCCCAGTCTTCGCAGCCGAGCGACTGCAGGATCGCCATGCCGCCCAGGCTCTCGGCCAGCCGACTGTTCAAGCGCGAGGTCTGACGTTGCATCAGCAGGAAGACCTTGCGCAGCCTTTTGCGCAGCCAACCCACGCCCCAGAAACAGATCGGCAGCACGGAAAAGGAGACCAGCGCGAGCTGCCAGTGCAACACCAGCATCGTGACCGTCAGCGCGAGCATCAACAGCAGATCGCTGAAGATGGTGACGAAGCCCGAGGAGAGGAACTCGTTGAGAGCTTCCACGTCGCTGGTGATGCGGGTCAGGGTTCGCCCCACCGGGGTGCGGTCGAAGTACTCCGAACGCAGCTTCAGCACATGGGCGAACAAGCCCACGCGCAGGGCTTTCATCACCCGCGCGCCGACCAGCTGGAAGCTGTACATCAGCACGACCCGCAGCAGGCTCTCGATCACCAGGAAGCCGCCGAACAGCAGGGTCAGCTCGAAGAGCCCCTCCGTCACCTCGGGCACCAGGTTGTTGTCGATCGCGCGCTGCAAGAACACCGGCCGGATCACCGCCAGCCCTGACATCACGGGCGCCAACAGGAAGCCGAGCACCACCAGCCAGCGATGAGGCTTCAGGAACGGAAGCATGCGGCGCAGCAGACGCCAGTCGGTGCGGCCCCGGGCCATCAGCCGGCCTCCATTTCCAGGGCCAGCTGCTGCTGCTCCCACATGCGCGCGTACAGGCCGTTGCCGGCCAACAGCTCTTCGTGGCTGCCCACCTCGGTGACGGCCCCCTTTTCGAACACATAGATGCGGTCGGCGTGCCGCACGCTCTGCAGGCGATGGGCCGCGATCACACATGTCGCCCGGCCCGCGTCCGAACGCAAGCCCGACAGGATGTTCGCAGCGGTCTCGGCATCGATCGCTGACAGACAATCGTCGAGCAGCAACAGCGGAGTACCGCGCAACAAGGCCCGGGCCAGGCCAATGCGTTGGCGCTGACCACCGCTGACCGTCAGACCGCGCTCGCCAACCCGGGTGTGGTAGCCGTCAGGGAATGCCTGCACATCCGCATCGACCTCAGCACGATCGGCGGCCGCACGCACACGCTCGAGAGGCACGCGTTGCTTGCCCAGGCCGACATTGCGCCACACAGAGGTCGAGAACAGGAAGTCATCCTGCGGCACGTAGCTGACGTCGCGGCGTAAGTCGGCCAAGCGCAGCTCGACGATATCGATGCCGTCGAACAGCACGCTGCCTGGTGGCACATCGAGCAAGCGCAGCAGGCAACGGATCAGCGTAGTCTTGCCCGACCCCACCTTCCCCACCAAAGCGATGCACTCGCCCGGATCGGCCCGCAGGCTCACCTTGTCGAGCGCATAGCGGCGCTGGTCGTCCCCGGGATAGCGGAAACTGAGCGCACGCACTTCCAGCGCCCCCTGCAGCTGGCAGGGCGTCGCTGTCGCGGCGTCGTGGATGGTTTCGTCGGCATCGAGGATCACAGTCAGGCGCAACAACGCTGCCTCAGCGCGTTGCTTCAGGCTGAGAGTCCAACCGATGGCCACGGTGGGAAACAGCAGAAAGCCCAGATACAGGTTGAAGGCGGTGAAGTCCCCGAGGCTCATCTGCCCTTCAATCACCCGCATGCCCCCGTAGTAGAGCACGATCAGGGCCGACACACCTCCGGTGAGCATCATCAACGGCTGCATCAGCGCTCGCATACGGGCCTGCCCAAGGCTGTCGTACATGTATTCCTGGCAGGCCTGCTCGAAACGCTCTTCTTCGAAGTCTTCGAGGTTGAAGCCCTTGACGACCTGAACCCCGGAGACATCCTCGCGGATCTGTTCGGTCACCCGTCCCAGGGTCTTCTGGCCACGGATCGTGTAGAACTTGATGCGGTTCGCCAGGTAGGTCACGATCAGAGCAGAAGGTGGAATCGGCACCAGGACCAGCAGCGACAGGCGCCAGTCGAGCGTCATCATGAACAGCACCGCCAGCAGGATGCTGAGCATGCTCGACAGCCCGAACATCAGCCCAAACCCGCTCATCCCGCGCACCAGGCTGACATCGTTGATGGCGCGCGAGATCAAGTCACCACTGCTGTGTTTCTGGAAGAAGGCCAGCGGCAGCCGCAGGAACTTTCCGAACAACTGCTCACGCAGGTCGTAGCTGATCTTGCGCGAGCTCTCGAGACTCAGCATGCGGGAACCCACCCGCACGCCAAAGCGCACCAGAGCGACCACAACGATGGCCCCGACCCAGAAGAGCGTCTCGCGCAGGGGTACCTTCTCGAGCCCGTCCACGCACAGGCCCACCAAGCGAGGGACCAGCATGGTGAACACGTTGGTCAGAATCAGCAGGAAAAAGCCCACCCCCATCTGCCAGCGGTACGGGCGCAGCAGCTGGAAGAACAGCCTCCAGGGCCTTGGGGCGGGCGCTTCGTCGGGGACAGGCACGGGGGAACTCCCTGCATGGAGGGGCGGACGGACCCTACCCCACTCTCCAACGGCTGTCAAGCCCGCTGCAATCAGGGTTTGACGGCTCCCGTCGAGCAACTTCGATGGGCGTGCCCGGGTCCTCGCTGCTCGGTTCTCGCTCCTAGCTCCTTCGGCCTCGGAGTCGCAATCGCAGTCGGATCCGGAACCGGCGTCGCAGTCGGATTCGGATTCGGACTCGGATTCGGACTCGGACTCGGATTCATGCTGGCGTCCGAGAGTTCCCCAAGAATCTTGCTTTGGTACGACGATTGTCGGACACTGGCGTGAAACCGGAATGCCCATTCCGAGGAGGCCACCCTTGCTCAGGCTCATGACCCTGGTGTCACTGCTGTCAACGCTGGTCGCGGCCGATGTCATCACGCTCGATGAGTACCACCAACGGCGCCAGGAGATTCTGGAAGAAGACCTGCTGAGCTACCAACGGGACGAGAAACTCCTGGGCCTCCAGGCCGACACCGTCCTGGTGGAGGTGGCGGTGGTTGACATTGGGTTCACGCCACCCCAGACGTACAGGTTGCAGGTACGGAACGACGAGTTGGAACTCGTATGGTACGTCGACTTTGAGGGCCAGAGGGAGGAGTTTGTCCGGGGTCTCGAGGTCGGAGACCAGCTGATGTTCCGTGTCAGTTTCGGCGAGATCGCCTATTCGACGACGTTCCTCTACTCGAAGGATCTGTTGACCGGCGAGCAGGTCGAGTACTTCGTGAAGAAGCTTGATCCCAACCCAGAGCCGTCGGTGGACCTCGAAGCCATCGAGGCGCACTTGAAGAAACGAGCGAAGTCGTGGCTCAAGGATCGCAAACGCCTTCCGTGCGGAGACTGCGATGCCGACGGAGTCATTACCTGCAGCAAGTGCAAAGGCACGGGAAGGAACAAAGTGATCGGGTTGCAGGGCGGCTCCGGTTACAAGACCTGTACGAAGTGCGATGGTGCTCGCGGGTTTCAGTGCCGCGACTGCGACGGGACCGGGCTGGACTCGGACGATGTGGAAGACTTCCTGCGCGAATGGGGGAACGTGGGGGGCCCGCTGATCAGCTACAAGTCCGGTTCTGTCGGAATCGAGCTCAATGGCAAGGGGACGCGTGCTGAGGTCGCATACAACGCGAAATTTCTCGGTGACGACGAGTATCGGGACTATGAGTCGGTCTGGGTGTTCAGCGCTCACGACGAGGAATGGCTCCCGGTCAGCGACGAGTAGCGGGCCTGACCGTCAGTCCTTCCCCGAGACAAAGCGCCCCTGCGCCTCATCCCATTCCAGCCGCAGCCGACTCCGCTCCCACCAATGCTGCCAGGCATCGTGCGCATCGAGCTCGAAGCTCTGCCCCGACAGCTGCTGCAGTCGCTCCAGAGCTTGGAACCGGAAGAAAGGGGGCGCCGCGGTGTTCCCGAGCTGCTCTATCAACAGCTGCAATCCTTCGGGGCACTTCTGGGCCAACAGGGCGTCCACCAGATCGAGCTGCGCTCCTGGGCTGCCGCGCTGACGGGCCGCAAGCCTCAGCAACGCCTCTCTGGCCAGCACGCTCGGGTGCTGCCCCAAGGCTCGCAGCGCCGCGCGCTGCACCCCCTCGTCGGAGTCATCCAGCGCCCCCGCCAAAAGCGCGACGGCGGAGGAATCCTGCCAGCCGGCCAGACCCTGCACGGCAGTGAGACGCCGGGCAGGTTCAGCTGCCGCCAGCTCGACCCGAAGCTCACTGAGCAGCTCCAGCTCATGCGCAGCCTCCGGGGCCGCCAGCCACGAAGGATCGGACGCGAGGCGCGTGGCGCACAGGAGGTTGCTGACCGACACTGCGATCAGCGCGCAGGCCAGCACTCCCCCGAGCTCGACCAGCCGGCGCAGCCAGGCCCGGGCGCGCGCACTGCGCGAGCTCGCCAACGCGAGCAGGAACAGGCCCCCCAGGCAGGCAACTACACTCGGAGGCAGCGGCAGGCCCGCTCCGACATACACCGAGGCCAAGGTCCCGCCGACGCACGCCAGCAAGGCCACCGCCACGGACACGCGCTGGGCGGCGCCGAAGCTCTCGGCCAGCAGCAATCCGCAGCAAGCCGGCAGGACACTGAGGCTGAAGATCAGCAGGATGCCTCCGACCCGCAGTCCCACAGCTACCGCCGCGCCGATGGACAGATACAGCAGCACCTCGAAGGCTCTGGCGGGGATCCCCAGCGAACGCGCCATCTCCGGATCGAAAGAGCAGAACAGCAGCTGTTTGGCAAACAGGCCGTGGACGATCAAGACCAGGCCTGCCACGACGGTCAAGACCTGCAACTGCATGCTGGAGACAAACAAGGTGTCGCCGGTCATCAGGTTCTTCAGCTTCTCGAGACCCTCGGCGCTGTGCCAGATACAGAGCACGGCAAGCCCGGCCCCCAGGCAATAGGCCACGCCGAGCAGGCTCTCCCGGCTGAGGCGTCGGCTGTCGGAGCGCAGACTGAAGAACAGCGCCCCCAGCAGGGTGCACAGTAGCGACAGCAGCACTGGTCCGGAGTCTTCCCAGTGGGCGATGCCCCAACTGGCAGCCACACCTGAGAGCAGAAAGGCCGCTCCGATTCCCAGTGCGCCCAGCTCGGCCAGGGCTATGCCGACGAAGACGACCCGCTTGCAGACCACGTAGACGCCCAGGTAGGCACTCAACACCGAGACCAGGCCCAGGGCGACCACGTTGCGCGCGAGCTCTTCGAAGGGAAACAGCAGGCTATCGAGCATCGGAGCCCCCTTCCGGGACCACCACGGGTCTGCCGTGCAGAGTCTCGACCCGCAGGGGGATCCCGTACACCTCACTGAGGCGCTCACTGCGCAGCATCGACGCGGCTGCGCCGGCCACCATCCGGCCACTGTGGATCAGGGCGAGTTGCTGCACATAGCGGCAGACCACGCGCAGCTGGTGGCTGACCATCAGCACAGTCTTCGCGCGGGTGTGGAGCTCGGCCACAAGCTCCATGACACGGGTCTCGCCGACGATGTCCAGGTCGTTGGTCGGCTCGTCGAGCACCAGGAGCGCGGGGTTTCCCACCAGCGCCCGCGCGATCAGACAACGTTGCTGCTGCCCCCCTGACAGTTCGCGGTAGTGGCGCCCTGCCAGGCGCTCGACGCCGGCCGCGACCAGAGCCGCCTGCACGCGTGCGCGCTGCTGCCTGCCCAGCCGGCGGAGCCATCCCAGCTCGTGGTACAAGCCCATCGCGACGACATCGTGTACGCGCAGAGGATAGATGCTGTCCAGAGCCTGGCGCTGTGGCACATAGCCGACGGTCTGCGGGCCGCTGGGCCAGTCGATTCTCCCTCGCAGAGGAGCGAGCAGCCCGATCGCAGACTTGAGCAGGGTCGTCTTGCCGGCGCCGTTGGGGCCGACGATGCCGAGGAAGTCGCCGCGGCGGACTTCCAGCGTGATCCCCTCGAGCAGGGGAACCCCGCCATAACCCAGCGCGACCTTCTGGTAGCGGAGCAAGGGGGCCGTCACGGCCGCACCGCATCATTGAGCAGCGCGCTGATGCGGTCGAACAGCGCAAACACATCGTCCGCCTCGGGATCTCCGCCCACGGCGCTCGGCAGGGCGAGGGCAGGCTTTCCACCCTCCTCGCCCAGCGCCTGCGCCTTGCCGAGGTCGTAGTACGGCGCCACCACCAGGGCGTCGACGGCGCCGTCGCGCAGCAGCACGCGCAGCCGCGCCAGATGCGCGGGGGTGGGGCTGATGCCCGGCTTGGGCTCCAGGTGCTCGACGATCTGTAGATCGAAAGCGGCCGCGAGATAGCTCCAGGTCTTGTGGTAGCCGAGCAACCTCGCCCCGCGCAGTGGGAGCATCTGTTTGCGCCAGCCTCCCAACCTGTCGAGCAGCGGCGTGCCCTGGAACTCATGGCTGTCGAGGAATTCGAGCAGCCCGCCGCTCTGTTGCAGGCGGTAGCAGTAGTCACGTCCCAGCAACTCCAGCAGCGTTTTACCAAAGAAGGCTTCGTCCAGTCGCTGTTGGAAGTCCGCCAGGCGCGTCTGATAGTGCGCAGCTCCGTCGGGATCGACCCGCTCCAGCCCCGCCGCGATGTTCGCCGCCATGGGCCCCAGATTGAGGGGGTGCAGCCAGACATGAGGATTGCCCTGGGGATGGACATCGCCGTCGGCGCGGCTGAGCGAGGCGGGCACCTCCAGAGTGCTGATCCCCTGGCTCGCGACGACGTGGCCCGGGGCTCCCCGCAGGACTCGCGGGTTGCGCCCTCCATCGAGCAGGTTCTCGACCCACAACTCGAGCTCAAGGCCGGTCTCTATGAACAAGTCTGCACCGTTGACCTGGAGCATCAGACTCGGAGTGGCCATGATGCTGTGGGGATTCTCCAGCCCGCGCCCGAGCGCGTGGACCTCGACCCTTGTGCCTCCGATCTCGGCGGCCAGCGAAGCCAGAGTTTCACTGCTGGCGACAACTTTCAAAGCAGTCTGGGCGTTGCCGAGGGAGGCGCACGTCAGACCTGCGAGCAGGATGTAGATGGGATGGTTCATGGTGTCCTCTCAGCGGTTGACCCAATACGGGTGGGGTGGATGGGAGCCGAAGGCCCAGGTGATCTGCAGGTAGACGGTGTCGTTGTCCGGTCCGGGGCCTTCTTCGTGCTCATAACCGAGCCGGAAGCGCAGGAACTCGGAGGTGTAGAGCGAGACGTAGGCTGCGGCCTTCCATCTCGGCTCGTTCTCCACGCCGCGCAGGTTGGAGAGATAGTCGTAGCGCGCGCCCAGGTAGTAGTTCTTGAGGAACTGGAACTGGCCGGAGACGTAGGCTCCCCATTGCTCGCGCTCGTCCAGAAAGCGCATCCCGTCTTCGGCTACGTCTTCCCCGAGATCGACGGGTCCTTGCCGCAGATACCACTCGGTCTGCAGCACCAGGGACGTCTGCTCGCGCTCCGACGAAGGCCGCCAGCGGTAGTAGGCGTCCGTGCCAAGCAGGAAGTCGCCGCGGTCGTCGAAATAGAGTGAGCTGCCCAGCTGCAGCTCGTGCTCGAAGCTCAGCTGTTTGTGCCAGCTCAGTCGGCCCAGGTAGGCGAGGTCGTCACTGTTGTCCGCCTGGAACACCGAGCTCTCGCGGTTGACCAGCTGGAAGCCCAGGGTGATGGCTTCCTCCCAGGGGTTGTGCAGCAGGTACTCGAGGCCCAGGCCGTTGCCGATGTCTCCCTCTTCGCCCAGGAAGGCCTCCAAGGCGAGCGGCCGGCTGACCCAGGGCAGGTCGTGGGTGTGCAGACGGTTGGCGAGGCCGAAATCGGTGCGGAAGCGGCCGAGCTTCAGCGTCAGGTTGAGGGGCAGCTCTTCGAGCCCAGGCAGGGTGTGGAGGTCGAGGTAGCCTTCCTCGATAGTCAGCTCGTAGTCGTTCGGTTGGTGTTCTTCGGCGGCCAGGATCATCACGCCCTTGGCATAGGGATCGATGTCCGCACGCAGGTCGATCTCGACCTCGCGCAGGCTGAAGCGGTCCGAGATCTCCTCCTCGTCCTCGAACACCCGCTCGCTATCGATGCGGCCGAGAAAGTCGCCGTACACCGTCAGGCGAGGGTTGAAGGCGTTGAGGCTCCAGACATGACTGTCGGCCTCGGTACGGACGGGAGCTTGTTCGTCTTCTTTCTGGGCCGCGAAAGCTTCGGCTTCGTCCCGGAGCTTCTCGAGCTCGGAGGTTGCGGGTTGCGAGGAGGGTTCCTCGGACGCAGATGTCTCGGGCTCGCCGCGCAGGCTTTCGAGCTCACGTTCCAGGCTCTGCAGCCGTTGTTCGTATTCCTCACGCAAGGCGTCGAGTTTGCGCTCGAGCTTCTGGACATCACTGTCCTGGGCGTTCAGGGTCGATGCCAGGCTCAGCAAGCCCAGCAGGATCAGGCGTTTCATGATTCCCTCGACAGCATCGCCCGGGCCCCACGGAGGTTCCCCCGTGGGCCAGCGACGATGCGATGGCACGTGTACGGTCCGCCGCGCAGCGGACTCCGCGAAAACAAGCAGGTAGTTGGCCGCGCTCGGCAGCCACTCTCAGGTTTGCGGAGGAGCGCGTGCTTGGAGGGAAACCCGGAGAAGCGGGTTGGCTACCGCCGTGCGGCAGCGCGCGGGAAGGGGCCGTCGAGGTCGGGGAGGATCACTAAAGCGGAGGCGCGCGAGCGGCAGCTGCTGCTGAGCGAGGACGCAGAGCTCGCAGGCGTGGTCACCGTCGTCGGCGTGCGGATGGAAACTGCCGACAGTCGTCGCCAGGACGAAAAACAGCAGAATCCAGGGCCGTGCAGGCATAACCCATCCGCTCAAAGATGATAATGGTATATTAGTACTATCATCTTCGGACGTCGAGGGCATTATTCCGATCGACACCAGGTCTCACACCATGTGCCTACCCTCCATACCCCTGGATTCTGCCCGGGCGACCCCGTAGACTGTCGGGTCGAACCCGGCACGTCCCTTCAGGTAGCCGATGAACGATCTGGTCAGCGTGATCATTCCCGTGTTCAACGGTGCACAGCACCTGCCAGAAACCCTGGCATGCGTGCTGGCCCAGAGCCATCCCCGGGTTGAGATCATCGTGGTGGATGACGGTTCGACCGACGCCAGCTTCCAGATCGCGAGCAGTCACGGACCCGCCGTCAGGGTTCTGCAGCAGCCCAATCGCGGTCCAGGCAGCGCCCGCAACCGAGGCCTCGCAGCGGCCCGCGGGGATTATCTGGCCCTGCTCGACCACGACGACCTCTGGCACCCGGACATCCTGGCCAGCCAGCTTGATGTGGCGCGCCGCCATCCGCAGAGCGGCATGGTCATCTGCGACGGCGTCCATTTTCAGGGGGACGCCTATCTCAAGGACCACCTGTTGAGCCAGAGTGTGGTCGAACGCATGGAGCAAAGCCCCGGTGGAGAGCTGAGCGGGGACTTCCGAGACGAGATCATCTGCCACAACCCGATCGCCTGCCCCGCCCAGACCTTGATCCCGCGGCATGTGGTCGACGCGATCGGTCCACTCTCCAACGTCGAGGCGGAGTGTACGGACTGGGAATACTACCTGCGGCTCGCCTGGCGCTTCCCGCTGACCTTCCACAACCGCAAACTGGTGCGCAAGCGCTACCTCGACAGCAACCGCTCCGGTCCCTTGGAGATGCGCCGCATCCGCTACGCATTGCAGGAGCTGCCGGCACTGACTCGGCTGCTGCGCACGCTGCCCGCAGATGAACGGGCCGTGCTGCGCAGGCTCGTGCGGGGCAAGCTCCAACTCTGGGCCTGGTGCGCCTATGATGGCAAGCTGCCCGGGGACAGCGCCGACGCCCGCGCGTTTCTGGCCGAGCTGGCAAGGCTGGGTCCGCTCAATACCACGGTGCTGGCGGTCCTGGCCAGCCTCTCCCTGCCGCGAGCCTGGCTGCGCGGTTTAGCGTTCGGCACGCGTCAGCTGCGTGCGGCGCTCGGTCTGCTGCGACCTTAGCCTCAGCTCAGGTATCATCTTCGGCGACCACGACCAGCGAATCACCAGCCCGCAGAGTGATGCGGCGGTCCTTGGGGGGCACGAGCTCGACGCCGTAGTTGCGGCTGGAGTCTTGCTCGAGCTCTTTGAGCTTGATGCCGATGCAGATCTCTTCGCGCTTCTGCACCAGACCCATCAAGTCGGCAAAGCTGACCTCCTGGGGGAGGTGTTCGAAATACAGGGCGGCCGGCTTGAGGTAGATCTCTGAGCCCGCCTCCTGGAACAGGGTGGCATAGACCTTCTGGATGGCCGGCTGCTCGCTGTACTGGGCGATGATCATGCTGACGAAGCGGTTGGAGATGATGAAGTCGTTCACCCCCGCTTTCGAGATCAGCTCCTTGTTCTCCGAGTCGAGCACCTCGGTGATCAGCTTCGTATAGCGTGCCTGCTCTTGGTGCTTCTCGAAGATGTTGCGCAGCAGCAGCAGCAGCAGAATGGTCTCGGTATCGGTCTTTTCGGGGTTGGCCGAGGTCCCATCCTGCGACAGGATGATGATGTTGTTGAAGGCGAAGGGCTCGAGCTCCAACAGGGCGTCGGCGTCCAACGGATCCGCTTCGAGGAACAACAGCTCGATGCGCTCCAAGCGCTGCTTCAACTGTTCTATCTCGATCCGGATCTGCGGGCTGGCCCGCCGCAACACCACGGTGATGGATGAACCTTCGAGAACATAATCCTCATACTCGCTGATGATCGTGGGCGCTTTGTGGTTCCAGCCCAGAATCAGGTTGCGCTCGATCACCGGTTGCAGGCGTCCGGGTTTGAGCGGCAGTTCCTGAGGAGCTGCGACCGGAGAGGCTTCGAAGCGCAGATTCGAGTTGTCCCGGGCGACGATCACGACCTGGTCGAAGGGCCCGACCAGGTGGGTGCAGGGCGGATTGATGATCACACTCCCGTCTTCGTGCATCAGGCCGATGGGCACGCCATCAAGGAAATGGAACTGCAGCTGCGCGAACGACAAGCCCTGCCAGGGAGCGTGGAAGAAATAGATCTCGCTGCCTTCGAACGAGAACAGCTCGTTGTAGACCACAGACAGCCCGCTGGAGCGCGAGGTCTGCACGAGGATCTTGGCCAGGATGTCGTGGGTGTCGAAGGTGGTGATCGAGTTGCGGGCCAGCTGCTCCACCAGCTGACGGTTGCGCTCTTCGTAGAGCTCGGCGACGATGCGGAAGAGCTTGCCCTTCGGACGTCCCGCCAACAGCGCCAGCACAGTCTTGATCACGCGGGTGTCGCTCAGCGTTTTCTGCTCGCTGTCGTCGCTGTCCGAGCACTCGGCCAGAATGATGACCGCCTCGCTCTCTCCGGCAGCCACCTTTTCGAGCGCTGCCAGCGACGAGGTGCGTCCCTTTCGGGTCACGACCCGCAGGCGTGGGAAACGACCGCGTTTGACATGCATCTCCAGCACGTCGTCCATCTCTTCTTTGTCTCTGTCGGCCAGCACCACGACGGCCGGATTGGCCTCGTTTTCTTTGGCGATCGCCAGCGCGCTGACGATCTCGATCAGCCGCTCATTCCAGCCGAGAATCAGAGTGTGGCCGGTCTCGATCACGAGCGAGTGGCCTTTGCGCAGGTACGCCAGCTTGCGGTTCAACGAGGTGGTGATGAACGCGATCAGCATCGAGAAGATCACCACGCCCATCAGCCCCGCGGCCATCGCGATCAGCTTGTAGGTCAGGGTGCTGGCGATGTCGAGGCGCATGTTGCTCGGAGCGGTCAGCTGCAGGAAGATCACCCACATGCTCTGCATCGAGTCGGCGCCGTAGATGCCGTCGAAAGGCCGCCAGAAGGCGAGCAGTAGACGCATCAGGCCCAGAGCGACCCAGGCAGCCAGAAACAGGGCCAGCAGACTGATGAAGATCGAGCTGCCGCCTCGCGACATGAAGTTGTCAAACCAATAGCGCAGACGGTCTTTCCAGCTCTTGCGTCGCATGATCTCGGCGTGTGTGGAAGCGAGGGCGCAGGATACCCGACCTCGCGCGCGATGGAAACACAGCGGCACGATGTCCGCACGCGGCTGTGGCGTATCCTGGAGGCGGAGATGCCCATGCCTGCCACGGTTTCTGTCTGCGTGCCCCTGTACAACGGTGAGGCCTGGCTCGACGCCTGCCTGCAGAGCGTGTTGGCCCAGAGCTTTCCCGACTTCGAGCTGTTGCTGGTCGATGACGGCTCCGATGACCACACGGCTGCGATCTGCGAGCACTACTGCGCCCGGGACACGCGTGTGCGCTACCTGCGCAACACCGAGCGGGCCGGGCTGCCTGGGAACTGGAACCGCTGCGTTGCGTTGGCGCGCGGGGAGTTCGTCAAGTTCCTGTTTCAGGATGACTTGCTCGAGCCACGCTGCTTGGAGCTGATGGTCCACGCCGGCCGCAAGCACCCCTTTGTGAGCTGCCGGCGCGAGTTCCTGCTCGAGCCGGGCAGTGCCTCGTTGCGGGGTGTCTTCGAGCACTTCAGCCAGCGTGAGTGCCTCGCCCACCTCGCCCCCGACTGCGACTTCGTCGACCCTGCCCGGCTGGCCCGTCTCAGCCTCGAGCGGCTGGGCTCGAATTTCATCGGCGAGCCTTGCTTCGTGATGCTGCGGCGCTCGTTGCTCGAACGTTTCGGCCGCTTCAACCCCGAGTTGGTGCAGATGGCCGACATCGAGATGTGGATGCGCATCGGCCAACACAGCGGTGTCTTGCATATTCCCGAGGTGCTGGCGCGCTTCCGGGTGCACGGGGGCAGCGCGACCCGCAGCAACCATGCCCAGCGCCAGTTCCGCACACGCTGGCTCGACCCGCTGCTGATCCGCCACGAGCTGGCCTACAGTCCTCTGTGGCTGCCGATGCGCCGTGCCGCTCTGGCCAGTACACCGCCGCAATACCCGGTCTGGCGGTTCGCGGTCGAGGCTGAGCGGGTGCGCCGGCTGGCGAGGGACAGCGAGGAGGCCTGGCGGGCGCTGCAGAAGCTCGGCCAGAGCTATCCGCGCCTGCTCAGTGCACGCGCCTGGCCGTTGCAGCGTAGCTTCGAGTTGCTCAGGGAGCGTTGGCGTGCCGTGGGGAAGCCGACAGATCCGGCCTGAGGCACTGCCTCAAGGTCCGTGCTCCATCTCCAGCCGCCGGCTGTCTGCATCGACCGCCTGGGGCGCCTCCCAGGGAGACTCTTCCTCCCCCTCCCGCAGCGCGGGCACGGTCAGCACCGAGCAGGTCGCTTGCCGCACCAGCGTCTCCGCCACGCTGCCGAGGAAGAACTGGGCCAGGCCTTGCTTGCCGTGTGCACCGCAAATGATCAGCTCGGCTTTCTGTTCGGCGGCGAAATCCAGAATCACCGGGGCCGGGCGTCCCTGCAATACGTGCCTGTCACAGTGGGGGTAGTGCTGCTCCAGCAGAGCCTCGGCCTCCGCAGGCGCGGCAGCTTCGGGGTTTTTCTGCGCGGGAGCCGCCACATGCAAGGCGAGCAGCGAGACCTCGGCTCCCGTCTCAGCAGCCTGGAGCTGCTCCCGAAGATCTGCGGTCACGGCACGCACCTGGCTGAAAGCCGGCGTCAGGTCGTCCGCCACCAACACCGTGGCCGGCAAGCGGTCTCTCGGAGCCTGACGGACCACGAGCACGGGCCTTCCGGCCATGCGCACCAGCTTCTCCGCGAAGCTGCCCAACCACAACCTTGTCAGCCCGGTCTTGCCCTGCGAGCCGCACACCAGCAGGTCGACCTGAGCTTGGGCCGCAGACTGCATGACGGCGTAGGCTCCTGTACCTTGGAGGACTTCGGTCTCGATGTCCGCTGCTTCCGTCCAGGAGCTCACGAACTCCGTCAAGAGGGCTTCGGCTTCGGCAGGGTCGCCGTGTTCATGCACATACATCGCCTGCAGCTGCGCTTTGAAGAGCCGCGCCAGCCTGACGGCCAACTGCAGGGCACGGCCACTGTGGGCGGAAAAGTCGATGGCTACCAGCAGCTTCTTGAATGCCATGGGCGCGTCCCCCTGTCCGGCGTTGGGTTGCGTTCCACTTCGTGGACGCCCTCCGCCTTGGTGTTTCCGATCCGCAACGCTTGGTTGTCGGATCGGCCTTGCATCGGGCCGGCGCTCGCAACCGAGCGTCGCGGTTGCTGGATGCCAGCAAGGCGCGTGCCCAGGTCTTTGCACAACCTTTGGGGGAAGCTGGGTCAGAATTCCTTGAAGACCTTGGCCAGGCTCTCGCCGCGCACCTTGATGTCCCAGCTGCAGAAGTAACCGAAAGGGGTGAGCTGCACCTCGTAGCCGGTCTTGCGGAGGCGTTCGGCCAGCTCTTCCAACAGACGACGCGCGAACAGCGGCTCGGCGTTGCTGCCGCCGAGGTGCGCGAAGCTGTGCAAGACCACGCGCCGGTAGCCGACCTTCCCCGCCTGCCATTTGATGTGCTTGAGCGTGCGCTTGAAGGCCCGCTTGCGTTGCTCGTCGGTCATGTCCCCTGCTTCGGCGTGGCAGAAGACCACCACGGCGTCCGCGACCTGGCCGCCTTCTGTGCAGGGCGGGACTTCCGACAGAGTCTGGCTGAACGGCTGCCAGGCGAAATGTGTGGCGAGAAAGCTCAGGAGTTTCATCGGGCCCTCAGCAGTCTGCTCATACCGTCAGGGCCAAGCGTGTGCCCTGGTCGATGGCGCGCTTGGCGTCGAGCTCGGTCGCGACGTCGGCGCCCCCGATCAGATGCACGGTCTTGCCCGCCGCCTTGAGAGGCTCGACCAGGCCGCGGGCGGGTACCTGGCCTGCGCAGATCACCACGTTGTCGACCGCCAGCACCTGCTTCTCGCCCCGGACCGACAAGTGCAGACCCTGGTCGTCGATGCGCTCATAGTGGCAAGAGGCCAGCATGTGGACGCCGTGGTTTTTGAGGGTGCTGCGGTGGATCCAACCGGTGGTCTTGCCCAGCTTCTCCCCCAACTTCCCTGGCGAACGTTGACACAGCCAGATCTCCCGGGCCGCGGCGGGGTGTGCGGCCGGCTTCAGACCTCCCCGATGGCTGTGGCTCATGTCGACTCCCCAGGCGTCCATGAAGGCATCGACATTCTCGCTGAGGCTGGTGCCGCTGTGCAGCAGGTACTCGGCCACGTCGAAGCCGATGCCGCCGGCGCCGATCACCGCCACCTTCTTGCCGACAGGCTTATGGTGGAGCAGCACGTCCAGATAGCTCAGCACCATCGGATGGTCTATGCCCGGCAGCTGGATCTCGCGGGGAAGCACGCCGGTTGCCACCACGACCTGATCGAAGTCCGCCAGCAGCTCCGGAGTTGCAGAAGAGCCGAGCCGCAGCTCGACGCCGGCGCTCTGCAGACGTTGGCGGAAGTAGCGTAGAGTCTCGCGGAACTCCTCTTTGCCCGGCACCTGTTTGGCCAGATTGAACTGGCCGCCGACCTCGTCGGCTCTCTCGAAGAGCACGACCTGGTGGCCCCGCTCGGCGGCCGTACAGGCGCAGGCCAGGCCCGCCGGCCCCGCACCGACCACAGCCAGCTTGAGCGCCTGGCTGCATGGAGATACGCGGATCTCGGTCTCGCGGCAGGCGAGCGGATTGACCAGACAGCTGCAGCGCTTGTTGCGGAAAATGTGGTCGAGGCAGGCCTGGTTGCAGGCGATGCAGGTGTTGATCTCTAGCGCCTTCTGCTGCTGCGCCTTGACGACCCAGTCGGGATCGGCGAGGAACGGCCGGGCCATGCTGACCATGTCTGCGCAGCCGTCGGCCAGCACCTGTTCGGCCACTTCAGGCATATTGATGCGGTTCGAGGTCACCAGCGGGATGCCGACCTTCCCCATCAAGCGCTTGGTGACCCAGGCAAAGCCCGCCCGCGGCACCATGGTGGCGATGGTGGGAATGCGCGCCTCGTGCCAGCCGATGCCGGTGTTGATGATCGAAGCGCCGGCGGCCTCGATGGCCTGCGCCAGCTCGATGACCTCGTCCCAGCTGCTGCCATCGTCGACCAGGTCGAGCATCGACAGTCGATAGATGATGATGAAGTCGTCCCCCGCGGCCTCCCGGCATGCCTTGACGATCTCGACGGGGAAGCGGATGCGCTGCTGGTAGCTGCCCCCCCAGGCGTCGCTGCGCTTGTTGGTGCGGCTGACGATGAACTGGTTGATCAGGTAGCCCTCCGAGCCCATGATCTCGACACCGTCATAGCCGGCCTTGCGGGCGAGTCTCGCGCAGCGGGCGAAGTCGCGGATGGTCCGCTGCACGCCGCGCGTACTCAGAGCAAAGGGCTTGAAGGGCGAGATCGGCGACTTCAGCCGGCTGGGCGCCACGGCCAGCGGGTGGTAGGCGTAGCGCCCTGCGTGCAAGATCTGCATCGCGATCTTGCCGCCCGCCTCGTGCACCGCGTCGGTGACCGGGCGGTGTTTCCAGACCTCCCAGAAGTTCGAGAGCTTGGCGGCGAACGGCTTGACCCAGCCGGCCCGGTTGGGGGCCACACCTCCGGTCACGATCAGGCCGACGCCGCCACGCGCCCGGGCGGCGAAGTAGGCGGCCATCTTCTGGAGCCGGCCCCATTCTTCCTCGAGACCGACGTGCATCGAGCCCATGATCACGCGGTTGGGCAGGGTGGTGTGGCCCAGATCGAGTGGAGCGAGCAGGTGGGGATAGAGCGGGTGCGGGTTCATCGGGTTGGCCTCGGCAGGTGTGCTGGACGCTTGCAGAGGACAAGGAATAGCAGCTGAGGCGGCGGCTGGCAATGGTTGGGGAGGGGGAGGCGCGAGCGGCAGCCAGCCTGCGAGCCCACGGCCCAGACCCAGGCCTACACGCCCTGGTCCTGCCCGCGCCGCCCCCAGCGCCGGACCAGCTGCGCGGCGACCTCCAGCAGACGGGGCTCCCATTGTTCCACATAGTCCCGGTAAGGAGCCAGCGCGGGATGGTCGCGCAGGGCCTGGAACACAGCCTCGGGATCTTTCTCTTCGGCCAGGATCGTCAGCAGGGCTTGCTGGAAAGCTTCGAGGGCAAGGTCATCCATTCCCGGCCCCCAGCAAGCCACGCATCTTGAGGAAATCCTGGCGCAATCCGGTGATCTGCGCGGGCGTCTGCAGGCTCCCGCTGATACGCTCCAGTACGACCGCCTCCAGCCGTGGACACAGTGGCAGCGCTGCGGCCAGCAAATCGAAGACCTGCTCGGGAACCGCCTCGTCGTGGCTGTCGCGGCGCACCGGCGCAACACCGGGCTGCCAGCTCACGGCGGACCAGGAGCCGCCGGCGATATGGATCTGGCGCACGCGCTGCAATGGATAGCGCTTGAGCAGGTCGCGAGCAGGGACCTGGAAGTTGTGCGCGCGGCAGTACAGGTTGTGCAAGTCGAGCAGCAGGAAGCCGTCGAGCGGCTCAAGGAGGGCGTCGAGGAAGTCGCCCTCGGCGAGCACGTCGCGGCGGCACAGGGCTGTGGCGAGGTTCTCGAGCCCCACGGGCCGTCCGCAATGTTCTGCCAGTTGCTCCAGCCGGGCGCGTCCCAGCGCGATGCTGGCGGCGGAACAGGGAACGGGCAGGGGCGCCCCGTCATGGA
The DNA here is from genome assembly GCA_029260765.1 of Planctomycetota bacterium. Lineage (GTDB taxonomy): Bacteria > Planctomycetota > J058 > JAJDCP01 > JAJDCP01 > JAJDCP01. Next base: position 35,171 of record JAJDCP010000007.1, read on the forward strand.
AGTCGCCGGCGCTCAGGAAGCCCAGGTGCTCAGACACCATGCGGTACGCGTGCCCGCGGCACTCCTCCTGCAGCCGTTCCAGCCAGGCCTGCTGGCGCGGCCGCAGGCGCCCGGAGAGCAGCGAGAAGCCGACGCCGTGGCCGAGCAACCAGCCCGACGCGGCGTAGCAGGCGAGCACGTCGCTGAGCCAGTCGGGCAGGCGTTCCAGCTGCCATGCGGTGTCGAAGCTCCACTCCAGCGCTTCGACGGCGCCCGTTGCAAACAGGGGCTCGCTGGCCAGCAGGAAGCCTGGATCTGCGAGCAGCGACAGGCCCGCCCGTACGCACCCAGAAGCCTGCGGGCCAGATGCCGGGACCGGGCCTGTGTGCGGGCCCGGCCCGCTCATCCGCGTCCGCAACCGGGGCAGGGATCGCGCGGGGAGTGGTTCTCGAGCCACTCAAACACGCTCGGTTCCAGCTCAAGCAATGCGCTGCTCTCAGGAGCGACGGGCGGCGTGGGCTGAAGCGGCCCGGGTTCCGGCTCACAGACGGGTTTCTGCCCTTGTGGTGTCTCGGTGTTGATGGTGTTCGGCCTCGGCTGGCTGGTCAGCGGGGCGTCAGCACAGCCAGCCAGAAGCAGGCTGGCGCTCAATGCGCCGGCTCGGAGGCTGGCGAGGAGCTTGCGGGGAAGTTGCATGTCGGCTCTCCCATGCGGGTCTCGCCACTCTGACCCTGGAGGCGTGTTTTTTGTTCCCAGAAAGTCTGTCCATTCCCTGGTTGGCCGCGGCGCGCCCTCAAGACCACCCCGGGCCCTGCTCCCAGATACTCTCGAGCGAAGCGGCCGTGGCTGGAGCCTGAGCAGGCAGACGTTCGGACGGGAGACCGAGCTCAGAGATGTGGGTCTGGGATTTTCTGGAAACCCAAGCGGGCCTTGATTCGTCTTCATAGATGTCCGTGATCGAATTTTCCACGCTTTGACAGGCTGATGACCGATTTGATTGAAGATCCTGTATCTCCACGATCTGAGGAACGCGCATGGCTCTCACCAACATTCTCCCGCTCAATCTCGAAGGTCTGGTCGCGGCCGGGAAGGCTGCAGGTGGCCTGCGCCAGCGCGCTGCTGAAGAGCTCGAGCATCAGATGCACAGCGCTCGCCGCCTGATGGATCCAGTTCGCACCGACGTCGAGATGGCGATCCGCTACTGCGCCAACGCCTGGGTCTACTCCGCGGATCGAGGGCACGAGTTGCAGAGCCGTCCGGAGGAGACCGACAGCTTCGCCTTCGCCCTGTTGCTTGCCCGCAATCTACGCGACGCCCAAGCACTGTTTGGCGCGTTGCGCGAGGACGAAGATGGCTTCGGCACCGCGACGTTTCTGGCGCTGTTGCGAGCCCTCTCCGAGCCCTGGGATGTCGACCTCGCCCAGGACCCCCGCAGCGATCCTGTGGCCGCTTTCGCCGAGTGTTCGCAGGCGTTTCCGCGCGATGTCGCCGTGATCCGCTCTCCTGCGGACTTCCTGCGTACCCTTCGGCCGCAATTGAAGCGGCGCGAGCAGGCTCTGTTCCTCACCCGGCAGCACAAGATGGTCGCGCTGTTGCGCGGCATCTACCCGATGGTTGTCGAACAGCAGCTGTTCGTGGCGCGCTGTGTTCTCGAGCTCGGCCATGCGGGCAGCTACGGCAGCGCCGCAGAGCATGGCCTGGAGATGAGCCGGCTGTTCTTCAAGCGCGTCGGCCACGCGATCGATGCACGTCCGGAGCTGTACGACGGGATCGTCAAGCAGTTGCTGCGACTCATCGAGGCCGTCGAACTGCGCGGCGCCAGTGACCGCAGTTTGGCCACACACCTCGCGGCCATCGAGACACAGCGTTATGGCGTGCAGCATGCGGGATCTCAGGCTGCCCACCGGCGGCTCGCACGCATCCGCTGAGCGCTTCGCCAGCGTTGGCAAGACTTGAATTCCCGCGCAGGTCTGCGCCTCGACTTGTCGCATCAGGGCGAGCTCTCGTGGAGGTTCTCCCAGGACGTGCGCGTGGTTTGGTAGATGTCGTCGCCTTCCGCCTCGTCGTGCCGCACGAAGCTGAACCCCAGGCGCTGGACCAATGCCAGGGAGGCGTCATTCCGGCGATCGATTTCAGCCGTCACTGAGGGGATGTCGAAGCGGCGGAACAGCTGGCTGACGATCGTAAGACTGGCTTCGGAGGCGTAGCCCTGGCGCCAGAACGCCGGGTTCAAGACGTACGCGATCGAGCAACTCGAAGTCCGCACCGTGGCCTGGTAGAAGCCGATCGGGTTGCCCGTTTGGCGCAGGAACAAGATCCAATTCAGCCAGCGCTCGCGCCCGTCGGGACTCTTGCCGGTGCTCAAGAACTCGTAGCGTCTGTGCAGGGCTTCCGGCGAGGCTGGAGGGTTCCCCGGTAGGTACGCATAGATCCGCTCGTCGCTGAGCACGGGGTACATCACCGAGGCATGGGCAGCGGTCAGCGGTTCGCAGCGCAGCCGGTCGGTTTCGATCACCAGCGTTCCTCCGGGCGGCCCCTTCAGCCCCGGGGACGCGACCAAATGAAGGCCAGAATACCCGCGGCGCAGCAGGCACACAGCAGCCAGACCCAGAGCGCGGGCGCGGCTAGTGTCAGGCTGAGTCCCATCATCACCAACAGCATCGCTGAAGCGGTCCACTTGGCCCGCCGGCCGATCGCGCCGCGCTCTTGCCAGTCACGGACCATCTTGCCGAACAGACGGTGGCGCAGCAACCAGCCGTACCAACGCGCTGAGCTGCGTGCGAAGAAGTAGCCCGCAAGCAGGATCAGCGGAGTCGTGGGAAGCAGCGGGACCACCACACCGATCGTGCCCAGCACCAGAAAGCCCATGCCGAGCGTCAGGTAGAGACCCTTCCTCCAGGCGGAGAGGGGCTGCCCCGTGGCTACGTGCTGTGGTGGCACAGCCACTTCAGGGATATCCGGGGCAGGCCCACGCATCAGTTCTCCCGGCCGCAAGGCTCTGCCTGCAGGATAGCCTGGTGGGCGCTGCAGACAAGTATTTCGGCGCCTGATCTCACGACTCGGTCCGAGACGGCCGCTTCCTCAAAGCCCGCCATCCAGCTGACCGACCCGCCAGAAGGCCTCGATGGCCGGCCACTCCAGACGGATCGAGTATCTGCCGGCCAGCGGATGGACGAGACGCAGGCAGGCCGCGTCGAGCTCCATCGCCAGCGTGACCGGACGCTGGGCGCAGAATGCCGAGAATGCTTGTTCCACCCGCTGTCCCAGACCGTGCAGCCCGATGCCCGAAGATTCCAGTGGGCCTCGCCTCTTGCCCGCGATGAAGTACACAAAGCTCTGCAGATCTATGGCCAGCGCCCGAAATCCCTGTTTGGCTGTGCATCCAGTCGGGGGCTGGTCGGCACCCCGAACACACGGCAGGTTTTCGACGAGCTCCGGATAGAAGACGAACCCTCCGAGCTGCCCACGCGCCCATTGTTTGCGGCACGAAGGGACTACGCTGCGGTCGAAGAAGCCGATCTCTCCGATCTTCTGTAGCCAGCGATCGCCCAGGGTCGAATCTCCGCCCACGGACTTCGGCTCGTACCCGCCGACGGCGAGGTAGCCCGCGGCCGTGACCAGGGTGTTGGAGCCGTCGGTGTAGCGGAAGAACGGGTCGTGGCAGGGCAGAAAGCGGCCCCGGAAGGCGGAGGCGCAGGCGAGCAGCTCGAGGCCTGCCGGGTCCGCGCGGCCAGCCAGCGCGGCAGTGGTCTCGCGGAACTCGTCGCAGCAGCCACTCCAGAGCCCATGGCTGCGCTCGCGGGTCAGGCGCTGCGCTTCAAGCAGGAAGTCCTTGTCGGGGAAACGGGCGTCGGCGTCGAGAAAGAGCAGCCAGCTGCAGCCGGCATCGATGGCTCCCTGGGCAGTCTCGGCGCGCACGCGCCCGACGTTGGCTTGGTCGTCGTCGGAGACGACCAGTGCCAGGGGGAGCTCGCCGACCCGGCCCGAGCGCGCGCGGACCAGGTCGGCGGTCGCGTCGCTGCAGTTGTTGGCATGCACCAGCACGCCGACGTTTTCGGGCGCGTCGAGCGCGGCAAGACTGTCGAGGGCGCGGGGCAGTAGACGTTCCTCGTCGCGGGCAGGCACGATGACAGCACCGTATCCCTGCCAGCCAGCCAATGCGCGCGTGATCCGTGCGACCCGGAGGGCCCGTGTACCTTCGCCATGCTCCAAACTGCGTCTCCCTCTCTGGCAGGGCAGTTTCTACCATCCAGGCAGGCGTCCGTCATCTCGTCTCATTGTGATAATGGGCTATCGGATTGAGGCATCCGCACCAGGAAGGGTCTCGGCCCAGGAGTACTCTGACAGGCTCCCAGGGGCTTTCTGGGCCGAATCCCGTTTGGCACGGCATTTCCTTAGCTGCGCTGTCAGTAGATGCTAGACACGTTGACGACATACTCTTCTCAATGAGGATTCTACCTATGCGTTCATTGCTCATTTCCATGTGCCTGCTCGGCGCCTTTGTGTTTACCGGCTGCGGCGACAGCGCCAGCTCGGGCGATGCCAACAAGACCCCCAAAGAGATCCGCGACAAGGCACAGACGATGGATGCCTCGGCACTCCAAGGCGCCATCGACGGCTACAATGCGGACATCAAGGCCAAGCAGGCCGAGCTCGACAAGGTCAAAGAGCAGCTCAAGGGATTGACCCCCGATCAGCTCATGGGCGACGATGCCAAGAAGAACAACGAGCTGAACGCGAGCCTGGCCAGCGACGTCAATACACTGCAGCGCAATCTTGCGATCTACGTCGAAGAGTTGGCGAAGAAGAACGCCGGCAACTGAACGACCCGTTTCCCAGCGCGCCGGGGGTGGATGCTCCCGGCGTGTTCTATTTGTTGGGTGTTGGGTGGAGCTCCAGGCCGGTTGCGAGCCCGGTCCCACAGCTTCGATCCCTGCACGCGCTACCGCAACACCTGCCGTGCCCACCAGTCGAAGGCCTCGACCAGGCCTGGCGTGTTGGCCTGGGTACAGCGCGCGTTGTGGCCGGTGCGTGACTCCAGCAGGCGCTTGGGACCCGCGTGTGCGGCGAAGATGTCCTCGACGTAGGCGGGCGGTACCACCCCGTCATGCAGGCCGAGTAGATAGACCGCCGGCAGCTCTACCTGCTGTGCGTTGGCGGCGCTCAGCACACTGTCGGGCAGGCACAGGGCATAGGGCAGCGCAACCAGCCACAGATTCCACCAGCCGAAGCGGCATAGAATCATGCTGCGGATCTCGGGGGGCTTCTCGAGCACCAGACCTGCGACCCCCTCGGTTGCTTGGGCAGCCAGGTGCAGAGCCACGGTGCTGCCGAAGCTGACGCCGTGCAAGACCAGCGGCAGATCGGGATGTCGGGCATGCACCCAGGCGGCGGCCTGGGCTCCCGCTTCGGCACAAGCAGCCATGCTGGCCGGGCCGTGATCGCGCCCGTAGCCGGGGTACTGCATCGCGAAGACCACCACCCCCAGGCTGTCGGGCAGGGCCTCGCGCAGCAGACGCAGACTGTTCTGCAGCTGATATTCGGCGAGGCCGGCATTGCCGGTGAAGGCGAGCACAGCCAGAGCGGGGGGACCCGAGCCCAGGCGGCGGGTGAAGAGCTCGATGCTGCGGCCCGCGAGCAGCTCGCCGTCAGCTTCCAGAGCGAAGCGCTCGCCCACGCTGGGATAGATGCCGTGGCGGGGATACAGGACGCATCCGGGGAGCACGAGCAACAGGGGGAACCAAACGAGCAGGCGACGCATGCAGTAACCCCTGTCAAGAGTGGCCCTGGAGGTCTGTCTCAGCGAGGCCCCCACAGCAGCGCAGCTCAAACGGCCGCTTCCGCCGCTCGGAAGCACCTGGGGGAGTTGTAGCGCATCCATCGTGCCAGGCACAGCGGATGCCAGGCGCTGCCCTGCCGAGCGCACAGCACGCCAGGGTTCAGAATAGATGCACGACGGGCGCGCCCCACGGCGCGCCCGGTGTTGGGAGTGTCGACCGCTCTCAGCGGTTCTTGTGCACCCACTCCACGTCGTAGTCGCGGTCTTCGCCGTGGCAGACGGAGCAGGATTCGACACCGCTGGTCGAGGTGTTGAGGTCGAAGTGGGCCCCCGCCGCGTCGGAATCGTGGCAGGAGCTGCAGGCCGCCTGCCAGTTCCGCACAGGCGAAAGCGCGCCCTGTTCGGTCGGATGGCTGCGGTCGGCGATCAAGCGCCAGGCGTCGGAGTCGCCGTGGCAGGTCTCGCAGTGCTTGGCCTCTCCGGGCCAGGTCGGGAACACGACCTCTTCGTAGGTGTGCGCGCTGCCGCCGAAGCCGACCACGGTATAGTCCTCCGCGTTCTCCAAGGCTGCGCCCATGTGGATCTTGTGCAGCATCTCGCGGAAGTTGACCGTCACGCCGATGGTCGGGGCGGCGTTGGAGGCCTCGCTGAACGGACGGTCTTCGGAGCCTGCGGTCGCATGGCACAGCAGGCAGGCCTCGACATCCTTGCGGCCGGCGCCATGGAAGCGCAGCTCGTTGTGGCAGGCATAGCAGTTGTCCGACGACGAGATCAGGTCGTACTCCTCCAGACTGAGGGCGTCCCCGACCAGGAAGTCTGCGGTACCCGCCGGCGAGGCCGCACGGTAGGTGGTCGTCTCGTTGTGGCCCGTCCAGGTCAGGTTGCGGTAGCCCCAGATCCCGATGGTGTAGGTACCGCTCGCCAGAGCCTTTCCAGCCCATTCTCCCTGGACTTCGCCCAGGTCGGGAGAATTGTTGAGCGGTACCGGATAGTCGGCGGGCAGCACGTAGTCTGCCACATAGGTCGCGATCACGGCCTGGCCTGCAGGGAAGCTGTCGACGGCCAGCTCGGTGATCGTTCCGGTAGCCTCGTTGATACTGTAGTCGGTGTTCAAGACCAGCGCGGTCAGGTCGACCTGGGTAAAGGTGGTGCCTGCCGCATGGTCGTGCAGCACCGTATGCGAGTCGATGGTGGTCGAATACAAGCTGCGCAACCACAGCCGGTTACCAGCGATCGCGCGGATCTGGACGTACTCTTCGTTGCCTCCGTTGTCGTCGAGCACGAAAATGCGCTTGTCATTGAAGCCGGTGGTGTCCGCGACGTCGATGTAGTTCTGGCCCGCCGGCACGGCCGCCGCCAAAACAGTCTGCACTCCGGTCCCGCTGCGGGTCCAGACCTTGGTCGCCACTCCCATCTGGTCATACAGCGGCGTCCCTTGGGTGTTGAAGGCTTCGGTGGCCGCATCGTTTGCGGCATCGTCGAGGAACTCCAGCTCGTAGGGAGCGGGCACGTTGAAGCTGTAGCTCGGTCCGCCACCGCCAAAGACGTCGCTCGGCAGAGGCCGGTACAGCAGCATCTGGGCATTGTGGGTGGGACCATTGAGCACCAGGAAGAAGTTCGAGACGCTTGCAGCGGCGACATCGTTGCCGAGGTCGTCGGTGATGGTCAGGGTCAACGCGATCTTCTCGCCTGGATCGAGGGTGTTGTCGCCATCGTTCGTACCCGCTTCGGCCACGCTGCTGATATTGAAATTCAGGCCCGGCTCAAAGCTCGGATTGGTCAACGGATGCCGGTGGGCATCGACAACCGCCAGGGGATTGCCGGAGACCTGGTGGCAGCCCGCGCAGCTCTGATCGTTGGCCTGCGGGGGCATGGTCAGGCCATTGGCCGTGTAATTCCGCGTCCAGTCGATGTCATCGTGGCACGAACCGCAGGCCGCCCGGGTGGGGTTGGACAGATAGGTTGAGCTGCCGGTGTGGCACTTGCTGCAGTCGGTCACGCCTGTAAGGATCGCCAGCTCCTGATCCTCTTCGTCGTTGCTCAGCGAGCCGAAGCCGTCGTCGACCGGCATCTCTTCGCTCAGGTTGGGCCAGACCGGGAAGTGGATGCCCGAGAAGTCGTGGGTACGGCTGGGGTTGGTGCCCGAGCTGCCCACCAGGTAGGGCACCGGGGTCACGGTGTAGTCCCGGTCGCCGTTGATGTCGGTGCCCACACCGTTGACCGAGGGAAGATGGGCGCCGTTGTGGATCTTGTGGATCATGACCTTGAACTCGATGGTCACGTTGGTCATGTCGCCCGAGTCCGTGCTGCTACTGTCTTCGGCGCCTGCCGTGTGGCAGCTGACGCAGACGCGCGTGTCGCGGTAGCTGCCGCCGTGGAACTGCAGCTGGTCATGGCACTGGTTGCAGGCATCGACCTGGACGACGTCGCGGGCGACAAGGATCGAAGAGCCATCGAACAGGAAGTCTTCGGTCTGGTTGGCCACGTCGCGGATGCGCTCGCCGTCAAACCAGTAGTCCTTACGTGCGCGGAAGAACAACGTGTAGGTTCCCGGCATCAGGGCCTGCCCGGTCAGCTCGCCAGCGGTGAATTTGGTCGTGTCGTTCAGGGGAGCGGGGTAGACCGCCGGGATCGGCACCGAGAAGGTATAGGTGTAGGTGTCGTCCGGATTCCTGACCGCGGCCGAGGCCAGATCACTCTTCGCCGAGATCAACAGCTGATAGTTGGTCGTGGGTCCCGCCAGCCAGATGCGCGCATCGTCGAGGTCGTCGACGGGCAGAGCTGTGCCGTCTCCGAGCTCGACCTTGTACGTGACCGAGATCACATCGCCCGCCTGAAAGGTGCCGCTGGGGCCGGTCGCCCCCGCCAAAGAGATCACCTCGAACACCAGCCCGGGCAGCTCGTCAAAACGTCCCAGTTGGGTCTGAGGGCTGTTGGAACCGTCCTGGCCGTCCTGGCCGTCGGTTCCATCGGTGCCATCGGCCCCGTCGCCCCCGTTCGAGCCATCCTGGCCCGGCAGGCCGTCCTGGCCGGTCTGACCGTCGTTGCCATCAGCGCCGTTCGTGCCGTCGCTGCCACTCTTCGAGTTGCAGCCTAAAACCAGCAAAGCCACAAGGATCATGAGCAGAAACGCCCTCAGACCACCTGTTCTTGTGTTCATCACAACCCTCCTGGCGTGAGAAGCCCTTGGAATCCGGACCCATATTCAGACAGGATAGGGACTGCTCGATGGCGTCGAATCCGTGGAGATCCCCGCTTTCGGAAGCCCGGGCTCCGGGAAAAGTACGGACGATGGTCGCGCGCTTCTGCTCGCCAGCGAGAGAACAGAGCAGGCGTGAAGTCCGTTTCCGAGTCCAGAGCTCCTGACACAGTCAACTTTTCATCGAGACTTCGCTGCAGAGACCGCGGTCAGGTCTGGTCCATGCCTTCGAACTGCTGAGAACCGCCTGTAGCGTCGGTCTATGACCAGGGCGCTCTGCGAGCGCCGGAGAGGACCGATCTGTATGGGCAGAGCCAGAATCTCTGGATTCAACCTCCGCCAGAGTTCCTCCCGGCGCTCACAGAGCGCCGCTACGGAAGACGGCTTCGATTCCTGCGTGCTTCACGAAGCTGAAGGCGGTCGCAACGGATAGGGGCCGCCCATACCCCTCCGGGTCGGTTGCATCGATCCGATGTCAGGAGCTCTGGAGTCGCAAGCAACAGAAAACCCGACTCCCCGGGTAGCGGGGGCGGGTTTTCGGACGCGTGGTAACAGGCGCGAGCGTGGACCGGGCACAGTCAGTCGCCCAGACCCTCCAGAATCTCTTCCAGTGTGGTGCAATCACTGCCGCCACAGTCATGGGGAGCCCGCAGCGCTTGGAGTAGACCGGCGGTCCGCTCCCGGCGCGGGTCGAGGTGTTCGATCAGCAGGAAGCGCTCCGTGAAGCAGAATTCCTTATACGTTGGGCTCTCGTCGTTATGGCACTCCAAGCACTTGGCAGTCGGCACCGGCGCCCAGAGCTCTCCGTCGGGCAACGGCTCATACTCATACTCGTCGTCGCCGAAGTCGTCACCGAAGTCGTCGCCGAAGCCTCCGTCGTCGTCGCCTTCCATCGCCGCCGCCAGGCGTGCCTTGCGGTGATTCTCTCCCGGTCCGTGGCAGGACTCACACTGCACCCCCTGGGTCGGGTCGAAACCTTCGGCGACCAGGCTGGCGTCGACACCAAAGGCCGTGACGTGGCATCGCAGGCAGGCGTCGGCGGTCTGGGGATTGGCGATGCCGAGCCCCTTCCCGGCGGCCAGAGCCTCCTCCGAGGCAAGCACTTTCCAGGCGTTCGCGTGTCCGGTGGCCTGCCACTTGCTGATGTGGTCCCCGCTGGCTTCATCGTTGTGGCAGTCGGCGCACTTCGCCACGCCGATATACTTCGCACCGCCATCAGCGAACGCGCCGTCAGGGGCCAGCCAAGACGCCAGCACCAAGCCCGTGGGGAGCGCACAGAGCAGCAGGCCTCTCAGAATCGAGCGGAATTTTGTTCGCATCGCCAGTCCTCCTCACAAGTACCTCTGTCATAATCGATCACAAACACTTCCGCTACCGTGGAAAGCCGCAACATTCTTCGCCGGGTCCGGAAAAACTACTTAGATCCCGGCTGGAAGGACGAAGGACTTTCCTTTACTGACGGTCCGCCTTTGTCCCTATTCAAGGACTTCCTGACGGCCAACCGTTCCGCGTCGATCCAAACCGCGACGAAGCCGAGTGCGATCACCAGGGTCTCCGCCCCGATGAAGAGCATCAGGTTCCGGCCGATACCGTCGTCGAAGCCATAGGAATGCAACCCGGTATTCAGCAGGTTCACCCCCCACCATGCCCAGGTTGTGATGATGCCACCGAGCACACAACCGATCGCCATGCCGTTCTTGCCGAGGTGGCCGCCCATACGGCCGTGCAGCAAGAAGGCGTTCCACAACACGATCAACAGCGCGCCGTTCTCTTTCGGGTCCCAGCCCCAGAAGCGTCCCCAGGACTGATCAGCCCAGATGCCCCCGAGCACTGTACCCACAAAAGAGAAGACCAGCGCAAAACACACGACACCGTAGAGCATACGGCGCAGGTCGACGCGCAGGGCCCGGGTCCGGTCAGGCAGGAACAGGTGCATCAGTATCCCGGCATGGGCCAGAGCCGCGGCAAACAGGGTGGCCCCATAGCCGATCGTCACGGTCGTGACATGGGTCGAGAGCCAGAAGTTGCTGTCGAGCACGGCCACCAACACGCCGATGTGGTCGCCATCGCTCGCATAGCGCGAGGCGACGAACAGCAGCGCCGAGGCGAGCAAACTGCCACCGAACAGGGCGAAGCTCTTCTTCGAGACCCTCTCGACCAGCAGAGCGAGGAACACACCCACCCAGGCCACGAACAGCATCGATTCATACAGCGTCGTGACGGGCGGACGGCCCTTGATCTGGATGCGCAGGAACATACCGTAGCTGTGGATGGCGAAGCCCGCGATCAGCAAAATGGCCGCCAGGAGGTAGGCCGCCTTGCCTCGTTTGCCCAGCCAGGAGAACGCACAGCACAGCATCGCGGCGACATACAGGATGTTCGCCCAGAAGAAGAGATCGAGGCGGTTGTAGCGTACTTCCCGTTGCAGGTTCTCTGTGGGCAGATCCTCCGCCTGGCCCTCGAGCAGGGTACGGGTGTCGCGCAACGACGTGCTGAGCAGGTTGGCGTCGCCAGCGCGGTAAGCCTCACGCGCAGCACGCAGAGACGCCAGGGCCGTTGCCTGCTCGGTAGTCCCTCCCATATAGACCATCCAGGGGCCCTGCCAGGCGTCCTGCTCGGGATGCGGGAAGATGCTGAAGGGAAAGTGCTGGAAGTGGTCGAGGTAGCGCAGTTGCCCGTTGGTCAGCGACTCCTGCCAGCTGCTGAGCTGTCTTTGGACCGCAGCCATGATCTCTGCGGGCTGCGTTTCTTCGCGCACTGCCTGCGCATACCACTGCAGGGCATCGTCCCAGGTGGCTTCAGGCCCCAGCTCGGCGTCAGGAATCGAGAAGCCTGCGCCCACGGGTTGCAGAAAGCCAAAGCTGAGCAGCAGGCCCTCGAAATAGGCCAGACGTCCATAGAGCTCGATGGTCTGGCGCTCGAAACGGTCGCGGCTCGATGACTCGACCTGGAAGGCCGCGTTGGCCAACTGGCGCAAGCGGGGGATACCCGGCTCGAAGAACGCGAAGCTGTAGCGCTCGCGTTCTTTCTCATAGGCCAGGCCCATCGCGTCGAGCAGCTCCGCAGACTCGACCAGAATGACGGCATCTTCGCGGGCGGCCAGCGGCTTGAACAGAACCCTTGCCAGCCAGTCGAGCGCGGAAAGGCGCTGCTCTCCGATCTTGACCGAGCTTTTCCCCGACAGGTTCAGCAGCGAGACCCGAGCGAAGGTGTCCCCGGGCATGACCCGTCCGCCCGACTGCACGGGCAGGAACGACAGCTCGCCCAGGTCGAGCTCTTCCCCCGCCAGCAAGCCCATGCTGACACAGGTACTCAACAGGATGGTAAGGACTGCTTGGCGGCTCATGACGTCCTCCTGCGCAGGAAACGCGCGAGCTTGATCAGAAAGTGCACGCTCATGCCGACAAAGATCAGCAGACATGACAGGTAAGGGGCCCATTCGGCGGGGTTCCGTACCACGCTCAAGCCCGAGTTCCGCAGGCCGGAAGGCAGCTCCTGAAAATTGGACTGGAAGAAGGTGTAGCCCATATGGCGCAGTGGCCGGTTCATACTGATCAAGACCTCCCGCGAGCCTGTCGGCTCATGAAGCATCACGCGGCTCTCGAAGTGGCGCGGGGTGCTCGTGCCGGGGTAGACCTCACGGCGCGTATGGAGCAGCTCGATCTCGAACGGCATGTCGAAGCGCCGCCGCACGAACTGCAGGGTCCAGCGTTGCTCTCCGACCATGACCACCGATTCGTTGCGGGCGATGATCGCGCCGTGGGCCACGCGCTCGCCAGCCACGTAGATCGAGGCGATGGCGCCGAGCAGGTTGGCGCTGTTCTCCGCCATGGGCGTCGCGGAGATGATGCCTCCGCGGCGGCCAATCACACCGTGATGCGGCGGGAGCCGCGAGGGATCGAGCTCGATGCTGCAGTTGACGTATAGCGTCTCGATCACGACCTCGAACGGCAACAGCTCATGCTGGATGCGCGCATCGAAACGGCTCTCGGGCACACGCAACTCGAGCTCCTGCTCGTCGGAATAGCCCGCATGCACGATCTCGAGCTCATGCTGGTGGTAGGCCACGAAACCGTCGTCTTTGCCGCCTTCCCATAGGGTGAGCACACCTTCATCGGCGTGGTGGAAGGTCAGGTAGGAGCCGAGCAACAAGATGGCCAATCCCAGGTGGCAGACCAGCAACCCGGTCTGTTTCCAACTCCAGCGGAAGCGCACCACGAGCGAGACCAGCAGGTTGATGGAGAAGGCCACGAAGACTAGATAGGCTCCGGGCAGAGGCAGCCACAAACGCTCCCACGTACCCGCCGCCAGCAAGAGCGCGGCCAGGACCATCAATGGACGTGAGACGAAGCGGCTGCGCCGTCCCCTCGTGAGCAGGATGACGCCGAGCAATGCCAGCGCCCCGGCCCCATACAGGAAGGGGGCGCGCGCTCCGTCGAAGCTCGGCATCGGGATGAACGCGCTCGGCTGGATCATCACGAACAGGGAGTTGAAGTACTTTTGTTGGCTGCGGAACAGACCTATGCGCGTCTGCTCGAGCGTGCCGAACAAGGTCAACAAGATCAAGATCGCCAGCAGCGCCATCGTCAACCCGTAGGAAGACAAAAAGCGCCAGGGCTGTCTGTTCTTTGCACCTTTGTTGCGTTTCCCTTTCAAGGTCTGGCCTCCATGGTGTCGAGCCAGGCTTCGAAAGCGGCCTGGTGTTGCGAGACGGTCGCGGCGGGGCCGACGAGCTTGACGAAGATCGCGGGCACGCCGTCGGTGGTCAGAACCCCGAGCATGCGTGCCCCAGGCAGGCCTGCGCCGCCCATGCCTTGATAATCTCCTGCCAGGTCGATGAAGATCGCAGCGCGCCCGGCCAGGAGCCTCTGTGTCCCGGTTTGTGCGGCGTCGACCGCCTCGAGGCCCATCTGCCTGCGCCAACGGTTGACGTTGTTGAGCGTGCCTCCTCCATCGCCGGGCAGCAGGGTCACCCCGAGATCGGCGTCTCCGGCCGCGCCTGGCAATACGAAACTGGCCAAACGGGTGGAAGAGCTGCCCAGGGCCACCCAGCCGGGCGGGTTCTGCCAGGCGAGCCCGGGCTGGCTGGTGGTGTCCTTGGGGGCCTCGTGCTGGTGCTCAGCGAGCGAGTGGACCAGGTGGGCGAAGTTCTCAGCCTGGGCGTCGACGGTGGGGGCGGGTCCCACCATCTTTACGAACAAGGCTCCGTGGCCTGTTCCGCAGTAGACTCCCAGCAGCTCAGCCTGCTCGATCTTCTGGCCAGCCTTGCCCTGGTAGCTGCCCGCCAGGCGGACGAACCAGGCGGGCGCGCCGTCGATGGCGAAGGGCAACTCGCGCAGATCGTGCTCGAGAGAGTCGGAGGGGACCGACGGCAAACCCATCTGCTGGCGCCACAGCTCGACGTTGCGAAGCAGTCCGCCCCCGTCGCCAGCCAACAGGACGATGGACGCGTCGGCGGCCCCGTCAGGGCCTGGAACCGAGAAATTGCCTGCGCGCAGCCCTTCAGGACCCAGGTCGTTCCACCCCTCAGGCAATCTCCAGGTGAAGGGAAAACTGCCCGAGCTGCCCGGCGGCTGACCTCGCAGGCGCACGGATGCGCTGACGCTTGCGAAGGCCGCGGACTGTTCCTGCATCGTCTGCTGCGGGCCGACCAGCTTGATGAACAGCGCTCCTTTGCGCGTGAAGCTGAACATCGCCGCCAGCTCTGCATCGGCGACCTCTCGCTGGCCGTCCTTGTAGGTTCCTTGCAAACCGAGCAAGAAAACCGGCGATCCGTCCAGTGTGTAGGGGGCAATCGTGACGTTGGCCTCCATCTCGTGGCGCGTCCATGCCTCGAGGCCGAGCTGCTTCCGCCAGCGGTTGACGTTCGACAGAGCACCTCCGCCATCGCCCGCCAGCACGGTCACGCTGGCGTCGGCCTCCCCGCCACTGCCGGGGACACGGTAACTCGCCGCGCGCATCCCCTGGGGGCCGTCAGCCAACCAGTCGGGGGGAGCCTGCCAGTTGAATGCGCCGGGCTCGGCCGCCCCTCCGGCCGGTATCGAAACCGGTTGGGTCGACTTGGGCCGCAGGCGGACCTTGATCGGTTCGTCTCCTGAGCAGCCCAGAATTCCCAGGCACAACAGGATCGGCAGCCATCGCTGTATCACAGCTTTCACTCCTTCTTGCTTGGCGCGGTTGTGGAGCGCGCCCTGCGGATCTCAGACCAGGCGTAGGATCCCGTTGTCGATCGCAAACCGCACGAGCTTCGCGCGGGTCTTGAAGCCCAGCTTGGTCATAATGTGGTTCCGGTGGGACTCGACGGTGCGTTCGGAGATGAACAATCTGTCCCCGATATCATGGTTGGTGTGACCCAGGGCCAACAGCTCACAGACTTCCTTCTCGCGCGGCGTCAGCACACTGACCAGGGTCTTCTTGCGGGTGGTCTGCTTCCCCACGAACAGCGACATCGCCTGGCCCGAGAGGACCGGGTCGATATAGCGCTCGCCGCGCTTGGCAGCCCAGATCGCAGAGACCAGGACCTCCTGCCTCGACTTCTTCAGTACGAAGGCCTTGGCGCCGATGGCAAAGAGCTCGCGCAGATAGCAGACATCCTCGTGCATGGTGAGCACGACGATGGCGAGCTCAGGATGCACCTTCAGTGCCAGGCGCGCGGCGGCGCTGCCGCCTTTTCCGGGCATGCTGATGTCGAGAATCAGCACATCGGGCCGGTGTTTCCGGACCACTTCAACGGCCGCGTTGCCGTCACCGGCCTCGGCGACCACAGTCAGCTCGTCGCAGGCCTCGAGCAGGGCGCGCAGCCCACTGCGGAACAGGGCGTGATCGTCTGCGATGGCGATGGCGATGGGCATGTTGTGCCCTCCTGGTGCAAAGGAATCTGGATACGGAGCGAGGTCCCCTGTCCGTCGGATCGGATCTGCAGGGACCCCCGGTGCTGGGCCACACGCTCGCGCATGCCGGCCAGCCCGAGACGGCGTTGGTCGACGGCCTCGGGGTCGAAGCCCTGGCCGTCATCCTCGATCATCAGCAAGACCTCGCGGCTGCTCTGCAGCACGACCACACTGGCCTGCCGCGCGCCGGCGTGGCGGACGGTATTGGCGAGAGCCTCCTGGCCGATACGGAACAATGTGACCTCGACTGCACTCGGCAGGCGGCCCGCGTCTTCGGGGGCACAGTAGTCGAAGTCGATCTCCAGTCCGTTGCGGCGGCCGACGTCTTCGAGGTGGCGTTCGAGTGCCTCCTGCAGACCGAAATCGTCAAGAATCGAGGGCCGCATACCCCAGGCAAGGTGATGGACATCATCGACGAGACTGCGCAGACGCTTGTCGAGATCTACGAAGTTCGTGCCGGTCTGGCAGTCTTGGCGGCACTCGGAGTTGAGGGACATCATGATCGCCAGCAGCGACTGCCCGACGTGGTCGTGCAGCTCGCGAGAGAGTGCGCGGCGTTCTTCTTCCTGCACACCGACCAGGCGCTCGATCAGAGCCTGGCGCTCGCGTTCCTTTTCCTCGATCTGGCGGTGGGAATGTTGCAGGCTGGACGCCATCTCGTTGAAGGCCACGGCCAGCTGTCCGACCTCATCATCTGAATAGACCCGGGCCCGGGCGCCGAAATCACCCTCGCGGATGCGATGGGTTACCTCGGTCAGGCTCTGCAGGGGGTGGGTCAGCAGTTTGCTCAGCGGCAGGGCCAACAGGCTGGCCACCGCGAAGCAGATTGCCAGTCCCCAGATCAGGTCTTCGGAGAGGGCAGAGACCTCCTGCGCGGCCATGGTGTCCTGCAGCCCGAGCTGCAAGAGCGCGGTCTGCGGTCCGTTGTACAGGGGAGTGACGGTCTCGAAGACTCTTGGTTTCTGCCCGTTGATCACGCGCAGCTTGCACTCCTGGAAGTTCTGCGGGGCCAGCCGGGGCTGGATGTGATGGGGGATCTTGTCATCGAAGGTGTGGGCAGCGATCCGGCCTTCGCGGTCGCGCAAGATCAAGTAGGCATAGTCGGGAAAGGCCTCGCGGGTCCTTCGTAGCTGCAGAGTCAGACCTTCGCGGGTCTCGAACCCCGATGCTTGCCGCTCGATGAACGCCCCCAAAAGGTGGGCCTCCGAGCAGGCGCGATCGGTCAGGCGTTGTTCGACGACTTCGGTGACGCTGCTACGCGTCAGGATGAACATCACGCCGGCGAAGACCAGCGCGACGGTTGTGCCGATGCTCATCGTCTTGATCAGGATGGACACCGAAAGGAAGCGCCGCCTGAGCCGCGCTCCCAAACCCGGCGTTTTTCGGGCTTGTTGTGTGCTGTCAACATCGAGCAGTGTTTCCATTACGTGCCACAACTTCTTTTTTGTTGTCCGGTTTTCGTAACGCTGCAACGGAGCTCCGCGAGCGAGCCTGCCTCAACAGGGCTGGCTGACGAGCAGGCGGGTCTTTTCTGGTCGGTGTGCATGCCCGTGAGGTGGCAAGCGGCGTGCCGATGGGAGAGGAAAGCTACGTAGTTTCTGCGGAGGCGGCTTTAGAAATTGGCGGGTTTCCACGGAAGCCCCGCGGGCAGGGGCTCCCTAAACTTTCATCAATGAGTCCGTATCAGCAGGCCGCCGCGATCGGAGTCCTGGGCAACTCCGCACGGTGGTCCAACGTCGGGAGGAAACATCATGGCATCGAGTGTGACCAGCATGCGAGCCGCGCTTTTGTCGGTCTGCATTGTTGCCCTGATCGGTTGTGATGGGGACAGCACCACCACGGTCTATACGGGCTTCAGCAGCGGTGACTCGCTGGCTTTCCATACCTCTGTCCGTGGCCGGACCTTCGACCTGGACAGCTTTGACAACCTCGACGAGTACGTGACCATCACGTTCACGCCCACCGCGCCGGGCTTCGGCAGCCCCGAGCAGGTGTCGGCGACAGTCGACGGCGCCTATGCGGTCTTTCTCGCCTCCGGGGCCAACTACTCGGTCTCGGCGAGGCGTCCGGGCTACGTCGACTATGCGTTGACCAATCTGACCATCCCTGACAGCGCGAACATCGTGCTCAATATCGGGCTCGAACCGCTCGACGAGAACGTCTACGTCAAGAGCGCGGCCTGTGGAGTCTGCCACGAAGCACTGCACGCGCGTTTCCGCCGCAGTGCGCATCCCTACAAAATCAGCGAAGTGACCGGCAACACGCGTCCTCTGTTTCCTTTTAGCGACATCGCAGGAGCCCTCGCGGGAGTCAACGATGACGACTTGACGGACGGCGGCGTCCCGGACCCGCATCCGGGAACGGACAACAGCCTGGGCACTCCCCAGTTCTACAGTGACATCTCCTTCGTCATCGGTGGCTACCACTGGAAAGCCCGCTTCATCGACAACGACGGCTACATCGTCACCGGCTCGAACGTGCAGTTCAATCTGGCCAACAACAGCCTGACTGCCTACCACAACAACGAAGTGGACAAGCCCTTCAACTGCGGCAACTGCCACACCACCGGTTGGCGGCACTACGACACGGGCCTCAACCCCAACCGCCAGAATGATCTGCCAGGCATGGACGGCACGTTCGCGGAACCGGGGATCCAATGCGAGGCCTGTCATGGCGCGGGCTCGTTGCACTCCCAGACGACCCTGGCGGCGGACATCACCCTCAAGGCGACGCCGCGCACCACTCTGCAGTTGCTCGATCAAGACCAGGGCTACGGCCGGGCGATCGCGTGCAGCGAGTGCCACACCCGCGACGGTGAGAAGGACTGGCCGAACTATGTCAGCGCGGCCACGACGGCCAGCCTGATGGCGGGCGGTCCGGAGATCCCCGAAGGCGGGCGCATCGCGGCCTCGGGGGGGCTGATCCGGCATCATGAGCAGTTCGATGAAGTGCTGGGCATCGATCCGGACAACGTCCAGAACGGCTCGACGCGCTTCAATCCCAACAGCCTGATGTGGGACTGTGGTCAATGCCACTCCGATCCGCACAACACCACCGTGAATCAGGACCATCCGAACAATCCCGACCTGCCGGGCGCGATCTCGAGCGACGGTTGCCTGGTGTGCCACCCGGCCTATGATCCGGCGAGCAATCCGAACACCTTCGGGATGAAGACGCTCGATTGCAAAGACTGCCACATGCCGTACATGGCAGCCAGTGCGCTGAAGACTCCCGCGGTGGGAACCGGCCCAGTGACCGGGGACATCCGTACGCACATCTTCACGATCGATCTGACCAAGACCGATCAGATCACCAGCGATGGCAAGTTCGCCTATCCGTACATCACGCACGACTTCGCCTGCTTGCAGTGCCACAACGGGGTGCAGGCCCATGACCGCTCAGGCATCGACGACTCGTCCTACCAGTTCCACCAGTGAGCTTGTGCTCCGCAACCTGAGGACCGTCCGGATCTGGAAACGACTGAGGGGCCTGCCCGACGAGCTCGGCTCGGGAAGGCAGGTCAGGGAGCTCGAACAACGCCAAGACAGGGGCCGCGGGGCTATGGAGAGCAAAACTGGTTGCTGCGGTAGTCTCGGCTGGGTCACGATCCTGCTGGCGGCTTTCTGCTCGCTGGCGCTGGCTCAGGGGCCGGACAGCGCAGCCGTTGAGATCCCGGCGGAACCACCGCAGGCCGATCCCGCGCCGCCGGCCGATGCCGCGCCGCCGGCCTATCCGCCGCCGGCCGATGCCGCGCCACAGCCAGCAGCTGCCAAAGAGCGTGGCCTGAGCTACCGGGGGTTCGTGCTTTCCCGCTACCGTTACCGCAACAGTGGCGGCTCAACCGACCAGGACATAGACCTCGATCTCGGTGCGGATGTCGGCGACCGCCATGCAGACCCGGTGACCTTCCATTTCCTCGGCCGCGCCAGCGCCGACATCGACGGACACCGCGACCATCAAGGCTTCTACGTATTCGACAGCTTGACCGACACCTGGGACAGCCGCTATCAAGTGCGGCTCTCGCATGGCTACGTCGACTTCCACAGGCTCTCGATCTTCCAGTCGATCCGGATCGGCCGCCAGACCATGTACGGCATCCCCGTGTCTGCCTACTTCGACGGGGCCCACGTCGCCACGAAAGAGTTCCGCTCAGCCGCACGCCTGAAGTTCGGTGTCTATGGTGGACATCAGGTGCATCGCTTCGAGTCGTCGCCATCTGGCGACTGGCTGATCGGCGCCTACGTGCAGATCCGTCCGTGGACGGGTGGAAAGCTGGCGCTGCACTATCTGCACGCCGAAGATCGGTATCTGGGCGAGCAGGAGAGGGACGACCACTACGCGCTCAGTTACTGGCAGAGCATCTCCGAAAAACTTCAGCTCCACGCTCGCTACACCTTTCTTGAAGACCGTAGCCGCGATCTGCTGATGCGGGCGACCTGGTACGACGCCGAGGCAGACTTCCGCCTCGAGGTCGCCTTCAAGACCCTGCTCGAGAAGCAGAAGCGCATGGGCATCGACGTCGATGCTTTCACAACCTCGCTGCGAGACTACGCCCGCTATTGGGAGCTGCGCCTGGCTGCCGCCAAATACTGGCAGCACTTCGGCCTCGACGGCGGCCTGGAGCTGCGCGAGCTCTACCATGACTCCGATGAGTCTCTGTACAACCACGAATTCATCAGGGTCTACACGACGGCGACTCTGATCGATCTTCCCGTTGAGGGCCTCGATTTCAGCGTCACAGGGCAGTTCTTCGACAGCGAAGGCTCTGAGGGCATCTTCGCGGCGGGTGGCGAGATCGCCTACGAACCGTCGAAGCAATGGCGCTTTGTGGCAGGCACCAGTTACGCGCTGTACAAGATCGATGTGCTCCAGGATACCGAACGGGAGGACGTGCAGACGTACTACGGCGAGATTGAGTGGTCCCCTTGGGAGTTCGTGCGCGGCGCGCTCGAGTACTCCTTCGAGGATGCCGACGAGGACGACCAGCACGTCGTCGAATTCAAAGTTCGGTTCTCTTTTTGAGGGTCAGGGAATGAAAACCCGGAGCTTGCAGATACCTCCCTTCGCGTTCTTCCTGGCCATCTTTGTCCTCGGTTGCGTGGCCGTGCAGGAGCTGCCGATCTACTCGCGGAGGCCGATCCAATTCAGCCACGCTGTCCACGGGACCGCCGCAGAGCTCTCTTGCGAAGACTGTCATCGCACCGCCTCTGAGGGGGCCGAGGCGGGCATGCCGACGCCCAGAGCTTGCCGCCTGTGCCACAAGAGCAAAGAGGACTTCGAGACCAAACTGAAGCCCTTCCTGGTCGACGGCAAGGTCGAATGGACCCAGGCGACCGAAGCGGGCGAGGATGTCATCTTCTCGCATCAGGTCCACGGCAATGTGCAGTGCAGCAGCTGCCACCAGGGCATCGAGCAGAGCGCCGCGGTCAGCGCCGATCTCCGCGTGAGCATGGCCTCCTGCCTCGACTGCCACGGAGAGCACGGCGTGCCGGGTGACTGCCAGACCTGCCACACCTCGATCGATGAGCAGTGGCTGCCGCCGTCGCACGACGTCGCTTGGGATCGAGCCCATGGGCAGGTCTTCAGCGCGGGGCTCTCCGACGCGATCGCAGACAACTGCTCGCTGTGCCACACAGAGTCGACCTGTGACCAGTGCCACATGCAGGAAGAGCCGCGCGACCACGACGGCTTCTGGCGGCACGGCGGCCACGGCCTGGCGGCCCGCATGGATCGGGAGCGCTGCGAGACCTGCCACCAACCCGACTCCTGCGACCGTTGCCATCAGGACTCGGCGCCTCGCTCGCACCGCGGAAACTTCGGCGAGCCGGGCAACAACCACTGTGTCTCATGCCATTTCCCGCTCGAGGAAGAAGGCTGCGCCACCTGCCACTTCAACCAACCGGTGGCCCACAGCGCAGCGACGCCGTTCTCGACTCTGAACCTGGCCCACCAGGGGGCGACCACGTGTGTGAGCTGCCACCAGCAGGTATTCCCCATCCCTCATACCTTCACCGGTGATGGCGGAGAGTGTCTGAACTGCCACTGAACGCAGGGACGGCCTCGAAACAGGCGGTCACAACCCGAGGAGGAACACAGATGAGCGCCGCGCGGATCGCCGTCCTCGTGATCCTGCTGGCGGGTGTCGCCGCCGCAGTCTGGTTTGTCGTGGCCCCCCGGACCAGTCAGGCCGTAGAGCAGCCGCTGGCCTTCTCGCACAAGAAACACCAGGAGCAGGACCTCGCCTGCCTCGACTGCCACGCCGGCGCCGAGAAAGACCAGTACGCGACCCTGCCGTCGATGCGGGCCTGCGCCCTGTGCCACAAGGAAGTCAAAGGCGAGAGCCCGGCGGCCGCCGAGGTGACTCGCTACATCGAGGAAGGGCTGGTGATTCCCTGGCAGCAGGTCAACCGAGTCGTCGGCCACGTCTACTTCTCCCACAAGGCCCACGTCCGCTACGGAGAGATGGCCTGTGCCGAGTGCCATGGGGAGATGGCGACCCTGGAGACACCTGTCACGAGCTCGCAGGTCGAGCACCTCGACATGGAGGCCTGCATGGACTGCCACCAAGCCCGTGGAGCCGCCAACGACTGCCTGACCTGCCATCGCTGACCTGACCTGCCATCGCTGAGCGGAGTAAACTATGTCCCTTTCCCGACGCGAGCTGTTCAAAAAAGGCGCCCTGGCCAGCGCGCTGGCCGCCCTGGGCTGCAGCGACCGCTACAGTCCGGACAAACCGCCGGTGCCCGGAGCTGACGCCTTTGTGCGCGGTCAGGAAAGGCAGGTCACCTCTGTCTGCGGTATGTGTCCGGCGGGCTGCGGCATCAAGGTGCGCGTGGTGGAAGGCCGCGCGGTCAAGATCGACGGTCACCCCGAATGTCCCATGAACGAAGGGCGGATTGGGCCCAAGGGCCAATCAGGCCTGCAGCTGCTCTACCATAAAGACCGCATCAAGGGTCCGCTCCGGCGCGAAGGGGCGCGGGGCCAGGGCCGGTTCGTACAGATTTCCTGGGATGAGGCCATCGCCGAGCTGGCAGAGCGCCTGGGAGGCCTGCGGGAGGCCGGGGAAGCCCGCGGGCTGGTCATCGTCGATGGCCCACCGCGCGGGCCGATGGTCCGGCTCTGGCAGCGCTTCGCCCAGGCTTTCGGCACCCCCAACCACGTCAGTCACTGGTCGACGGCCGATGGCGGGCGTAGGCAGGCGATGCACATGATGACCGGTGTGCCCGATGTGCCGGCCTACGACTGGGACGAGACGCGCTACGTGCTCGGTTTCGGCGATGGTTTCTTCGAGTCGACCTGTCAGAGCATCCATCTAATGCGAACGGCCCGGCTGCTGAAGCGTGGGACCCCCGGACGGCGCATCAAGTTTGTGCAGGTGTCGCCGCGCTTCTCGATCACATCGACCAAGGCCGACGAGTGGATCCCCATCGAGCCGGGCAGTCACGGAGCGTTGGCGTTGGCTATCGCCCGCGTGCTGATCGAGGAAGAGCTGGTCGATGGGCAGTTCCTGGCCGAGCACTGCTTCGGCTTCGATCCCTGGCAGGGCGAGGATGGTGTGGAGCACCGCGGTTTCCGCCAGATGGTGCTCGAAGACTACCCGATGGAGGATCTGCGCCGGGCCACGGGCATTCCCCTGAAGACCATCCAGCGCATGGCTCGCGAGATGGCGGCCAACCGTCCTGCAGTGGCCATCAGCGACCAGTTCGCGACGGCCACTAGCAACGGGCTGGGGTCGGCGATGGCCATTCTCGCCCTCAACGCCTTGCTCGGCAATGTGCAGCGGCCGGGGGGGCTGGTGCTGCAACCCGAGCCCCCGTGGGCTGCCTGGGATGCCGTGGTTCTCGACGAGACGGCCCGGACCGGGCTCAGCGCCCCGCGCCTCGACGGTGCGGGCAGCGCCAGCTGCGCGTTGGGCCTCGACGCGGTGCAGAGACTGCCGCGGGCTTTCCGCACCCAGAAACCCTACGCGGCGCAGGCCCTGTTCCTGTACATGTCGAACCCGATCTTCACCAAGCCGGACGGGGAGCAATGGCAGCGTACGATCAAGGAGATCCCCCTGGTCGTCAGCTTCTCACCGATCCGCGACGAGTCGACCTTGTGCGCCGACTACGTATTGCCCGATCCGACATACCTCGAACGTTGGGAGCTGGTCGAGCCGGTTCCGTCGATCGGCAAGCCGATGGTCTGTTTCCGGGAGCCCGTCGTCGAGCCACTGTTCGACACCCGCGCCACGGGAGACGTAGTGATCGCCCTGGCTCAAGCGCTCGGCGGTAGTATCGCGGAGTCCTTTGCCTGGAAAGACTTCAGGGCCGCGCAGTTGGAAGCCTTGGGGGGAGTCGTCCAAGCCCGCCGGGGCACGATCAACGAGAAGAAGATGTCGAAGTTCGGGGCCGCTCTGCGCGATCAGGGTTGCTGGTGGGACCCTGAGGCGCCGCAGCCCGCCAGCCTGCCCACGCCTTCGGGCAAGCTCGAGCTCTTCAGCCAGACCGCTGCCGCGCTGCTGGCCGGCGCCGACAGCGGAGAGTTGGAGAGCGCTCTGCGCGAGGCTCAGGTGACCCGGCGCGGGGACGCGTTATGCATGCCCGCCTGGGAGGCGCCGCATTGGAGTGGCACGCTCGACGAGTACCCCCTCTTGATTGTCCCCTACCGGGGCATCGCCTACGCGGAGGGGGGCGCGCGGCATATCCCCTTCCTGCGTGAATTGCCGCTGTCTCTGGTCGGTGACGGACAGATCGAGCTGAACCCCCAGGACGCGGCGCGTTTCGGGATCGCGGATGGCGTCCGGGTCTCGGTGGAGTCGCCGGCCGGCAAATGCGTGTTGAAGGCCCGCCTGATGCCTGGAATCAGACCCGGCACGGCCGGTCTTCCCCTCGGTCATGGACGCTGGCCGCCCGAGCCGGGCGAAGTGCCCTGCGGCGGCATTTCACTGCTGGCCAACAACTCCGACCCGCTCTCCGGCAGTTTCGCGTTCCACGGCACACGGGTGCGTGTCAGGAGGCCAGCATGATCCTCGCCCATCTACGCGCATGGTGCGCCCGCCTGATCGCCCGTTTGCGAGGCCAGCCGCGGCCGCGCCCCGAGCAGATCGAATCCCGGCGTACGGTCTTGCAGGGCCTGGCCAAGATCGCGGTGTTCCTCGGCTTCGCATCCGGGCGCCGGCTGCTCGCACAGAATGCCGAGCCTCCGCCAGAGGCACCCGCCGATAAGCCCAAGGCGCTCTGGGGTATGGTGATCGACCTCGACACCTGCACGGCCTGCCAGGGATGCGTGGTGGCCTGCCGCCAAGAGAACAACATCCCTGTCGCTGGACCCGAGCAGCAGGAGAAAGGCTGGGCCATCAACTGGATGGACATGTTGCCTGTCAGCGAAGGCAGCTACCCCGACCTGAAAATGCAGTTTCTTCCCCAGCCCTGCAACCATTGCGACAACCCGCCCTGCATCAAGGTCTGCCCGGTGGGGGCGACCTACCGCACCGAAGAGGGCATCGTCGCCCAGATCCCCTCGCAGTGCATCGGCTGCCGCTACTGCACGCTGGCCTGTCCGTACACCCGGCGCTACTTCAACTTCACGGCGCCGTCGTGGTCCGAGCTTGACCAGAGCCGCCTCAATCCTGACGTCGCGCTGCGGCCGAAGGGTGTGGTCGAGAAGTGCACCTTCTGCCATCAACGCATCCGCAAGGTGCAAGAGCGGGCCCGTGACGAGGGCCGTGAGGTCAGCGACGACGATGTGCGGCGCTTGCCCGCCTGCGCCGAGACCTGCCCCGCCGACTCGATCGTGTTCGGGAACCTCAACGACCCCGAGAGCGAGGTGTCGCGCAAGGCGAAGAGCCCGCGCGCCTATCGGCTGCTCGAAGAGCTGGGGACGAAGCCGAAGGTCATCTATCTCAGGGAGGCCAAGTGGCAGGAGTGATGTTCCACCCTTCCTGACGCCCGATGGAGGTCAGCCGTGCAGTTCTCCTATGACATCGAACCCGTGTTGGCTCCGCTGCGCCGTACCAGCAAGACCTTCCTGCTGTGCACGTTCTGTTTGCTGGCCTTGACCCTGTTCGGCGCCTACCTCTGGTTCCACGAGCTGATCGTAGGCGTGCCGCAGTGGGGCATGAACCATTTCACTGGTTGGGGGATCTCGATCTCGACCTTCGTCTTCTATGTCTCGATCAGCCTGGCGGGCACGCTGATGTCTGCCGCTCTGCGGCTGGTTGGGGCCGAATGGCGTCGGCCCATCTCGCGCAGCGCCGAGGTGATCACCGTGATCGCCCTGGTGTTCGCCGTGATCAGCATCTTGCAGGACATGGGCAGGCCGGACCGGTTGCTCAAGGTGCTGACCAGCCCGCAGCCCTATTCTCCGATCATCTGGGATGTCGTGGTCATCAACGGTTACCTGGCGTTCAGCCTGCTCTACCTGTACCTGCCGCTGGTGCCGGACATGGCCCATCTGCGCGACAAGGGCATCGGCCATCCGCGCCTGTACCGCTTGTTGGCGCTCGGCTACACGGGAACCTCACGCCAGAAGAAGCTGTTGCACCGCCTGGAGCTGGTGGCGACGGCATGCATCGTGCCCTTCGCAGTGGCCGTGCATACCGTGACCGCCTACATCTTTTCGACCACGCTGCAACCGATGTGGCACTCGGCCATCTACGGACCCTTCTTCATCTTCGGAGCGCTGTATACCGGCACCGCGTTGATCGTGATGATCTGTGCCCTCTTGCGTTGGTGCATGGGCCTGCACGGCTTCTTCAAAGACATCCACTTCAGGACCCTGGCATGGGTCTTGTTTGCGGCTGGATGCGTGTTCACCTACTTCCTGATCTGCATCTACGTTGTCGATATCACAGGTCAGGAGCCCCACATTCTGGAGGTCATCGAGGGCGAGTTGTATGGGGAATACAGCGGGGTCTTCTGGGGGATGATCTTCCTGGGCACCTTCATTCCCCTGCCCATCTTGCTGACACGCTGGGGCCGTACGCCGGTCGGAGTGTTCGTGGCCTCGGTTCCGATCTTCATCGCCCTGTGGCTCGAACGCTACCTGATCGTGATCCCTCCTTTGTCGCATCCGCGCCTGTCCTGGCCCGTCGATCACTATGTCCCGACCTGGCAGGAATGGACCATCATGTTCGCCGGCATGGCCTGCTTCGCCTTCCTCTACCTGATGTTCATCAAGCTCTTTCCGATCATCCCGCTAGCCGAGGTCGAAAAGGGCTTCAAGACCGCCCGGACCTCGACCCAGCGCATGCTGGACTTCCTGCCGGGCGACCAGAAAGAGCTCGCCGCCGCACTGCTCGCGGACAGCGACGAAGAAGAAGCTGATGCCAGCGATGTTGATGACCCCGGCGGCCCGCCGACGGCAGATCAGGTCGCGCCCGAGCCTGCCGCCGACGAGGCCGGCGGGCTGGGCCCCGGCGGCTCGCAAATCCCTCCGGGCGCGAAGACAGAGAAGTAGCGGCTGCGCATTTCCCCCGCGGAGCTCAAGGAGGGGGAGACCCAGCCTGAGGATTGAGCGCGCCCGGGTTTAGCAGACCGAGCGTGGGCAGCACGGCACCAGCCTGGTAATGTAGGGAATCAACAACTCCCAGGCGCAGTGTCCCATGTCCGACTCAGCTCCCCTGGCTGTCAGCGTGGTCATCCCGGTCTACCGCAGCCAGGACATCGTGCCCCACCTCTGCAAGGCTCTCGAACAGAGCCTGGCGGAGTTCCGCTATGAGCTGATCCTGGTCGACGACTGCAGTCCCGACGGCAGCTGGCAGGCGATCTGCGCCGCCGCCGAAGCGAACCCCCGCATCGTGGGAGTCCAGCTCCGGCGGAATGTGGGTCAGGACCGGGCGTTGATGGCAGGTCTGGCGCACGCGCGTCTCGACTATGTAGTCATCATGGATGATGATCTGCAACACGCGCCCGCAGACATTCCCGCCCTGGTCGAGAAGCTCGTCGAGGGCTACGATGTCTGCTTCGCCAATTTCCCCATCAAGCGCCAGACGCTGGTCAAGAACCTGGGCAGCTGGCTGGCGGGAAAGGTCGCCCAGGCCTCACTCGGCAAGCCCCCGCAGATCTATATGTCGCCCTTCAAAGCCCTGCGCCGGGAAGTGGTCGCAGAGATCATCAAGTACTCGGGGCCCTTGCCGTATGTCGACGGGATCCTGCTGCAGGTCACCTCGAAGCTCTGCCAGCTCCCCATCGAGCACCACGCCCGCCACTCGGGCAGCTCCAGCCACAATCTATGGAAGCAGACCGGCGTGTTCCTCAGCCTCTGCACCAGCTTCTCCCTGCTGCCGCTGCGTGTGCTGTCTGTCTGTGGCTGGTCGCTGGCCGGGGTCAGCCTCGTTGCTGGGGCCAGCTTGCTGGGCTTGCACCTGGGAGCGGTGTGGCAGGCTTCGCCCTGGCTGGCCCTGGCATGCCTGATGCTGTTCATCGGGGGCCTGCTCCTGGCTGCCCTGGGCCTGGTGGGAGAGTACCTGGGGCGTGTCTTGCTGTCCGTCAGCGGGCTGCCCCAATATAGTGTGCTGGAAACAACACCGCGCCACGACCCGACGCCCGCGCGGGTCACCGAAACGTCCGAGGAGTAGCCGGTGGCTGCGAGGTCTCTGTATACAGCCGCGGTCGAGTCGGGCTACGCGCTGTTGGCACGCGTCTCTCCGCTGAACGCCTGGCGGCACTTCCAGACCCTGCAGGCCCGCCAGTGGTGGTCCAGAGCAGAGTTGGAACAGCTCCGCTGGCACAAGCTGAAGAGCCTGCTCGCCTATGCTCAGGCCGAGGTCCCGTTCTACCAGCGATGGTGGGCGCAGCACGACGTGCAACCCGGCCGCTTCCGTTGCCTGGACGATCTGCTCGAGCTGCCCATCGTCAAGAAGGAAGACCTGATCGCCGCGCTGCAGGCAGACCAGTTCCGCCTCGGGGGCAGGAGCGATTTCCAGTGGGTGCACACCTCGGGAACCACCGGGCCCCGCTTCCGCCTGCCCTTCAACCTCGCGGACTTCCAGATCAAGTACGCGAGCTACCTGCGCGCCTTCTATGCGACCGGCTGGCGGTTGGGGGTCACGTCGGCCGCCTTGCACTACTCGGGGCATCCTGAGTTTGCCGGCAAGTACAGCCAGGGCGACGAGCGCGATACCCACACCCACGTGCGCAAGCTGGCTTTCGGCTTCGCCCATCGCAGGCTGCTGCTCGAACCCTACGCAGAGCAGGCCTCGGGCAATGACCGCTACGCGGCCCGTTGGTACGCGCAGCTCCAGCGCCGCCGGCCCTACCTGCTCGAGACCATGGACTGGAACCTGTTGGTCCTCGACGACTACATCCAACGCCATGGCAAGCGGCCGCTCGAGATTCCCAGGAGCATTGTGCTCGGCACGCTGAGCAGCGCACAACGGGAGCGTCTGCAGCAGCGTTTCCGCAGCGAGATCTTCGACCGCTACGGGCCTCACGAGATCGAAGGTGTGGCCTATGCCTGCTCGGTCCATCGGGGCATGCACGTCGCGATCGACAGCGTGCACGTCGAATTCCTTGACGACGCCCAGCGCCCGGTGGAGGCAGGCGTGTCCGGCCGCATCACCCTGACCGACCTCGACAGCCGTCTGCTCCCGCTGATCCGCTACCAGATCGGCGACCATGGCTTCAGCGACGCGCGGCCGTGCAGCTGTGGGCGTGGCTTCCCGCTGATGGGGGAGATCGATGGCCGCAGCCGTGACCTCTTCGTGCTCAAGTGTGGCAAACTGGTCCCTCCGGCCCGGGTGCATGCGGTGCTGCAGGACGAACCCGAGATCGCGCTGTTTCAGGTGACGCAGGACGCCAGACAGGTTATTGTCGCGGACATCGTCTTGTCGGCGGGGCCCCTGAGGGAGTCACTGCGCGTCCGGGTTCTGCGACGCCTGCGAGACCTGCTGGGTGAGGGAGAGACGATCTCCGTGCGCCAGGTGCCCAGCGTACAGCTGGAGAGCAACGGCAAGTTCTGCTTTTCCAAGCGCATCGGCTCCGGTGCGCCCAGCATTCCCCTGCGCGGAGGCAAGCGCTGACGATGCGTATTCCGATGAGCCGGCCCCAGATGTCCCCCGCCGAGCTCGAGCTGGTCGCAGAGGTCTTCGAGACTGGCTGGTTGGGCGAGGGCGCGTATACGCAACGCTTCGAGCAGGCTCTGGCCAGTTTGCTCGATACACAGCACGTGATCTGCGTCAACAGCGGCACGCATGCGCTCCAGCTGGCGCTGAACGCTGTGGGCGTGGGACCGGGCAGTGAGGTCATTCTGCCCTCGTTGACCTTTGTCGGTGCCGCCGCAGCGGTACGGCACTGCGGTGCTGAGCCCGTGTTTGCAGAGGTCGATCCCCAGACCTTGAACCTCGACCCCTCGAAACTCGAGGGATTGTTCAACGCCAGGACCCGCGCGATCATCCCGACCGATTTCGCCGGCTTGCACAGTGAGCTCGGCCCGGTACAGCCGGAGTTGGACGCCCGCGAGGTGGCGGTCGTGCGGGATGCGGCCCACTCCTTCGGGACGCGCTCGGGGGGCCGTATGCTGGGCCTTCCCGAAGGGGATACCGCCAAGTGCTTCAGCTTTGATCCCATCAAGAACCTGACCTGCGGCGAGGGCGGGGCGATTCTGGTGCGTCGGCAGGACCTGGCCGAAGATATGCGCATCAAGAAGGGACTGGGCTTCGAGCGGACGGCCTGGACCAACTTCGACGGCAAGCAGGTCGCCAACCGTCAGGTCACCCGTACCGGCTTCCGCTTCCACATGAGCAACATCAACGCGGCCATCGGCCTGAGCCAATTGCAGCGCCTGGACGCCATGATCGCCCAGCGGCAGCTGCTGGCACGGCGGTACGATGCACTGTTCGCGGATGTGCCTGGCGTAGAGACCTTCGCACGGAACTACCATGAGGTCGCGCCTTTCATGTATGTGATCCGTGTCGCCGCAGGGCTTCGGGACGCTCTGGTTGAGCACTTGCTCGGCCGGGGCTTCCACTGTGGCTTGCGCTACTTCCCGATCCACCTGCAGCCGGCCTTCCGGCGTGAAGGCTGCAGCCTGCCTGTGACCGAGCAGCTCAGCCGCGAGATTCTCAGTATTCCCCTGTTCGTCGACTTGCAGCTGTCTCAGCTCGAGGAGATCGTGATGCAGATCGAGGCGTTTGTGCGTTCGCAGCCCATGGCTCCCGCGTAGCCATGGCGAGGTTCCTCGATGCGGGCCAGCCCGATGGCGAAGCACGTCCCCTGGGGACCTGGTTTGTGCTCGGTATCGGCTGCTTGTTCCGGCTCTGGCACATGAGCGATGGGCTCTGGTACGACGAAATCCTCTATGCCACGAGCTACCGACAAGACAGCCTCGCCGAGATCTTGAGCTTCATCGTCGAGAGGCCTCCTGCCCCGATCTTCACGGTCTTGATGTTCTTTTGGCGCGAGCTCTTGGGGGAGTCTGAGTGGACCGTGCGGCTGCCCGCTCTTCTGGCTGGACTGGCCGCCATTCCCCTGTGCTATAAGCTGGCCCGCACCTGCTGCGATCGCTGGACGGCGACGCTGGCGAGCCTGATGCTGTGCCTCTCGCCCGCGCACATCTGGTACTCGCAGGACGCATCTCCCCATACCATCGCGGGGACGTTGATGCTGCTGGCCCTCTTCGCCTTCAGCAAGCGGCGCATTTTCCCGCGAGCCCGGCGTTGGTGGGCGCTCTACACCTGCGCCCTGTTTGGTTGCGTGTTCACGCACTATCTCTACGTGTTGTTGCTGGCGCCGCTGTCTCTGCTCGCTCTTTGGGAGCAGCGCGCGGTGTTGTGGCGCATCGTTGTCTCCCATGCGCTGGTCTTCCTGCCGTTTGTCGGGATGCTTCTGCTCAAGCTGAGCCAGGGCACGTTCTCTGGAGGAATGGGCCATCTTCGGGCTTTCGGCCCGTTCGAAGCCTGGATGGTGTTCTTCAACTGGTTTGCCCACGGCAACTGCTTCTCGGGGCTGTATCCCTACGGGTTGCAGCCCGAGGCTCTGCTCCAGCTCCCCTGGTTGCTCGCGATCCAGGTCGGTGTTCTGCTGGTCTTTGTGCGCGGGTTGGTCCGTTTCTGGCGGCGGGCTCGCAAGCGACGCGGGCGAGAGATCCTCGCCTGTCTGCCGGCGATTCCGCTGCTGCTTTGGATGTTCGGCTGGTTGGGGATGGACCAGCTGTACATCGAGCGCTATCTATTGCAGACCCTGCCGCTGTTTCTGATCTTCTTGGCGCTCGGCGTGTCTTTCTCGCACAACAAGGCGTGGCGCGTGCTCGGGACGGTGCTGCTGCTGGCATTCGGCCTGGCTTCGACCATCGCTCTGGAGACCCAGACCCGGCGTTGGACGGTGTTTGAGCCGAAGAGTGATTGGCGCGGGGCGGTCCGTTACCTGAGCCAGCGTCGCGGAGTGGTGCTGGGCCAACTCACCAACATCGAAGCCACTCCGATCAGATACTACGAGCAGCAGATCGCCAGCTTGAGCGGGGAGGCCGCGACGGTGTCCGGCTCTCCGAAGTGGATTCATGTGATCAAGAGCCCGGTGTGGACCGACCCCCTGTTCGGGAGTCGGCAGCGTGGAACCTACAAGCTCAAGCAGGAAGTGGAGGCCACCGGCAACTATCGCCTCACAGCGACCCGCTCTTTCGGGGGCGTCGATATCTGGACCTACCGTTGGCGCCACTAGCACTAGTGCCCGGACAAGACCCAATCGGATGGCTGCCAGTCCAGACCGTCTGCCGGCTGCGCAAACAGCCGGGCGGTTTTGCCCCGGCGCTTGTACCCGAAGGGCTGACCGGTGCGGGCATCGTGAAGCTCGGACGACGTCTCGAACACCAGGGGGTACGAACCACGCTCGGCCGCCACCAACATAAGTTCGAGGGCTGTACGGGCCATAGCCAGCTCAGTCTGTGCTTTGGCTTGGCTCTCCGCGAATCTCGACAGCACAGGCATCAGCAGCCCGGTCAGCACGTACTTGTCCCGCTTGCAGGTTTCGGCGGTCTCTTCCTCGATGTGCTGGAGTGCAGTCATCCGCTGTTCGTACGGCTGCTGCCAGGCGGTTAGTGCCTGAGCGAAGTATTGCAGGAACAGCAGCTTGTCCCGATCAAAATGGGCGCGCAGAAGGGTGAGCTCCGCCTCCGCCTGCGCTTCGGCCTTGGCGATCTCCGCCTCGACGATGTTCGCGAAGGCGATCAACCCCAGGCATCGTTCAGCCTCGAGCGTGCGCGCCGGGCCCGCCTCCAGCGCGAATCCTGCCAGCAGTTCCTGGAGCCGCGCGATGTCTTCGGCCGGCAACGGACCGAGCGCGGCGATCTGGCGTAACGTCAGCGCTCCCTTTCCCAGCAACCCGATCATGACCAGGTGCGAGATCATACCTGGCTCATTCTCCAAGCCCCGGGCGAGTCGCCAGCTCGCTTCGACGTGGGCGGCAGCCCCGGCCAGATCTCCGCTGCGAGCCAGCAGCAGCGCCCGCGCCTCGAAGAGCTCCGCCAGATCCTGGCAGACCAGCAGGTGGGGGAGGTCCATGTTCGGGCCGTCAGCAAAGCGCAGGGGGAACTGGAGGGCGGGCCGGGCGAGCGCCTGCAGCGCTACATCGAGGGCCTCTTTCCGGACCTTGAGCAGGCGCTCGACAGCGGGCAGCTGGGCGCGCCAGATCTCGGGATCGGCTGGCTCCTGCCAGGACTCACCGCGCGTGAAGGCGTCCAGGGCATCCTGTTCCTCATCGTTGAGCTCGGGCAGCCGAGCATGGGCATCGATGAGCCGCGCCGCAGCGTTGTCCTGCACTGGTGGGCGTGCGCGCTCGAGGTCTTCGGGCAGCAGAGGCGCGTTCTCAGCCTCAAGGCGCCGGAGCTCGGCGGCGAGCTGGCGCTGGCTGCGTGTCTCCTGCGCATGGGCCGCGGTCAGCAACAGAAAGCACAGACCAAGGATCGGGGCTTTTGACCTCCGGCTGGCGTGATCTGCCAACGAGGTCTTGTCGGGAATGGGGGGGAAGCTGGCATGTACCATGGCTTGCTGGGTCCTCCTTGCGCGTAGCCGTGGACCTCAGAGCAAGCGTTGTGCCAGGCGTGGTCAGGCCAACAAATGTGCCAACCCAAAGAGCCGGTAGACTTCCGACGCCGCCTGCCGCGCGTCAGCGAGCAGCTGTCCCTGGGCGTCGACGACCGCGCTGGAGCGGGACAAGCGCGCGAGCCAGGCTCCGGGCACGAGCGTCGTGCCCGCGCGCGGGATGCCCTTCTGCAGCAACCACTGGTCGGAGGCGAGCTGGCCAAGCCGGGCGGCCTTCCCTAGCAAGCGGGCCTGCGGGCCGAAGCGGTAGAGTCCTGGCTCTACGGCCTTCGCGGCAGGCACGGTCGGCGCGTCCGGCACCCGCAGCTGCATCTGCGCTCCATGCAGGGCTTGGCGTGAACCACCGGCCAGGCGGAAGACCTCCGAAGCTGCCAGCCGGCCTGCTTGCCAGGCCAGGACGATGGCGGCCAGAGGCGTGCGGCCGGCCCAGAGCTCGGCCTGGCAGGCGAGAGCGGTCGAGCCTTGCCAGCGCGGGTTGAGGTCGATGGCATAGGGGCGGCCATCCGCTTCGGCGATCACGAAGTCCAGCCCGAACAGTCCGTCGAAACCCTCGCTCGCCAGCTGGCTGCCCAGGCGGGCTGTCTGCTCTTGCAGCTCGTGCAGCAAGCCCGCGTCGAGTTGGGCGGCCGCCGAGAAATCATTGCCGGCGTAGCCTCCCCAGGGGCAAGCCAAGGCGCTTTCGCCGACCAGCTGCAGGTTGGGAAAGCCGACCAGCGGTTGGCCTGCCACGACGGCCGCGTTGATGTTCAGCGCCAGTCTGCCGATCAGGGGGGCGGCAGAGACCTGCTCGTTGGCCAGCGACCTCTGGGCGTGGGCGAAATCTTCGGCACTGCGTAGCAAGCGGGTGCCCCGGCCTGCAGAGCTACACGCCGTCTGCAGGACACACGGTGCGCCCAGCTCACTGCTCAGCTGCGGCCAGCTGGTGTCGGCCAGGGACAGCCAGCGGCGGGGAATCCGGGGAAGCCGCGCGGCCCGCAGCGCGCGATCCAGAGCCGCCTTGTGTTCGAGCTGCTGGGTCGTCGTCGCACTCGGACCGGCCCAGGCGCAGCCCAACTCAGCGCACAGGATCTCGACTGCCGGGCTGGCGTGGCCGGAGAGCACGAGCCAGGGCTTGCCGGGACTGGTCAAAAGCTGGCGCAGCGCGGGCGCGCGTTGCTCGAAGCCGGCGTCGGCGCTGCAGCCCAGCCAGTCGTGGCGCTGGACCCCGAGGCGTTCGGCGCTCAGGAAGCGGGTGCCGGTCTGGGCCGTGTACTGCTCGTAGTCGACCCCTGCGTCGAGGCAGGCGACCGCCTCGATCGGCACCAGCTGGTCCAGGCCGAGGCAAGAGCTGCCGAAGAATGCCAGCCAGAGCACACGCACGTCGGCAAACAGGCCGTGCAGCCGGCTACCTGCCTCGAAGTCTGCGTCCACGGGGTCGGCGGCCATGGGGTCCTCCGGCCCCATTCTACACGGGCAAGGTTGCGCAGCCAGCGCTGCTCCTGGCGGGGGCGGGGACTCCTCAGGTAGACTGCCTGCACAGGAGGAGCGCGCATGACCGCTGACGTGAGCGTCTGGCCTGCCTGGCGTTGGTTCGTGACCGGCCTGGGCGGTAATGTAGTGGTATTGGTGCTGGGAATGCTGGCTTCGCGTGCGCTGCTGGGCCCGCAGAGCGAGAGCTTCGTGGTCGTCGCCTTGCCGTCGACGCTGATCGGCCTGGGCTGGCTGGTGGTGATCTTCAAGGGGCGCATCGGGGCCGGGTGTGGTTTCCGCGTGCAGCTCTTGCTCGCATTGGGCTTGATCGGTTTCAGCGTGTTGATGTTGACCCTGGTGGCCGAGTCTACGATCGAGCAGTCCCAGTCTTTGCTGCTCGAGTCGACAGGCTTGCAACAGCAGCTGCCGACTTTCCTGGCGGCGGGGGGCGAAGAGAGAACCGGCGAGATCTATCTGCGTGGGAAAGTAGCCGTCGTCGATCTCGACCGAGAAGACTTCCACAGCCTGCAGTTCAGGCTTCCCGAGCAGCTCTTGCCGGAGCACGTCGACGAGGTGGGCACTGTCGTCAAGATCAGCAAGACCCGCGAGGTCGTCGGCCGGTACGAGGGAGGAGGCGATGCGGTGCGCTTCCATCTGCACCTGGTTGTGATCGACCTGAAACACAACAGCATCCTCGCCACGCCCAGCTTCGCCGGCTCCGATCCGCCGGACTCGACCGAGAGCAGTAACGGCGATAGCGGCAACGTGCCGACCGACAAGGTGCTGCGCTACCTCGAGGGCCTGAAACACAAGCGTGGCTGAGGGGGACGCGCGGCGCGCGTCTGTTCGGGGACGGCGCCGCCCGCCTGCACCGTCTCGTCCCGCGCGGCATGGGGAGATCTTGCCATGATTCGCATCCGTCTGTCGCTCGTCAGCGTGTTTCTCGGCTGCACGTTGCACTGTGCCTGCGCCGACGTGGTCTTGACTGCGGCGAGAGCTCTGGCGCAATCGAAGGCTGCCCTGCCGGTCGACGGGGCGGAGGAACGGAGCCAGCCGTTCGATCTGCCCAGCGGGAACACACAAACCCCGATCACCGACCGCGACACCCTCACTGCCCTGGGGTTGCCTGGGTCCTTCGGCACGTGGGACATGGTCTCCTTCGGAGCTCCCGAAGACGCCGCTCCGGCAGCCTATCCGAGCGCGAGCGACTTCATCTTCGTGCCGGCGGAGGCCAGCATTGCCGCCGGCGTCTTCCGCTACAACGCCGCCACCCAGACGTTTGCAACCCTGCTGCTCGGAGATGGGGCCGGTCGAGAGTCGAATCCAGCCAACTTCGATCCGCTGCAAGACAACTTCCGGAATCTGGATCCCGCGACCTATACGTCCTTCGGTACGGTTCTCACCGGGGAAGAGACCACCGGCGGCCGGTTGTTCGAGATCCAGAACCCGCTCGCAGCCGATCCTGCCGAGGCGCGGGTGCGTTGGTTGGCGAAGGTGCCCGCCGTCGCGCACGAAGGTCTGCGTTTCGACGCCGCGGGCTCGCTGTATTTCGTCGATGAGAACGTCTCGGGCTGTCTGTACAAGTTCGTTCCCCAGGCGCCCGAGGATCTCAGCACGGGACAGACCTTCGTGTTGGCGCTCGATGGCTGGGCAGGAGCGTCAGACGAAGACTGGGACTCGGCTACCAATCAGGCCGAGACACGGACGGGGAGCGCGACCTGGCTTCCCCTGACCGACGCCGCAGGAGCCGCTCTGACCACGGCCGACCCCTTTGCATTCGTCTCCACGACAGGCGGGCGCACGGCAGCCGACGAGGTCGGTGCCACGCCGTTCGGCCGTCCCGAGGACATCGTCATCACGAGTGTAAACGGCTTCGAGGTCCTTCTTTTCAGCGCGACCAGTGAGAATACCGTGTACTCGGTGCGGCTGGACACCGGCCTCACTGCCACCGTGAAGGTGTTTGTGGATCGCTCCACGTTGGACATCGCCACCGCATCAGCCGTGGGATCGTCGTTCAGCGCGCCGGACAACCTGGCCGTCGATACGGCCGGCAACATCTACATCATCGAGGATCAGGGCCCGCCCCATTCGGATATCTGGCAGGCGGTGGACGCGGATGGGGACGGGATCGCCGAGCAGGTGGGGCGTTGGTTGAGCAACGGAGTCGCAGGCTCTGAGCCTTCGGGCCTGATCTTCGACCCCCATGATCCGAACCGCGCGCTTGTGGTCGTGCAGCATCCTGCCAGCGGCAACGACGCCCTGTGGGAAGTGCGGACGGGGCCGCCGCCGCCGATGCTCCCGGTCTCGGTCGCGCTACCAGCGGGCGGAGGCACGGTGACCCTGGCGCGCAGTGGCGGGGAGCTGGTCTTGAGCAAGCTCGGCAGCGAGATCCTGCGCCGCCGGGTGGCGGACGTCAGCACGCTCTTCATCTTTGGCACGGCGGGTGGGGACGACGTCCTCAGCCTGGACATGAGCGGGGGGGACCCCATCCCGGCCTCGGGGGTGGTGTTCTACGGCGGCGTGGGCGGCCATGACAGCATCGAGCTGCGCGGCAGCGCCGCGGATGTAGTCTTCGACTTCAGCGCCTCCAGCATCGAGATCGATGGCTCGACGATCTTCTACAGTGGGTTGGAGTGAGGTACGGGCGCCGAGACGCGAGACGGAGCCAGGGCCGGGCCTCCTCTCGCGGCCTGGAGACACGCCTCGAATGTTTTCCCGTCGGGCATCGTCATCCAGCTACTGCGCTCCGCATCGAGGACCCTTGCCATGCATGCCAACCAGGAGAAGCCTTCGTGAGTTTCCGTCTCTGTACATGGCTGCTCATCTCGCTACTCTGCCTGCTTTCCGGCTGCTCTGACGGGGCCTCCGATCCGCCTCCTCTCCCGGACCCGGGCCCCCTGTTGCCCGGTCCGCAGGGCAGCGCATTTCTCGAGCAGTTGCTGCGCGATCCTCCGCGAGTATCTCCAAAGCTGCGCACAACGCTGGCCCGCGAGCTGCGCGACCGTTTCCGTGCAGACGGCAGCCTCGACAGCTATGGCCAGGAGCTGGTGCGGATCGCCCGGCTGCTCGAGGCCGAAGGCTTGCTGAGCGCGGGCGAGCTGTTCGCACAGGAGCTGCGCGCGGGGGAGCAGGCGGCCGTCGCCAGTCTCTACGCGCCGGGGGCCGACTCTCTGCGGCTGGCCTTTTTCCGGCAGTTCGTGCAGCCGGCGGGCGCCATGCCGGTCTTCGGCTACGTCCTGCATCCGCCGGAGGCTCCAGACGCGGCCGGTCGGATCGGGCTGGACCGTGTGTTGCGGCTGGCCGCCGGCGGACTCGAGCGCTTGCACCAGGAGAGACTGGTGCTGCTGGTGGCCTTGTTCCTGCAGCGGCAGGCTCTCGACATCGGAGTCCTGACACGCGGCCACCAGGTGTTGCAGTCTCGAGGCCTGCTGCCGACCTGGGACTTGCTGCTGCGGCAGGCCGGTATCGAGCCGGCCGGCCTGTGCGACGATGCCAGGGTTCCCCAGGAGCTCGCCGAGAGCCTGGTCGATGCTGCCAGCCTGCAGGCTCTTGAGAAGCAGGTGGCGCGGACAGGGAGCGAGCTGGACGCAGCCCTTGCGCTGCTCGATGGGCGCATCTCCGAGCTCGATCAGCAGATCGTCGCCCTGAGCGGGCGGCTGATGGGCCTCTCGGCGGAGGTCGTCGCTGCCGCCGACGAGCTGCATAGCGATATGGCCGAGCTGATCGAGCAGGATCCTGCGCTCAGCGTCAGCGAGCGGCGCGTGACCTTGCAGCTGGTCCAAGAGACCTTGTTCGACGGCCTGCCACTCGACGAGCGCATCCGCTCCATCGAGGCTGGCGAGGGGGCGTACCAGTACGTGACCGAGAACAACCGCACGAAGATGACCAACAAGCTGAAGCGGCATGAGAAGCGCAAGGAGAAGCTCAAGAAGGTCCATAAGGGCACCAGCGACGCCCTCGAAGCTGGCCGGGATGTGATGAACCTGCTGACTGCTTCGGGGCTGGTCTCGCAGGAAGACGCAAACACCGTGCACAGGGCGCTCGATCTGACGGCGGCGGGCTTGCAGGTGGCAGCCGGCCTCGCGTCGGGCAATCCTTTCGCTGTGATCTCGGGCGCCTCGAACATCGTGATGATCGCTTTCGGGCTCGAGCCTCCGCCGGATCCCGCCCAGGTACGGCATGAGCAGGTGATGGCCGCCCTCGAGCAGCTGGCCCGCGGGCAGCAGGCGATTCTGGACAACCTGGTGGTGCTCTCGGAGCAGGTACAAGAGCTGCACATGGAGCTGCACCAGGTCCACGAGATTGTGCGTTCGACCCATGCCATCGTGGTCGACGAGAACCTGGCGGGCCTGCGGGACTGCCGGGAGTTCCTCGCCAACCTGGCCTACTACGCCGTGGAGGTCCCTGATCCTGCCACTGGGGAGCCGGTCGGCCGTCCCGACCTGGGGGTGATGAACTACACGCAGTTTCTGGCCCACTTCTCCAAGCAGCAGGAGAAGGAGCTCTACACGTCGTGCAACCGCTTCCTCAACGACCAGGTGCGGGCCGACGTCCTCAACATCCTCAAAGTGGCCGAAGACGATGAGGAGGCGGCCGGCCTGCGCGCCGCCATCGGCCGCAACCTGGGCAAGAAGCCCGATTGGGTGCAGGGGCAGCTGCTCCAGGACCAGCAGCGCATCGCCGGGTTCTTCAAGATCCTGACGCGCATCATCGAACCGAAGTACCACGCCCGGCTGCTCGGTTCGCTGATCCACCCCGCCAAGACATACGAGGAGCTCAACGCCAAGCTGGCCCGTCTGCTCGACGACGAGGCCTCCCGGCCCTGGGAAGAAGCCTACGAAGAGCTCGAGCTGGGCGAGGCTCTGCGTGAGTACTACAACCCGCTGATGATCGAGGAGATCGTCCGTTCGACCCAAGAGCTGCAGGACTACCGCTTGATTCAAGTCCCTGGCAGCGAAGCCATGCCGGACTTCGAGGCCTTCGCCCGACCCGGCTATGACCCGGCCGGGGGCTTCGGCGGCAGCCGCCGCGCGCAGCACGGCCAGCTGCTCAAGTCCTTGACCGCGGCCGAGAAGCTGCTATGCAAGAGCATCGCCCAGAACACACTGCTGACCGGGGACGTTCTGCTTCCGGTGCTGGCGTACTTCGCCTTCAGCGAGTCGTCCTGGAACAGCGACGTTGTCAAAGTGGCTTATCCTCTGTTGGAGCAGAACGCGGCGCTGCGCGAGAACGCCGTGCGCTACCTGGTCTACGGGCGCCTGGCCGAAGACCCGGAGCGCTTCTTCGAGCTGCGCGAGCTGGCGCGGCAGCTGCTGCGCAAGCACCTGCAGGGCATCCGGGAGGACGACCGCTACATCATCGGCGAGCAGGAAGCCTTCAACGGCGATCATGCCCGTGCGGTCTATGCTGAGTACAGCGCGCAGGCAGCGCCGCAATACCGGGAGCCCATCGGTCTGGTGCAGAGGAACGCCGACGGCTCGCGCACAGTGGTGCGCCGCGGCTGGCCCGACTACTACCTGTACCAGCGCTTCTATCGGGGTCTCAACCTCAAAGGCGACCTGCCTCGCGACCTCAACAAAGCACGCCGCGCGCTGCGTGGCGTCGACGAGCGCATGAGCGGGCCCTTCGTCGTCGAGCACCGCTGGAACTTCAGCAGAGCACCCACCGGCCTGTACACCCGCCTGCCGCGCGTCGAAGAGGTCGCGGCCGGCAAGCTGATCAGCGTCGACCTGCTGCCCGCGCTCGAGCGGCGCTACGCCGATCTGCGTCGGCAGCTGATCGAGTACACCATCGCCTTCCCGCCCGATGCGCAGTCGGGCGAGCAGGCCGCGCGCCTGCACCGGGGGCTGTTGCTGCGCGAACTGGTGCGGGTTGTGGGGGCGCCGTAGCTCGGTCTGCGGCGGCGGTCTGCGAGAGACTGTCTCACGGCACGAGATCGGACTCGGACTCGGACTCGGACTCGGACTCGGACTCGGGCTCGGACGCGGGCTCGGAATCGGACGCGGAATCGGACGCGGACGCGGACGCGGACGCGGACTCCCGCACTCACACCCTTCCCGCGCTCCGCTCCTCCGCGTGAGCTCTCGAGCTCGGAGACGCCAAACCCGACCACGCATCACTGCATCGCCAGAGCTCCGCAGCGAGCTCCGCGTCCCTCGCCAGCGCGCTCGGCTCGCGCGGGCCATCGGCGTCGTAGAGCCCGCCATTCTCGGCGTCGGGCGAGGTGACACAGAAGAGCGAGGGTCGAGCCCCCTCCGTCGGCGGCTTCATGCGCCACGTCCAGAGCTGCCGAAGGACACAAGGCATGTTGCGGTAGGCGTCCGACGCCACGTCGCCTGGATCCGCTGCCACGCTCCGTCGAGCGGTGCCCTCGAAGCGTGCCGAGAGCTCTGCGTGGAACAGCATCTGGCAGAGCTTGGAGGTCGCGTATTCGGCGATCGCGAGCCGTGATCGTGTCAGCCCGTGGACCGCGTCGAGCTCGAGCGAGCGAACGCCCTCGTGGCTGCCCGACCCGAGATGCACGACGCGACCGTCTTCGGACAATGCGTCGAGCAGGAGCCGGGTGAGCGCGAAATGGCCCAGGTGGTTGACGCCGAAGGCGAGCTCGAAGCCGTCCTCGGTTTGGCCGCGCGCGCCGGCGACCGCGGCGTTGTTGATCAGCTCGTCGCCGGGCTCGGACGCGATCTGAGCGGCGGCCGCGCGAACACTCGCGAGCGAGCCCAGGTCCAGCTCCACCAGCTCGGCGCGCTCCGGACCGATCACTCTCATGACGTCCGCTGCGCGTTCGGCGCTGCGACAGGCGAGCACCACACGTGCGCCCATCGCCGCGAGCGCCTCGGCGGTGGCGCGGCCGACCCCCGTGTTGGAACCCGTGATCACGACGCGGCGACCATCGAGCGGGCCCGTCACAGGAGCGAGACTCCTGCCCCGATGCCCGCCCAGATCACGGCGCCGGGGATCGAGCCGAGCGCAGCGATCCAGAGCTGACGGGTAGCTGGAATGCGTCGAGCGCCCGCGGCGAGATTGGCGAGGTGAAATCCCATCGGCAGCCAGCGCACGCAGACGAGAAACGCGGGGTGCGTGACGGGCAGACGTCGCAGCCACGCGGGCAGCTTCGCGACGCGCTCGTCCAGCGAGACGTCGGCGGCGCCGCGGCGCGCGTTCGCGTACTGGATCATCGAGCCCATCGTCCAGCCGGCCCAGGTCATCACGCTGCCGATGAG
>JAJDCP010000061.1 GCA_029260765.1 Planctomycetota bacterium
TGATCTTCAGCTTCGAGAGGATCCCGCCACGGCTCGCTGAGCCCGACGATCCTCCGCTCGAACCACTGCGCGTAAACTTGCTCTTCAGCTTCGAGAGGATCCCGCCACGGCTCGACGAGCCCGACGATCCTCCGCTCGAACCACTGCGCGTAAACTTGCTCTTCAGCTTCGAGAGGATCCCGCCACGGCTCGACGCCGATCCAGAGCCACCGCGATTCCGCAGCTTGCTCGCCAGCAACCCAATGCCGAGGCCACCGGCCCCCAGGCCTGCCCCCAACGCCAGCTTGCCCTTCATGCCCGACAGGAAACCGGAGCGCGTGCCAGAGCTGCCGCCGCTTTCCTTCTTGCGCGAGAAACGGCTCTTCATTCTGGCGAAGAACCCTGGCTTCTTCGCGGCACCGCTCGAGGAAGGACCACGTGAGAGCTTGGCCTTGAGCTTCGCAAAGAAGCTGCCGCGCGAGGAGGAACTGGAGCCAGCAGCAGCGCCCGAACCGCTTTTCTTGCGGTTCCGCAGTTTGTTCAGCAACATCCCGGTGCCGAGCCCGGCGGCGCCTCCCAAGCCGGCGCCCAGAGCGAGCTTGCCCAACTTGGACGAGAGGAAGCCGCGCTTCTTGCCTTCGGCCCCTGCTCCGGCGCCCTTGCTCGAGCTGCCCCCGCGGAACTTGTTCTTCAGCCGCTCGAGCAGACCTGGCTTCTTCGCTGCGCTGGCGCCCCCGGCACTGCTCGACCCGCTTTTCTTGCGGTTCCGCAGATTGTTCATCAGCATGCCGATGCCCAGACCCGCCGCACCGCCCACGCCCGCGCCGATCATTGCCCGGCCGAGAGTCGAGGACAGGAAGCCCGGCTTCGATCCGCTACTGCTGCCCGAGCTCGAACCGCGGTTGCGCAACTTGTTCAGCAGCATTCCCGCGCCCAGGCCGGCGGCGCCCCCCACGCCCGCGCCCAGGGCGAGCTTGCCCAACGTCGAGGAGAAGAAGCCCCGCTTCTTTCCGGCCGCTGCGCCACTTGCGCTCTTGCTCGAGCCACCACCGCTGAACTTGTTCTTCAGCCGCGCGAAAAACCCTGGCTTCTTCGCTGCGCCACTGGAGCCCGTGCTGCGGCTCGCGTCCGCCTTGCTCTTGTTGCGCAGCTTGTTCAGCAGCATGCCGATGCCCAGGCCCGCCGCGCCGCCCGCGCCGGCACCGACCATCGCTCGGCCCAGCGTCGACGACAAGAAACCCGGTTTCTTCGCGCCACTGCCGCTCGCACCCGAGCTGCCACGGTT
This sequence comes from Planctomycetota bacterium, assembly GCA_029260765.1. GTDB lineage: Bacteria > Planctomycetota > J058 > JAJDCP01 > JAJDCP01 > JAJDCP01. The sequence goes on from JAJDCP010000061.1 coordinate 1,265, forward strand.
CCGCAGCTTGTTCAGCAGCATGCCTGCGCCCAGGCCCGCAGCGCCACCCACGCCCGCGCCGATGGCGAGTTTGCCCAACGTCGAAGAGAAGAAGCCCCGCTTCTTTCCTGCCGTTGCGCCACTTGCGCTATTGCTCGAGCCACCACCGCTGAACTTGTTCTTCAGCCGCGCGAACAACCCCGGCTTCTTCGCCGCACCGGTGCTCGAGCTGCGGCTCGCGTCCGCCTTGCTCTTGTTGCGCAGCTTGTTCAGCAGCATGCCGATGCCCAGGCCCGCCGCACCACCCACGCCGGCACCGACCATCGAGCGGCCCAGCGTCGACGACAGGAAGCCCGGCTTCTTTGCGCCAGGACCGCTCGAACCCGAGCTGCCACGGTTCCGCAACTTGTTCAGCAGCATGCCTGCGCCCAGGCCCGCAGCACCGCCGACGCCCGCGCCGATCAACGAACGACCCAGCGTCGAAGAGAAGAAGCCCCGCTTCTTCCCTGGCGCTGCGCCACTTGCGCTCTTGCTCGAGCCACCACCGCTGAACTTGTTCTTCAGTCGCGCGAACAGCCCCGGCTTCTTCGCTGCCCCGCTGGAACCTGAGCTGCGGCTCGCGTCCGCCTTGCTCTTGTTGCGCATCTTGTTCAGCAGCATGCCGATGCCCAGGCCCGCCGCGCCACCCACGCCCGCGCCGATCATCGAACGGCCCAGTGTCGACGACAGGAAACCCGGCTTCTTCGCGCCACTGCTGCTTGAGCTCGAGCTGCCGCGGTTCCGCAGCTTGTTCAGCAGCATGCCTGCGCCGAACCCCGCTGCACCGCCGACGCCCGCACCGATCATGGCCCGGCCCAACGTCGACGACAAGAACCCCGGCTTCTTCGCTGCAGGCTTCGGCGCCTGCGGCAATGCCTGGGGCCTTGCCTGCGGCGCAGCCTGCGGCGCGCTCGGCTTCGGTGCGCTGGAGCGCCGCTGGCTGAATTTATTGACCAGCTTGTTGGCGCCCCAACCCGCGGCGCCACCAACTCCTGCCCCGAGAGCCATGCGTCCGAGTCGGGACGTCAAGAAACCCCCGCCGCCCGAAGAGCGGCTCAGGCGATTGACCAACATGTTGGTGCCGATACCCGCGACGCCACCAACTCCTGCCCCCAGGGCGATGCGCCCCAGACGAGAGGAGAGGAAGCCACCCCCGCGGCTGCTACTCGAGCCCCCACTGGCGGCACCGGTGTTGCTCGAAGAGCCATTGCTGCCTGCAGCGCTGGAGCTTGAGCTGGAGCTGGAGCTTGAGCTGGAGCTGGAGCTGGAGCTGCGGGAACGCCAGCGGTTGGCCAGCATGCCGATGCCAAGCCCCGCGGCTCCTCCGACGCCTGCGCCGACGACCATGCGGCCTGCTGTGGTCGAAAAGAAGCCGGGTGCGCTCGTACTGCTGCTCAACTGCGGAGACTTGACTCCCATCTTGCTCAGGGTTGCAGTCGCCGGCTGTGTCGATACCCCGGTCGTGGGGGCGGACGGAGTCGTGGTGGCGGACGATCTGCCCCCCATCAAGGACTGCCAGAAACTACGGATCTTAAACATGAAGAAGCCGACTCCACAAGGGCGGATGCCATCCATTATAACGACCGGATGACTGATTCCTGTCCCCCTTGCCAGGATTCGCCAAGCACGCTATCTTGGGGCTTTGCAGCCATTCAACGACCAACATGCGCATCCTTTTTGTCAGCTCCGAAGCCCATCCAGTCATCAAGACCGGGGGCCTCGCAGATGTGTCCGGCAGCCTTGCGATCACCCTCGCACGACTGGGCCATGATGTGCGCCTCGTTCTGCCGTACTACGCACAAGTTCGGAACCACCTGCCGGGGCTGCAGACCATCGCCCGCCCCGCTGTTCCGAACCAACGCGGAAGTCTCCGCATCTTGCGTGGTGAGCTGCCAAGCACAGACGGCGAGGGATGTCCACTCTGGCTCGTCGACTCCCCCTACCACTTCGACCGCCATGGGGGACCCTACATCGACCACAACGGAGCGGATTGGCCAGACAACGGCGAGCGCTTCGGGCTCTTCTGCCAGGTCGGACACGCGCTGGCCCAAGGCAGAGCGGGCCTCGATTGGCGTCCGGACCTCGTGCATTGCAACGACTGGCAGACCGGGCTGATCTGCGCCCTGCTCGCACAGGAGCCAGAACGTCCCCGCACGGTCTTCACCATCCACAACCTGGCCTACCAAGGACTCTACCCACGCAGCCTGTTCGACTTTCTCAAGCTTCCCGAACATCTATGGACGCTACATGGTCTGGAATACCATGGCCTGCTCTCCTTCATCAAGGGGGGCCTTGTGTTTGCCGACCGGCTCACCAGCGTAAGCCCCGGGTACGCCCGCGAGATCCTGAGCAGCGCGTACGGGCGCGGCCTTCATGGTGTGCTGCAACTACGCCAGGGAATCCTGCACGGCATCCTCAACGGCATCGACACCAACCAGTGGAACCCGGGCAATGATCCTCACATCTGGCAGAACTATTCCGTCCGCAAGCTTGCCCGAAAACGCAAGAACACCCATGGCCTGCGCACGGCCTTCGAGCTCGCGGACACCCCATCCTCGTTGCTGCTGGGAATGGTGACACGACTCGTGCACCAGAAGGGCATCGACCTCGTCCTCGAGGCTCTCCCCGAGCTGATGAAGCGACCTGTACAGCTCGTGATCCAGGGCAGCGGGAACAGCGACCTCGAGCGGGCCCTTCAGGATGCACAGCGGCGCTGGCCTACCCGCTTGCGTCTCAACATCGGCTATTCAGAGACCACCGCCCATCGCATCGAAGCCGGAGCCGACGCCTTCCTGATGCCCTCACGTTTCGAGCCCTGCGGGCTCAACCAGATGTACAGCCTGCGCTACGGCACACCACCGATCGTACGGCGCACGGGCGGCCTTGCGGACACCGTCGTAGACGCGAGCCCGGCTGCGCTCGCGGACGGCCAGGCCAACGGCTTTGTGTTCGACGAGCCGAGCGCTGAAGCCCTCGTCGCAGCCGTCGACCGTGCCGTCGCGCTGTTCGAGCGTCCCAAGCTCTGGCGGGCGCTGATGCGTGCTGGAATGAAGCAGGACTTCAGCTGGCAGCGCAGCGCTGAGCGCTACCTGCAGCTGTACGAAGAGCTGCTCGGCGGCTGAAGGTCCTGACCATTGCGCCACGTGGGCGCTTTCCCCATATTAAGGTTAACGCTTTACGGAGCCCGCCATGCCTCTGCCCAGTCCCGAGCAACGCGCCCAGGTTCCCGAGCTGCTGCACGAGCTGGGAGGACTGCGGCCTGGAGTCGCCCGCGAGGTTGCACGCCGAAGCGGCGTTCCCGAAGCCGACATATATGGAGTCGGCTCGTTCTTCCACCTGCTGGCCGAGCCCGGCATCGAGTTGCGCGTCTGCCAGGGCCTGACGTGCCGGCTGCAGGGTGCCGAAGAGCTGCTGAAGCAAGCGCAGGCCCAGGGACTGCCCGCGGCAGGCTGCTCCTGCCTGGCGGCTTGCGACAAAGCGCCCGCGGCGCTGAGCGGGCGGCGCGTGATTCCCGGGTTGCAGGCGACGGCCCTGGCGCGTGCCGATGACGCGGCCGCGTTGTGGCCCGAGACCTGGCTGGGTTGCGTAGGCCCCGATGACCCCGAGCTGCCTATCGCGCTCGTCCGTCCCGCCGACTCGACCGGCGAAGCTCTGCGGCAGGCGCGCAGCCGAGGCCCGGAGGCTGTGCTGGAGGTGCTCGAAGGCTCGGGGCTGCAGGGACGCGGCGGGGCGGGCTTTCCGGCAGCGATCAAGTGGAAGAGTGTCCGGGCCCAAACCGAGCGCACCCGCTATGTGGTGCTGAACGCCGACGAGGGAGAGCCGGGCACCTTCAAAGACCGGGAAGTGTTGATGCGCCGCCCCGACCTGGTGGTGGAGGGACTGGCCATCGCCGCGGTCACGATCGGTGCCACGGACATATACTGCTACCTGCGCGGCGAATTCGAGCTGCCGTGGCAGGCCCTCAGCACCGCAATCACCCGGCTGACCGCCGAGCCGGGCTTCGAGGAGCTGCGCTTCCACCTCCATGCCGGACACGGCGCCTATATCTGCGGCGAAGAGACTGCGCTGCTCGAGGCGCTCGAAGGCAAGCGCGGCATGCCGCGTCTCAAACCTCCCTACCCCACCGAAGTCGGCCTGTGGGGCAAGCCCACCCTGATCCATAATGTCGAGACCATCGCCTGCGTGCCCTCGATCGTTACGAGGGGCGGCGATTGGTTCCGCCAACTGGGGCGCAGCGGAGCAGGAACCAAACTGTATTGCGTCAGCGGTCACATCGCTCGGCCCGGGGTCTATGAGCTGCCGCTCGGCGTCTGCCTGGACGAGCTGGTCGAGGCCGCGGGCGGCTATCTGGGCGAGCTCAAGGCTTTCTCGCCGGGCGGCGCGAGCTCGGGCTTCTTGCCGGCCTCGGAGCGGCGGCGACCGCTCGACTTCAAGAGCCTGGCCGAAGTCGGCTCGATGCTCGGCTCCGCGGGCGTGGTCGTCCTGAATCAGACCGTGGCGATGCCCTGGGCGGTGGCCGAACAGCTGACCTTTTTCGAAGCAGAGAGCTGTGGCCAATGCGCCCCCTGCCGGATCGGCACCCGCTTCCTACGCGAGGCTCTCGAGCGCCGCTGCGCGGGGGTTTCCGGGGCACTCGAAGCGGTCGACGATGTAGCCTGGGAGATGAATGAAGGCTCGATCTGCGGCCTGGGACAAGCCGCCCCAATTCCCCTGACCAGCGCCCGCCGCTGGTTCCCCGAGGAGTTCCAAGCATGAGCGACAGCATCGAGCTCGATGGGCGGCGCGTTCCCATTCGGCCAGGAGAGACCCTGCTCGAGGTCGCAGCGCGGGAAGGCAAGCAGATCCCCACTCTCTGCCACGACCCCCGGCTCGAACCGGCGGGCGCCTGCCGCACCTGCCTGGTCGACGTCAAGGGTTGGCGCCGCATGCCGCCCGCCTGCGCCACCCGGGCGAGCGCCGGCATGGTGGTGACCACCGAGAGCCCTCGCATCGCCCGACACCGCAAGACCTTGCTCTCCCTGTATCTCAGCGACCACATGGCCGAACAGGAGGAATGCGAGACGGGCGCCGATTGCCAGCTGCACGCGATGGCTGCGCGTTATGGCGCGCCGCAGCTGCGCGTGCCGATGGCTCCTGTGCGGGAACAGCGTGTCGACCGCAACCCGTACCTGGAGTTTCGGGCGGACCGTTGCATCCTGTGCGCGCGTTGCACGCGCTACTGCGACGAGGTCGAGGGAGTGCAGGCGATCACGCTGGCGGGCCGCGGGGCCGCGACCACCATCGCCACCGCCGACCAGGTGTCGCTGCTCGATTCGAGCTGTGAGCTGTGCGGGGGGTGCATCGACACCTGCCCGACCGGCGCGCTGACCGAGAAGATGCCGCTGCGGGCGGGGACACGGCCGGATCGCCAACTCGAGAAGGTGCGCACCACCTGCAACTACTGCGGTGTGGGTTGTCAGATGGATCTGAATGTCGACCGCGCAGCGCAGGGCGGAAAAGGGGCTGTGGTCAAGGTCACCAGCCCGCCTCCCGGTACGACCACCAATGATGGCAACCTGTGTGTCAAAGGCCGCTTTGCGTACGACTTCATCCACCGCGACGACCGCCTGGGCACGCCCCTGATCCGCGAGGACGGCGTCTTGCGGCCGGCCAGTTGGGAAGAAGCGCTGGCAAGAGCCGCTGAAGGTCTTCGCGGCGTGCAGGCCCGGCACGGTGAGCAAGCCCTCGGCTTCGTCTCTTCGTCGCGCTGCACGATGGAAGAGAACTACCTGGTGCAGAAGCTGGCGCGGGCAGTCTTCCACACCAACAACGTGCATCAATGCGCGGCGACGTGACACGCTCCCACCGTGGCCGGTCTGGTCACGACTTTCGGCGCGGGCGCGATGACCAATTCGATCGGCGAGATCCGTGATGCCGACTTCCTGTTCGTGATCGGCAGCAATACCACCGAAGCGCACCCGATCATCGCGATGGAGATGAAACGCGCGGTCCGGCGCGGAGCCACCCTTGTGGTGGCCGACCCGCGCGCGATCTGGCTGACCAGCATCGCCCAGCGGCACCTCAAGTTGAAGCCGGGCACCGATGTCTGGCTGCTCAATGCGATGGCCCACACCATCCTCAGCGAAGGCTTGTGTGATCAGGAGTTCATCGCCCGCAACACCGAAGGCTTCGAAGCCCTGCGCGAAAACCTTGCGCGCTACACGCCCGAAGATGCGGAAGAGATCACCGGTGTGCCCGCTGCGGCCATCCGCCAAACCGCGCGCGAGTACGCCAGCACGTCCAAGGCGGGAATCTACTACACGCTGGGCATCACCGAGCACACGCACGGAACGGACAACGTCTACGCCCTGTCGAACCTGGTGCTGATGACCGGCCACCTCGGAAAGGCCTCATCGGGCATGAACCCCCTGCGCGGACAGAACAACGTGCAGGGCGCCAACGATGCGGGGGCCAGTCCTGTCTACTACCCCGGCTATCAATCCGTGGACGACCTGGCGGTGCAGGCGAAATACGAAGCCGCCTGGGGCGTGCCCCTCAATCCGCAGCCCGGGTTGAACCTCAACCAGATGATCAAACAAGTCGGCAAGCAGATCCGCGGCTTGTTCGTGATGGGCGAAGACATCGTGATCTCGGAGCCCAACGTCTCGCAGCTTGAGCTGGGACTCAACAACCTCGAATTCCTGGTCCTGCAGGATATCTTCTCGAACGAGACCGCCCGCTTTGCCGATGTGATCCTGCCCGGCGCCTGTTTCGCCGAGAAGGATGGCGTGTTCACCAACTCTGAACGCCGTGTGCAGTTGGTGCGCAAGGCCGTCGAGCCGCCCGGGGTGGCGCGGGCCGACTGGGAGATCCTGGTCGCCCTGGCGAACGCCTGCGGCGGCAGCTGGCAGTATGAGACGCCCCGCCAGATCTATGCCGAGCTGGCGCAGGACGCGCCGAAATTCGCGGGCATCAGCCACCAGCGCATCGAGCAGGAGGGCGGACTGCAGTGGCCTTGCGTCGATGCGGCCGACCCGGGCACGCCTTTTTTGCATGAAGGTGGCGTGCTGCGCGGCAAGGGACTGTTCCAGGCGGTCGATTACCGGCCCTCGCTCGAGCAGGCCGATACCGAGTACCCCTTGATCTTGTCAACGGGGCGCACGCTGTACCACTACAACGCGGCGACCCAGACCCGACAGGCTCCAGGCCTGCGGGAAAAGCAGCCGGTCGCTTTCGTCGAGATCCACCCGCGCGACGCCGGCCGGCGCGGCATCGAAGACGGCGACCGCGTGCAAGTGCGGTCGCGGCGCGGCAGCCTCGAATGCCGCGCCGTGGTCTCCCGCCAGGTACGTAGGGGTTGTATCTGGATGCCATTCCACTTCGGCGAGGCGCGTGCCAACCTGCTGACGGTCGACGCGGGGGACTCGGTGACGGGCACCGCCGAATACAAGGTCTGCGCCACCGAGGTCGTCAAGCTCGAAGGCGACGGCAGCTCGGCGGCGTTCCCCGGAGCCTACTTCGCCGTCTCGGGGCCTGGCCCCAGCTGAAGATCACATGGGCAGTAAGAGCAGCAGCCCACCGACCAGCACCACCAGGCCGCTGCCGAGCACCTTGGATCCCAACGTGCGCAAATAGACGGCGTCCGCTGCCTGCTCAAGGGCGTTGGAATCCGGCGCGGTACGGGTTCCGACACCGATCATCAGGCTCAGCAGGCCGAACTTCAAGAAGCTCCCGCAGCCCACCACGAACAAAATCAGTCCCAATGCCGACACCATGCTATTTCCCTCTGATGGAGCTGAGGGAACAAGAAGTGCTTGGCAGCAGCGGGAACGTGTTTTTTGGGCGGAGCTTATGCCTCGAAGATGTGGACGGCCATCGTCTCGCGCACAGAACACAAACATCAAGGCCGCAAACGAAAGCGAGCTAGAAACAATAGGACCGCCTGTAACGTTCGGCGTTGAGTATAATATTGGAGGTAGGTAGCACATGGATGCAAGCAACGTGTAACTGACGTTACATCAGTCCAGATGTGCTACGCCAGAGAAACACTCATCGTTTGGTTAAGTTTCAGAACGGACGCTACCATGTCGAAATACTCCAAGCTACGCTTCGCAGCCAAAGTCTGGTCCGATGCAGCCAAGGACGCGGCGAACGTCGCTGTCATCTTGCGACTGATCAACAAACTGGACAAACGGCTGAGGAAACTCGAGAACAAGAAACCTTCCCAAGACTGGTTGGGAATCGTGATCAACATCTCCTGTGCGGCACTGGGCCCGCTGGGGGGAACCCTGAAGGCTGGCCAGATCCTGCTGGCGGTCTCCGTGGAGGTGTTCAAGTCCGCGACGCAGGTCGCGCGCACGGCGAGCGCATCAGGCAACTCGGGCGGTGGCGGCGGCTATACTGCGAGTGCGAAGCGGGTGCTCGACAAACTGAAGGACGGCATCGACAAGACCGAAAAGAAGCTCTTCTATCAGGCGAAGCCGGTCTTCGATGAGCTCGAAAAGCGCTGCCGGGCTGGATCGACAGCACAGCCCCTGGGCGATGCGGAGATCGCGGATCTGACCTACAAGGCCTTGGCCAGCGTGATCGACCCGCGATACATCTCCCTGGGACGCAACGGGGAAGAGGTCTGGTTGAACAAAACTGCCCTGCGGCAGAAATTCAACCGCAACTTCCAGCGTTTCATTCCCCTGATGGAAGAAATCATGGATTGCGCAAGCGATCTCGAGTACTTGCGGCGGGAGAGGGCTCGGGCGATGACGAGGGGCCGATGGGGGACGAGGATTCGTTGGAGGGATACGTCTGACGAGGACTCCCTGATCAAGCTGCTGGAAGAGATGCTCCCGAACATGTTGCGCAAGCTCAAGAGACTGCGCTACAACTGACCCCTCGGTCTACTGATGAACCCCGTATCTCAACGCCGCCGGCCCTGCAGCCGCAGCAGCTCAGCACGCAGGGTTTCAAGCTGCGAGGCAAGCTCCGGCGCCTGGGACACCAAGGGCTCCAGCTCGGAGATGGCTTCAGCCACCAGCTGCTCGGCGATCTCGTGCTGGCCCTCTGCCTCGGCCAACAGCGCCAGGTTTTGCAGCAGCAACGCGATGTCCGCTCGATGGGGAAGCGGGTCGGCCGCAGCCTGCGCCCAGTGCTTCCGCACCTTCAGACACTCGGCCAGCTGCACACGGGCCTGACCGAGCTGGCCCAGAGCGGCGTAGAGGCCCGCAGCATTCTTCAACACATAGATGCATTCTTCGGCGCTTCGCAGATCCGTGGGCTGGCGGGCGAGCAGCTCTCGGACGATGGCGCTCTCCTGCTCGAAGAGTGCGACCGCTTCCTGCAGCTCGCCGCGCTGCTGGTGTAGCCGCGCCAGACTGTCCATGGCCTTCCACAAGGCGCGCTGCGCCTGGACGCTGGAGGAGTCCTCGGCCACGAGCTCTCCCGCAAGCTCGAGGCACTCCCGAAACGGAGCCTCGGCCTCACCCGGCCGGCCACGCCTCTGGAGCACGGTCCCGACCTGGGTCAGCGCCAGGCACAGGGCGCGGCGATGGTCGGTGCTGCGCGGTTGCAGGGCAACCAGGCCACGGGCCACCTCCAGCCCCTCATCGTAGAAGCGCTGGGACTCGTCGAACCGGTGCTGCAGGTACTTGGCCAGGCCCTGACGCTGGAGGTTGCGCTCCAGCTGCCTGCGGCTCTCGAGCTGCTGGAGCGCAGAGCTCCGCAGCAGCTCGGCAGCCTCCTGCAGGACCTGCTCGGCGGCGCCGAAATCACGCCGCGCCAACAACAGCTCACCCCACTGCCCCAGGGCTTCTGCCAGGCGCCGTTTCACGATCAGGTTGCTCGTGTCCAGCGCGACCAGCGGGCGCCCCAATGCCACAGCCTGCTCGAGCAGGCCCGCGCTGTCTTCGCCCTGCGCCTGCACCGCCTGGGCCAGATCCAGCAACGCACCCAGCTCATCCTGCCTCGCCAGCGCGTTGCTCGCATCGCGGGCCAACGCACGCCGAGCCGTGGCAAGCTCCTCCTCAAAACAGCGCCGGCTCTCAGCCAGATCGCCCGCGTCTCGAAGTAGGAAACCCAGCCGTTTGAACGCCTGCAGGCGCGCCCCCTCCAGCCCTTCCGGAAGGGAAAGGCTGGCACTCGAGAGCTGCAGGGCGAGAAGCTCCTGATAGGCATGCATCGCGAGACCGGTCTCGCCCAGATCCTCAAGCACTTCTCCCCGGACCACCAGAGTCGAGGCCAGATCGATGATGTCGTGGTTGTTCTGCGGGTTCCGCGCGTGAAGCTCGCGGGCCAGGCGAACGGCCTGTTCGGACAGGACACCTGCTTCGGGCACCTGCCCCACGAGTCGACAAAGGCTCGCCTGCCCCGTCAGCGCGACGCGCAACATCCGCGCGAAAGTCAACGAGCGCGGATCTTCGGCATGCAGCGCACGCAGCGACACCAGTGTGCTCTTCAGGAGCGGGGCCGCCAGGGTGAGCTCGCCCAGATCGATCAGGATCATTCCCAGGCTGCAGCGCACATCTTCAATGGCGCCACGGACTCCGGGAGCCTGCCCATCCAGGTCCTGCAACAACAGCAAGCTGCGCTCATACAACCCCCGCGCGTCGCTGAGCAGGCCTTGACTCCAGACGATATGTGCCAGGCTCTGCAGGACTCTGGAGCGCAATTGGCGGAAGGGCGCCGCCCAGTCTTCCAAACCGCGGTCTTCGCACAGCGAGAGGCCGTCACGCAGCGCCGTCGCCGCCGAGTCGAGGTAGCCTCGGCTGGCATAGGCATGGGACAGGTCGATCAGGGTGCGGACATGGCCGATCCGGATTCCGGGCAGGTCGGCGGGCAGCCTGTCGAAGATGGAGACCGCCTCCTTCAACGCCGACAGGGCGCCTGGATAGTCGTTGTCCACCTCGAGCAGGAGCCGGCCGATCTGTTGATGGGCCGCGGCACTGCCCAGGGAAACCTGGCGCTCTTCAACCTCAGCCTCCCGCAGCTTCTGCCAGCCTTCGAGCGCAACCGCCAGTACGTTACGGGCGACCTCGAGCGCTTGCGGGTCGCCTCCCTCGTCGATAAGGCGGTCCATCACCTGGGTTTCCATGCTGAGCAGGGCTTCCAGGGCTATTGCGCCCCGTCGCTCGGCGAAGGAGCTCTGCCGCTCGATCTCGCCCTGTTGCGACAGGATCTTCTGGTTCTGTTGCAGGATGTCCTGATTCTGGGCAGCGATCTCGAGGTTCTTGCCCTGCACCTGGATCACCCACAAGAGCAGGCTGCCGAACAGCAGCAGGCTGGACACGAGCACCCCCAGCCGCAGCCGGCGCCGGGCTCGCTCGCGGGCGCGCAGTGAGGAGCGCTGTTGCTCGATCCGCTGACGCAGGACCGTTGCCTCTTTGCGAGAGCCATCCAGACTCTCCAGCTCCAGGACCCGCGTCTCGGACAGACCGAGATCGCCGGCTGCCAGGGCCGTAGCCGCGTACGCGTGGCAGGCATCCCACGCGCCGCGCAGGGCCTGCGGATTGTCCGTCCAGAGCACACGTGCTTGGCGAAAGCCCGCGAGTGCTTCAGCAAAGGCGCCGTAGACGCCAAAACGGGCAGACCGCGCGCCCTCCAAGCCTGCAGCTTCACGTTTGGCATGATCGAGCTGGGCCTGGGACCGTTCAGCCAGCTCGATGCTGGCACGGTGGTGCAGGTACTGCCGAAGCTGGTCGCGGAAGCGCTCCGCCGAAGCGATGCGGTTCCGGGGCAGGGGAGCCAATGCCCGCTCGCACATCCAACGCAGCTCTTGCGGAACCGAGTCAGGTAGCGTGACCGGCTCGGCGCTGCAGGTCTCGCGGACCGCGGCCTCGAGATCAGCGCTGGAATGTGGGGGACGCCCGGTCAGGATCTCGAACAGGATCCCCCCCAACAGGTAGATGTCGGTCCAGGGACCGAGGCACTCACCCATCCCCATCGCCAGCTCAGGAGGCATATAAGACGGAGTTCCGCAGGGTCGTGTGACACGGTCACGGTGACGGACGCGGGTGGGCGTCGCAGATGCTTCCATAGAGACCGCCAGACCCCAGTCGAGCACCAGCACCTCTCCGAAGTTGCCGATCATGACGTTCGCAGGCTTGAGGTCGTTGTGCACGATGCCCCGACTGTGGGCGAATGCCACGGCATTGCAGACCTGGATGAGGATCTCGAGATGCTTGCTCAGATCTTGGTTGCCGTCTGCGCGCAGGCTTTGTTGCCAGGTCTGGCCGGCGACCATCTTCATCGCCATGAACGCCTCGCCCTCATGCTCGCCCAGAGTGTAGACCGGGACGATATTGGGGTGCTCCAGTCGCCCGGTCACGACCGCCTCGGCGACAAAGGCCTCTTGCAGCTCTGCTCGGGGCGTCAGGTCGCTACGCAGGGTCTTGAAGGCGACATCCCGCTCAAGCTCTGCCTGCAGCGCCCGGTGGACTTCGCCCATGCCGCCACTGCCGAGCTTGCCCCGAAGCTCGAAGCCGCTCTGCGGCAGACCCGGGCTTCCGATCTCCGGAGCAGGCTTGTAGGAATCGATCGCGGCGCAGCTGTCCAGGCGATCGCCAACGACCTCCCGCCAACTCTGCAATGTGGCTGAGAGGTCCTGTTGCTCGAGTCTTGCGCTCAAGGACTGGCTGATGTCCATGCTGGGGCCCTGCCTGGGGGTGCCTCCGCAAGATCGGCCAAGCTTGGGTCCGAAGTCAAGCGAGAATCGCGGGGATGGGAACCTGGGCCGAGGCTGGGTCCACGCTAACGATGTGTCTAGAGGGAGCGAACAGATGTCGTAAGCAGTGGACAGACATCTGCCCTTCAACCCCTGAGAAACGGGCACCTTCGCCCTCCCACATCTCTGGCATGATTCGTGCCTTCAGGGCAACACAGAGACCCCGGAGGAACTGTCATGCCCGACCTCATCGTGCTCGAGATGCCCGCCAACACCCGCAGCGTCGCGCTACGCTCGGGATCACGCTACCGGATCATCGTCTCCTGCCGTGGAGACGCTTCCTGGATCGTCCACGGCCTTCACGGTCAGCTGTTGCCCGGCGCCCACTACCGCCTTCGCCTGCCGGATGGCAGCGAACGCGCAGGCGTGCTCGATGCCGCGAGCCGAATCCATGAGCGGGATCTGCCCGCTGGCCCCTTGCAGCTCAGCCTCGAGCCCATACAAGAAACCTCGCTCAAGCTTGGCTGGCAGCCCAGGCGCCGCTGTCTGCGGGGCCCCACAATCAAGCTGCGGGCGCGACCGGAGCTGCTCGACCTGCAGACCACCCCACTCATGCTGCAGGCGGGGCGCGAGGCCTGGTTGTGCGCGCATCTGCAAGGCGCACAGGACCTGGTGCGGTTCGAGCTGCTCATGCCTTCCGCAGCCGCTCCGCTTGTCTTGGAGTCGCAGCTACAGAATGGCTGGGCTCGGGTGCGCTTCACGCCATCCGCTGCCGGCACCGTGCAGTGCAAGCTGCGCTGCGGCCCGCGTCATTGGCAGCGCGCTCTCCAGGTACTGGCGCGGAGGGCTCGGTGATGGCAGACGCGGCCACATTGACCGTCCACGAAGTGACCATCGCAGACACCGTACCGAGCACGATCAACGAATACGGACCTCTGTTGATCTGGGCCCGAGAGCACTTTCCACAGGTCGTCAAGGTGCTCGAGCGCGATCTGTCCGAAGGGCGTAGGCTTGCCTTGAAGTCGGGCCAGGATCTTGCCCGACATCGGCCGATGCTTGGGATCTTGCACAGCGGCTGCAGCCGCTTGCTGCGCGGCTTGGGCCTGCAGGACGGCTGCGATTTCGATGGCAGTCTGGTTCTAGACGCCCTGGCCGAGCTGGCGGCGGGCGTCTACGACAGGCTCGAGGAAGGCGATCCCGACGAGAAGGAGCAGTTCCATCAAGCCGTGAAGTCTTGGCTTTTGGGTCTGCGGGCCCGCCTGTTGCGAGCCTTCGGCAAAAATGCCGGGCCCGCAGGCCAGGGAAGCCCGAGTGCGGGCGTCGACCGCTTGCTGGAGGCACTGATCGAGTTGAGCATCGGAGGTCTGCAGTGCCTGCACGCGCTCGATCACCTCCCCGAGAACTTGCGTGAGCGGAAGGGTTTCGGACAACTGTTCGGCGGCTTGGGTCGGCTCGCCAAGGGTTTGATGTTGTTGGTCCTGTGCAGTGAGCAAGCGCGGATCCGCCCCGGCTTCAAAGAAGACCGTTCGGGGTCCGGCCCGAAACCGCCCCACCCGGACAAGGCTGCCCGTGACGTGGGAACCATCATCGCGCGGCTCGGGAAACTGCTCGACCAGCTGACCGTCTGCGGTGACCGCGTGTGCGTTCTTTTCCCCGGCGGCCATGAGGGCGTCTGGCTGCTCTCCGAGGACCTGTGCGGCCTGCGCTGGCGGCTCGAGTTGGCCCCCGAGAACGCGGGCAGTTGTGAGGGCTGGCTGATCGCGCAGGGCCCCGACGCGCAAGGCAGCCTTCGGGAAGAGCGCAAGGCGCACGTCTGGTTGCGGGCGGGCAGCGGCGGAAATGCCGTGCTCGAGACTGTCGGCGCCGTCGGCAAGCCCGAGCTACCGTGTCCGGGCCCCTCCTTTGCCGCGGGGAAACACGGGCGCTTACAGCTGCAAGAAGAAGATGGCGAGCTACGGGTCTGTGGCGGCACGATCTGGCCCGATGTACCGCTGACCTGGCAGCGGCAACGCCCGTTCAAGGCATGGCTCGAGGCAGCCCTGGCCATCGGCGAGGCCCTCAAGATGGCCGCCTGCTTGCATCCCGACATGGAGAAGTCCTTCGACGAGCTGCTCAAGGACCTGGCGAGCCTGTGGAAGCCTCCTGCCTGGCTCAAGAAATGGCTGCGCGTGGCGATCGAGCGTGATCCCGTCGACAAGCGTTGGAAATTGTGCCTCGATGGAGGAGACCAACTGCGGCTGGCGGCTCGTTGGGACCTTCTGCGTTTTGTCGAGGACGATCTGCTACAGCCCACCGACCAGAGCCCCTGGGTGCCCGAAGAGTTTGCACTGCAGCTCGCTTTGCAGGGTTGGGGCACACGGGTGAGCTGGCAGGCCTGGGACATGGTCGCCGAGCCTCAGGGCGGCGCTGGAGGGGGCCTTGAAGACAAGCTACCCCTACTCGCCGAGTTTGTACGTGAGCACCTCGGAACCGACAACTGGAACCTGTTGGAGCCTCGCCTGCTCGGGAAACTCACCGATGTCAACGACCGGTTGCGCGTCGAGCTGCCCATCGCGGTGTATCTCGAGCCTCCAATCCAGTCGAAGCTGGTCGTCACAGTGATCCTGCATGGCGAAGCGGCGTTGAAGATGTTTCCCGTCGTGCAGCAATGCCTGCTCGCTTTTCGGCTCGGCTATCTGGCAGGCACGCTGCTGCGCAAGGCGCTGGTGCAGTTCAGCTGGTACGATCAGGCAGAGCAGGGCATGGCAGAGTGGCTCCTCGACTGTTTCACCAACGCAGAGCTACAGCGGGAAGTCACCGATCAGTACAACCAGCTCTGGGTGCCCCTGGGCAGTGTCGGGGCGTTGAACGAGCAGGAATGGGCGTTGTTGGTGCAGAAGAGCATCGCCTGGGTCTACCGCCGCGGGGGTGAGAAACCGGGCGCACAGCTCAACCACGCCATCAGAAACTACCAACTCGAGCGGCTGCAGACCTGCCTGGCCCGCCTCGAGGCGGGCGAATCTTGCCAAGCCTGGGACGTCAACACTCGTTCGGAGGCGCTGCTCTACCTCTACCTGTGGGAAGCTCCTCAGGTCTCCATGCCTGACGTTCAGCTCGCGCTGCAGGCTGACCTCGAGGCGAACCTGCTCAGCCGCCCGCGCTTTCTCGTCTATCTGCAGTGGCTGTGGAACGACAGCGTGGCTGTAGACGTGCCTATGCTGGAACAGGCCATCCGCGACTTCGAGGCCCGCATCCCGAAGGACGCGCCCCCCGGAGATGCTCGCCGTCGGGAGGTTGCGCTGCTGCGCGCGTTGGTCTACCTGCAATGGCAGGAGGCGCCGGCCTTCCCCCTGTTGTGCGGCATGCTGCGCCAGCGGGGGGTTTGGGAAGCCGACCCTTGAAATCGTGCCTACCATGAGCGCGGCAGATTCGGGCTACAGCTCCAGAAACCACCAGGTCTCCACGACCTCGCGGCCGCAACGCTGCGCCGTCTTGACCGAGGCGCCATTGCTGCCGTGGATCGTCCCCCACAAGACCGCCTGCGACGCCGCGAGCCGCCGGAGCGCGCTGATCAGCCCCGCCTGTAGCTCGACCCCCAGCCCCCGACCGCGCGCGGAGCCAGCCAGGAACTGCTCGAAGACGCAGTAGCCTGACAAGACACGTTCGTCCGCGGACGCAGCCGCAGCGACGCCAGCCCAGACACCCTGGTGCCAGGCACAGACCACCGCACCGGTCTGCAGGCACGTTTCGAAGTCGGCCCGCGTCGATGGCGCGACCTCATCTGCCAGTGGACCCGCGGCGTCTGCCCAGGCCTTGAAGCTCTCTTCAAAACTTGGCTTCCAGGCCAGGTCCCGCGCCGGTGCGAACTGCAATCGGGAGGTTGGGGGAGCCGCGACAAGGCTATCTAAACCACCAGCGAGCAGGAACTGGTCGACCTCGCGCGCCCGCCCGCAAGGGGGCGGCTCCCTGCCGGGCCAGCGAACCCGGACGAACGGCGCCGCAAAGGGAGCAAAATGACTCCGGAGGCGCTGAAGCACCGCTTCCCACACCGCTGCCTCATACAGGGGCTGATCCCAGGCCAACAGATCGATGAAGGGCAACGCGACCGAGCCCCCTTTGAAGCGGATGCCCGCCAACAGGTTCGGCTGTCCGCATGACAGCTGGTGGGCGTAGGCGGCCGCCGCTACGCCGGGCACTGGGCAGGCAGCGGCGAAACGCTCGTTGAAGCCGGCATCGTGGCAGCGGGCTTGCTGCTCACTGAGCCAACGCAGCAGCGAAGCCTCCGGACGTCGGGCGAGCCTCTCCTGCGCGGGGCCCAGTTGGGCGCAGGCCTCACGCAAGAAAGCGCGCTGCAGGGCAGCGCCCTCGCGGTTGTCCCCCATGGTGTAGCGCCATCCTCGCCATCGCAGGGTTCTATTCTGGCAGACGGCGGTCGCGCCAGCCAGTGCGGTTCTCGTGCTGCTCAGCACCCAAGTGTCCACGAACGACAGACAGTGACTGTTCGCTGCTCACGCACAGTAGGACTGTGAGTGCCCTTCTGGCCGTCAACGAGCTCTGGCACGGCCCTTGCTCTTTTGTCCGCTGGTAACCGCAAAGGAGGACAATCATGCACGTTCCAACCGCGTCCGTCGCAAGTGCCCCGAGTCTCGAGGCCGAGTATGAATTCAATGCTGAGCAGAACAGGATCTTTCAGAGCCTGGCGAGGCAGATGCGCTTCGTCGGCATCTTCGTCGCCCTGCTGGGTTTTCTTGCCAGCGGCTTCGCCGCGCTCGCGCTGCTGACAACGCTCGGAAACACGCTCAGCACTGCGCTGCAAGCACAGCAGGTCTCGAGCCTGCTGGTCAACCTGGTAATAGGCTTCATCGGAGTGTACACGGTGCGCGCGGCAGGTGGCTTCCGTCGGGTCGTCGACACCGCGGGCAATGACATCTCCCACCTGATGGGAGCACTCACCAACCTGAAGGGTGTCTACCGCCTGCAACTGACCTTCGCGGTGATCGGTACGGTCCTGTTCCTCGGCGCGGCCCTGGTAGCATTGCTGTCGCTGGCGCGCTGAGCGGACCGCGTGCGCAAGGGCAGGATTTGGCTGGGCCCGCCGCACGCTCAGACAAGGCAGCTCAATGGGTCGCAGGCGCCGCCTGCCCGAGGCGTTTGCCCAACTCGGCGATGATCGCCCTCTTCACGGTGACCATCAGGCTGGGAATCATCGGCTCGATCCAGTACCAGGCCAGATCAACGCCGAGGGGTTTGAGCTTGCCGTAGAGCTTCGGATAGGCTTTCTGCAGGCTCTTCGAACCCACAGCCGCCATCTCGATCAAGCCGGCTGCCTGCAAGGCGCCGATCGGGATGCCGACCCCCGTCCCGCTGGTCGCGGCGGCAGCGGCGACCTTGGTGGAGATCTGCTTGGTGACCTGGATCGCGATCTTCGACAACACCGCCTTCAGCAAGGCCTTGGAGACAGCCTTGCCGACCTGTTTGACGATCAGCGCGTGCACAGCCTGGCTCTTGGCCGCGCCTCGGGCGGCCCTCTTGGCGACCTGAGCCGTGAGCTGGCGCAGTTGCGGGTCGGAGGCCATGCCGGACTCGACCATGAAGTCGACGACGTGGATCAGACCCTTGGTCACGCCGGAGACGTTGCCGCCGAGAGTCTTGAGGCTATTCCAGACGCGTTTCTGGTCCTCACCGGCCTGGATCGACTCTCCGGCGCCATGCATGCCCCAAGCGCGGGTAAAATGGCGGCCGCCATAGTAGATCGTCTTGCCGAAAGACTTGGCGCCCTGCCAGAGCCACTCCCCTACTCCCATGAGAAGAACCCTCCCGTAGTCTTGTTCGCATCAGCAGTGTGTCTGCTCTCAACCCTCATTTTACCCAGGGGATAGGGCAATCCAAACGCTTGCGGAACGACGCCGAGCGTACGCTGAGCGTACGCTGAGATTCCACTCCGCGGCTGGCAATGGCCCGTCTCGGTCTTGCGGGCGTCGCCCGCATCAACCAGGGCCTGGTGGCTGCAGAGGATCCTCGTCCTCGGGTTGCCTCACTCGTGGGCGTCGCGGGCGGCCTCGAGCCGCGCGCGAAGATCAGGGCTCATCTGTGCCTCCCAGCCCTGGCTGCAACGCGCCGCCCGTTCGAAGGCAGCCTCTGCAGCCCCGGGATCGCCGAGCTTCTTCAGAGCATCCGCCTGCAAGAGTGGTCCCCAGAGAAAGTCCGGTTGCATCTGCTCCAACCAGCGCGCTAGCGCCAACGCTTCCTGCCAGGCCGAGGCCATCACGCAGGCCGGGTAGAAACTCAGCGCCACGGCGGGTTTTGACCCCAACGAGCTCCAATCCTGCGCGGCGGCGTCGGCCCGCTGCCAGGCGAGCGCAGCCTCTTCTTGACGATCCTGCAAGCTGAGCACCACAGCCAGAGCTACGGGTCCACAGCGGCTGTCGGGCAGACGC
This sequence comes from Planctomycetota bacterium, assembly GCA_029260765.1. Lineage (GTDB taxonomy): Bacteria > Planctomycetota > J058 > JAJDCP01 > JAJDCP01 > JAJDCP01. The sequence continues at coordinate 20,330 of JAJDCP010000061.1, forward strand.
ACTGCCAATTGCTCTGCGATGCTCTCAGCCCGCTCGAGCTCCTGGGTCTGCAGGGCACACAAGAACAGGGCCGCCCAACACTCGATCGAGACCTGCAAGCGCTCCCAGCCCTGCGTGCAGGTGACCGCCTTCAACCACAGCTCGGCCTTGATCGGCCGACGGCGGCGGTTTTCGAGATCGAGACGATGCCCGTAGCCGCGCACATCGTCAGGAGCCGCGGCCAGCAGGCGGCTGCTCAGGCTGTCGGCACGGACAAGATCGCCCTCGCTCAGCGCGGCCCAGCTCAGCAGATCGAGCAACTCGATGTCGTCGCTGTCGAGAGCCCCCAGCGCCGCGACCCGGGTGAGACTGGCCCGGTGCTCGCCCCGCCTGAGCTCCGAAAGGGCAAGCCAGAGGCTGTCCTCGGCAACCGCAGAACCCGTGGCCAGCAGCCGGGCCAGCACCGTGTCGGCCTCGGCGCTGCCGGCAGCAAACAGACCGGCGAGCTCATTCCGCAACAACTCGAGATCGGGCGGGGCGGCAGGGAGCTCCACGAGGCTTGATTCCGCGGAAGGCCGGGGTGGAGCCGAAGCCGCCCTTCCCGCCATCCCCCATGCAGCCAACAGTGCAACCACACTGAAGCCCGCTACCAGCCATGGCCACACAGGCCGGCGCGCGGGCAACGGCGCAGGCTCGACCTGGTTGAGCGCCCGAGCGAGCGCTGCGGCCGTCTCGAAACGCTGCGCCGGGTCGGCCGCGAGGCAGCGCATCAAGATCTTCTGCAGCCCCCGGGAAACACCTGCTGCCTCCAACGCGATCACGTCCAACAGCCCCGGCCTGGGAGGCCAGCCGGTCAACAGGGCATGCAGGGTCGCGCCCAGAGAATAGATGTCGAGCCCCTCCGCGGGCCCATTCTTCCCCGGCGGGCCAGAGTACAGCTCAGGAGCACAGAAGCCGGGCGTGCCCGCCGCGGACAGCTGCGAGAGCTGGCCGCGCATCAAGCCGAAGTCGGCCAGGCAGACGTCGCCACCGCTATGCAACAGGATGTTCGATGGCTTGACATCGCGATGCACGATGCCCGCCCCATGCAAGAGCGCCAGCCCCTCGGCGATCTGCGCCGCCCAGCTGCGGGCCTGCTTTTCGGACACCGTTCCCCGGGCATCCAGCAGCTGACGCAGGCTGCCTTCGGGGTGGTAGGCCATCACGACATAGGCCCCTCCCCCCATCAGCTCACCGGCGGAGACCCCCTCGACCAGACGGCGCCGATGGTCCTTCTCCCGCAAGCCTTCAAGCCGGCGCCAGGCTTCGATTTCGCGCTCGAAGCCCTGCCGGCCATCGGCGGCGAACAGCTTGAGCGCGAGCTTCCGCGACAGGGCGTCACGGCTCTCGGCGAGGTAGACACAACCCTGGGCGCCGGCCCCCAGACGCTGCACAAGCCGGAAGCCAGGGACTTCGGGCAGCTCTTGCTCAGGCGTCGTCAAGCAACATCTCCAAGCCACGCCTCAGGTCTTCGGCCGGTTCGGCGCGGCCCAGATGCTCGAGCGCCGCCTCAAAATCGAGCAACCAGGCTTCCAGAGCCTCGCGCAGAGCCGTCCCCGCAATCCGCTGCAGTTGGCGTGACCTCTTGCGCGGCCGGCTCAATGCAGCGCGGGCAACCTGGGCCAACAATCTCATGTCGACTGCACGCAACTCGGTCTTGGGCAGATGCAAGCCCGTCCGCAGCAAGTCTTCGAGCACCTCGATCCGGAAACTACTGAGGATGCGCTTGACCTGGTCTGTCGACATCTTCTCGCGCGCGGCGATCTGCTTGTAGCTCAGGCCATGGACGAGCCGGCCCGTCAATACGTAGAGCCGGGGCAGCGCGGTTTCCCCCGCGAGGCAGTGCCGGTCATGCCAACGCCGGATCGCCCCGAGCAACTCAGCGCTGAGCTCGATGGCCGTCAGATCCGAAGCAGGCAGAGCCATCGGCTCGGGCACACCGTCGAGCGGGCGCGTGCGCCCGGCATCGCGGAAGTGCCGGCGCACCTGGTTGTGGATCACCCCTGACAGGTAGGCACGGAAGGGTCCGCGGCGGGCGTCGTAACGCTCGAACAGTCGCTCGCGGATTGCGAGCAGCACCTCTTGCACGATGTCGAGGCGCGCGGCCTCGGGCAGCCGGGGGAAGCGGCGCGCCAGAAACAGCTGCAGAGGCTGCCGGTAGCTCTCAACCGCTTCCCAACCTGGCTGGCAGCCAGATCTCAGGGCCGAGCAGGTCGTCTGCCAGAACGCGCTGCTTCGACTCACGGGTCTCCTCTCCACCGCGGCCTGGACCGACGGCTGTGGCTGCGCTGCTCCCGAGCGTACAAGATCGCCCACTGCCGGCTCAAGGCTGCGCACCGTGATACGGCAAGTCCTGAAGATTCATGTCCTGGCCGCCCTCAGGATCTTCCGGATCTCCTCGCGCACGGCCTCGGGAACCTGCTTCAGACGGCTGTCCGGTTTTCTGCTCCGGCGCAAAAAGCTGCGAAAACTCTCGCGGTAGCCTCCGCCGCCGAACATCTCGTCGCTGGGGATCTCGGCCCAGAACGTCACCCCGTCATGGTCGAGGGTGACCCCATAGCGGTCTTCGCCTTCCTCAAGGTAGACCCAGGTCTGCTTCTGCGGGATCTTGCTTCGATCGAAACCCATCGTCCTGCCCCTTCTCCGACCTCCCAAGCATAGCCCAAACAGTCGATCCTGGTGGCACGGCATGCTACAGTCCCCTCTTGAGGAGAGTTTTCGGCGCAACGCGAACCCCCTGGACCTGTCCCCGGATCGAAGCTCAACGCTTTGCCGCCGGGTCCGGAGCCTGGCGTGAGGCAGCCAAGCTGCTGGAGACGGCGGCCGAAAACAGCTACGACAGTGGGTAAGAATCACTCATGTGGAGATCGCAATGCTCAACCAGCTGATAGCGGTGGTCGATGCCGTCCGGGCCCGCTTCTATGCGGTCGGCCAACGCAAGACCCCCCACGGAGATCTGCGACGGGAGCTGGAGGAGCTCGCCAGCCTCGAAAACCCCGCGCTGGAGGACCTCACCCAATCGGAGGGGCAACCCGGCCTGCGCCACCATGTGAATGACCGCAAAGATGCGCACACCGCCGAAGTGGAAAGGCGCTTCGCGACATCGGTGCTCGCCCGGCTGGCAGAGCTGATGCGGAAACGCAAGGCCGAGCGCGTGATCCTGGCAGCGGCCCCGAGAATGCTCGGCTTTCTGCGCCACGACCGCACACGCCTGCCCGAAGCCTCGGTCTGGGTATTGCCGAAGCACCTCACCGAATTGTCCGCCCACGACTTGCGTGAGCGGCTGGAATCCGAAGACCTGCTGGCAGATTGACGGCCCGCCTGACCCTGCCCACCGTTTGCGCGGGGTCCTCCGCATCCTGAGAGGAGGTTCGGCGTCGCGGAGGAAACATGCCCCCAGAACAGACCCCTTCAGACTTGGTGGCATGGTTGGACGAGACGCTACAGCAGGACTGGCAGTCGCTGTCGGTCGACGCCAGCCTGCAGTCCCCTTCTCCTCTCGCTGTTGCTTTTGAGCAGCGGGTCGAAGAGCTGCTGGGGACCCCCGAACGCTATCTCGATCTGGATGAGCTGGGCAAGGGCGGCATGGGCGTTGTGCTGCGCAGCCTACAGGTCGGCCTGCGGCGCCCCGTGGCCGTCAAGCGCTTGCGCCAGGCCGATAGCCCCACGATCTCACGCCATCACTTCCTCGACGAAGCACTGATCAGCGCGCGCCTCGAGCACCCCACCATCGTGCCGATCTACGACCTGGGACGCGCCAGCGACGGGGCCCTCTTTCTCGCCATGAAGCTGGTCGGCGGCCAGAGTTGGTTCCGATTGCTGTGGGACGAGCCCGAACCGCTGGAACGCCACCTCGAGATCCTCATCCAGGTGTGCAACGGCGTGGCCTTCGCACACCGCCAGGGCATCGTGCACAACGACCTCAAGCCCAGCAACGTGATGGTGGGAGAGCTTGGCGAGGTCCTGCTGATGGACTGGGGCCTTGCGCGCAAACTCGACGCCGAAGGAGGATACGACGTCGATATGCCGCTCGGCACGCCGGTGTACATGTCCCCCGAGGCCTGCGGCAATGGCTGCCAGCTGACGGTTCGCAGCGACGTGTACCAACTCGGAGGCATCCTGTGCAGGATCCTGACCGGCGCCGCCCCACACCAGGTCAGCAAGTCGATGCTCGAGGTCTTGCAACATGCACAGCTGGGGATCCTCCCCACGATCCCCAAAAAAATCCCCCACGACCTCGCACACATCTGCCTGACAGCTCTGGCCCCCGATCCTGCGCAACGTTTTGCCGATGTCCAGGCCTTTCAGGCAGCCTTGCGTGCCCACCTCGCCCACCGCGAGAGCCTGAGGATCAGCGCTGCAGCTGCCGCCACCCTGCACGCGGCATGGAAACAAAGAACCAACCCGTCCGACGAACGCGAGAGCTCACGCAACGCCCTCTATGAGAACTTTGCCGAAGCGGTTGCCGGTTTCCGCCAGGCACGCCAACTGTGGGCAGAAAACCCCGAAGCGCGCGAAGGTGAGCAGCGCGCACGCCTCACCTATGCCAGCGCGGCCCTCAGCAAGGGCGACCTGGGCCTGGCGGAGAACCAGGCCAAGCAGCTGGCCGCACAGGGCGCCGAGACGGCCGAGCTCGACCAGGCGATTGCGGACGGCCGCGCGCGCCAACGCCAAGAAGCGCGCTCGCGCCGACGCCTGCAATGGACCGTTTTCGCCTGTGCGGTGGCACTGTTCGCGGGGTTGGCCGGCTGGCTGATGCAGTCCGAAGTCCAGCGACGAGAGATCGCCGCCCAGAAAGAAGAGATCGCCCGCCAGTTCCAGTTCCAACAGCTCCACGGAGAGATCGCCGTCGACGCCCTGCGCGCTCTGACCAACGAAGTGTCCAACAACCTGCTCGACCGACTCGGCGACGCCCACTCCCAAGAGGTGGCCGAGGAGCTGCTCGAGGTCGCGCTTGAGGGTTGGGAAGATCTCCGTGAGGCGAGTCTCGAACAGCGGACGGTTTCGCGCCACCTGCTGATGGCGCAGATCAAGTCCGGTGAGCTGCGCGTGCGTATTGCCGGCAATCAGGCGGCCCTGGAAGACTCTGAGCAGCTCATCGACAAGTACCGCGCAGCACTGGCGCGCTACCCAGCAGATACGGCCTTCGTGGTCGATTTCGTGCGCGCGCTGGCCCAGCATGCCGACAATCTCGGCCGCACCGGGGCGCCCGCCCGCAGCGCCGCGATCCTCGACAGCGCTCTGGTGCTTCTCGATACCGTGTCCGCCCGCGAGGTCGTCGGCTCAGAGGTCGACCATCTGCAGCTGAGCCTTTTGGGGATGCGCGCCCAGGTTCTGTTGGAGGCGGGCGAGACGGAAGCCTCGATCGAGCACCTGCAGCGCGCACTGGCGCTCGACCTGCCTGCAAACCTGCGCGCACGAGGCCAATTGCTCGCGGACCTCGCCTCTGCCGAAGCGAGCCGCGGCCGCTTCGAAGTCGCCGATGCTTGCTTCCGCCGGGCGGTGGCTCTCTTCGAGCAACGCTTGCTAGACCATCCCGACGAGGCCCGCACACGCCAAGACGCGATCTTCGTGTGGAGCGTGTACGCGGCGTTCCTGAACACACGCGATGGTGCCCGAGCCAACGCCTTCAATGCCCAGGCGCTCGCCCTGCAACGGGAGCTGACCCACGACAACCCGAATGTCCAGAACCGCAGTCTGTTGGCGGCCACCCTGACCAACGCGGCCCCTGCCGAATCTGACCCTACGCGGCAGCGGGCGATGTACGCAGAGGCCATCGCGCTGTTCGAAGAGCTTCTGCAGGCGATCCCCGAAGATAACGACCTGCGCGTGAACCTGTGCCGGACGCTTGGTTCGCTGGCCAACAAACTGGGTCCGGGGCCTGATGCAGAGGCCCTCCTGGACCGCGCCATCGAGCTCGGGGAAGAAGCTGATGGACTCCACTGGCTGGCGGTCACTGAGCTGACGACCCATCTTGTCCGACGCGCACTGCTCTATGCAGAGGCTGGCATCTTCGAAGCCGCCCAGGCTAGCCTCGAGCGGGCCGCCACGCTGCTGCTGCAACTGCACGAACGCGAGCCACAGCTGCGCGAAGTCGCCGTACAACTCGCCGAGCTACGCTCCCACCAGGCCAGCGTCGCTGCAGAGCGCGGCGAGCTCTCACGCGCTCAAGAGCTGCTGACCGAGGCCCGCAACCGCGCGGCTGCTTTTCCCCCTGACGATCCCGAGTTGCCGAGGCTACGCAACGGCCTGATCGACGCAGAGCTGTGGCTGCGAAGAGTGCAGGGAGAACCACCTGCGGAGCTCCATCGCTGGTGGCGCGAAGCGCTGCTCGCAGAGCTCGAACGCTGGCCCGAGTATCTCCGATCGTACCGGGCTATGGTGCGCTGCTGTCAGCAGGAGGCGAACTTCTTGCTGATGCAGGGGGATCTGGAAGCCGGGACGGAGGCTTCGTTCCGGCATGTCGAGGCCGCGCGCGCCCTGCTTCCACGCGTGCCGGAAAGGGAAGGCCTCGAAGAGCTGGTCGGCGCCCTGTACACCTCGGCCAGGGCGCTGGCTGCGCTCGACCGCATCGCCGCGGCGATCACGGCCAGCCAGGAGGGCTGCCAGCTGGTCGTGCAGCTGCGGGAGATGGATCCCGAGGAGCCGCAGTGGCTCGTGCTTCAGGCCTACTCCAACCTGCAGCTGGCAATACTGCTGGTCGAGGCAGACGAGCTCGCCGCGGCGGGGGCGGCTCTGCGTCTGGTTCCCGAGGCTGTAGGGCCCGCGGCAGCGCAGCTGGCCCCCGGCGAGGCCGTGGCGATCTGGCTCGATGTCTGCCAGCTGGCGCAACACCTGGGCGACCCCGAGCTAGCACACGCAGCCGCTAGCCAAGGCTGGAGGCTGCTGATCGAGCGCGGCGGCCCGCCCAATCTCGGCATCGCCATGGCCCTTGAGCACGAGGCCCTGCTCGAAGGCGAACAACCCGACGAAGCGCTGGCCGTCCTCATGCAGTGCCTGGACTGGCTGCAGGGCACCCCCCTGGACCCGCAAGCGCAGAACGCGGAGATCGAGCTGCTTCTGCGCCTGGGCCGCCTGGCTTGCCAGGCCGGCGAGCTGGAGACCGGCGCGGCGGCGCTCGAGGCCGCGGTGCAGAATGCGGCCCGGATGGCAGCCGGACAGGCAGACCCCCAACTCCAGCGGCACGCCCTGCAAGTAAAGGTCAAAGCCGCCAGACTGCTTTTGCTCGCAGGCTTGCCGGCGGCGGCCGAAGTCCACCTGCGGCAGGCACAACAGGCATGGCAGGAGCTGCAGCCCTGGAATGCCAGCGACCGGACCTGGTTGAAGCGCATCGAGGACGCCCTGCACAATCTTGCCCAGTAAAGGCTTGCGTCGGACAGTCTATTCCTGCCACTGGCGGACGCGCTCCATCGCCCACTGCACCTCCGCTGTCCCGCGCTTACCATGCTGGACGGCGAGGCCGTAGTGGTGCTGGGCCTGCTCACGCTCAGCGCGGAAATCATGGCGCGCCCCGAGCAGGCTGTGGACGCGCGCCAGCATGTCGCCGGTCGGCTGCTCTGCCAGCATCTCGAGTAGCTGAGGCTCGCTGAGTTGTTCGAGCATCAGCCGGGCGATGCTGCTGTCGAGTCCTTCCTCGACAGCAGCCAGGGCTTCGAGCTGGGGGCTGGGAGTCCCCAGGGCTGCCAGGAACAAGACACTGAAGTGGGACGCGTCTCCCTCAAGCGCACCTGCCAGCGTTTCCTGCGCCTCCTGCAGCTTCCCCAGGTGCGCAAAACACAGCCCCCTCCGCACTCCAAGCAGGTCGCCCGGAGCTGCACGATCTTCGACACGCGCATAGCTGGCCAGGGCTTCCTCGTAGCCGCCGGTCAGCCGCTGCACATCTCCGAGCTCCAGGACAGCGCTCTTCTCTGCCTGGTCATAGCTCTCGCCGTGCACGAGGCTTGCCAGCTCTTCGAGCACGAAGGCCCGGGCTTCGAAGAAGGGCCGGGAACCGGCCAGCGCCCCAGCTCCATAGCGTGTATGCGCCAGGCCCTTGAGCTGGCTCTCGAGGAACTGCCGGCTTGCCAGCGCGTCCGGAGCCGAACAGCGCAGCTCTTCTGCCAATGCCAGCAACTCAGTGTCGACGTCGCTGCCAGCAGGCAGCTGGGCGAGCGACTTCATGGCGACCTTCAGGGCATAGGAGAAGTCTGCGGCCGCGTACTGGCTGCGCGGGTGCAGCCGCAGATAATCGCGGCAACGTTCGACCGCCTCGCGGAAGACCTCGCGCACCGTCTCCGCCTGACCTGCCTGATCAAGCAGCGCCCCGAGGCGCAGCAGGTTGGCCACCGCGTTGTGGTGGAAGACGTCGCGCTCAGGCCCGCGGTCGAGCAGCAGCCGACGCAAGGAGACCGCCTCGACATAACCTGCCAGGGCCGCATCCAGCGCCGAACGGCTGGCATCGAGCTCAGCCTTGCGCTCGATACTGTATGCCAGCATCTCGAGAGCCAACAGGTTCTCGGGCTGACGCGCCTGCAGCACCCGCGCGCGCTCGAGTGCTTCGCCACGCAACGCGGCAAAGCCCTCGAGATCCCCCCGGTCCCAGTTCAGCAAGGCCAACTCGTGCAAGGCCCGGATCAACTCGAGCGGGTGGTGCACACTGGAAGCATCGAGACTGGCCAGCTCCCGCCGCAGCTCGACGCTCTCACGCAGCATCACCTCCGCGGTGTCCAGCTCTCCAGCCGCCCGCCGCACGCTGCCCGTGCGCAGCAGCAGAGCCGCCAGAGCATTCCGTGCGTGGGCGTTGCTCGCATCGAGCTCGGCCAACTCTCGCCGCGCCCGCAGGGCACGGCCGAACAGCTCGAGCGCGGGCGCGGGGTCATCACGCAGCCAATGCAACTGCGCCAGGCTCGCCAGAGTCGAGGCCATGTGCTGCTTCTCATGGACATTGCCGGGATCGAGCCGCAGCAGCTGCGCGTGGATGTCGAGGCTCTGCTCGTACAGCTCGCGGGCGTGCTCAAGCGAGCCCCGCTGCAGCCAGTGCGCCGCCAGAGCATCGAGCGCCTTGGACACGTCGTGACGCAGCAGAGGGTTGCCCGGGGCTCTCGCGAGCAACGCGCGCGCAACCGCCAGCCCCTCCTCGTAGGCAGCGCGTGCGTCGGCCCAGGCCTCACGCGATTGGTTGAGCTGTCCCACCCGAAGCAGCGCTTTGCTCAGGTCGCGCAGGGCGGTGGGATCTCCCTGATGGTCATGCACCAGAGACCTGGCCAGCCCGGCAGCCTCCTCGAAACATGCGACCATCGCCGGGCGATCACCCTGCTCGGCGAGCACCTCTCCGAAGCTCAGCAGGGCCGACACCAGGTCGCGCCGCGTGGCGTAGCCTTGGGGCTGCGCCCGATAGAGCGCCCGCATCAGCTCCAACCCCGCCTCACAGGAAGAATGTGCGGCTTGTAGCTGCCCCTGGGCGCGGTAGATCGAGGCCAGCCGCAACTGCACCAGCGCGTTGTCGCGGCGGACAGCCTCCCCTTCGGGCCCCTGCAGCCCGGCGAAGGTCTCTGCGGCCGCCTGGTATTCCACCAAAGCCCCATCGAGGTCGCCGTCTAGCTCGTAGAGCAAGTCTCCGATCCGTAGCCGCGCCATCGCCGACGCCTGGGAGACCCGTTCTTCGTCGACATTGGCGTCGCGCAGCTCTCGCCAGCTGACCAGCGCCAGCTGCAAGATCTCCTTCGCCGTGCGGTGGGCATGGGCATCCGCCAGGTCGTCGAGCAGCCGCGACTGCACCTGATGCACCATCTGCTCCAGCGCCTTCTGGGCGATCTCGCCGCGTCGGTCTGCGAACCGGCGTTGCTCTTCGGCTTCCTGTCGTTGGGCGTCCGCAGCTTCCTTCTCGTGCTGGATCTGGGCGTTGCTCTCGAGAATCGAAGCGTTCTGCGCCTCGATTCTCGTGTTTTTCTGGTCGAGCAGGTACAGGCCGATGCCGAGTCCCAGGAACAAGAGTAGCGAGGCCACCAGCAGTCCGAGCTTGAGACGCTCACGCCCGCGCTGTTCCCGCAACTCACTGCGCCGCGCAGCCAACACCTCACCATGCAGATCGTCGAGGCTGTCGGGATTGGGGCCCGCCGTGGGGACTCCCGGAAACAGGGCGTGCAGCCGTGTCAGCTGCGCCTCGGCGAGCCCGAGATCTCCCAGGTCGAGGGCGGCACGCGCATAGGCCAGGCGCGCGCTGCGTTCACCGAGGTTGGCGGCCTGGTTTTCCTTCCAGAGACTGCGCGACTGCGCGAACCCCGCCACGCTCTGCGCAAAACCTTCATAGATGTCGTCGCGCAGCTCACGGGCATCCTCGCGAGCCGCCTGACTGCGCGAGACCTCAAGCCGGTCTTTGGCGATCCCGGCGATACGGGTGCTCTCCCAATGCTTCAGGTAGTTTTGAAGATCCTTCTGGAAGGCCCCAGCGTCGGGATGGCGCAGCTTCGGGTCGCGCGCCAGCGCCTTCTTGCACAGCCGGGCCAGCTCGGGCGGAACGCTGGCGTCGAAGCTCGGCGCATCGGTCTCCATCGCATGCCGCAGCGAATCGAGCAGCGACCCCGCCATGTGCGGCGGATGACCGGTCAGGATCTCGAAGAGCACCGCACCGAGCAGGTACACGTCTGTCCAGGGCCCAAGCTCACTGCCCCGGCCCATCGCCAACTCGGGAGCGATGTAGCAGGGCGTACCGAAGGGGCCCTTGATGCTCGACTTGTGGCGCACGCGGGGGTCGGCGTCCTGGCTGTCGGAGACACTGACGGCCAACCCCCAGTCAAAGACCAGCACCTCACCGAACTCACCCAGCATGACATTGCCGGGCTTCAAGTCGTTGTGGATGAACTGCCTGCTGTGGGCGAAGGCGACGGCATTGCAGACCTGGTTCAAGGTCTCGAGCTGTGCCTGCAGATTGGCCCTTCCCTCCCGGAGCACCTGCTTCCAGCTCTTGCCGCCGACCAGCTTCATCGCCAGGAAGATCTCCCCCCGCTCGTCGGAACCCAACGCATAGACAGGCACGATGTTGGGGTGTTCAAGCCTGCCGGTGATCACCGCTTCGGCCAGGAACGAGCGGCGGGCGTCAGGGATGTGGCGCTTCTCGCCGCGGATGCGTTTGAGGGCCACTTCCCGGCCCAGCCCCACCTGGCACGCCCGGAAGACCTCCCCCATGCCCCCGCGCGCCAGCAGCTCCAGGGGCTCGAAGTCGATGACCTCGACGTCGAGCAGCGCGTCACCGCCATCGCCGAAGGGCCGGTAGCTCGCCTCGGCAGTCAGGCCTTCGAGCTGCACCTCGCGGCTGCCGAAGGTCGATTCCCAGAGCTCTTTGACCGCTTCGAAAGTCATGACTTGCCTGAGGTCGCGCCGTTCTGTAGCTCAGCCAGCACCCGCAGGCGCCACTCGCGAGCATTGCCATAGCTCGGATCGGTCGCCAGCGCCTTTTCGAAGAACGCCAGAGCCTGGCTCAGCGCATCGAGCCGGTAGTAGCACATGCCCAGGTTGTTGTACGTCGAACGGTCCACGCCGAACAGGGTCAGCGAGCGCTCGTAGTGCCCTATGGCCAGGTGGTAGCGCCCCAAACGTTGAAGAATGCGGCCGATCGAGAAGGGCAGGTCGCGGTAACTCTCGAGCGGGAAGAAGTTCTCGTGCACCTTGTTGATGCATCGCACGGTCTCGTTCTGCACCTCTTCCGCAGCGGCCTCAACCTGTTCACGGATCGGCGTTTCAAGCTCGAACAACGTGTCCGGATCCCAAGCTCCCAATCGGATCAGCTTCAAGCACTGCTCGAGGCTGGGCGCAGGTTCTCGCTTGGCAAGATCGGTCTTGAGCACGAAATAGTCGACCGGACCGAAGCTCTCGAAATGCTCGTGAAAAGCGAGGCAGGCCTGTGGAAACTGTTGGGGGGTGCCCCGGGCGATGAACGCGGACAGTTCGAGATTGCCGTTGCGGGCCGAGCTGTGCAAGGCGATGCCCCCACGCTGACGGAAGTAGCGGCCGATCGCGTGGTAGTTGACCGAGAAGGAGAAACTGCCATGTCGGACGAGATTGGGAGGCACCTTGCCCAACAGTTGCCAGGCGTGGTTGTAGCCCTTGTCGGCAGAGATCAGCAGGATCTGGTCCCCCGCCAGGCGCTGCAGATTCTCCAGACACTGGAAAGCACCGATCGGAAAGCAGAAGGCCGTGTCACCCAGCTTCTCGCGGTACTCGTGCAGGATGCGGTTGAGCTCGGGCTGCGGATACAGGTCTGGCGCGGCCTCTTGATGGCTGTATTCGAGCTGCAAGCGATCGATCACGGCCGGATCGAGCAGGTCGGGCTCTTCGGAGGCGCTGGTCGAGACACTGACCAGGCTCTGCTGCAGGCGTCCACTCTCGACCCGATAGATGTCCTGCGGCAGTGAGTCGAAGAAGTAGTTGGCGATCACGATCATCGGACCGCGCGGGGACTTCGGGGTGATGCGTTCGCCTGAGTCGAGCAGCTCGAGGCTCTCGCTGTCGACTGCAGAAAAACGCGCGAAGTCGAGCACACCCGCGGCAACCAGGGGTTTGAGGTACTCGTTCGCCTGCCAGTGCTCGATATTGGGCCGGGCCAGGTCGGTCATGACGTAGCGGAAGCACGGAGGGCTGACGGGGCTGTTGCGCTGCAGCTCGAGCAACTGCTTGACGCAGTAATAGCCGAAACGTCCATGCCCCGCCCCCAACTCAACGATCAACACCGGCTGCGAACGATCCTTCGGGAGCGGGCCGGCGGTTCCCTGCTGCTGGCAGTCGAGCAGGAAGCGGAAGATCAAGCGCGCGTAGCTGCGCGCAATGAACGTATTGGTCGTGATCTTCGAGGGGACGATGCCGTTCTTCCAGGCGTCCGGCCCGACCTTGTCGTAGTAGGCCGCCTGCAACTTCCAGATCATCGAGCTCGAAAGGCGGATGTCCTTTTCCAGCAGCACGCGGGTTCAACCTCTTCCCGGCACGGCCAGGATCTCGCATGGGGAGTCTGTTAAGGTAACTGTTGGCGCGCCCAGATGGAAATCCAGGCACGCTAGGCGTGGACCCGGGCGGGCTGGGGGCCGGTGTTCAGATTCCCAACGCGGTCTTGTGGTATCGGTAGAATGAGGAAGGGGGAGTGATGACCGAGTTGCAGTTCTTCGACGGCCTGCTCGGCTTCTGGTTCATCATGGCGGCCGTGGCCTTCGTCAGCCTGTTCTGGCTGCCGGCGCCTTACGGACGCATGAAACGCGCCGGTTGGGGCCCCGAGTTGCCCGCGCGCTGGGGTTGGATAGGTATGGAGCTGCCGGCGGTGGTCGTGCCCCTGGTGTGTTTCGGACTGAGCGCCCGCATGGATCACCTGGTGGTGGGAATCCTGCTCGGCATGTGGCTGCTGCACTACCTGCAGCGGACCTTCGTCTATCCGTTCCGCATGCGCATGAGCGGAAAGACCATGCCCTTTCTGGTGGCCGCCCTCGCCTTCTTCACCAACATCGGCATCAACTACCTCAACGCCCGTTGGCTGTATACGCTGGGGCCGGAATACAGCTCGGCCTGGCTGCTCGATCCGCGTTTCCTGATCGGGGTCACGCTCTTCCTGTTCGGATTCGTGCTCAACCTGCACTCCGACCACATTCTGGCAAACCTGCGCAAGCCCGGAGAGACGGGCTACAAGGTGCCCCGGGGCGGACTCTACCGCTGGATCTCCTGCCCCAACTACGCCGGCGAGCTGCTCGAGTGGACGGGCTGGGCACTTGCCTGCTGGTCGTTGCCTGCGCTGGCCTTCGCGGTCTGGTCGGCGGCGAACCTGGTGCCGCGCGCCCGAGAGAATCACCGCTGGTACCAACGCAGCTTTGACGACTACCCTGCGGGGCGCAAGGCTTTGATTCCTGGAGTCTGGTAGCGCGGCGGGTATCATCATAACGCGGCGCGCTACGGACGAAGGGAGCCCATCGATGCAGATCCAACACATCCTGGCACCGACCGACTATTCCGTTTTCTCTGGACGCGCTATCCGCGTCGCCGGGCAGTTGGCGAAGAGGATGGGCGCGCATTTGAGCGTGATCCACATCCCTGAGGACGAGACACCCGACCAGAAGAAGCTCGAGAAGTTCGTCGCCATGTGGACCCGCCCGGAGGTCCAACTCGAACAGGTCTCCGCGATCGGTAGCGCGGCACAGGCTGTCGCCGAATGGTGCGCAGAGTTCAAGGTCGATATGGTTGTGTGCGGGTCGCACGGCAAGACCGGCTGGGGTCGCGTCCTGCTTGGCAGTTTCTCGGAGAAGCTCATCCAGCTGGGCCCTTGTCCGGTCTTCGTGCTCCGCTCACAAGCCGATGACCTGGCACCAGATCAGATCTTCCTGGCCACCGACCTGTCCCCGGCATCCGAATCTGCGCGACACTGGGCGGTGCAGCTGGCCGTGCTCTTCGGAGTCCCGCTTGCCTTGCTGCATGTCCTTCCCCAGGCGGCATTGCGGGTCGAAGAAAGCCTACGGCTCGAAAAGGAGCAGCGCGCGGCCCAAGAACGGGCCGAGGCCCTGGTTCTCGAGGGCCTGGGCGAATGCATCCCGATCCAGCCCCACATCCTGATCGGACGCCCCGCCAGCCAGATCTGCGCCCAGGCCGAAGGCAGGGAGCAGGCGCTGATCGTGACCGGAACCAGCAGCGAGCGGCAGACCCGGGGCTTCCTCGGCAGCGTGGCCCTCGAAGTCTGCACTTCGGCGCCCTGCTCGGTGTTGGTGGTGCCCTCGGGCAGCTGAGCGACGGGGCTCGGCCAAGCGCTCAACGCCGGGCGAAACGCTCGATTTCGGCCAACACCTCTCCGGCCCGGATCGCAAGCATCGCGTGCTCGCCGGTGTACCAGAAGATGCGCGTATAGCCACCGATGGCGCCCTCGAGGGCCTCGGTGCAGTCGCGCGGGATGATCTCATCCTCGCTGACGTTGAACATGCAGACCGGCCCGGTGATGCGGTGGGCCCAGCTCAGCGGCTCGGCGGGAGCGATCAGGCCACGCACCGCCGCCTCGTCCAGTCCGCGCTGCTGCAGGCTGGCGGCGATACCCCGGGTCTCTCGCGAGCCGTTGAAGACCACCCGGGCGAGGTTTCCGCCGGCCAACACCAGCGCGTGGCTGTCGAAACCGGGATCCATGCCCGCTGCCACGGTGCCAACGATGGCTCCGAGCGAGATTCCCAACATGCCCACGTGCTCGCCATCGATCTCCGGCCGGTTGTGCAGCCAGTCGCGGCAAGCGTGGATATCCAACGCCGCCTGCGCCGCCATCGGCTCGAGGATCTCGAACGCGTCGGGCAGATCGAACCCGGGCGCGCGACGAGGACCGTAGTGGGGCAGGTACATCATCATCACCGCCGTGCCCCGTGCCGCCAGGAAATCGGCCAGGAACAGCTCGAAAGTCTGCTCGTCCTGCAAGTGGTGCAGCATCAGCAGCACAGGCACCGGTTGATCGCTCTCGGGCCAGTAGTAGCGAGCATGGACGGTAGCGTTGGGATCGTCCGCGGGCAGCCCTTCGGACAGGCTGGGAAAGCGAAGATCCAGAGCGCGCACATGCAGCGCTCCCGCCTCTGTCGGCTCGCTGAAATACGGCACTCCCTGGGGATAGCGCGCGCGCGCATTCTCGAGCGGCAGCGCGAACTGCTCACGGTGGAAGGTGCGCACCGCCGGGGAGAGACGCGCGTCGTTCGCTGCCGCCGGACCGGCCGGGCCAGAGAGCGGGAAATGCCCACTGGCTTCCTGCCCAAAGGCCGTCAGCCCCAGGCACATTACGAGGATCATCGAGCGCATCTCTGGCCTCCTGCTGCTTGTGTTTCTCAGCTGCCCAGCACTCCCCAGGAGCGCTTGCACTCATCGATCAGGTCCCACTCGCCATCGACGATCATGCCGTCGGCCTGGGCCAGGGAGAACAGGTCTCCCAAAGCTTGCGAGAGCTCTTCACTCGACAGTCTTTGTCCCAACCGTTGGATGGTCAGACGCACGGGTGCGTTCGAGCCGCTACGGCGGTCTTCGATGTAGCTCTTGGCGACGCTGTTGATCAGGGCGACCGCGGCCTTCTTGGAGAGCATCGAGTCGAGCCCCATCACCTTCTGCACCAGGACCGACTTCTCCTCTTTGGCGAAGTCTTGATCGGCCCCATAACAGAGCGCGAGGTAGAGGTAGGTCAGTTGTTCGACCTTGCCCCAGCTTTCTTCGGGCATGGCGGGCTCCTTCGATGTGTGTGTTGCCATAGTAGTCGCGCGGACGGGGAATTTTCACGGAATTTGTCTGGCGGGTGCTGGCTGAGCCGTCCTCTGTCCATACGGAGCGCATCCGACCGCCAGCATTGGCCAAGACCCCGCGCTGCGTTTAGGATGCTCCTGGAGGCGCCGATGGAACCAGACACTCTGCGTCAACTATGGGAGCAGACGCTCTCGGGGGGTGCCGAGACCGAGATCGATTGGGAGACGCTTCCCACCGGAGCCACCTACAAGGCTCCAGAAGCTGGGACCGTCCGGCTCGGCACGGGCTTCGGGCCGGCAAGTCTGCATCTCGCGCCTTCGGATGAGGCCTACCAGGCGGATGAAGAGATCGGGCGTGGGGGCATGGGCGTGATCTACCGCGCCAGTCAGGCCTCGTTGGGCCGCAAGGTCGCTCTGAAACGCTTGCGGGACCCCGATGGCCTCGCGCCCGAGGCGCGTCGTAGCTTTGTTTGTGAGGCCTTGATCACCGGCCGCCTGGAGCATCCGAACATCGTTCCGGTCTACGACCTCGGGCAAACCTCTGACGGCAAGCTGCACCTGGCGATGAAGCTGGTCGAAGGGCAGAGCTGGTTCGAGCTGCTCGAGCGGGAATCCGACGTCTCGATGCACCTCGAGATCCTGCTGCAGGTCTGCAATGCCGTCGCCTTCGCCCACAGTCGCGGCGTGCTGCACAACGACCTGAAACCCGACAATGTGATGGTCGGAGCCTTTGGTGAGGTGCTGCTGATGGACTGGGGAGTGGCCGTCGAGATGGACGGTGGCGCCACTCCTGGGACGCTGCGCAGCCAGTCCAGCCTGACCAACCCCTGCGGTACGCCGGCGTACATGCCCCCTGAGCTCGCCGAAGGCCGGGGTGAGGACCTGGGGCCGTGGACCGATGTCTACCTGCTCGGCGGCATCCTGTTCAGGATCCTCTCGGGCCACGCGCCCCACGAGGGAGCGACCTTTCTGGAAGTGATCGCGCGCGCAGCGCGGGGCGCAGTGCCTGAGCTGGGCGCCGAGCACCCCGAAGAGCTGCGAGCCATCTGCCGCAAGGCGCTCGATCCCGATACGCAAGCTCGCTATCCCTCGGTCCGGGCGCTGCAGAGCGCGCTGCGTGCCTTCCTGCGCCACAAGGAAGCGCTGGCCCTGGCCGAACAGGCCCGGCAGAGTCTGGCGCGCTGCCAGGCTGGGCCTCCCGGGTCTGGCCAGAGGGTGTACGACGGCTTCGCCGAAGCGCTGGCTCTCTTCGGTCAGGCCCGCCGGGTCTGGGAGCTTCCGGATGCTCTCGTGGGGCTGCGCGCAGCCCGCCGCGCCTATGCTCGGGCCGCGCTCGGCCAGGCAGACCTCGGCCTGGCCCAGACCCAGCTGCAGAAGCTGTCCGAGCTGGGGTTGCAGGAGCAGCCCGAGGACCGGCGGCTGCTGGCGGCGCTGCAGGAAGCGCGGCACAAACGCCGCAGCGAGGCCCGGGGCCGTCGCTGGCTGCAAGCGGGGCTGGTGCTGTCTTTGCTGGCCATCCTGGCCGTAGTCGCAGGCTTCATGGTCCGGGAGCAGAAGCGCTCCGATCGCCTTGTCGAAGCCCGACGGGGCGAGCTCGCCCAGCAAGCGACGCTGTTGCAGGCGCAAAGCCCCGACAGCCTGTTGCTGGCGGCGCGGGAGCATCTGGACAGCCTCCCCAGCGAGGAGCTGGGTCAGCTCAGCGCACAGCAGCGCACGCGCACGACCGAGCTGCTCGACGGTCTGCTGCGCAGCGCCCAGATCCGCCAACAGCTGATCGATCTCGTGCAGGCTCCTATCGAGCAACGCCTGGTCGAGCTGATGCCCGCCGCGCAGCGCGCAGAGCTCGAAGAGCGTCTCTTCGACGAGCGGGCCCTGGCCAGCCAGCTCGCGATCGCAAACCAGGCCTATGAGCTCGCACAGGTGATCGTGACGGGGACCTCGGCCTCGGGCGAGCGCCTTGCGCCTCTGATGCAGGCGATCTCCGACGCCCGCGGGGCACAGCTGCAGCGCTGGGTGGCCAGCACCGAGGCGGCCCTCGCAGACCTCCGTGCGGGCCGCGATCGTGCGGGCCGGGGCGGCGGCGCCCCCAGCCCGGAAGAGTATCTGATCCAACTGAGCAGCTTCCGCCATGCCCGGATTGTGGACGTCCTGAGAGACGCCCTGCAGCCCTACCTCGACCGAGCGCGCCGCTTCGCTACCCGGGAGCAGCCTATCGCCTGGTCGCAAGCGGAGCGCGAAGAGCTGCGCTTGATCCTGCAGACCCTCGGGTATCTCGAGCTTCCTCAACACACCGTGCCGGTGCTACGCAGCTTCTTTGCGCAGGTGCGCGACCACTCGCTGGCCGTGGTCTGTGGGGAGGCGCTGTGCAACACGCGCAGCCAGGCCGCAACTGCCGTCTTGCAGCAGGTCGGGCGCGAGCGCTTCGACCTCAACAGTGAGACCTGGCGGCAGATTGCCCGGCGTTTCGACCGCCTGCCCGCGCCGGACCTGAACCAGGCTCTCGGCGCGGCCAGCGCCTACCTCGAGCGCGCGCTTTTCCTGCGCTTCCGCGGCGATACCGAGGCCGCCCTGGCAGACTACGATCGGGCGATCGCGCTCGAACCCGACAACGCGACCAGCTATCTCAACCGCGCCAACCTGTACGCTTCCGACGCTCGGCATGCCGAGGCACTGGAAGACTATGGCCAGGCCATCCAACGCGCGCCGGACAGCCCTCTGGCCTATGCGAACCGAGGCCTGGTCTACCGCGCGCTGGGAGACAGCCCGCGGGCTTTGCTGGACCTCGACCAGGCGATCCGCCTGGCTCCCGACGACGCAGCGGGCTATGCCGCCCGCGCGGCGTTGCGAGTGACCTTGGGCGATCCTGCGGGGGCCGTTGAAGATTATGACCGCGCGCTCGCCCGATCTCCCGACAACGCACGCAACTACTTCAACCGCGCCAGCCAGAAGCTCTTGCTCGGCGATGCCCAGGGTGCGCAGGCCGATTGCGACGCGGCCCTGCTGCGCGACCCGCGCAACCGCGAGGCCTTGACCTGCCGGGCCGAGGCGCGCCGCGTGTTGGGTGATTTCCGCGGGGCGGTCACCGATGTCAGCCAGGCCCTGGCCCTGAGCCCCACCTTTCGGCTCGGCTACTTGCGGCGCGGCCGTATCCTTTTGGAGCAAGGGGACATCGAGCGCTCCATCCTCGACTTCGACAAGGCGCTTCAGCTGGACCCCCAACAGAGCGACGCACTGTTCTACCGCAGCGATGCCTACCAGCGCCTGGACGATTTCGAGTCGGCGATCGCCGACATGCTGGCGGTGCTTGCGTTGGAACCCGAGAACCTGATGGCGCTGCACAACCTCGGCCTGCTGCGCCAGCAACAGGGACAGTTGGATCGGGCTGTGGAGCTGCTCGAGCTGGTGCTGGCCCGCGACCCGGACTTCCTCCAGGTGGCTTCTGAAGCCTCGGTGGCGCGGAGCGAGCGTGCGCAACAAAGGCTGATCGCGGGCGAGACTGACGCGGCCTTCGAGGACACACGCGTCGCGCTAGAAAATTGGCCGCGGAACTCCGACGCCTGGGCTCTGCGCGGCGTGATCCACAACCTGCGCGGCGAGCCCGAGGCGGCCATCGACGCCTGCGCTGAGGCGCTCGCTCTGACTCCCTACAATGCGGTCGTGTACGGAAATCGTGGTGCTGCGCGGCTCGCGCTCGGCCAACTGGAAGAGGCCCGGGCAGACTTCGACAGCTTCCTCGAGCTGCGGCCCGACGACCCCCAGGCCCTACAATTGCGGGCCGAGACGCACGGGCAACTGGGCGACCACGCCAAGGCCGTGGGCGATTGGCAAAGGCTGTTGGAGCTCGACCCTCGCCGCCACTCTGCCCGCTTCGGTCTGGCCCTCGCGGCAGCCAATGCCGGCGAGCTCGAGACTTCGATCGCGGCCCATGACTTCTTGCTGCGTCTTGAGCCCCGCAACTCTGGGCTGCTGTTCTCGCGCGGCCTGGTACGTAAGCTGGCGGGCGACAACGAAGGCGCCGTGGGGGATGTCCGTGCGGCGCTGCGGCTCGACAAGCAGCCCTTCCTCGAGCTCTGGTTGGCAGCCCTGACCGGAGACCCCGAGCCCTTGCGGGCCTTTGCGGATGAAGCCGCCTGGGTGCCTCTGCTGGCCCGCTTGCTGCTGGGCGAGCTGAGCCCCGAAGAACTCCTGGCGCGCCCTGAGCTCGAGGACCCTCGAAGCGGGCCGGGCAAACGTTGCGAGGCACACTGCTTCATCGGTATCTGGTACGAGCAGCAAGGGCAGCCGCAGGCAGCCGCCCGCCACTACCAGGCCTGCCTGGCTGCCGGGCAGCATGACTATCAAGAGACCACCTGGGCGCTCGGACGTCTGCGGAAACTGCAGGAGTAGCACATGTATGACGACCCGGTGCTGTACGACCTGCGCACCTCGGGCATCGCCCGCGACGACCGCTTCTGGACGCGGCGCGCGGCCGAGCTGGGCGGGCCGATCCTCGAGCTGGGCTGTGGGACCGGCCGCGTCAGCCTGCCGCTGGCGGCCCGCGGGCATCGTCTGGTCGGCCTGGACCTGTGTCCGGCGATGCTGGCACGAGCGCGCAGCAAGGCACGGGAGCGCGGGCTGGACCTGTGGCTGCTGCGTGCAGACATGCGGGCCTTCCGTCTGCGGGCAGATTTCCAGCTGGTGATTCTGCCCTACCAGTCGCTGCACGACCTGCCCGACCTGGACGGCTGGCTGGCTTGCCTGCGCTGCGCGGGCCAGGTGCTGGCGCCCGGGGGCCGGTTGGTGGTCGAAGAGCACGACCCGCCCTCAGGCAGCAACGGACCGCAGCTGGTCCGCAGCCTGCGCCACCCCGAGGGCGGCGTGGTGCGTGTCTACCATGAGTTACGCCGCGAAGGGGACGGCAGCAAGGTGGCCGGCGAGATCCGCTACGACCATGAACGGGACGGAGCCGTGGTCGAGTCGCGCAGCTTTCCTTTTCTGGGCAGCTGCACCGGAGACGCCGAGTTCCGCGCCATCGCGGACCGCGCCGGCCTGCAAGTGGAGCGAGTGTACGGGGGCTACAACGACACGCCTGCCGACGAGGACACGCCGCACAGGCTCTACGTCCTGGCGGCAAAAAGACAGCGCTAGTCCCCCGGGCCCCTGAGCGTCAGCGTCTGGAAAGCGGTCTCCAGCAAGACCTCGGCGGTCTCTATGTCGTAAGCCGCTACCGTGTAGTCTGTCATCCAATAGCGGAACTGCCCCCGCGGACGCACGTCGTCGGGGGTAGGCATGACCGGACCCCAGCTCTGCCGGATGGTCGCGTGCAAGAAGACCTGGGCGGGCGTGAAGCTCCCGAACGGCACACCCGCTTCGGCGTCGAAGAAGTCGCTCGATTGCTCGACCGCCAGCTCGATCAGCTCCTGCAGCGCCGCAGCAGCCGCGACCCGACGCTTGCCGTGTGCCTCCAGGTCGTTCGCCAGCCCGGTGTTGAGCTCTTCACGCTGCCAGTCAGGAGTGTCCTCGTCGGCGCTGATCGCCACGACAAACACCTCGCGGGGCGTGCGCGCGAAGGCTTGCCGACGCTCGACACTGTTCTCAGCATGGATCCCCCCGGCAGTCTGCGCGAGGCGGTCGAGCTCCGACCCCAGCCAGGCATCCAGGCTGCGGTGCTGGGCGCAGCCACCCGCCAGCCAGCCCAGAGACAACAGCCCCACACAGGTAAGCACTCGACGCATTCCGACTCCTTGCGGCCCTCAAGACCAGGTTGGTTGGCCTCCCAGACACCATAGCGGCATTCCACGGTGACTGCGGGAGATTCGTCGGGCAGGTCTGCGGCCAACAGGGCCCCGCCAACAACCAGAAAAGGCGCGCCCTGGCGCGCCCTTCCCCGCCATCCTCGGGCTGTCAACGCCGCTGCGTCAAGGCCTCGACTTTGGCTTTCGCCGCTTCGGCGATCTGGCTATCCGGTGCCTTCTTCACGGCTGCGACGTAGGCCGCCACCGCGGCGTCGCGCTGGTCCTGCCGTTCCAGCTGTTTGGCCTGCTCGAACAGCTTGCTGGCCGCGACCAGGCTCTTGATCTCCTTGTCCTTCTTCCACGCCTTCAACAACGCGTCCGCCTCTTCGGCCAACGCCATGTCTCCGTACTCCGAGAGCTCTTCGAGCAACTCTGTGGCGACGAAGTAGTTGTCTTTGGCCACGTACGCGTCTGCCTCGGCCTTGATCCGGCCGGCCTTCTCTTCGAGATACTGCAGCAGTGCAGCAGCGTGCTCGAGATCGGTCTCATCATCGCTCTTGGCCTGCAGCTTCTCCAGCCCGGACAGCGCCTTGCTGATCTTCTGCTTGTCGAGATCTCGCAAGATCTTGTCAAAGCTGCCAGAGAACTCGAGCTCGGGCAGGCGATCGACCTTTTCAAGCTCGGCCACGAGCATCTGGTTGCTCAGTCCCGACGGATGGCCCTGCCAGACAACGTTGCCGTCGGCGCCGACCAGGTAGGCATCGGGGATGCCGCTGACGCCGTAGTTCGAGCGGTTCCCGTAGCCGATCATGTAGGGCATGCCCTTCTCTGCGGCGAACGGCTCGAGAGTTCCTTTTCCCTGGCCGCTGAGAGCCAGAATCGTCAATCCTTGCGGTCCGTAGGTCTCGTGGATCTCCACGAGGTGCGGGATGAGTCCCACACACGGGCCTCAGGTTGTCGACCAGAATTCGATCAACACCACACGTCCACGCAGGTCTTGCAGAATGGGGTTGCTCGCACCCAGGCTCGGATCTTCCTGGTTGAGCCAGCCGCCGACATTGACGTCGGGCGGCACCTGCCCCATATAGTCATTCCCCGCCCAGGCCGTGCACATCAAGGCCGCAAGTGCCGCCGCGATGCCCAGAGTTCTGCGCATGTCTCTCTCCTTGTAACTGCCGGTTTTCTATTGCGATAAAATCACAAGTTTCTTGATGGAACACCAACAGGTATCCCATTGACGTTTCCCGAACCGGATCTCTCACGAAAAAAATCAAATTGTGTGTCCATCAACGCCGCACCAATTCCAACAGCAGGTCCGAGTGGGCGTCGTCGAGCACCAGCCGCCCGTCGGAGATCAGGTAGCGCATGCGGCCCTCGCTGCGGCCCGGACTGGCGCCGAGCAGCAGCCAACTTCCCGAGACCCGGTACTCCCCTTCGATGACCTCGCCTTCCCCAGCACGGAAATTCGTCCAGCGGTAGGTGCGGGTCTCTGCATCGAGCAGCAGGTCGATGCTGCTGATGCCAGCCCCCTGGTAGAGGTCGCTTTCGAGCCGGATGCTGCTCCACGAGCCCGCGATCACCCGCATCTCTGCGAGCTCAGCTTCGCTGGGCACACCGAAGCTACGGCAGGCGGGCAACCCCAGCAAGAGGCAGCCAAAGACGATGACGAGGGCACGCAAAGGGCAGTCTCCTCCAGCTAGTGCCGCAGCGCGATAGTTTTGGTACAGGACGCAGCGCCGGTGCTGTGATGGCGAAAATCGACGACGAGCCCCTACGCGTAGCGGGGAGGAGGAGGATGAAGCCAACGCAGTGCCGCCGCAAGGACTGTACCGGAATTTGCGCGCGGAGGCACTACTCAGCGGATCTTGCCGAGGGTGGTGGCGCCGACCACAGGCTCGGGGACCACATGCTCGCCGTTCTGGAACGCCGACACGAAGCCGTCCTCGCTGACCGTGATGATGACATGTTTCTGCGCGCCCAGAAAGCTGGAGATCCGGATCGCCGAGTTGTGCCGGGCCCCGAACTGGAAACGCTCTTCTCCGCAGGGCTGTGGCGCCAGGATCGCCCCGACAGTCTCGATCACCCCTACAGGGTTGATGATCACTGCACCATCGAGCGCCGCCCAGTCGGCCACCATGCCGATGGGACACGTCCCGAGCCTGCGGCTCTCGTTCGAGCCGACGAAGTCGATGCAGGTCCGTTGCAAGATCGGCTGCAGCTCCTCTCGTGCCCGGCAGAGGATGAACATAGCCCCCTTACCCCGCGCGCGCAGCTCAGAGACCACCTTGATGATCGCCTCGATGGTAGACTTGCTTCGGCAACCCGCCTCGACGGCAGCTTGGCGGGCCGTGACCATCGGTGCCACCGCACTCTCGAAGCAGAACTGCCCCTCGCGCAGATCGACGATGCGGCGCGAGCCGACGTCGATCGAGCCCCGGCCGGGACCGGTGATGCGTAGCGTAGGCTTGACCCCGATCCAGGGGGCGCGCCACTCACGCCCCGGGCGCCCGCCTGCCACAACGGCGTCGATGAACTCGCGTGCGTCGGAAAACCCGACGGTCTGGCGGGCAGGCTGACGCACGATGCCGTGGATGCCGTGCTGGCTGGCGAGCAGAAAGCGCTCTTCGGCATCGGTCAACGACAGCAGCTTCAAGAAGGTACGGATGTGCAGACTGTCCCAGGAATAGCTGTCGCCGAAGCTGCAGACGCGGCTCTCGGAGCTGACGCTGTCGATGATGTTGCGCTCGCCGGTGTAGATCAGCCCCCCATTGATGTGTTTCTTCTCCATCGTGATCTGGGCCGCGCGCCGGAAGCGCTCAAGCACGTGCAGGAATCGGCTCATCGAGCCCAACTCGAACAAGGGCCCGGCGAAAAACTCGATCAGCGCGCTCTCGACCACGCCCGCCGTCAGCGCCACCAAACGGTCGCCCATGCTGATACCCGTGGGCTGCGCAGTCTCTTTGCGGGTCTCCTCCCAAGCTCGGGCGATGCGGGAAAAGAAGTTGCGCACAACCCGCGCCAGGAGGGCCGGGATGTAGTTCTCTTCCATGCGAGCACCCGGCAGGCCTTCGTAGCCATACAGCCACTCACCAGCCTTGAACCCCGTCAGCAGGTCTGGGGCGTACACGATCCACTGCACGGGAAAGCTCTCTCCGGGTAGCGGTTCCGGCGAGGTTCCCCCGATCCAATCGGTGGGCTTGAGCGTGCGGAAGATATGAAAGTGGCGCAGCTCATCGCCTTCGAGGGGCGGGAAGCGCAGCTCGGTCGTGTCGGCGAGGTGGGTCCATACAAAGACATTGCGGCTGATCGCGCGATGCCGGAACAGACCGCCGAGCACATCGTGCAGAGCGGCCAGCACGGCAAGCGTCTGTTCTCTATGGGTGTCGGGCATTCCGTCATCCAGCTTGGGAATCAGAGTCAGGCCCCGCCCTGTCAGACGGCGGCCTGTTCGGGCTTCTCGCGCACCACAGCCGTCGGCTCGGCCAGCTCATTGCGGCGCCGCTGCGAGCTCCAATACGTTGGGAAGCAGGGCCGGTCGATATAACGGCCGGCGCCACGCTCAGTCTTGAGCTCACCCTGCTCCCAGACCACCTTGCCCTGGCTGAGGGTGTAGGCTGCCAGGCCCTGGACTTCCATGCCCTCATAGATGTTGAAGTCGATGTTCTGATGATGGGTGGACGCCGAGATGGTGCGCCGGGCATCAGGATCCCACACCACCAGATCGGCGTCGGCACCGACGCTCAGCGAACCCTTGCGCGGATAGACGTTGAAGATCTGGGCGGCATTGGTCGAGGTGATCTTGACGAAGTCATTCGCCGTCAGCTTGCCGGTGCGCACGCCGTGGTGCCAGAGCACCGACATGCGGTCTTCGACACCGCCCGTGCCGTTGGGAATCTGGCGGAAGTCGTCGAGGCCCGCCCGCTTCTGCGGCGTACAGAAGCAGCAATGGTCGGTGGCGGTCGTCTGCAGCATGCCTGCCTGCAGGCCGCGCCACAGCGCCTCTTGGTGCTCGCGCGGGCGAAACGGCGGGCTCATCACGTAGTGCGCTGCCGCATCCCAGTCGGGATTGCGGTACACGCTCGAGTCGATCACCAGATGCTGCGCCAACACTTCGGCAAACACCCGTTGGCCTTCGAGTCGGGCACGGGTCACTGCCTCGAGGGCATCGATGCAGGAGGTGTGCACCAGATACAACGGCACGCCGAGCACCTCGGCGATGCGTATGGCGCGGTTGGCGGCCTCGCCCTCGACTTCGGGCGGACGCGAGAGAGGATGCCCCTCGGGGCCGGTGATGCCTTTCTCGAAGATCTCTTTCTGCAAGCGGTAGACCAGGTCGCCGTTCTCAGCGTGCACGGTACAGAGCGCACCCAGCTCGCGCGCCCGGCTGAAGCTGTTGATCAGCGTCTCGTCGTCGCACATGATGGCGTTCTTGTACGCCATGAAGTGCTTGAAGCTGTTGACGCCGTGCTCGCGACAGAGCGTGCCCATATCTTCGTGCACGCTGTCGTCCCACCAGGTCACGGCGACATGGAAGGAATAGTCGCCGGCGGCCTTCTCAGACCAACCGCGCCACTTCTTGTAGGCGTCGAGCAGGCGCTCGCCCGGCCCCGGGATCACGAAGTCGATGATCATCGTGGTGCCGCCACTGAACGCAGCCGAGGTGCCGCTGAAGAAGTCTTCGCTGGCCACCGTGCCCATGAAGGGCAGCTCCATGTGCGTGTGGGGATCGATACCCCCTGGCATGATCATGCAGCCGCCCGCGTCGATCACACGGGCCCCCGCGGGGACGTCGAGCTGCGGCCCTACGGCGCGGATCAAGCCGCCTTCGCAGTAGATGTCGGCGCGCTTAGTGTCTTCGGCAGTCACTAGCGTGCCGCCCCGGATCAAGATCGACATGTTGCTCTCCTCACGGCTGGGTCCGGACGGCCAGCAAGGCACCTGCGGACGCTCAGTTTGCCTGCATGATACCCGGCTGGCCCTCTTCCCCAACAGGAAAAAGCTCACCCCCCACAGGCCTGGAGGGCTTCCTCCAATCGAGGCTGAAGGCGCAACCAAGCCGCTCGATACGGGCGTCGGGGAAGTACCGCTGATAGAAACCCGCCAGCTCATCGTAGCGGTAGCGGCGCTGACGCTTCAACCTGCGCTTGTCTTCGACCACATGCTGCACCCGCTTGGGATCGAAGAAATAGAGCAAGCGCGGCAGCAGAGCCAGCATGCGCAAGCCCCCCAACTGCTCCAGAGCCGAGCGCATGACATAGAGGCGGCCGGCCAGGCTCCAGAACTCCTGATAGCAGTCGACCACCAGCAGGCGGCCGCCTGGCCGCAGGCGGGCCTTGATTCCGGGGGCGGCCGCATCGAGGTCCAGATGGTGGAAGCAGAAGCGGCTGAGGATCAGATCGAACGTGCCCGGCAGAGCCTGCAGGTATTCTGCATCCTGGCACAGGTAGGTCGCATTCGACTGCCGGCTGTGGCGCTGCGCGTGGGCGATCTCCGACGCCACCAGGTCGATCCCAAGCACGCTGCGCACACGGGGCGCCAGGTTCTCGCAGAAGACACCACGTCCGCAGCCGATGTCGAGCACACGGCTGCTGGGCAGGGCCCGGTCGAGCAGGAAGCGGTCCGCAAAGGTGACGAGGCTCTCGGTGACGCCCTGGTCGGGGATCCTGATCAGGTGTTCGGGCAAACTGCGGGGCATGGCCTGATAGTCCCCGGCTGACGCAAGAGCGCCGATCATAGCCTCCGCAAACAGCCGTGGCAAAAACAACACCGGGGCGGGAGTCATGCTCAAACGGAAGCCTGCCGCGCGCGCCATCGCTTCCTGAGGTAGTCGCAGCCGAAGATCAGAGGGATCCCGAGCCACGCCAACAGGTAGATGCCGGGACTGACCGGCGCCGTGCCCAGCACCGTTTGCAGGGGAGGGAAATAGAGCACACCCCAGGAGAAGACGATCTGGATCGCGATGCCCGCCAGCATCAGCCGGTTTGCGAACAGGCCGCGGTCGAGTCCTGAGCGGAGCGCGAAGCGCCGCCCGATGAGGTTGCCGATCTGCATCAGCAGAATACTCGACAGGGCGACGCCGGTGGCGGCGCGGTACACCATGTCCGTGCTGGGCGGGATCTCTCCGTAGCTCCAGCCACCGAGGCTGAGCACCAGGAAGAACAAGAACATCGACCAGCCGGCCTCCAGCAGTCCGAGGAAGAAGTAGCTGTGGGCCACCACGCGAAAGCTGAGCAGGCCCTCTCCCCGCGCGCGGGGCGGGCTCTGCATCTGCTCGCTGTCACTGGGCTCTTGCCCCAGCGCCATCGAGGGGATGATGTCAGTGCCCAGGTCTATAGCCAGGATCTGGATCACGGTCATCGCCAGAGGCACGCGCAGCAAGATGTAGAGCAGGTAGGGCAGAATCTCGGGACCATTGCTGACCAGCACATAGTTGGTGAACTTGCGGATGTTCGCATAGACCGTGCGCCCCTCTTCGACACCGTCGACGATCGAGGCGAAGTTGTCGTCGAGCAGCACCACCTGGGCAGACTCCCGCGCCACGTCGGTGCCGCTGCCCAGAGCGATGCCCACATCGGCTGCCTTCAAGGCGGGCGCGTCGTTGACCCCATCGCCGGTCATCGCTACGACCAGATCCATCTCTTTGAGGGCCGCGACGATCTGCATCTTCTGTTCGGGGCTGGTGCGCGCAAAGACCCGCACTCCCCGCTCCAGCTCTGCGGTCAGCTCTGACTGGCGCAGCTTACGGAGCTGATCTCCTGAAAGGAAACACCCCTCCCCGGGCTCGTCGGGGAGGATCCCCGCCTTGCGGGCGATCGCGAGGGCGGTGTCCGGGTGGTCCCCGGTGATCATGATGACTTGTATGCCCGCTTGCCGGCAGCGTTCCACAGCACCAGGGACCTCCGCCCGAAGCGGATCCTCGACACCCAGGAAGCCCTGGAAGATCAGCCCGTGTTCCAGCGGCTCCGAATCCTCGCCGAACTCCTCCTCGTCCGCCATGGGGCGCGAAGCGACCGCGATCACCCGCAGGCCCTGCTGCGCCAGCCCGCGCAGGGTCTGCTCCGCCGCCTCGAGCGCTTGCGCCTCTGCCGGCAGGCAGGCATTGCCGTCCGCCAGCCCGCTGAGCAACGGCCGCAGGGCCTCCCAGGCACCCTTGACCGCAAACGTGCGCTGGCCCTGCACGAGCCCGACACCCGCCGCACGACGCCGCGCCACCTCGAAGGGGAAGTGATGCGTGGGCTGCATGAGCTCTTCGGATGGGGGGAACCCCTCCTGCTCGGCATACCTGGCGACGGCCACGTCCAGCGGGTCACCGAGCAGGCCGTCTTCAGCTTGACGCACGTCCGAGGCGAGCAACGCCAGCAAACAGAGCCTGCGCGTATCGAGGGGAGCTTCGAGGCGCGCGCCGGAGAGCCGGGTCAGAGAGAGGCGGTTCTCGGTCAACGTGCCTGTCTTGTCCGTGCAGACCACATGTACGGCGCCGAGTCCCTCGACAGCGCTCAGGCGGCGGACCAACACGTTCTTCTTCGCCATGCGCAGGCTGCCCATCGCCAGCGCCAGGGTGAATGTCGGCAAGAGGCCTTCAGGGACGTTGGCGACGATGATTCCCATCATGAACACCAGATTCATCCACAAAGAACGGCCGGCGAAAACTCCATACAGGAAGAAGGACAAGCCCATACCGATGGCGATCACCGTCAAGACGCGCACCATCTGGGCCGTGGCGTGCTCCAGCGGCGAAGGATCCTTGCGCACCGTCCCCGAGAGGTGTGCCAGCCGACCAAACTCGGTGCGCAAGCCGGTGGCGAAGACGACAGCCTCGCCGGAGCCGCGCTGCACAGAGCAGCCGCCAAAGACCAGATTGTCGGCCTCAGACGCCCCTTGCTCCTCACCGCAAGCAGCCGCCTGCAGGCTCAGAGGCTGAGACTCTCCGGTCAGCGGTGCGTTGTTGACCAGCAGGCGATCTGCGAGCACCAGCCGCGCGTCCGCGGGCACGCGGTCGCCTTCGCGCAACAACAGAACGTCGCCCGGGACCAGTCGCTCGGCCAGGATCTGCTGGGTGTTGTCCGCGCGGCGCACCCAGACCTTTTGGGGAAGAAAGCGGCCCAGCGCCTCCATCGCCCGCTCAGCCCGGTACTCCTGAAAAAAGCTGAACGCCGCATTCAACAGGGAGACTCCGAGCAGAGCCCCCCCCAGCAGGCCCATGTTCTCGCCGGGCTGGATGGCGTCGGCGAGGAAGCAGACACCGGCCGCGCCGATCAACAACAGCGTGAAAAAGTTGGTGAATTGCTTGGCGAGGTTGCGCAGCCATTTGTAGGGATCAGCCATCTCCAGGCTGTTGGGGCCGACTTCGCGCAGGCGCTCTTCGACCTCGGCTTCACTCAGACCAGCCTGGTGCGACCGGAGCGCGGCGAACACGGCGTCGCTCGAGAGATGTTGAATCTGCTGGGGTCCGCTCATGGTCCTCGGCATACCCCCACATCACAGGGTGCGTCGGCCAGGATCTTCTCGATCGGGTTGTGGCGGAGATGCAGCGAGCGTTCCGACGCCCCCATCACGATCATCTCGCTGTTGAGCTTGTCCGCATGCCAGAGGATCTCACGGCCCCAGTCCTGCGAGACCACCACCCGGCCATCGAGCAAGAAGCCGCCGTCCGGGCAGCGTTGACGCACATCGTCCAGCACGTCGCGCAAGTACAGCCAGCCTTGTTTCTTGAGTCCGCGGCGCGTGTCTTGCGACACGTGCAGGAAGCGCATCCTCCCCAAGGGCATGATGCGCAGCAGTTGGACGGACTCTGCCAGGGGCAGGAAGTGGCTGATGAAGGGCCAGGCGGCCCCGATCCCGCGCGGATGCCCCGAGAGCGGAATCAGAAAGCGGCGCGGAAAACCCAGCAGCCCGGGCTTCACCACCCGCAGGGCGATCACATCGTAGCGCCCAAGCTTGAGCAGACGGTCCGAGACGGTTCCGCGTAGGAATCCCTTGTAGCCCGGCTCGAGCCGGACACCGCAGAGCACAAGATGGCCCTCCCCGACCGGCAGATGTCGGGTCAGGGTCGCAAACACCCCGCCGACTTCAGGCAGAATCTGCGGGTCGAACCCAAGCTGCTTGCGTTCGCAGGCCTCTTTCAGCTCATCCATGCGCCGGGCCACCCGGGCAGGGTCTGCCTGACCATCCTTGACATGCAGAATCCGCAGCCGGCGGTCGGGGTCGACCGCGGCCATGTTCAGGGCGTAATCACAGATCCAATCGCCGTTGAGGGATCCGTCGTAGACCACATGCAGCATGGCAACTCCGTTACTGCGCCCACTCACAGCAAATCCCGGACCATTGGGCCGTGGGCGCCGTCTGCGCAGCGGCCGGAGGTTGCATGTTTCGTTTTTTGCCCAACACGGCTGCCGATGTTACGAACGCGAAGCCCGGGGTTCACTCCAGCAGGCAAAGTCCGTCGAAAAACCCGCCCCCACTCGCGGGCTGCCCGTCGTCGTTGACGAAGCGCACAACCGCAAGCCCCTGCCCAAGAAGGCGGGCCACCGTGTGGTCTGTTTCGGGCGGGACGGTGGGGCGCAGCCTGATTCGTGATCCTGGCTGGGGTGGGAGGAGATCACCGTGCCTCAAGGACAAGTGTTGGACTGTCGGAGACTTGAATGGGCTGGAGCCGCTCTTGGGCCTGCCGCTACCACAGCCAGGGGACCAGAGTCCAGGTCCGCAGCTGCCACTGCCGATGGGTCTCTCCGAAGCGCAGCGCCAGGGCGCGCCGAGCAGTCTATGGGTCGTTTCCCATGGTGAGTTTTGATCGCGAACTGCTTCAGAAACCAGTCACCACTTGGACGCCCTGGACTCCTCGCTACCCCTGAATGAGCGCGTGGTTGGATTTTCTCTTCTGAAGAGTCGGGCCGAGGCTTCTTGGGTAACAGTCAGTTTGAGGGTACGATCCTCGCTGCGTAGCAGGCGAAGCCAGGCAATTCGGTCTCTCGTTCAAACGCACAAAGAGCAACGGCCGCTGTTGTCGCAGGACGACGACTTCCTTCGCCTGTATGCAGAGTGTATTTGCCATTGCGGGATGGCCAATGGCCCACAGGGGCTGTCAACGGCCACCAGAATCCGAGCCAGTTCGGCCACCAGAAACTGAGCCACCTCGCCCCAACACAACTCCGAGCTAGGATACGGCCTCCTCAACCCGGTCACCAGGCAGCCGGCCTGGCCGCAGAATCAAACGGAGTTGAGACCGCAAGAAATGCGTCACGAGCAAGGCCCTACGGGCCGGGTTGAGCTTGTCGAGCTTCGTTGCTGGCGGAGTAGGCCGGGTCGGGTCTGAGCCACGCTTCTCTGCGAATGCTACCTGGGGGCAATGTTCGGTTTCTTCCGCCGCTCGGCAGGGCGGTTCAGCCCGCATGCTGACTGCCTGCGGCCTGAGCGAGTGGGGATGGCGTGCTCTCCAACGTCTCGGTGCGCATCCCGATGTCTACGGCCCGGCAGCCATTGGACACTGAGCCAGATACACGGCCACACTTTCGCGTTCGAGTGCGCCATCCACCCGCTGTGGGGCTCGGGGCCGCCGAGCCTCCCGCGGTCTTCCTGGCCGCAGCTCCAAACGGATTCGCACCCTCAGGCGCGAGTATTCGGCCCCGGTTGAGCTTGTCGAGCGGCAACCTGGCGGCGGAGCCGGGTTGGGTTTGACCCTGGTTCCCTCGTATTCTAGTTGGGGATAGCATCGATCACCGCGCTACCGACCCAGGTGATCCATCGGCGGCATGGAGGCGAACGGTTCGAACAGGCAGACCACAACCGCAGCACCCGCGAGCATGCCCAAGATCCATAGCAGCCATGGCAACTGGGCGGTCCAATGGCGATCAGGACGGAGATACCCAAGCTAGCCAAAGGCTACACAAATCAATGCCACAACAAGCCCAGAGGCCCGAGTGGTGCTTTGGGAGTGGCGGCTGCTAGGTTGTCTGGCGCCCCGGGGAGACAGCCTGCTCAGTTTCTTGCCAGAGGTCGAGCCAGAGCGCGGCCATGCCGCTGAGGTGTTGTCTGCAGCGCTCGCAGGCAAAAAGCTGGCAACGCAGCAGGCCTACTGCTTGCAGGCGTCGACGGCGCGCTGGGCATAGCGGGCCTCTCTCGAGATTGAGGGCTGCGTCTGCAGTGAGCAGGTCATGAGCCATTTCAGGGGTCCGCGCCAAAAAACCAAGCAGCCTTCAAGGTCAACGCCGCTCGCGGATCTAAAGGGTATGAAGCAAGAAACACCCTCATTTGCCGCCGTCATGGAAGAGCACTGGCCGTCGATCTTGCGGTTCTGCCGTCGCGTCGTCCAGTCGGACGTCGATGCCGAAGAGCTCGCGCAGCAGACGTTCTATCTTGGCTATCGAGCCTGGTCACGGTTCGAAGGCCGTTCCTCGTCCAAGACATGGCTGTTTCGCATCGCGATCAACGCGTGCCGCCGGTTTGTCATTGCCTCGCAACGCAGGCAGACAACCCCTTTGACAGACCCCGTCGCCAGGGCGCCCGCGCCCTGCAGGCTGGAACGGAATGAGACAAACGCCGCGCTGCATCGGGCATTGCGCGAGATCAGCCCCGCGCACCGGGCAATTCTGACGTTGTTCTATCTCGAAGGGCTCTCGGGCAAAGAAGTGGTCGAGGTTCTCGGCTGCTCTGAGGGCACGATGTGGTCCCGTCTGTATCACGCGCGGCGCGCTCTGGAGCACAGGCTCTGTCTTCAGCGAGGGAGTTTCAGCGATGCGTGAAGATCCACACCGTCTGGCGAAGGTCGCCTGCCTCAAGAGCTCAACGGGGAGCTCGTTGAGCGATGAAGAATCCCGGGTGTTGGACGCGTTCCTCCAGACAAGTGAGGGGCGCGCCTACAGGGAGGGAACCGAGCGCATGCATGAAGCTTTGCGCGCGCCGAGCCCTGGGATCCCACGCCTCGATTCTAGTGCCCTGGTGGCCCGTTTCGAGCAACAGATGAAGTCGGAGGCCCGCACCCTGTTGCAGCCCCGCAACATCCTGCGCTTGTATCTGGGTTTCGCCCTGGTGGCCCTGCTCGGATCTGTGCTGATGTTCGTCGTGCCACACCCCAGGCACGGACTCTCCGAACGCATTCAGGGAGCCGCGATTCTGTCGACATTGATCTTGGGAGGCGCACTGGCCATTCACGTGCGGGCGCGCCGGAGAGCTCGAGATCCCCAACTCTTTCAGCGTCTCTGGAAGGCAGAAGTGGCACAGCGAGACCCGAGGCGCTACCTGGTCCTGGCGCTGGTCGTCGTATTGGTGGGCCTGGCGAGTGGCTGGGTTCAGGCTCTGGGGACTGCGGGAGGGCTCTTGTTGCTGCAGGCATTCTTGAAGGGGAAGCTCCGCAAGACGCGCCTGAAACAGGACGCCGAGTTGTGGGGCTGGTGGGAGGAGACCTTGAGATAGTGTGCTCACGCTCCCGCGCTCGCACGTTCTGTTCATCGAGGAACTCTGTGATCTGGTCGGAGCGCAGCCGTCACGCGGAGTGGATTCGAACACGAAGAGCGCTCGATTTGCACATGCCGGCGCGCAGGCTCAGATCTCAGCGGAGAGCCTGATTGCCTGGCGGTTCCGGCCTGAAGTTGCAAACCATTACAAATGAATATCTTGCGTAAAATTTCCCGTTGGGCACGTCTCTTGCTAACACTCCCCGCAGACCGCGCGGAGCAACAACGCACCGCGCACAACCAGGAGATCCTATTATGAACTTCAAGAAACTCGCTCCCAAGAACGTCAAGACCGCCTCTTCTCGCTCCAGCGATGCGCTTGTGACCCGCGGTGCCATGTCGGTCCGCAGTGGCGTGCGCGCCGGGAGCAGCACCCCCTACATCATCTGAGACATGACCTCCTGAAGGCCCGCCCGCGGCCTCCTGGCCACCTTCTGTGGGGACGACCGCGACGTGCGCTCTCACAGCATCGTAGACTGAAGACCTGGAGGAGACCGTTGCCAGCAGTCGTCGAAATTCTGCAGGGCTCGCAATCCGCCATCGAGCGGGCCATCTCTACGTACGTGCCGACGGACGTCCTGTGCATTCGGCCGCCCGCAGCTCCGAAGCTACCCTGGGCGGCCGTGCGCCTGCTGGTGGCGGCGCTGCGCGGCCCGGGCGGCTCGCCAGAGCTGGACGCGGCGCTGCAGTCCGAGGCGGCCCAGCTCAGCCTGGTTCTGCGGGGGCTTGCCGGGCCGGCGGGCGATGATCCCCGCAACCACCATCAGTCCGCTCAGGAGCTCGGCTTCCTCAGCCACAACATGTCGCAGCGTCTGCCCCTCGAACAGGCCTGGCTGCGCGCTCTCGGGCCCCAGCTCCACGGACGGACCCTGGTCTTCCCAGAGCTCGCGCGGTTGGATGTCGAGAGCATCCGCTGGCTGTGGCGGCTGCTGGTCGAGTGCCCGGCCGCCTCCCTTCCCCGGCTGGTTTTCGGTCATGATCCGCAGGCCCTTCCCACAGCTACCAACCAGCGCAGCTTGGAGCAGGTCACAGCCTTCCTCGACATGTTGATCGCAGGGGACGGTACGCAGATCCGCACGCTCTCTGACACGTCCGCGGGAACGGACGCGCCAGAACCGCCGCAGCGCTGGGATGTCTTGGACGATCAGCTGGAGTTGCGGGCCTGGGACCAGCTGCGCGCTGGCGGAGAGAAGCGGGGCCCCGCGCTGTTGATGCAGGCACTGGGGGCCGCATTTGGCTGCTTCGGCTTCTGCGCCACGCTCGACCTGGGTCTGCGCGTGCTGGAAAAGGCCTCCGACGCGCTCTCCGCAGCGGAGCGTTGTCGCGCGCACACACTGGTGGCTCTGGCGGCCTACAACCGACAGGTTCAGTCCTTCGGGGACACCGAGCTGGCCCTGTTGATCGACCGGCACCTGCGGGCTGCGTTGCGGCTGGAGACAGACGCAGGCCGGCGCTGCCACCTTTTGTACCGCCTGAGTATCAACGAGGGCCGTCGGCTGGGGCGTATCGAGAGCGCGCTGCGGCTCGCCAACCAAGGCGTCGAAACGGCCCAGACGGCCGATCTGCCTCCAGGCCTGGCGGCCTTCCTCGAGGCCTGGTCCCGCAGCGGACGGGCCTATCTGCACGCCCGACGCCGCGACCTGCCGGCGGCTCTGCATGACTGTGAGCGGGCATACGCCCTGCTGGATGCCCCCGAGCTTCCCGGCGCTCCAGACTGTGAGCTGGCCTTCAGTGTGCGAGTCATGCTGGACAACCTCATCGAGGTGCAGCTCCGACGCAAAGACACGGAGCAGGCCGAGCGCCTGATCGAGCAGATCGAGCGCAAGGAGCTGGACATGCCCGGCGTCCCGCGGCTCTCGCGCTTTCGCCGCATCGCCCTGGGACGTCTGCAAGGGCGGTTGGACCTGGCAGTGGGCTACGCCCGAATGCTCAGGCAAGAGCTGGCCCAGCGGCTGGACCCGGTGCATGAAGACCTGGTGTGCGTTGAGCTCGGCGACCTGGCCTACCGGATCGGCGACCTGGCGCTCGCGAGCGAGTCCTTCCAACACAGCCTGAAGATCCGCTTGCGGATTGGCGACCGAAGCTCCCAGCGGCATGCCCTCGTCCATTGCGCGCTGTGCAGCTGGCGTCAGGGCCAACCTGAGGAGGCCATCGCCAGGCTCGCCCGGGCTCAGACGCTGTGTGGCGCCGACGAGCCGGCGGCGCACGCCGAGCTGCTGGCGCTGGCGGCCCGGATCGAAGCCGAGAACGGGGCGGACGGGAAGGCGGAGCGGCGCATCAACCGGGCCATCGAGCTCGCCGTTGAGGTCGGCGAGCGCGATCTGTTGTTGTCGATCGCCCGCTCCGCAGGTTGGGCGAGCCTGGCGCTGGGACGCGAGACCGACGCGCAGCAAGCCTTCGCCCAGGCCAGCGAGCTGGCCGAAGCAGAAGGTCCGGCTCCTCCGGCTCCCCTCTTGTTTGCCACCTTGGTCGGTCAGGGGATCTGTGGAGTGCTGGACCGCGGCGCGCTTCTGCAGGCGGTCCTGCCCCACCTCGCGCGGGCACTCGACGAAGATGCCGACGCCTGGTGGTTGCTGCCCCGCTTGCTTGCGCTCCTCAAGGACCGTCTCAAGGATCTGCCGGCTACGCCTGCCGGAGCGCGTCTGCTGAGCGCCGCGCGCCAACGCGCGGACTGCCGGGTGCTGCTGTCGGAGCTCCGCTCAAGGGGCTAGCCTGGAGTTTGGCGGTCTCCGTAGTGCGGCCGGCTGGCTATCCGGCGGGCGACAACCGGTGTGGGAGCTCGACGCCCAACACTTTTGAGGAATGCCTCTCGGCGAGGGGTGCGGTGAAAGTGGAGAAGCGAAGAAGCGAGATCCGGTCATGCGGGAACGTGCCGGCCTACTCGACCCTGCCGGCGAGACCGA
>JAJDCP010000062.1 GCA_029260765.1 Planctomycetota bacterium
CGGCCCATCCGGACAATGTGTGCGCCGCGGAAGGCAAGTTATTGCAGGGCAGTGGTTTACACCTCGCCGACTCGGACGCTTCGCTCTCGCCGACTCGGACGCTTCGCTCTCCCGCGCTCTCGGGCGGGGGTAAACCCCGCCCCTACAAGATCGTCAGAATATCACAAACCACAGACAGATGTGTGCATTTGGGCCTTGATCAACAGACCCTAGTCGAGACTCAGCCATCAAGCTCGGGAAGCTGGTACGCTTCGCGGGTCGGCTTCAGCGGACGCTTCAGCCAATAGGGCCGCCGGGTCCCATCAGGGCTGTGCGTGCGCGCAGAGCGCGTCAAGCTCAGCCACTCGCGGTAGACTTGCATCGAGCGTTCTGTGTCGACCCAGACATCGCCGTAGCGCTCGTCCGCCCCAGCCTTGCGCACGCTCAGACACTTCTGCAACCAACAATGGTGCCCGCTGACCGGATCGGGCTGCACGGCATGGCTGAGGTTCTGGTGGACGCCGACATCCTCCCACCAAATGCGCGCAGTATCGGGGTCAAAGCTCTGCCAGGCAGCGGCCCCGCTCAGCATGCGCAGGCGCCGCTGCGGACCGTCCTCTTCGAGCTCGGCGAGGCCCGAAGCACCACGATTCAGGCGCTGGTCACCGTCGGAGAGCCGCCAGCGGCCCAGGTGATGCGAACAGGCGACGATACCGGGCTTGATACCCTCGGTCACCCAGGCCTTGCCGATGAAGCCGCCGATACGCGTCTGCACCCGCAACAGATCCCCGCTGGCGACGCCGAGACGCGCGGCATCAGCCGTGGAGATCCAGAGCGGGTTCTTGTGGCTCAGCTCATACAGCCATTTGGCGTTGGCGGAGCGCGTGTGGATCAACGTGGGCAGGCGGAAGTTGGGTAGCAACACCATCTCCCCGGCCGCTCGATCGATCTCGTCCGGATGCACGTGCGAAGGCAGGGCCCAGGGCAGGCAGTATTCCTGCTCTCGCCAGCCCCAGTCGTACAGAGTCTGCGAGAAGAACTCCAGCTTGCGGCTCGGAGTTCCAAATCCCACCCGCAGTCCGTCCTCGACCTGGATCCCGACCAGCTTGCCTGCGGCGTCCCTCACCAGCCCGTCTTCCCCCACCTGCCCTTCGACAGGCCGTGCGTAGGGCTGGTAGTTCTCGCGCTTGACCTCGAAGGCCCCGAAGCGACGCATGTACGCCAGCGGGCTGAGGCCCTCGGCGGCCGCGGCCTCGGGCAGCCCGGGGACGCTGTTCTCGAAGATCCAACGATAGTATTCGTCGACCGAGATCAGCTCCCCCGGTCGGTAGGGGCTCTCGAAATGCTTGCGGATGCCGAGCTGACCGTCGGGATCCATGCGTCCAGAGAGCTCGATCCAAAACTCGTTCTCTTCCCAGACCTCGCCCGGATTGGCTTGCCAGGTCGCCTCGACCTTATGGCCGGCGCGCTCCATCGCCACCCGCCGGACAGGCTGGCGGAAGGCGATCCACTGCCCTGCGTGGGTCTCTTGGCTCATCAGGTCGTGGCGCTCAGATGCGTGCCCCATCGGCAGCACGTAGTCTGCGTACCAGGCGCTCTCGTTCCAGGTCGGGGTCAGGGCGACATGGCAGCCGATCTTCTGCTCGTCACGCAGCAGTTTGTGCCACATGAAGCCGTCCGGGTTGATCCACAGGGGGTTGTAGACCCGGGTGAAGTAGACATCCACCGTGCCCCGCCCTTCCTCGATCAAGTGGGGCAACAGGAAGCTCATCTCGAAGAAGGCAAAGGGCCACTCTTCGGGCAGGTGCAGCGCATTCCAGGCCGAGTTCGGGGGCGGCACGTCGAAGGGCTTCGGCTCGAACTTGTTCCAGCTATTGGCCGAAGTGCCGCCCTCGGTGCCCACTCCGCCGACCAGCACGTTCAGGAAGAACAGACAACGCGCAACTTGCCAGCCCCCGCGGTTACCGATGCTGGCAGAACGCCAGACATGAGCCGCCAAGCGCCCGTCACAGCGAGCGATCAGCTCGGCCGCCTGGCGCACACGCTCGACGGGAACCTGAGCTTCGCGGGCCGCGCGCTCAAGGGTGAACTCGGCATACAAAGCCCGCAGCACCTCTTCGAACAGCCCATAGCTCGGCTCGGCCAATTCCCCCGCAGCCGCCGCCTGCTCAAGGCGTGCGCGGGCGGGGCCGGTCTTGACGATTTCGAGGCCCTGGGCCAGGAACTCGCGCCAGTTCACCCAGTTGCGCACAAAGTCCCGCGCGTAGCGTCCGGTCTCGAGCAGATGGCTGGCGATCGCCAGCAGCACGCTGGTCTCACTGCCGGGCCAGGTGGGAAGCCAGACATCGCTCTTGCTGGCGGTGTTCGACAGGCGCGGGTCGAAGGTGATGATCTTGGCCCCGTTGCGCTGCGCCTCGATGATGCGCTGGGCATGGGGATTGAAGTAGTGGCCGGTCTCGAGGTGGCTCGAGATCAGCAGGATCACCCGGGCATGCGCGTGGTCGGGGCTGGGACGGTCGAAGGCCGCCCACAGGTAATAGCCCGCCCGCGCTCCCGCCGAGCAGATGTTGGTGTGGCTGTTGTGGCCGTCGACTCCCCAGGCCTGCACGCAGCGGTTGGTGTAGCCATCCTCGCCAGGACGCCCGACGTGGTACATGATGCCGTCGCGGCGCTGCTCGCGGCTGGCCCGCATGCGCGCGGCGATGTCGGTCAGAGCCTCGTCCCAAGCGACCCGCTGCCAGCGCCCTTCGCCTCGCCGCCCCACCCGCTTGAGCGGAAAGAGGATGCGCTCGGGGTCGTAGATCTGGTTGATCGTGGCCGGACCCTTGGCGCAATTGCGACCACGGCTGCCCGGATGGGCTGGATTCCCCTCGAAGCGGCGCGTCTCGTAGCTGGTCTTGTCGACGTAGGCCAACAGTCCACAGGCACTCTCGCAGTTGAAACAGACGGTCGGCACCAGAGTGTATTGGCGCGGAACCTTGCGGGGCCAGGCCTTCGCATCCCACTCCACCCAATCGTCCCAATGCTCGGGCGGTGGGTATTGGCTGAGGCGACCGTCGGGCTGCCGGACCTCCGTCAGACGGATGGGCTCGCGGTCAGCCAGGCTGAAACGCGGCAGCTCACGGCCGGCTGCATTGGTCAGCTCCGTGGCAGGCTCCGGCGCGACGCGGGCTGGACTTCGGAGGCTCAAGACGGTCTTCAACAACTGCAGGATTCCGGGTTTCATGCGTTGGGAACCTCCTGCGGAGCCAGTACGAAGGCGTATTCGTAGAGGAACATGCCACAACCGGCGGCCAAGGCCGCAACCAGGTTCCAACGCGAGCCTGCGCACAGCAGCAGAGCGAGGGGAAGCCCGTGGCCCAGAAGCACCGAACCGCCCCAGAACATCGGCGCGTAGCGCCCCGCTCGGATCGAACGCGCGGCCTGCGCCGCGACTTCGCTGGCGTGCGGCATGCTCAGCTCACCGAGCAGCAACAGGCCGAGGTCGACCAGCAAGGCCCCCGCGAAGACTCCGCGCATCAACGTGGCCGCCGGGCCGCTCAGCTCTCCAGCCAGCTCGAGCAACACGAAGACCGCGCCCCCCAGAACACACGCCTGGACGAGGAAGTGCAGAGGCAGCAGGGGGCTCTGCCAGAGGTCGCGCCCCTCGGCCTGTCCGAACAGAAAGGCTGTGTAGATCGCGGCCCCGAACGAGCCGAGCAGGAGCGCTACCAGCAGCGGCGTCCGCCAAGGATCGAGTTGAGCGGCCTCG
The DNA here is from genome assembly GCA_029260765.1 of Planctomycetota bacterium. Lineage (GTDB taxonomy): Bacteria > Planctomycetota > J058 > JAJDCP01 > JAJDCP01 > JAJDCP01. The sequence goes on from JAJDCP010000062.1 coordinate 3,731, forward strand.
AGCCAGCCGAGCTGCTGCGCGCCCCATAAGGCACACCACACCGTGAGCAGCAGGGAATAGCCGATCAGAATGAAGGCCCCCCGCGTCAGCCAGCTCTTCCACTGCGGGCGCAACACGATGCGCAAGAAACGCTCGGGCCGCTCGAGATCGGCGACCAGAAGAACTGTGGTGATGAGTGTCGCGAGCAGTCCGCACAGGCCGATCCAGAGCTCAAGCCGCGGCGTGGCCTCCAGCAGCCCGAACAGCTGACCTACGGCCAACAACATCACACTGCCGGCGGCGACGCCCTTGCTGACAAGGTAGGCGGGAACCGGCCAATGCCAGGGGACCTTGTGCTGGACGTTGTAGGCCTGCTGCACCATCTGCTCGGCCATCCGCCCCGAGCCGATCGCGATCGGACCCGCCCAAGGCTCACCCTGGGTAGATGGGAGGCGGATAGGGCTGCCCGAATCGGCGACGCCCTCGCGGGCCGACGGCTGCCGTCTTGATGCCGGCTCGCCCTGGTGGCGTCCGCCGTAAGGCAGCTGGTCGGACGCGGCCCGGTCCCCGTGCTGCGCAACCGAGTCGGCGGCCATGAAGCTGACCGGATGGCGGTCGCTGGCGGTCGGCGTCAGGCTGACTGCGTGGCCCTCGATGTAGAACAGCTTGGGGGCCGTGCCCTGTTCGGGCTTGGCCACGGCCACACGTTCGCGGGCCAGCACACGGCTGATCTCGCTGCTCGGATCGTCCAGGTCGCCCGCGATGATGGCATGCTCGGGACAGACGACCACGCAGGCGGGCTCGAGCCCACGTTCTACGCGGTGTGAACAGAAGTGGCACTTGGCCGCCGTCCCGCTGTCTGGGTCGATGTGGATGGCGTCGTAGGGGCAGGCCTGCATACAGGCCTTGCAGCCGATGCAGACATCCTGGTCGAATTCGACGATCCCATCCGTGCGCTGATACATGGCCGTCACCGGGCAGATCCGCACACAAGGCGGATTCGCGCAGTGGTTGCAGCGGGTGACCTGGAAATGCCGCCGAACATCGGGGTAGACCCCCTGTTCGACGGTCTTGACCCAGGTGCGATGCACGCCCAGGGGTACCTCGTTCTCGCTCTTGCAGGCTGTCGAGCAGGCATGGCAGCCGATACAGCTCTTGTTGTCGATCACGAAGCCGTAGTTCATACAGACGCTCCAGATCCGGGGCTGCCGGCGTCGAACCTGCGCGCGTCGGACTCCGCGTCGCGAGGCAGTGGGAGGGCGGGGAAGAATGCGAGCTTAACCGGCCGGCGGAGCCTGGTCAACACGCCTCTAGGGGGCCCCCGGACGAAAAACAGATTGCAAAAACCCTGCGCCCCGCGCAGCCTGAAGAGGTAAAGGGGAGGGATTCTGGTGGCCAGTTCCTTGGCAACGGATGGCGCTGCGGCGCCGGACGCACGGCAATTGCCGTTCATCGTCCAACTTGCCGACGACGACTCACCGAGCGTGCAGCAGGCAGTCCTCAGCGCCCTGCTCAGTTACGGTTCCGAGTTGGAGTCCGCGCTGGCGCAGCTCGAGCCCGGCATCGACGAGGCGCAACGCACACGGATCGACCAGCTGCTGTCGGCGCATTTCTGTGCCCATCTCCGTCAGGAATGGCCGAGCTGGTTGGACGAGTCCAGCGGACCTTCAAAGCTCGAGAGGGCCTTCGAGCTGCTCGCCCAGTTCCAGCTGGGGCTTGAGTACTCCAACCTCGGCCAGCTGCTCGACGGGCTCGCGGTCGACTACGACAGCAGCTATTCCCAACGCAACCCCTTGTCGTTGGCGGACTTTCTCTTCAAGCGCAAGAACCTGCACGGGGCTCGGGACGACTACTACAACCCCCTCAACAGCAACCTGGTGCATGTGATCGAGCAACAGAATGGGCTGCCGATCAGCCTGGCGGCCATCTACATCCTGGTCGGACGCCGGCTCGGGTTGGAGATCGAGGGCTGCAACTTCCCGATGCACTTCCTCGCCCGCACGGTCGTCAGCGGCAAGACGCTGCTGGTCGATTGCTTCAATGGCGGCCGGGTCGTCGAGCCGAGCGAAGTCGGCATCCTCAACCGGACGCTTCCTCGGGCCCTACGCAAACTGATCACGATGAAGGTCGACGCAGAGGTGCTGATCTGTCGTGTGCTGCGGAACCTGATCCGTGCCTACCAAGAAGCCGAGCACGAAACCCACCGCGACCTGATGCGCGACCTGCTCGAAGACCTCGAGAGGCACCAGAGCCAGCGCTGAGAGACGCCGACACCGCGTCTGGCGACGTTCCGGGCGCGCGTGTTCGGAGGACGCCTCGTGGAGACAACTGATGACCGCAGTGCTGTATGAAAAACAGGGTCCGATCGCGCACATCACGCTCAACCGTCCCGACGCCCAGAACGCCATCGACCCCGAGACCGTCGTCCTGCTCGAGCAGGCCTGGCGGGAGGTCAAAGACGACGACGGGGTCCGGGTCGCGGTGCTCGCGGCCACCGGAGCTGGTGCCTTTTGCGCCGGCGCCGACCTCAAACGCCTGATCACCCTGATCACCGGTGCGCGCGGGCCGGAGGATGCCCACGATCATGCCCTGGCGGCCGATATGGGCTTGCCCATGCGGGCATTGCTGCGCAACTTCGACCCCGGTAAGCCCATCGTCGCCGCAGTGACGGGCTCTGCCCTGGCAGGCGGGATGGAGTTGTTGCAGGCCACTGACATCCGCATCGCCTCTGAGGATGCGCGCTTCGGCTTGCGCGAAGCGCAGTGGGGTCTGTTTCCCGTCGGTGGCTCGACGGTGCGCCTGCCACGGCAGATTCCCTACGCGGCTGCGATGGAGATTCTGCTCACCGGCGAGGCCATCGACGCGCGCCGCGCCTACGAGCTGGGTCTGGTCAACCGGGTCCTGCCCCGCGACGAGGTACGGGCGGCCGCTCTGCAAGTCGCCGAGCGCATCGCAGCCAACGGTCCGCTGGCCGTGCAAGCGATCCGCCGTTCGGTACGCGAATGCCTGAGTTTGAGCATCAGCGAAGGGCTCGACCGCGAGCTGCAACTCGGGATGCCTGTGTTTGCTTCCCGGGATGCAAGGGAAGGGCCGCGGGCGTTCAAAGAGAAGCGTGCGCCGCGCTTCGAAGGGCGCTGATGGCCCAGAGAGAGCTGATCTGCAGAGTCTGCGGAGCGGGCTTCCCGCCAGCCTCGCGCTATTGCCCCGACGACGGCGGTCCGCTGTTCAGTGCCGAGACGCTCTCGCGGCTGGGCATGCAACTCGAGCGCTATCTGATCGACGACGTTCTCGGAGAGGGCGGGCGGGGCGTGGTCTACAGTGCGCGCCATATCGCGCTCGACCGGCCCGTGGCGGTCAAAGTGCTGCATACCGCTATCGCCCTGCGCCGGGATGCGGCCAGCGACTTCATGCGTGAGGCCCGGGCCACCAGCCGTATCCGCCACCCCAACATCGTTGAGGTGACAGACTTCGGCACCACCCCCGAGGGCCTGCTGTTTCTGGTGATGGAGTACGTCCCGGGCGAGAGCCTCGAGAGCTGGCTGATCCGTGAGCACCGCATGTCTTTGTTCCGCAGCGCGAACATCATCTATCAGGTGGCGGCCGCGCTACGCGCCACGCACGAACAGGGCATCATCCATCGGGACCTCAAGCCCGCCAATGTGATGCTGTTCGAAAAGCAGGGGCGCCGGCGTGTTGTCGAGGTCGAGCACGACAGTGCCGAGCCGCACTTTTCCGTCAAGCCCGAAGGCCGCTTCGACTTCGTCAAGGTGCTCGATTTCGGCCTGGCCCGGATCGTCGAGCCGGTGAAAGCCGGTGAGGAGGAACGCTCCGAGTTCGTCGACGGCACTCCCCAGTATATGTCGCCCGAACGCATTATGGGGCGTGCGGGTGACGAACGCAGCGACGTCTATTCGCTCGGTGTGGTCTTCTACAAAATGGTGACGGGCCAGCTGCCTTTCCAGGGGCGGGATGTGGCCGAGATCATGCACGGGCATGTCTACGGCAACCTGATCTCCCCCAACGTGCGGGTGCCGGGCCTGAGCCTGGACAAGACCAGCGAGAGCACGATCATGGGCTGCCTGGCCCGCGAGCCCGACGAACGCTTCCAGAGCATGCGAGAGCTGCTGGACGTCCTGCCCTCGTGCTTTACCGATCGCGTCTATCTTCGCTACGCCGACCGGCTCTCGGGGGCACGGCAGGCCGGCATCACGCCCGACCATACTCCGGCCCCCCCGTCGGGCCTGTACTTGCCGAGGCCGACGGCTTGTGAAGTCCGGGTGAGGTCGGCGGCCTTCCATGAACACAGCGTCCTCAGCTCGATGTTGAGAGACTCGGGGCTCGCGGTGCCAAGCCCCACGCAACCGCCCGTCTTCATCCTCAGCGCCCTGGCCGAGAACGAGCTGGTGGGCTGCGTGGGCTGGGAGCGCTACGGCCACTGGGCGGTGATGCGCTCCCTGGTCGTACGTCACGAGCTGCGTCGACAGGGCGTCGGCGCGCGCCTGGTGGTCGAGCTCTGTCAGCGGCTGGCCAGCCAGGGGGTGCGCGAGGTGTACCTGGCCGCCGGTGGAGTGCAGGTCTTTTTTGAACGGCTCGGATTCATCGCTGTCGACGCATCGATGCTGCCTGCTGAAGTGATCAACTCCCCGACCATCGCTGTCGGACGGGAGGCCGGAGAGAGCTGTATGTGGCATGGATTGAAGGATCCGGACAAAAGCGCGTGAAGTCGGGTTCGCAAACCCCTAGACTCGACACCTATAGCCCCCATGAGGAGTGCGCATGCGCATCCTGATCGTCGGCGCCGGCGTAGTCGGCGCGAACCTGGCGGAACAGCTGTCTGCGGAAGGCCAGGAAGTCTCGATCATCGACATCCGGCCCGAGCTGGTGGAGAACATCAGCGAGCGCCTGGACGTTTTTCCGGTTTGCGGTGAGGGAACCAACCCCGCGGTCCTTCGAGAGGCCCTGATCGACGAGGCCGAGCTGATCATCGCGGTGACCGATTCCGACCACAGAAACTTGATCCTCTGTTTGCTGGCAGAGCGCTACGGAGTCAAAACCAAGATCGCTCGGGTCCGGCGCCACGATTTTGCCGGCGAGATTGCAGACTTCCTGACCGAGCGGCTCGGGATCGCGCGCCTGATCCATCCTGAGGTCGAGGTGGTCGATACGCTGCTCAAGTTGATTGCCACGCCCGGCGCGCATGAAGTGGCCGACTTCGCCGATGGCGACATCCTCTACCGGGGGTTTGAGCTGAGCCGCACCTCTGACCTGTGTGGGAAACAGCTCAAAGAGCTGAAACAACTCGGTGGCCCGCCCTTCTTGATCGCCGGGGTGCGCCGGGGCGATGAACAGTTGATGCCGTCCGGCGATTCCCGGCTCATGCCCCATGACCGCATCTCCGTGATCATCGCCAACGACAATCTCCAACGGCTTCTGCCGCTGATCGGCGTGACTCCGAAGACCCGCCAGCGTATCGTGATCGCCTACGCCAACCCAACGGCCGTCGCCCTGGCCAAGCAGATCGAGGCGCTGCACGAGACGATTCTTATCGAACCCAACCGCAAGCGTTGCGAGCAGATGAGCGAAGAGCTCGAGCTGACTACGGTGCTGCACGGCACCCCCACGGAGCGCTCTGTGCTCAAAGAGGCGGGCGTCGAGCGGGCGGACTTCTTCATCTCTCTGCATAGCCAGGATGAGCACAACTTGATGGCCTGCCTGCTCGCGCACAAGGCGGGGGCGCAGATGGTCGTGCCGCAGACCAATACCGAAGAGACGGCACATATCCTCGACTCGCTGGGCTTGCATGCCACGGTGGACCCACGGCTGCTGACGGTGGCCGCGATTCTGCGCGACGTGCGGCGCGGGCGCGTGCTCTCGATGGCGAAGTTCGGCGACAATGAGGCCGAAGCCATCGAGTTCGAGGTGCTCCCCAAGACTCCACTGGTCGGCAAACCGCTGCGCGATGTCAAGCTGCCCAAGGGCTGCCTGATCGGGGCTGTGGGCCGCGACGGGCGGGTCGTGATCGCCGACGGTACCACGACTCTGCAACCGGGCGACCGCGCCCTGGTCTTTGCCCTCCCTGAGGCGGTCGGGCCCATCTGCAGCTTGTTCGCACGGAAACAGCGCAGCGGCTTGTTCGGTTTTCTACGCGGAATCGCGAATGCATAAGCGTATCGTTCTGCAACTGATCGGCCGGCTTCTGCTGGTGCTCGCTGCCAGCATGGTCGTTCCGCTCGCAGTCGCCTTGATCTACCGGGACGGGGGAGACTTCTGGGAGATCCCGGCGTTCCTCAGCTCGATCGGCATCACCTGCGCGGCTGGAGCCTTGCTCGCCAGCATCCCTGCGGACCTCGATCGCTTGAGTGGCCGTGAGGGTTTCGCAGTCACCACCTTTGGCTGGATCGCGATCTCCGCATTCGGAGCGCTGCCCCTGTGGCTGGCAGGCGACGCGTTTCCCTCCTACCTCGATGCTTTCTTCGAGTCGATCAGCGGCTTCACGACCACGGGCGCATCGATTCTCAGCGAGATCGAGAGCCTGCCCCACGGCATCTTGTTCTGGCGCAGCATGACCCACTGGTTGGGAGGCATGGGCATCGTCGTGTTGACGGTCGCCGTGCTGCCGTCGTTGGGCGCGGCGGGCTTCCAGCTGATGCGGGCGGAGGTTCCCGGGCCCCAGACCGACCGCTTGCGGCCCAAGATCGCGGCGACAGCCAAACTGCTCTGGGGAGTCTACGTCCTCCTCACCCTGATCGAGATCGTGCTGCTCTGGTTCAGTGAGATGGACCTGTTCGAAGCCACCTGCCACACCTTTGGCACCATCGCCACGGGAGGCTTCTCAACCCGCAACACCAGTGTCGGGGCCTACCATTCTGCCTACATCGAGTGGGTCATCACGGTCTTCATGTTGATCGGTGCGCTGAACTTCGTGCAGCACTATGGGCTCTTTCGGGGCAAGCCGGGGGCCTACTGGAAAAGCGAAGAGACGCGCTGGTGTGTGGCCATTGTGGTCGTCAGTGCCACACTGATCTCGATCGGCCTGTTCATCGATGGGAAAAGCGGCAGCCTGCACGATATCGTGCGGACCGCGTTTTTTCAGGTGCTGACGATCATCTCGACAACCGGCTATGCGACGGTGGACTTCGATACCTGGCCGCAATGGTTGCGGCTGTTGATGTTCTTGCTGATGTTTGTCGGCGGTTCAGCGGGCTCGACTGCGGGTGCGTTGAAGGTGTTCCGGCTGGTGCTCTTGTGGAAGGTCGCACTGCGCGAGCTCAAACGGGTGCTGCGCCCGCGCCAGGTGATGGCGCTCAAGCTGGACGGCCGCGTCGTGGACCCGTCTGTGATCAGCGGCGTGATCTCGGTGACGACGCTGTACATGTTGGCCTTTGTGGTCGCGACCCTGTTGATTGCGGCCATTCTGCCGGCGGGCAGCAACGATCTGGAGACCTCCGCCTCAGCCGTGGCCGCTACGCTTGGCTGCGTCGGTCCGGGTTTGGGCGGGATCGGCCCTACCTGCAACTACCTGTGGATGCCGCCAGCCGCCAAAGTGATCTTGTGCATCTGCATGCTGCTCGGCCGCCTGGAGGTCGTGACCGTGCTTGTGCTGCTGGCACCGCGAGCCTGGAAGCAGTAGCGCGGCAAACACCCGCGCTCAGTCAGGCTGCGCTCACGGGCTTGATGCTGACGACCTGCATCGGATCGACATACTCGAGGCTGGTCGCGATGCCATCATCGGCGAGCTCGGTTCCAATCGCCACGCACCGATGAGACACCAGGACCCACTCGGGATGCGGAACCTCGAACTGCCGACCATCGGTGCAATGGACGCGGAGGGGAAGAAACGGCTGCATTCTTAGGATCTTGCGGATCTCTCCGGGTCGCATGGCAGGCCTCACACCAATCACTTTCCACAGAATAGCCAAGTTTTCCCAGCCGTCAAGCACAAAACAGACAAAAGTATGCCACAGTAAAGTGCAGGCCCGAGCCCGCTGTCATCGCCGACCCAGCAACATCGAACACGCCTGCAGCTAGCCATGGCCCTTGACCCCTGGTCTGCCCGGACAGGTTGGCGCGAGCCCGTGGCTTGGCTTGCTACGGGCTACGGGCTACGGGCTACGGGCTCCAAAGCTCCTGACACGGGTTCGATGCAAAGGGCTTGGAGAGGTCTTGGCGGCTACTAACCGTTGCGACCGAATGAAGCACGTACGCGTCGAATCCGTCTTCTGTTCCGGCGCTCTGTGAGCGCCGGAAAGAGCCCTGGCGGAGGTTGAATCCAGGGATTCTGGGTTCGCCCTACGGATCGGTCTTCTCGTCGGTCATAGACCGACGCTACAGGCGGTTCTCAGCAGTTCGAAGGCGTTGACCCAACCTGAACGAAGACTCCTGAGCGAAGTCTCAATCAATAGTTGACCAGGTCAGGAGCTCCGGGCTCCGGGTTTCTGCCAAGGGACTCGTCATGAGTAGAGACCAACGCAAACTCCGGGTATTCCAGCCGGCCGGCTGAAGCCTGAAGCCGGAGGCCTGAAGGGGGAGCGCCCTTGAACCCACAGAGCCGCCAAGCTTGCTAAGGGCTACTTGTGGGCGATGGGCAGAGCTAGCCATGGCCGCCGCCGCACCCTACAATTTTAACCGTATCCGCCTTCCCACAAACCCAGCAGGAGAAGCCAGGTGGCAGACAACGCGAACAGCCTGGTCGTCAGCCGTCCCCCCGAGGTCGGTTTCAGTGAGCGCGTCCAGGGCAAAGCCCAGAAGGACAAGAAGAAGCAGGCAGCGCTCGAAGAGCTGACCAAGCTCTACAAGCAGGTCGTCGCCGAGGTCATGCAGCTGGGTGCCGGTGGCAAGGATGCCGAGCTTGCGGCCTGGCTGCGTCAGAACCTGGTGTCTGAGGTGGTGATTCCCGAGCTGAAGGTGGTGTACAGCAAAGACGCCGGCCTCTTTCAGGGGCCCGCAGGCCACGAAGCCGCCCGCGACGCGTTGAAACGCGCTCTCTTCGAGATCGCGGGCCTCGAGAAGAACGAGGCCGGCGGCGACGTCGACACGATCAAGTTCTTCATCGAGATGCCTGGCAAATTCGAGCTGAAGAAGCACAAGGCAGCCATCGAGCTCAAGGCTGCCAAGCCTACCGCGGCCCCAGGCCAGGCCATAGAAGTCGACGTGCAGTTCTCGCATCTCGATGAAGTCGAGCTGAAGGTCGACCCCGACAGCACGTTCAAGCTCAAACCCGCGCTGCTGAAACAGCCGGGCAAAGTGATCCTCACCGGCGACAAACCGGGCAAGGCCACGTTGTTGGCCACGGGCAAGACGGGCGACAAGCCGGGCGCAGAGGCCAAGCTTGAGGTCGAGTGCCTGTCACCCAGCCTGAACCTGACCGCGCCCGACAAAGAAGCCTTCGTCGGCGAGAAGCTCAGCATCGATGTCGGCTTCGCCAACCTCACGAAGGTCAGGCTCACGCTGCAACCGGCGGGGATCTTCGAGCTCAAGCGGCCAACGCTGGCCAAGCCAGGAAAGATCAAGCTGCGGGGGCTCAAGCCCGGCAAAGCGACCCTGATCGCCGAAGGCATCCCCAAGGGCGGCAAGGCTCAGCAGATTCCGTTGCACTGCAAGCTGCCCGAGCTCACTCTCAAGGCAGACAAGAAAGTGATCGAGCCGGGCGAGAAGGCGGCCGTCCAGGTCGACTTCAAGGGTGTGGGCAAGGTGCGCTTCAAGGTTGTGCCGGCCGGCTTCGCCAAAGTACGGCCTGCTGAGCTGAGCAAGCCCGGTGGCGTGCAGGTCATCGGCAGCAAGGACGGCAAGTTCGAGCTCAAGGCGGAAGCCCTGATCGGCGGCCGCGTCTCGAAGGTCACACAGACTCTGTTCACCGTGCGTTCCAAGACCTCGCTGAAGCTCAAGGGCCTGCGGGCCGTGGCCGGCCCGGGCGATTGGGTTGCCTACCACCACAGCATCTTCTACGCCGAGTTGCATACCACGGGCGTGCGTCAGGTGGTGCTGGAGGTCAATCCCAAGAAGAACCCGCTCCCGATGATCTGCGGCATCTGGAAGTCGGAGGCCCCGGGCTCCATCGTTGCCAAGCAGATGATCGCTGGTGGCATCGGCGACAACCACAAACCGCATGCGCGCTGTACGAACACGGTCGGCCACGGTGCGCAGTGGGTGCAGTTGTGGGGGAAGGGAGCGTCGACGGGCAAGGTGACGGTAGACCTGCCCGAGGGCATCGACCGCTGCGTGGTGGGAATCTATCCGCGCTACACCAACACCTACACGCTCTCGGTCAGCGGCACGGGTGCGCACGCCAAGGTGCGAGACCAACTCACGCTGCGCTTCAACAACGCCCATCCGCATCCAGGAGATTGAGCGAGCTCTCCTCGAGCTTCAAGACCGCGCGCCGGTAAGCCAGGTCACGATGCGCCGCCACAGCCCCGGCCGCTGGGTCGGGCCCTGCGCTGTGGTGGTCGAGCCCTGGTCGCGGGACACCGCCTCTACCTCTGCCGTTGCTTCAGCCGTTTGCGGCCCACCATTCGGAATTTCGGGCACGCGCGCCTCGCGCCACGATCTCCCCGAGTGGGCCGCAAGACGAGGAACCGCTGAAGCCTGGCGCAGCACGCGGCCGGTGTCTGCCGCAGCTCGGGCGGCGGGACTTCCGGTGCGGAGAGGCTTGCCTTCGAGCCACGACTGCAGGTCTCTGGCAAAGACCAGCGCGCTGGAATAGCGCTGACTGATCTGCTTCTGCAGCGCACACAGGCAGATCTGCTCGAGCACGTTCGGCGTGTCGGGGTTGAGCTCACTCGGCGGTCGCGCCTTCTCCTTGACCAGCGACTTGACGCTGTCCATCAGATTGTTCCTGTCGTGTGGAGGCACACCGGTGAGCAGCTCATAGAGGATGGCGCCCAGGGAGAACACATCGCTGGCCGGACACAACTTCTTCTGCTTCCCCAGCGCCTGCTCAGGAGCCATGTAGGCCGGAGTTCCGACGGCGATGCCCAGCTCGGTGACGCGCGGATCCTTGAGGGGGTTCTTGGCAAAGCCAAAGTCGATCAGATGGGGCTCGCCCTTCCTGTCGAGCAGGATGTTGGACGGCTTGACGTCGCGGTGGACGAATCCCTGCTGGTGAGCGAAGTGCAAAGCACGGGCGACCTTGGCCAGGGTGTTGACCAGGAACGGCAGCTTAGCGGTCTTGGATTCCAACAGGCGCTCGAGGTCGGCGCCCGAGACGTAATGCATCGCATAGAAACCCAGCTCGCGCGGCTCCCCCGCTTCGCTGGGAACCATGCGCGTTCCTCCATCGTAGATGCGCACAATATGTGGATGCACCAGGCGAGCCACCGCACGGACTTCTCGTACGAAACGCAACTTCTGTTTGGCGCCCGCTTCCTTGTGCAGCACCTTGATGGCAACCGGACGGCTCTCTGGCTTCCAGACAGCCTTGTAGACCATTCCGTTGGCCCCGCGCCCAATCAGTTTCTCGATCTGATAATCGCTCAGGGTTGCCCGCAGCAGCTCAAGCTCGCTGCGCTGTGTTTTCTGGGGCCCGGGTGCTTTGCCTGGCGCACAGCTCGGGCTGGGAATACGCGCCTGCCGCCAAGTACGGGCACTGCTCCTGGGCGCTTTCGGCAGTCGTCCACTCGGTCGCGGTCTGGCTGTTGTGGCGATCATGATCTGCCTCCGCATGCTCCGCCCCAAACGGGAACAGGGCGGGGCGTCGGGAGACCTACTGCAATCGCGGTTCCAAACGGGGAAGGCCACTCCGGGGCGGGTCCGCGGATGCGAGCCGGAGACCGCGTCTCAAAATGAACCACATTTCATACAGCGTCTCAGACGTCAAGCCAGGCCCCCTCGAGCTTGCCGTGCTGCGTGGTCCGATCGTACAGATCCTGCGCACTCGCGGTCGTCAGCCCATTGGCGTTCATAAGCGTGACCAACTGCGGCTGGGTGAGGTTCTTCGTGCTCTTGAGCTTGGCGAGCAGGTCTTTGATGCCCGCCTTCTGGATCTTGTGATGCTTCATCTCGTGTTTGCGCAGAGCCTTCATGAACTTCTTCCAGGTCTTCTGGTCTTCCGGACTGGCTTTGTCCTTTCCGACCCATTTCGGGATGATGATGTAGGGGCTGAGGGACATGTGTGCCTTGACGATGGTGACTCCATCAGCCGCCAGCTCACCGGCGTCGAGGTTCTCCGTGCCCTCGGCGGTGTATTCCGCCCATTCAGCTCCCATCAAGCCATTGAGGTGCGCAGCGACTTCTACAAGATTGGAGCCCTCGGCGTCGTAGGGAACCTCTTCGGGGTCTTTGACCTTGAACTTGATGTCAGCCGCCATCGAAGGCCTCCTGAGGATGTTCCGGGCTTTGCAGACTGCTTTGTGCTCTCACCCAATGGTACCATGGCAATCGGCCGACCTGAAGCCATGGAAACGGCGCGCTCCGTACGGAAACGAGCAGGCAATTGGAGTCAGCCATGGAAGGAAAGCAGCTGGTCACCACGCTCTGGCACGCCATGGAGGCGCGTGACTGGCCAAAGGTCGAAGAGCTCCTGGCAGCAGGCTTCGTCTGCGTCTGGCCACAGAGCGACGAACGTTTCGACAAGGCCGGCTTTCTGCGCGTCAACCGAGAATATCCGGGCGACTGGCATATCCGGATCTGCCAGGTCATCGCCGCCGACATGCAAGTGGTGTCGGAGGTCGAGGTCACACTCGCTGGCCGGATCGATCGCGCGGTCAGCTTCTTCGAGCTGGAAGCTGGCAAGCTGACCCGGCTGCGAGAGTTCTGGCCGGAGCCCTTCGAGGTTCCGGAGTGGCGGCGCCGGTGGGCTTTGTGATCTGGCGCGGCCTTGATCCCGAGGGATTCCCGAGCCTCAGATCCAACGAGTCCGCTCACGGTCGCGCGCCTGCTCGAGGATCTTCGCGCCGATCTCCTCGGGCCGCCAGGGCTCGCCTGGCCCCTTGTCTGCCAGCAGAACAGCCACGGGCTCGACGAGTTTGACGGTGTTCCCGTAGACCAGAAATTGCCGCCCGGTGACTTCCGCGGCCTCGTCGCTGCACAGCCAGACGACGGTCGGCGACACTTGCTCGGGCCGCATCTGCCCCCCGAGCTCTTCTTCCCCCCAACGCGGGAGATCTTCAGTCATGCGGGTCAACGCCGCGGGCGCCAGCGCGTTGACGGTGATGCCCTTGCGTTGGGCTTCGGGCCAGAGGCAGCGCATGAGACCGGCGATGCCCGCTTTGGCCGCGCCATAGTTGCACTGGCCGAAGTTGCCGAACAAGCCCGAGGTCGAGCTGGTCAGCACGATACGGCCGCCCCGCTCTTGCTCGAGCATCTGCGCGTAGGCCTCACGCACACAGTGGTAGGTGCCGTACAAGTGCACCTGGATGACCGAGTCCCACTGTTCCCAAGTCATCTTCTTGAAGGTCTTGTCCCGCAGAATGCCCGCATTGGCGATCAAGATGTCGAGGCCGCCGAAGCTGTCGACCGCGCGCCGCACCATCGCCCGCACCGCATCCGGATCGGTGACCGAGCCGTAGTCGGCCACGGCCTCGCCCCCCGCGGCTCGAATCTCATCGACGACCGCGTCGGCTGGGCGCGCCTGGGCCCCGCCCGAGCCGTCTCGCGCGATGCCCAGGTCGTTGACGACCACGCGGGCCCCTTCACGGGCGAGCAAGAGCGCATGTGAGCGGCCCAGACCGCCCCCTGCACCAGTCACTAGCGCCACTTTGGCTTGGAGACTTGCCATGACCTGCTCCTTTGTCTCTGCGAGTACTCTGGCGCCTCAGCCTACCACGACCTGCACCTCCGGAGCGAGATGGACGATGCGAGCATGGTCGATCGATACCGCACTTCCGCCACATTCCGACCAATACCATGGGTCGTCTGTTGCGCCACACCAAACGTACTGTAGATTTGGATAGACTGTTCGGCCGGTGGCGGCCCCGATGGCGTCGAGGAATGATGGACACACTACCTCCGGATTTCGGCGAGCTGTGCGCGCGTTGGCAGTGCACCGTCGGTTTCACCGAGCAAGCCCTTGCCAGCGCGGACTCCCATGAGACCTACAAGCCGCCAGCAGACCCCGGTGCGTGTGCCGTTCCGAGTGTCGAACAGGGCTTCCGCAAGCTGCAGCAGATCGGCTCCGGTGGCCAGGGAGTCGTCTTCCGGGCGGTGCAGAACGATCTGAAGCGCGAGGTCGCTGTCAAGCAACTGCTACCCGGACGCGTACAAGCACAGCACGCCCAATTTCTGCGTGAGTCCTTCACCACGGGCCAGCTCGAACACCCCAACATCCTGCCGATCCATCGGCTCGACTGCACCACCGAGGACCAACCCTCGTTGGTGATGAAACTGGTCGCAGGCAAGAGCTGGCAAGAACACCTGCAGAGCCAGCCGGCGGACCTCAACGCCCAGCTCGAGATCCTCATCCAGGTCTGCAACGCCGTGGCTTACGCCCACAGCCAGGGCATCGTGCACAACGACCTGAAGCCCGCCAATGTGATGCTGGGGAAGTTTGGCGAAGTGCTGGTGCTCGACTGGGGCCTGGCTGCCGACCTGCGCGGCGACCGCCCCTGGTTGCGCGCGGCAGACTCCATCACAGACCCGTGCGGCACACCTTGCTACAGCCCGCCCGAGCTGACCGGCGGCCGCGGCGATCGCGTCGGCCCTTGGACCGACGCGTACCTGCTCGGCGGGATTTTGTTCCATCTGCTGACGGGCCGCCCGCCCCATGGCGGGGACACACTGCTCGCCAACCTGCGCGAACGCTGCGGTCCCGGCGAGCTATCATTCGGACCCGACACGCCGCCGGACGAGTTGGTCGCGCTCTGCCGCACCGCCCTCGACCCGAACCCGCAGGCGCGCCCCGACGCGGAGGCCTTCCGCGAGGCGTTGCGCGACTACCTGCGGCATGCACAGAGCCTGCAGGTCTCACGCGATGCCCGCACGCTGCTGGGCAGCCTGGCCGAGCCAGCTCCGAACGCCCAGCGGGCCGAGACCTACGAGCGGTACAACCAAGCCATCGCCGGCTTCCAGCAAGCGCAGAAGCTGTGGCCGGGCAACACGCAGGCCGCCGCCGGGGTGCTGGAGGCGCGTGCCGCGCTGGCGCGTACAGCTCTGAGCATCGGTGACCTGCAGCTGGCCCGCACGCAGGCCCTCCGGCTGCCCGCTGCGCAGGGGACCGAGCTGTTGGACGCAGTCGCTGCACAACAAGCCCAACGTGTGCGCGAACGGCGCAACCGCAAGTGGCTGCGCCGCACTGTGCTGGGGCTGGCTGCAGCGCTCCTGGGCGGGTTGCTTCTCGGCCTTCTCGGGCTGCGTGCCAAGAACCGTGAGCTGCGGCTCGATCGCGCGCTTGAAGTCAGCCATCACCGCCTGCGCCAACTCGGCGACCGGCTGGCTGTCCAGCACGATACCGCGACCCTGGCACGCAGGCGCCGCGAGGTCCGCGACCAGCTGACGGCCCTGGCAGCGCTGAGTCAAGAGTATCCCCAGGAGAATGCCGTGCACTGGCTGCGCGGCCGCGCTCATGCCCTGCTGCACGAGGCCGATGCGGCAGTAGAGGCATTGACCCACGCGCTGGACATGCCGGACTCGAGCTGGTCCCGCGAAGTGGGGGTCCGGACACGTGCGCACGCGATGCGGGCGAAGGTGCACATCGAGGGGCTGCTGGTTTCGACCCTGGCCTATTCGCACGATGTGCTTGCGCGTCAGGGCGCGCACGCGCGCGCACAACTTCTGCCAGCGGTGCGCGAAGACCTGCGTGCGGCGGGCCGCGACGAGGACCTGGCCTTGCTGATGGAGGGTTGGCAGGCCTTGCTCGATGGCGAGGGTCTCGCCAGCGAGATCGTGACCACGCTGCAGGCGCAAGGCGGTCCCTCGCCGGAGGCCGCAGCCCTCGCCGCGCTGGTCGCCGTCCAGGAGCAGTGGTGGAGCTCGCGGGACGCCCTCGACCGGGCCCTCGATCGCGATGGCAACCAGCCCCTGTTGCTGCTCGCCCGCGCCCGGGTCGCCTGGCGCGAGGGCGCACGCGACCAGGCATGGGCCGACGTCGAGCGGGGCTTGTTCCTCCAGCCCGAGCTGGTCGCTGCCCGCCAGCTGCGCGTGCAGATGCTGGTCGACGCGCTCCGTTTTGACGAGGCTCTGCAAGCGCTGGCATGCGACGACCCGATCTTCGTCTTTGGAATCAGGGCGGAGATCGCTCTCAAGCAGGGAGACTTCGACGCAGCCCTCAGTGAGACGGAGAAGGTTCTCGAGCTCGATCCCGCCCAGCGCGGCGCACGCCGGCTGCGAGCCCAGGCCTTTCGGGCCGCCGGCCAGCTCGAACGGGCCATCGACGAGCTCAGCACCGGGCTCGAGCTCGGTGGCGACTTCCAGATCCTCGCGCTGCGGGCCGAGCTGCTCGAGCAGGCAGGCCGCACCCAAGCTGCGTTGGGCGACATCACGCGCATGCTCGAGCTGGCGCCACGCCGCCCGTTGGCCTGGAGACTGTTGGGCTCGATCCTGCGCAAGCAAGGCGAGCTTGACGAAGCGCTGGACTGCTTCTCGCGCGTGCTGCTGCTCGACCCTCGCGACCAGCTCGCGCTGTTCGAGCGCGCCCGCCTGCAAGCCGACAATGGGCAGCCGCGCGAAGCCCTGGCCGACCTCGACCGCCTGCTCACGCTCGAGCCCCACCACAAGGACGCCCTGGTTCTGCGCCTCCGGCTGTGGCGTGAGCAGGGCGACCTGCAGCGGGCCCTCGAAGACGTGAACGCCCTGCTGGCGCAGGAGGCGAGCTTCGAGCTCCTGAACCAGCGCCTCGAGATCCACCGTGGACTCAAGCAGTGGCGAGGGGCGCTGGAGGACCTGGCACAGATGGAGCTCCTCGATGAAGCCGAGTCATCCGCCTTCGAGATCCTGTACATGCGGGCGGACCTGCTCGCCTTGCTGGGGGAGCTGGAGGCCTCGCTGCAGATGCTCGAGAATGCACGGCTGGCTGCGCGCAACGACGAGCAGCGGCGCTCGGTCGACGGCGCACAAGAGTACGTCAAGCGGCTGCTGGAGCCTGGGGACTGATGGCACTGGATGCACAGGCCGCCGGTGCGTTATGAAGGAGGCACATCACATCCCATTCATCGACCGAACGAGTTCCGGTGCCCTCTGGCACGAGTCCTGAGAAACCACTGTGGAGACCACCATGACGTCCAACGCCTTGATCCAAACCCCAGCCCGCAAGCTGGCGGCCTGCGTCGCTTTCTATACCAGCCTGGGATTCAAGCAGCTCTCCGTGGGGGACCGCACGGTTCTCAGCGATGGCAGGCTCTGCATCGAAGCGAATCCGAGTCCCTTCGCCCGTACCGGGCTGAAGCTCATGCCCGCCGCCTGGAATACCCTGCTGGACGGCCTGCGCGAAGTCGCGACCGTTGTGGACGACAAGGACGGACACGTGGCAGTCGATCCCAACGGGGTCTTCGTCTACCTGAGCAACCAGGCCCTGGAGCTACCAGAGCCTGGCGAGGCCTTCGGCAAGCTCGGAAATTTCGCCGGTCTCAGCATCGAAACCGCCGATTTCGAGGCCTCCCAGAAGTTCTGGAGCGCCCTCGGCTACGAAAAGACGCAAGGGGACATCTCCCAGGGCTGGCTCAAGCTGTCGGCAAACAATGGCGTAGACGTCAGTCTGATGACCCTGAACTGCTGCCCCCATCTCTTCCCTCAGCCCGGATTGACCTACTTCAACGGCGGTAAGAACCCGGAAATCCTGCCGAAGATCAAGCAGGCGGGCGTGGCCTTTTCTGAGGAGATTACCTGCTTCAACGAGGAAGGCATCGTCGACAACGCCGTCATCCACGACCCGGGTTTCACGGGGTTCTTCATCTTCAATGACTGATCGCGGGTGTGCTTGAGATCAGCAAGCCAGACATAAGAAATCCGGGCCCCCAGGGACCCGGACTCGCATACGCCCGAGAGGATTCGAACCTCTGACTTCTAGCTTCGGAGGCTAGCGCTCTATCCAGCTGAGCTACGGGCGCGCACCGACGGCGCCGAGTGTATCCGCGGCGGGAGGGCTTTGCAAGCCCATCTTCGCGATCCGAAGGTCCGCCCTTCAGCGCTGCAACCGGCCCCCCGCGTGCCCGTTTGCCAAACCCTGCCAGCCGAGCTACCATGGGGAGCATGAGCGCACATATGGCGGTGCTGGACGCCCTGGAACGAGGCGTCGAACAGATCGAGCGCGACTCGCGGGCCGAGGTGGTGGTGGCCATCGCCGTGGCTTCCTCACGCTACACGACCACCACCTGGGTGGCCGTGACGGTCGCCAGCTTCCTTGCCTGGTTTGCGGTCCTCTTTCTGCCCTTCGACTTTGCCCCCCTGTTCGTGATTCCCAACCTGCTCCTGCTGGCGCTGGCGGTGTGGTGGCTGGTGGGCAAGACCCCACTAGTGCGGTTGCTTACGCCCGCGTCTCAGCAGAAGCTGGCGGTACAGCGCGCGGCTCGGCTGGTGTTCTTCGACGAGAACGTCTCGGCCACCCGCGAGCGCGTGGGGATTCTGGTCTACTATTCGATCCTCGAGGGCCGGCTCGAGATCGTGCCCGACCACGGCATCCAGCGTTGCGTGGCCGAAGAGCAGTGGAATCCGCTGCGGCTGCGCAATCTGCAGGGGGCGCCCCTCGAGAAACTGAGCGAGGTGCTCGAGAGCGTCGGCGCGATCCTGGCCGAACGGTTGCCCCGCGAGAGCGAAGGCGACGACGAGCTGCCCAATCGGCCAAGGCTGCTGGGGGTGGTCGCGTGAGGGGATTCTGGGAACGCTACGGACGTTGGTTGATCCTGGTCGCCGTCTTGCTGGTGCTCTGCGCGCCGGTCGCCGAAGCGCGCGTTGGAGGCGGCCAGTCGTTCGGCGGCGGCAGCTCGAGCGGTGGAGGCTCCGGCGGGGGCGGGGACGGCGAAGGACTCGGGCTGCTGATCTATTTCCTGATCCGGCTGTGCATCAACCATCCTGCCATCGGTCTGCCACTGACGGCGGTCGTGATCGTCGTCGGAGTGCTGGCCGCGAAGGCCAAGAACCGCGAAGCGTCCCGCGTGGCCACACAACGTCAGGCGCAGCGCGCCTCCGGACACAACCGCTCGCTGGTCGCGAAGCTGCGCCAGGAAGATCCGAACTTCTCGCGCGTGGTCTTCCTCGACTTCGTCCACCTCTTGTACACGCGCGCCTACCGGGCGAGCTCTGCAGAGGCGAAGGAGGCGGTCAAGCCGTACATCACGCCCGGGGCCTTCCGCGAATTCCCCTTTCCCAAGAAGATCGACGATGTGGTGGTGGGAAGTGTGCAGCTGCGCCGGGTCACGCAGATGACCGGCTACACGCGGGTCGAGGTTGCCGTCGAGGCCAACCTGCTCGGACTCGTGTCGACCGATCCCGCAGGGCCCAAGGGCCAGCGTTACCGCAAAGAGGTGCTGAGCTTCCGGCGCCGCAAGGGTGTGCTGAGCAAAGCCCCCGAGGTCGTGCGCAAGATGGGCTGCGTCAGCTGCGGTGCCCCTGTCGAGCGGGACGTGCAGGGGAATTGCGTCTACTGCGGGCAGCCCATGCAGCCGGGCAGCGACGACTGGGCGCTCGAACGCCGGCAGCAGCTCGTCGACCGGGCGCCTCGACGAAGCGAGCTGACCGAGGGCGGCGGCGCCGAAGTCGGGCTCGAACGCGCCACCTTGAGCGACCCGCGCCTGCCCGCTGAGCTGCGCGGCCTGAAGGGACGCGACCCGAGCTTCAGTGTCCAGGAGTTCAAGAGCTACGCGAAGACAGTGTTCGTCGAGCTCCAGGCCGCTTGGAGCGAGCGCGACTGGAACCGCGCGCGGCCGTATGAGAGCGACCGCCTGTTCGACAGCCACCGCGGCTTCATGGAGCGCTACAAGACGGAACAGCTCGTCAACAAGCTCGACGATGTGCAAGTGCAGAATCTCGAGCTGGCCAAGGTCGAAGCCGACGCGTTCTACGAGAGCATCACGCTGCGCATCTTCGCATCGATGAAAGACTACACCGTCGACGAGCAGAACGACAAAGTCGTCGCGGGCAGCGCCTCGCGCGCGCGGCGCTTCTCGGAGTATTGGACCTTCGTCAGGCGCGCGGGCAGTCAGCACAAGAAGGCCGAGGCCAGCCAATGCCCGAGCTGCGGGGCGGAGCTGAAGATCAACCAGGCTGGCAACTGCGAGTACTGCGACGCGCTGGTGACGTCCGGAGAGTTCTACTGGGTGCTTGCGCTGATCGAACAGGACGAAGTCTACGGCGGCTGAGCTCCAGTCTCCGGCCTCCAGCCGAGGTGCCGCCATCGCCGCAACGCTGAGCATCCGACGCCGCGGGCTCGAGGCCCTGCTGGTCTTCAGTCTGGCCTTCGCTCTGCACGCCAGTTGGCAACTCCAGGACAACGCCATCTTTGGCCGCGACGGCTACTACCACATCCGCATCGCCAGCATGTATGCCGATGGCAGCTGCTCGATGTTCGGCGGCGATTTTCCCTGGGCACGCTTCAGCAGCTACAACGACCTGCGCAGTGACTGGCAGCTCGGCTACCATCTGAGCCTGATCCCCTTCTGCATTTTCGGCGCGGCGCTGGGAGCCAAGCTCTCGGCGGTCTTCTGGGCAGCGGTGCTGTTGGCTGTGATCTACGACCTGCTGCGCGCGCGGGGGGTCCCTCTGGCCTGGGCCTTCACAGGGCTGGCGGCGCTGGCCGCGCCGTTGCTCGTCTTCCGGCTGCATCTGCCGCGGCCGACCACGGGCTGTGTCGCCCTGCTGCTCCTGCTAGTGCGGGCACTGGCCGAGCGCCGCCCGCGCGCCGTGGCGGGCTGGGCCTTCGCCAGCTTGTTCTTCTACAACGTGCCCCACAACCTGCTGCTGGTCGGTGCGGTGGGGCTGGCCCTGCTGTGGCTCGAGGACAGCCGCCCGCCCCTCCGGCTGGCGGGCGCGCTGGCGCTGGGAATCGCAGCCGGCATTGTGCTGCATCCGGGCTTCTGGCATAGCGACGGCCTGCTCAGCGCCCGACGGGGCAGCGTGCAGCTCTGGCAACAGCTGGGCGGCACGCTGCAGGCTTCCTACGACGGCAACCAGGTGCCCTTCGAGGACGGCTGGATCCCGATGGGGCCTCCGCAAGAATTCGCAGGGCTCGACAGCCGGATGATGCGCTCGGAGTTCCAGCTGCCCCTGGTGCTGCTGCTCGCCAGCCTGTTGCTGTGCGCCTGGCGGCGTCCCGAGCTCGACAGCCTGGCGCGGCTGAGCCTGGCCCTGGCCTGCGCCTACCTGTTCCTGTTCTTCGACTCGCAACGTTTCAAAGAGTACTGGGTACCGCTGGCCTGTGTCGGGGCCGGCCTCGTGATCGGCGCGGAGCTGCGCCTGCTGCGCTTCTCTGCCCGCAAGCCTGGCCCACGCCGCTGGTTGCCCTGGCTTGCGGCGCTGTGCCTGTTCGGGCAGGCGCTGCTCTGCTGGCTCGGCTCCGATGCCAGCTGGCTTCCCTCGGCCGCCGCCGCGGGTTGCCTGGCGCTCGACCTGCTGCCACGCCTGCAGGGCTCGCGGGCACGCTTGCTGGGCTGCCTGCTCGGCCTGGGTGTGCTCTGGAGCGGCGCCCGCGCGCTGCAGAACCTGCAAGACAGCTGGCAGCAATGGCCGGTGTCCCAGTTCAACCACGGAGACACCTACGCCGGCGCGGCTCGTTGGCTACAGCGGCACTCATCCCCTGGCGAGCTGGTCTTCCACAGCCAGTGGGATGACTTCGCGCCTCTGTTTTTCTTCAACCAGAGCAACCATTACATCGTCAGCTTCGACCCGTACTTTTTGTACCAACACGACCCGCAGCGCTACGCCACATGGCTGCGCGCCAGCTTCGGACAGCTCGATGCCCAGGCCACGGCCCAGGTCGTGCGTCGCTTCGGCGCGCGCTGGGTGCTGAGCACCCGACGCCCGGAGTTCGGGCCCTTCTTGCAGCGCATGCTGGCGGCGCCGGGCATCGAGCCGGTCTACACCGATCCGTGGTGTGTGCTGTTCCGGGTGCGAGGTCCTTGAACGCACGAACCCAGGCAGCTTCGGATCAGGCGGCTGCCAGCTTCATTCCAGGCGGCAGAGGCGGGGGCAGCTTCTCGACCTCAACGGTCGTGAACAACTGAAAACTGCGGTACCGTTCGGCGATCACACGCGCAAAAGAGCGCGAGTGGTATTCGCCGACCAGAAAGCCCGTACCGCCCAGGCAGGGCTCTTGCTGCCGGCCCGGCAACAAGCTCGTGATCGCCTGTTCGTGCACGGGGTTCTGCGGAGCGATGATGACCTTGTAGCGCTCACCCAGAGAATCCTCGTCGACGTAGTGTTCGAGCATGCCACGCACCTCATCGTGGATCAAGCTCTCGTCTTCGCTCACGTGGGCATCGGCCTTGATCAACAGCTCGAGGATATCGGTCAGCTGGCTGACCTGATCGATCGGTGGCGTCAGAGCGACGTAGTCGCGCGCGATCTTGCGCAGCTTCTCATAACTCTCATAGCGGTTGGAAGCCGAGCCCATCGCCTTGGGAATGTAGACTAGATTCCACTGCTCGGCGAAGCGGCGGATGAACTGCTCCTCCTTGGGATCGAGGACCTGATCGACCATCGCCAGCTCGTGCATCAGAGTCAGCAGCTTGTCCGCCCCCACCGGCCGCAGGAACGAAGAAAACAGATCGCCGGCCTCTTTGCGCTCGAGCCTCAGCGCTTTCTTGAACAACCCCCAGAACGTGCGTGGCTTGTTCTTGAACTGCACCCAGTAGCCAATCCCGATCAACAGGAAGGTCAGCGAGATGCAGATCTCCATAAACATGTTGATTGAAGACAACACATCCGCCTCAAAAACGACGTACTTCAGCAAGAAGGTGCTGGCCGTCAGCAGTCCAATCATCTCGGCGAAAATCGAGATGCTCTCGGAGACCACGCGTTCGTGCTTGCGCTTCCAGATCTTGTTGACCATGAAATAGCTGCGCAACAGCGCCAGGCCAAGGGACACCGAGACGAATAGATTGAGGACCGTCTTGAGGAATTCCACGCAAAGCTCCGAAATTTTGGGGGGTTATCCATAACCCGCAGGCCGATCCGTATCAACGCTTGAAATCCTACCCGGCGCGATCCCAACATCAGGGCAGTTCCCCGCAGGAGAAGAGCGATGCCGAAATCACCATGGGTCGTGTTGTGCGCCGCGTTGCTGGCGAGCCCGCTGCTTGCCCAACAGGAAGTGCGTATCCCCACCCGCGACGCCGCGCCGCTCGAGGCGTTGCTGCATCTGCCCGCCGGCGACGGACCGTGGCCCGTGGTCGTCGTCCAGACCCCCTACGGCAAGGAGCGCAGCCTGCCCGAGCACATCTTCGGAGAGGTCTACGAAGACTCCGACGGCCAGCCCGCGGGGCTGGCTGCCTATGCGGTGCTGGTGGTCGACTGGCGCAGCGGCGCGTTGCGGCTCGGCAGGCGGCAGGGCGCAACCGCGTCGAACGGCCGGCAGCAGGCCCGTGACGGCTACGACGTGGTCGAGTGGGCGGCCAGCCAGGAGTGGTGCGACGGCAACGTCGGCTGCTGGGGGCCCTCGGCGCTCGGCGGAGTCCAATACCGCACCGCCGAAGAGCAACCCCCGCACCTGCGCTGCATCGTGCCGATGGTCCGTGGTCTGGGCTGGGGCTACGACACCTTCTATCCAGGAGGCGTCGAGCGGGCCGCCTACATCGACACGCTCGGCCTGCTGTTCGGTGTCGACCGCCTGTTCCGCAAACATCCCCGCCGTGACGTGCTCTGGGGGCTGGTCGAGGGCGCAGCCCGCCCTGAGCAGATCGAGGTGCCGGCGCTGCTGATCGGCGGCTGGTTCGACATGCACCCCCAGGACATGCTCGACAGCTTCGCGAGCGTTCGGGCGGGCGCAGACCCCGAGCTGCGCGCGCAACACCGGCTGCTGCTTGGCCCGTGGGAGCACATGAAGGTGGGCAAGGCCGAGCAGGGTGCGCTGCGCTTCGAGCAGGCCGCCATCGTCGAGGCCGAGGTGCGCCGCTGGTTTGACCAGCATCTGCGGGGAATCGAAGCGCCCCCGAGCGCACCGATCCGCTATTACGTGGTGCATGAGGGCTGGCGCGAGGCCGACAGCTGGCCTGTGGAAGAGATACGGAACCACACACTGTACCTGACCGTCGAGGGCGATCTGGCCGACGCCGAGGGCGAAGCAGGCTCGTTGGCTCTGCCCTTCGATCCGGCGGACCCCTCCCCCACCCTGGGAGGCAACAACTTGAGCCCGCAGCTGGCCCACGGGCCACAAGACCAGGCTGAGGCCGCCGCGCGTGCCGATGCGCAGATCTTCGAGACACCGGTGTTGCAGGAAGCGCTGCGGCTGGTCGGGCGCGTACGCCTGACCCTGCGTGCATCGACCGATGCCGGCGACGCCGACCTGCACCTGCGCTTGTGCGACGTCGATGCCGAGGGGCGCGCGCTGCTGATCGCCGACGGCGCGCGGCGCATGAGCCTCGAGGCAGGGTTCCGGCGCAGCCGCACCGTGCCCGCCGGCGAGGTCTTTGAATTGCAGATCGAGACGCTGCCCGTGGCGTGGAAGGTCGAGCCCGGGCATCGCCTGCGGCTGATCTTGACGGGCTCGAACGCGCCCCGTTACGCGGTGCATCCCCAACAGGCAGGGACCCACACAGTGCACTTCGAGACGGGGCTGCCGAGCCTCGAGCTACCGCTTCTGCTAGAGTGAGGGAAACGCTGCGTTGCGAGCCCTGCCATGCCCTCGATCCAGATGAACCCCGACCGTGACCCGGCGGCTGTGGCCCGCGAGCTGCGCCGCCTGAGCGAATTCCTCGAGAAGGGCGACCGGCGCCTGGCCGAGTTGGCGCTCGCACGCTGTGAGTTCCTGCGCGAGCTGGCGGCTGGCAATGAGATCCTGCTCGCCCGCATCGACGCGCTGCAGACCCAGGCACAGGCGGTGCTCGAAGGATGACCGGCGGCCCTGAGACGGCGAGAGATGAGCTGGCGCTCAGCCTCGACCACATCAGCCTGTCCGTGGCCGACCTCCGGCGCGCCACGAATTTCTACACCCCTTTGTTGGCCCCTCTGGGTCTGAAGCTGATCGCCGAGGTGAGCGCCGAGCAGTCCGGCTCGGTCGCCTATGCGGGCTTCGGATTGGGCCGCAAGGGCACGCTCTGGCTGGCCGCCTCGGGCAAGCAGACACCCCAGGCCCATGTGTGCTTCCGCGCGCGTTGCCGGGAGGATGTGCGCGCCTTCCACAGCGCCGGCCTGGCCGCAGGCGGCTCCGACAACGGGCCCCCGGGCATCCGTGAGATCTACCATGAGGCCTACTACGCGGCGTTTGTGCTCGACCCCGAGGGGCACAACATCGAGGCGGTCTGCTTCGAGCCCTGATGCGGCCCATCCCGCTCGTTTCGCCATCAGGGCTCTTCTGCCTCCAGCTCGGCCAGACGCAGCTTCGCCCAGTTGCGGGCGGTCGGCTCGCAGAAACCGGTCGCGAGCGCTGTCTGGTAATGGTGCTGGGCTGCGGAGAGCTCTCCGGCCAGGTCGAGCTTCAGGCCGATGTAGACGTGGGCGATGCCCAGGGCTCTTTGCTGGAGCGGACCCTCGAGCGCGCCCGCGGATGCCACCAGCAGCTGGTCCGCCTCGATCTCCCCGACCAGGAAACGCACCAGCGGCTCGGGAGACGGGACCTCCGACAGCTCCTCGTGCGGCTCGCGGCTGCCCGTGAGCGCGGTCAGCCAGAGAGAAGGGCCCTCGAATGCGGGTTCGAGCCGGGCAGCAGTTCCGAGGCACCAACGTGCTCTCTCCTGGTCACCCTGCAGCAACGCCAACCGAGCCGAAATGAAGAATGAGCGGGCCACCGCCATCCACCACTCCGCGCCGACGTCTCCGCGCTCCTTGATGCCCTGGAGCGCTGCGAGGGTCGCGTCCACACTCTGGGCGACCGCCGTATGCTCGCCCAGCAGCAGGCGGGTCTCGCATCGGAGAGCCTCGCAGTAGGCCATCACGAACATCCACGCCTGGTCTTCTTCCTCTGAAAAGCACTCGGCCAGGTTCTCGAAGCTGCGCTCGTGCTCCTCCATGGCGGCTTGCAAGTCATCGCAGGCGACCCACACCGCGGCCAGATCGGCGCGCCTGCGCTCGCGCCCGAGCTGCCACATCCTGTTCGTCGGCTCGAGCGCGAACAGGGCGTCGAGGGCCTCCACCGCGCCCCGGGCGGACTCCAGGGCTGCGCGGGGCTCACCGATGCGCAGGCGGTGCTCGCTGAGCTCTTTCTGCAAGACGGTGAGCCTCACCAGGTGGTCGGGCAGGTCCGAACACAGCTCCAACAGCTTCGCGCTCGCTCGGACCGCGGCCTGCAGATGTGAGCCCCGCTCCGTGGCGCCACGCTGGCCTGCCGCGTCGGCCAGATCCCAGGAATTCTCCGCATAGATCTGCAACCAGATGGTGTCCTCTGGATAGTGCGGCAGCAGCGCTTCGATCGAGGCCACCAGGGCCTGTTGCGGTGCTTCCAGGGCGGCCGCCGGGTCACCCCGTTTGCGCAGCCCCAAGAGCAGGTTCTGGCGATGGCGCGCACGCAGCTCCAACAGATCTAGTCGCTCCGGAAGCTGGGCACAGATCTGCTCGCTGACTTGCACGCCCTGCTCAAGGTACGCTACGGCCTGCTCGTAGGCGCCCTGCCGAAAGAGTGTCAGGCCGGCATGGGCAGCACACACTGCGAGCCTTTGCAGCCAGACGATGTTGTTGGAATCCCCGGCGACCAGCTGCGACAGCACCTCCAGAGCGTGCTGGCCGCAGCGGCGCTCGGCCTCGGGCTCGGAGAGATGACGCCAGGAATCGGCCAGCCTTTCAAGGTCCCCCGACCACTGGAGCAGCCAACGAACCTGTTCCGGATGCGCCTGCGCCGCCTGGCTCGAGAGCGCCAACGCCTCTTGACGCAAAGCCAGCGCCTGATCGTGTCGAGCCAAGGACTCCGCGGCCAGCGACAGGCGCGTCAACCCGCAGCACAGTTGGAAGCGGGCGTCGAGACTGCTCGAATCCGCAACACAGGCCTGGCGCAGCAGTGCGACACTACGCGAGGCAATCTCATAGGCGGACTCGACGGATGACGCCTCCAGAGTGGCCTCAGCCTGAGCGTAGTACAACCTCCCCAACTTGCTGAGCCAGAACGCCGGGAGCCCGGCGTTGAGGTGCGGTTCGAGCTGCGCGACTGCGCGGTTCGCGACGTCGAGCGCTGCCCCCGATTTCCCTTGTCTCAACAGGCAGAAAACAAGGCCTGTGGCTGAGCTGGCCGCTGCAAAGTGCAGCTCCAGGGCGCTGCTGTCCGCGCGGCAGTTTCTCAGCGCGAGCTCCAGACCCTGCTCAGCCGCCGCCTGGGCCTGGTTCAAGGCGCCCCGGTTGATCAACAGCTCGACACGCACACCGGCACATCGGGCCAGCTCCGCACGCAGCACGACATTTAGACTGTCGACACGCGCGACGTCTGTCAGCAGCTGCCAGGCTTCGTCAGCGACCTGCATTCCTGCCTGCAGGTCGCCTTTGAGAAATGTACTCTGCTGCGCGAGCTTGATGAGAGTGATCGCCAGGCTGCGGCGTACCCCCAAGGAGGCTGGTTGCGCCGCCCGCAGCGCACGCAGAGCCTGCGTCCACTCCTGCCAGGCCGAGATGCGCCAAGCCCCTCCGCTGTCGACGCGCTCACCGGCCAGCAGAGCGACCGTGCGCGCCTGCTGCACGCGCCGCTCCGGCCGGTCAGGAAACCGCCGCAGCAGCGCGCTCGTCAACTCACGCGCTTCGAGCAGCGCCGCGTCCCGCTCTTGTTGGACGTCGCTGCAGGCGGCCAGCCGCGCCAGGGCCTCCACCAGGTTCTGCTGCGCTCCGACATTGCCGCTGGCCCGCGCCAGGTGGCCCCGGCACAGCTCGGACGCTTCCGCTGCAGCGCTGTAGGCTTGCTGCCACGAGCCATGATAGGCTGCCAGCTTAGAGACCTGCAGCAGGCTCGAGGCGAGCCACACCTCCTCCGAAAGATCCCAGGGCTGCCGCTTCCGAAGCCGCCGGGCCACGGACAGAGCCTCGTCGCTGAGCACTCGGGCAGGCGTGCTCTGTCCAACCCGCAGCAACATGTCAGCTTGTCTGTGCAGAACCCGCCAGAGCCCCTGTTGCACATGCAGGTCGGCCGGACTGCAGGCCTCCGCCTCGCGGGCGAGCTCCAGGGCCTCTTGCTGCAGCGTGAGCGCCGCGGACAGGCCGTGCAGTTCGCGTTCTGTCTGGGCCAGAGAGCTCAGCAAGCCTGCCAGGCGCGTCAACCAAAGGGCACGCTCGGCGCCAGCGAAAGGCTCGGCCTCCCGGCACACCTCGACGGCCTGCGCCTGCGTCTCCCGCGCCGCAGCAAGATCGACATGGCGTTGTTCGTTCCCCAGGTAGGACAGTGCCCGCGCATGATCGAGGGCGACTTCCAGCGAAGGGCTGCGGCGCTGGACTTCGGCCAGCTCGCGAGCAGCTTGCTGGAACAATGCCAGCGCGCGGTCCCGCTCTCCGTGCGCGGCGAGGAGCAACGCACCGAGGTTGCAGCGAGCACGCGCCGCGCGAGCGCTGATCGCATCCTGTTCGCCTGCGACCTCGGCCAACTTCTCCCAGCCGTCGATCGCGACCAGTAGCATGCGCTCGGCGACCCGTTGGGCCCGGCTGTCTCCCTGTTCGAAGCGCAGCCAGCCTTGCACGTCTTCGCCGAGACTGACCAGAGTCGACTCCGCGATCTCTCCGCGTCGCTCAGCGATCCCCCAACGCCGCTCGATTTCCCGGTTTTTGGCCTCGATCCGCAGCAGATGGAAGACCAGAAAGCCCAACGCCAGAGCTACCAGCGTGAAACTCAGGGCCGACACCAGCTTGTGCCGTCGCATTCGCCGCCAGACACGCTCGAGCGCTCCGACGGGCCGCGCCTCGACGGGCAGCCCGACGCGGAAGCGCTCGATGTCCGCCGCCAGGGCTGCCGCGCTGGGGTAGCGGCGGGTCGGAGTCTTCTCCAGACAGCGCAGGATGATCGCCGAGACATCCGCGGGCAGCTCGGGCCGCAAGCGCTGCGGAGGGACCGGATCCCGCTCACGGATCAAGCGCAGCATCTCCAGGGAGCTCTGCGCACTGAACAGCCTCTGGCCCGTCACCAGCTCGTACAGGATCGCACCGATGGCATACACATCCGTCCAGGGTCCGAGCGCGTCGCGCTCTCCTGCCGCCTGCTCCGGAGGCATGTAGCCGAGGGTTCCGAGCAACGCGCCCGAGCCGGTGAGCTCGCTCTGGCCATCGTGCACCAGGGCCAGGCCGAAGTCGGAGACCAACGGCAGCCCCTCAGCGTCAAGCAACACGTTCGCGGGCTTGAGATCGCGATGGACCACTCCCTCGCCGTGGGCATAGTGCATGGCCTGAGCGACGCGCGTGGCGATGTCGAGAGCCGCCTCGACATCGAGCGGGCCCTCGCGCAACCGGGCCTGCAGCGAGCCGCCGGAAACCAGATCCATCACCATGTACGGGGCACCCTGGTCGAAGTCGACCTCGTGCACCGTGACGATGCCCGGATGCCGCAACCGGGCAAGCGTCCGCGCCTCGCGCAGGAAGCGCTCGGCCTCGTTGCTCTTGGGCGCGAACAACATGCGCTTCAGAGCGACATGGCTCTGCAGGCGCGGGTCAAAGGCGCGGTAGACGACCCCCATGCCCCCGCGGGCGATCTCGTCGAGCAGCTGGTAGGGTCCGCAACGGCCGAGCGGACTGTCGACTCCGGCGGGCTGCTGCTCCTCAGCGAGCTCTGCGCCCAGATCTCTCAGGCGTTCCCGCAGCGCGGTCCACAGCCCGCGCATGCTGCCGAAGCGTCGCCGAGCATCCTTGGCGAGGGCACGCAGCAACAGCTGTTGGGTCTTGCGTGAGACCTCAGCGCCTTCAAGCCGGAAGGCGTCGGCACGGCCTGGACGAGGCGGCTGCCCCAACAGGCAGGCATGCAGCACGCTCGCCAGCCCGTAGACATCCAGCTGGACACGGGCCTGGAAATCCAGCGGCAGCCCGGCCTGCAGCTCGGGTCCCGCCCAGCGATCGACCTGGGCTGCGCCAGGAGGTGCCAGGCAGACGGCCCCGGAGCCGCGGAAGACGACGCGCTCCGGGCGCAGATCGAGGTGGGCGAAGCGGGCCTGGTGCAGGCCGTCGAGAGCTGCCGCCAGAGTCTCGACCAGACGCAGGGCAGAGAGCTCGTCCATGGTCTCTGGAAGGCGGTCTGCCAGGCTGCCGTGGGTGTGGTGCGCCAACACCAGGAAAGCGCGGCCGTCCGTGAGCAGGCCGGACTGGACGACCGGCTGGAGTCGCTCGGCGCACGCGCCGGCCGACAGAGCCGCGAATTGCAGCGCGCGGCTGGACTCTGTAGACGCGCAGACCCGCACCTCGATGGCCTGTCCGGCGCGGCTGCTATCGACTCCCAGGAAGGACGATGGCCCCACTTGCCGCCAGTCTTCGATCTGCGGCAGAGTCCGGACCAAGGGAGGCGGGACGACATTCGGCACGGCGTTCCTGCTTGCTCAGCTTTCTTGCAGTCTACCGCAAGCGGCCTGCACGAGAGTACAAGGCTGCGCTACACTGCTGGTGAATGTGTGGAAGGGGTCGGCGATGGGAAGTTTATGGCAGACGACCTGCAGCGCCCTGCGTGACAGTCGAGAGCCGGATTGGGAGGAGGTCGAAGACTACCGCGAGCCAATACGCCTGTTGCTGCGAGCGCGGTATGCACGAGGCTTCGTCGACGATCCCGAAGACCTGATGCAAGAGATCCTGATCGCCATCCGCTGCCAGCTGTTCCAACGCTACGATGCCCAGCGCGGACGCTTCCGGGACTTCTTGCGAGGTGTGGTCCACAACAAGGTCCTCAAACGCTGGAGGCGCGCCCAACGCCTGCGGCCGATGGCGCATGTCGGCGAGCTTCCCGAGGTCACCGACCAGGACACCTGCACGGTCGACCTGGTCGCCGAGTTGCTCGCCGCTCTGCGCCGTTGGCACGATCAGCAGCTCGACCGCGGAGACGCCGGCTTGCGCGCCATCCATGTGCTCGCCGGTCGGCTGTTGCACGGGCGCAGCTACCAGCAGATCGCCGAGCGGGAGGAGCTGTCCCGCGCCAGCATCAAACGCAGCCTGACGGCGAGCCGCGATGCGATCGTGGGTGACCTGCTGCGGCACACCCTCGAGGTTCCGGAAGAAGCCAAAGCCGGCATCGACTGGTCGCGGCTGGGCCGTGCGGCCCGGGAGGCGCTCAAGAACCCGGGCCGGCAGCGGGATGTCCTCGCGTCCCTGGGCCAGCCGGCGATGTTGAAGGCTCTCCAGCTCTGGCTGGACGTGTACACTGAAGCGCTGCTCGGCTTTGTCGGCGGTGCGGCGGACAGCGCCGCGCTCCAGGGCGAGCTGGCATTGATCCTGGCCTGAGCGTCTGTCTCGGCGCAGCGTCAATCCCCGCGCCGCTCTTCAAACAACTGCCGCACAGCCTCCTCCGCCGGCTTACCCAAGGGAACAAAGCCCAGGCCCCCGGAGTGGCGCGCGTCCGCCTCCGCCGACTCCAATCCCCAGATCGCAAAGCGCCGCAGACGCGGCTCCCGCGACCAGACCCGACGGAAGGCCTCAAAACAGGCCGCTTGCAGCTCGAGGTCCTGGCTGCGCTCGGCCCAGGCGAAGTCCCAGGGAATCCGCGCCGCCACCTCGGTCGCGGGGTAGCCGACCTCGCTGAAGGTCAGAGGTTTGCCCTGCAGTGCCGAGAACGCCAGCAGGTGCTGCCGATGCAGCCGCCAGGACCGCTCCAACCGTTCGACGTCGCGGGTCTGCGCGCGCAGCGCCAGGGGAAAGTAGGCCGAGATGCCGATGCTGTCCAGGGCATCCCAGAACTGGATTGTCGGGTAGGTGAACCACAGGCAGCTGATGGTGAGATGGCCGTGAAAATGCTCGCGGATGGTCTCGATCACCAGGCGCCAGGCCGCAGCGTCGAGGTACAGCAGCGACAGCTCGCTGCCCGCCAGCAGCTCGCCGACCCCGTGTTCTTCAGCGAAGCGCGCCAGCTCCTCCAAGCAACGCCCGTAGGCCTCAAACCAGGCCTCGCGGTCTGCGGGCCAGAAGGTCGCCCGAGGATCATGGTTGTCGGCCTGCACAAAGGGCACCAGCGTGGTTGCCAGGCCCCGCTGATGGGCGTCAGCCAGGGCCGCGGCCAGCACCTCCGCCGCCGGAGCCTCGGCCAGAGGCGTGCCCGGCAGCGTGCCCTGCCAGGACAGGTCGTGCGCGTCGGTGGCGCTCTGGCGCAGGTGTACGAGGAAGCTGATCTGCCGCGCTCCGGCCGTCTGCGCCAGCTGGTTGGCCTCCAGCGCCTGCTCGAGGCTGTACGCGCCCCACAGCGTAGCGACGAAACCATCGCCATCGCCGACAGCCTGCGCGCACAGAGGTGCAGCGAAGATCAGCAGGCTCAGCAGGACCGCCGCGCGCGGCCTGGTCAAGAAAGGCATAGCCGGAAACCGCATCTTTGCTCCTTGCTGGGGGCTGGCTGCATTGTGGACGCCAGCGGCCTCCGCCGCCAGCGCTGAACCCTGGCGCGGGTCTTGCTGCTATGCTGGTCATCGTGGCGGGAGCCGCCACGCAGCTCAGCTCGACCAGGGGGAAAAGCGCCATGAAGGGTCGTTGGATGGGTCGCCTGGGAGCCCTCGCCGCTTTCGGTGTCCTCACGGTCGTCGCGGTCCGAGCCATCCGCACATCGGGCGGCCCCCTGCGCTCGGTTTTCTGGCGGGCATGCCATGAAAAGCGGGAGATCACCAGCCTAGCATTCTCCCCGAGCGGCGCCCGTTTGGCCTCAGGAGACGAGGCGGGCTACTGTGTGGTCTGGGACGTTGCGAGCGGTGACACGTTGATGGCCTTTGAGGCGCACCACTGGGAGAAAGTCGTGGCCGTGGCTTTCCTGGGCGACGATCGCAGGCTCGCGACGCACAACTACTGGGAGGCCAGGATCTGGGACGTCGAGAGCAAGGCACTGCTTCACGTACTCAAGGCGGGAGAGGTCTGGCACAACGAGGGAATCGACCTCATGACCGGCGAGACCGTGCCGATGCGCGCTGTCATGGAATGGGTCGACGGCATGCTGCCCACCCCTGATGGCCGGTACCTCCTGACCGATTCGAATTCTGTCGAGGTCTGGGACACCCAAACTGGTGGGCTGGTCGTCGATATCGAGGGACGAAGGCCCCGACTGTCGCCCGATGGGACGTTGCTCGCGGTCCAGCGTGTGCAGGGATTTACGTGCATTGAAACCAGCGACTGGACCGTCCTGGGAGTCTTTGCCGGCGTCTTCGACTCCTTCTCGCCGGATGGGGAGCGCCTTGTGTTTCACCGGGAATCCCCCTCTGGTTGGACTCTGCAAACAGCTCGGCTGCCCGAGGCTCTGGCAGAGGTCGGCCCCGAGCCCGAGACCTTGGAGCCGCTCGTCGAACGGCAGCTCGAGCGTTGGAATCAGCTGCAGTGCAGCCCTGACGGAGAGCTGGTTCTAGAGAACGACGGCAGCTTCCGGATCATCGACCTGGGGACCCTGCAGACGCTGCTGGAGATCGATGCGACACGTTATCTCGGTCTGAGCCACTGGAAGTTGAGTGCCGATGGCAGCTTCATCGTGACGCAAGAATCGCACTCCGACCTCCTACAGGTCTACCGGACGGCGACGGGTGCCCTGCTGGGCGAGATGGAAGCTGCTGCGGATGCAGGCTCGTTCCGACAGCTCGCGGTGAGCCCGACGGGTTCCCTCATCGCCGGGGGCACATTCTGGCAGGGCACTGTCGGTGTCTGGCAGGTGCTCCAGGACTGATAGAGGCTGTCTCACGGAACGCTTGGATGCTCGGGATTGATTTTCCATGGCAATCCAAGGCCCCGGCGTCTCGGTGGGAAAGACCGACTTTTCTCTTTGTAGGGGAGGGGTTTACCCCCTCCCGCGGGCGGGGGTAAACCCCGCCCCTACGTGACAATCCAAAGCAATTGTATGGCGAAATCGCGTTCCGCGAGACAGCCGCTGATAGAGCGCCGCCCGCACGCGGTTCCAGGACTGCGCGCTATGACCACTCTGGAGACACTCGTGGCACCGTCCAATGACGCCGAGGTTCTGAGCCGTTGCGCGCGCCTGTTGCGCGCGACCGCGTGGCTGTGCCTGCTGCTCGGTCTGGTGGCCGCAGCAGGCGCCGCGCTGGGCATCGCGGCGTTGCGCAGCGACCCCTGGGGGTTGCTGGCCGACCTGGAGGCCCTGGCCGGCAGCCGTGGAGCGCTCTATGCATGGGTGGGTGCATCCTGGCTGAGCTGGCTGCTGGCGACCACCCTCACGCCTTTCTTGCTGCTGCGAGCCGCCGCGCATGCGCTCGCCAGCCTGGGGCGCATCGAGCTGCGCATCGACATCTCCAGCGGCAAACATCAAGGCTGAACGGACGACCCTAGCTTTCCAGCACACCCGCCGCGTACGCCATCAGGTCCGCGATCAAGGCGGGCTCGAAGGGCGAGCGCAGCCCCGCGCCCGCAAACAGCTCGAGCACACTGCCCGTCCCCCCGAGGCGGCACAGCTCGAGGTAGGTGCGCAGGCAGGCCTCATGATCCTGGGTGTCGAGCAGGCCCAGCTGCATGGCCCCTGTCTCCGCGATCGCGTAGTCGATGTAGTAGAAGGGGTAGCGGAAGATGTGCAGCTGCGCATACCAACGGCTGGAGCGGTAGCGTTCTGCCTCGCCGGACCAATCCAGGCCC
This sequence comes from Planctomycetota bacterium, assembly GCA_029260765.1. Classification (GTDB taxonomy): domain Bacteria; phylum Planctomycetota; class J058; order JAJDCP01; family JAJDCP01; genus JAJDCP01. The sequence continues at coordinate 38,417 of JAJDCP010000062.1, forward strand.
GGCATGTACTGGTCCTGCAGGCGCGCCCAGATGGCGTCCCGTTCGTCCGCGCTGGCCTCGGGATTCTGGTAGATGTGGTGCTGGAAATCGTCGACCAGCGCGACGTAACACAGCAGCTCGATGGCCCGACGCCAGCGGTTCTTGGTGAAGCGGGCACACTGCTCCGCGGTGAAGAACTCGCCCAGAAAGGGCAGGCTCAAGAACTCCATCCCCATCGAGTGGACCTCGCAGGCGTCGGCGGTCGGCCAGCGCAGGTCGATCGCCTCCACCCACTGGCTCTCCCAGCCCTGAAAGGCATGCCCCATCTCGTGCATCAGCGTCTTGACGTCCCCCTCATCGCCGATCGAGTTGCAGAAGATGGCGACCTTGGACTCGTCAGAGAAGGCTGTGCAGAACGCGCCCGCGCGCTTGCCCTTACGGTTCTCGAGGTCGATCAAACCCAGCTCACGCATGCGCCTGAAATGCGCGGCCAGCTGCGGCGAGAGCGCGTCGAACACCCGCTCGGCTTTGTCGAGCTGTGCGGCGACAGGCTGAGCCGCACCGGTGGGCAGCGTGAGCGCCGGATGGTAGCCCTTGTCCCAGGGCCTCAAGCGCTCCAGACCCAGGGCCTGGGCCTGACTCTGGTAACAGCGCGCCAGCAGTGGGCTGGCATGGGTCCTGATCGCGAGGCGGAAAGTGGCGGCCTCAGCCGGCCCGTAGTCGGTGCGGCTCATCGACGCGTAGCCCAGCGGCACGTAGCTCTCGTGCCCCAGTTTCTTGCCCATCTGGTCGCGCAGCGCCACCTGCTGGCTGAAAATGTCCGCCAGCAGCTCCCGTTCTTGCAGAAACCAACCGTAGTAGGCCTCGAAGGCCTCGCGCCGCGTCGACGCGGACTCGCTGGTCATCAGACCGCGGGCACGTGCCAGAGTCAGCGTCTTCCCCCCGACCGACACCTCGCCCGCCGCCACATGCTTGTCGTAGCGCTGCCCCAGCGCCCCCACGCTGACGCGCAGCGCGCTGTTGATCGGAGCCAGGGGTTCGCGCTGGATCTCGAGCCGGCGCAGCAGCTGCGTGCCGTAGCGCTCGGCTACAGCCTGGCTATGCGGACTGGCGAGCAGCGCGGCCACCAGCTCACTGTCCGCCGCTTCGGCCGGCGGCGTGATCTCTTCGCGGAAGGCCTTCTCGAGCGCTTCGGCCTCGGGGTCGTCCATGTGCTTGGACATCCGGTAGCGACGTCGGGCGCCCTCGCTCTCGATGTAGGACTTGAGCTCGTTCCAGTCGGCGAATAGCGCCAGCCAGGCGTCGGGCTCTGCAGCCGCGCTGGCAGCAGCCCCGCGGTCGGTCAGCAGGGCATAGCGGTCGCGGGTGAACGCGGCGTCCAGCACGGCAGGACGCTGGGGAAAGTGTACGTAGGTCATCAGCAGCTCCTCATGTGGCAGGCTGCCCACGATACGCGGATGGGGCGCAGCTGTCGTGCACAACCTCTCCGGTTCCCTTCAATCTGCCGTCTTCATGATGAACTCGCGCCGTGGGAAGCGCCACAGGGCCAGCCCCATCAGCAACAAGCTCGCTCCCAGAAGCACGGCCAGGCTGGTGCCCGTCGAGACCTGCAGAGGTTCGAGGAAATCGAAAGCCGGCGGCGCGGGGACCCCGGCCAGATTGAGCAGGTGGAAACGCAGGCTGAAAGCGGCCGCAGTGTTCGGCACGAAGGGCAGCGAGAACTCCCAGAAGACGATGAAGCAGACTCCGAAGATCGTAGGCCGGGGCAGGAAGGTGGCGAAAGCCGTGAAGACGCTGGTGTAGAACAGCGCTCCCAGGCCCGCAGCCAGCAACACACCTGGCAGAGGCGGCAAGCCCTGCAGCCCGACCCCGGCGATGCCATGCAGCAGCAGGCTGACCCCCAGGTTGATCAACAATGTCACGCACAGGGCGGCCAGGTACCGTCCGAGAATGATCGTGCTGCGTCGTAGCGGGCGCAAGAACAGGTAGGTGATGGTGCGCTGCTCGACTTCCTCCCGCACGACGGCCAGGCCATAGAACAGGCAGACGAACTGCACCAAGAATCCGAGCAGCAGCTGCGAGACCAGCTGCCGGTAGTTCTCGACCAGGTCGTAATCGGCCCGCCGCGGCCGGTAGACGGTGATGGCCGCCACGCTCAGCCCTATCAGCAGCAACAGCGCCACCAGCCAGGACTTGCGCCCGCGGGTCAGGGTGCGCAGGTACAGTCCGGCCATCGCGCGGACGGAAGCGAAGAACGGCAGCGGCTTGGGAGCTTGCACCTCAAGCCCCCCCTGCCGGCGCGATGCGGCCTTCGACCAGATAACGGAAGACGGCTTCCATGTCGTTGTCGCGGCTGGAGACCCCTACCAGCCGCAGCTGATTCTCGACCACCAGCGCGGGCAGCTCGCGGTAGCAGCGCGCGGGCTGGGCCGTCTCGAGCTCGACCCCGCCCTCGATCAGGCGCACCGCCTGCACGCACTCCAGATCGATGGCCAGGCGCGCCAGGCGCCGCGGCTCTTCGCAGCGCAACGCGATGCGATGTGGATGCTCGTCGATCAGGCTGCGGATGCTGCGCACACCGCCTTCTGCCAGGATCCGGCCGCGGTCGATCAACAGCATCGTCTCAGTCAGCGCCTCGATCTCGTGCAGCACGTGGCTGGAGATCAGCACATGCACGCCGGCTTCGGCCCGGCGCCGCAGCAGCTCGATGATGCGCCGGCGGCTGGGCGGGTCCGCACCTGTGAAGGGCTCATCGAGCACCAACAGCTCGGGCTCGTGGGAGATGGCCTGCGCGAGCTTGACCTTCTGGCGCATGCCCTTGCTGTACTGCTTGATGCGGCGAGCGCTCTGCTGCGGCTCCAGGCCGGCAGCCTCGAGGGCCTGGTCAGCCCGTCGCGCGGCTTCCGGCGCCGAGAAGCCTTGCAGGCGCAGCATCAGCCGCACGAACTCGACCCCGCGCATCTGTTCGTAGAAGTTGTCGATCTCGGGGCAGTAGCCGAGGCGCGCCATCAGGCCGGGGTTGTCCCAGACCGGTTCGCCGAGCGTGAGCACTCTCCCGGCCGATGGATGGACCAGCCCCAGGGCCAGCTTCAAAAAGGTCGACTTGCCCGCGCCATTCGGCCCCAGCAGGCCCGTGATGCCCGGCTGCAGCTCGCAGCTGACCTTGTTCAGCCCCAGCACGGGCCCATACCAGCGCGACACCCCCTCAAAGCGCAACACGCCGCTCATGTGCCCTCCCGCCGTTGCAGGTCGCGGATGCGCCAGTACAACAGACCGAAGCTGGCCACCCCCAGCAGCCCCACGATGGCGACCGCCGCGCCGCCGTGGGTGGCTTCCTCCGAAGCAAAGAAGGCCAGCCCGCACTGCCGGAACAGATGCTGGATCGAGAGCAGATTCGCCCAGTGCTCCAGATCACGCCGCGCGAGCAGGCGCGCCACCACCGAGCTGAAGATGTACACCCCCACCCAGATCATGCCGATCGCACGGGAGCGCTTGCCGAACGACGAAAGGCAGGCGATCAGGCACGCGGTCACGGCGGACAGCAGCAGCGCGTAGCCGCCGACCTGCACCAACTTGAGGCCAAACGCTGCGAGATCCGGTTCACTGGAGAGCGCGAGATCGATCGCGCACAGCGCCAGACCAGGCACGACAAAGCCGATGCTGAAAAGCAGGCACAAAGACAGGGTCTTGCCCAGACAGTATTGCAGACTCGTCAGCGGCCGGGAGAAGTACAGTTGGTGGGCCCGGCTGGCCACATCGCGGGCGATGCTGCCACTGCCAGCGGCGGCCATCAGCAGCATCAGGAACAGAATTTCGGCCTTGTACAGGTTGGTGTAGACCTTCAGATCGAGGATTCGTGCCCGGGTCCGGCCTTCGATCACGACGTTGAAGTAGAGCAACGCGGTCATGAACAGCAGGGGGATGCCCGCACCGATCAACAGCCGCCGCACCCAGGGTTTGCGCAGCGACAAGCGGGTCTCGAGCCGGATGATGCTCAGGGCCGGCCAGCGGTTCGCGTCGAGGCTGCCCTGGTAGGGCCGGTAGACCTTGCGGCGGCGGGTGCTCATGCTTCCTCCACCGGCTTCGTGCGCGCGTTTTCCGCGCCCGCGATGTCCGCGCTCGCGATCCCCTCGATGAAGCGCAGAAAGGCCTTCTCGAGGCTGACCCGCACCGGCACGAGCTCGCGCAGCTCGTAGCCCCCGTCGTAGGCGACCCGCCACAAAGCGTCCAGCTGCTCGGGAGCCGGAGTCGCGACGACACAACGCTCGTCTCCGTCGGCTGGGCGTGCCTGCAGCCCGGCTTCCTCCAACCTCTGCAGGAAGCTCTCGAAGCCACACCCCCCACGCACTTCGACCTCGACGGCCCCGGGGTCGCCGGCACGGAAGTCGTCGAGCGGGCCGTAGTGGACGATGCGCCCCGACTGCATCAACAGCACGCTGTCGCAGACGCGCTCGACGTCGCGTAAGAGGTGGCTCGACAGCACCACATGCACCCCCGCCTGCACCAGGTCGGAGACGATGCCGAGCAGCTCTTCGCGGCCCATCGGGTCGAGCCCGTTGGTCGGCTCGTCGAGGAAGACCAGCTGCGGACCGTGGACGATCGCCTGCGCCAGCTTGACCCGCTGCTTCATGCCGGTCGAGTAGGTCTCGACCAAGCGGTAGCGCGACTCTCCCACACCCGTGTAGTCGAGCATCTCGTGGGCGCGGCTGACGGCATCTTCGCGCGGCATGCCGGAGAGCTCGCCGGCGAAAGAGACCATCTCCAGCCCGGTCATCGCCGGGAAGAAGGTCTCGGTCTCAGGCATGTAGCCGACCCGCGCGCGGATCTTGCGGCAGTCTTGCACGATGTCGAAGCCGAGCACCTCGGCCGCGCCGCTGCTGGGCTCGAGCAGTCCGAGCAGCGTGCGGATCAGCGTGCTCTTGCCCGCGCCGTTGGGACCGAGCAGTCCGACACAGCCGCCGAGAACCTCGACGTTCAACTGGCTCAGGGCCTCGAGCGCGCCATAGCGCTTGCAGAGTCCAGAGAGCTTCAGCAACAAGAGATCGCCTCAAACGGCAGCTTGCAAGGAACTCTACCGTAAAGACTCTTGCCGATCGATGCTCTATTATGGCTGGCTGAATGAACTTGCCCTGGAGTCCGCATGCGCTTGCACATCGTCGATGGAACCTACGAGCTGTACCGCGCCCACTATTCGAAACGCCCCAGCCACACCACCCCGAGCGGGCAGCCGGTCAAGGCGACCTATGGTTTCGTCTGGTCGATGCTGTCCCTTTTGCACGATCGGGATGAGGCGGTCAGCCATATCGCGGTCGCTTTCGACAACCCGATCCGCAGCTTCCGCAACCGCCTGTATGACGGCTACAAAAGCGACGAAGGCGTGCCAGAGGAGCTGCGCGCCCAGTTCGACCTGGTCGAAGAGGCGGCCCGCCGGCTGGGCATGACGGTCTGGTCGATGGACGAGTATGAAGCGGACGATGCCATGGCCACGGCAGCCACGCGTTGGGCTGCAGAGGTCGATCAGGTGCGGCTGTTGACACCCGACAAGGATCTCGGCCAGTGCCTCGTGGGCGACCGCGTGGTGCAGGTCGACAGAATGCGCAAGCGCGTGATCGATGTGGACGCGTTCGTCGAAAAACGCGCCGTCCAGCCCGCTGCGCTGCCGGACTACCTGGCCCTGGTCGGGGACAGCGCCGACGGCTTTCCGGGCCTGCCCGGTTTTGGCGCCAAGACTGCCGCGCGGCTGCTCGAGAGCTTCGGCACGCTGGAAGCCATCCCCGATGACCCCCAGAGCTGGCCACCCAAGGTGCGTGGCGCCCAGAAGCTGGCAGCTACACTGGCCCGGGGACGCGCCGATGCGCTGCTCTACCGGAAACTGGCGCGGCTGGTCTGCGATGTTCCCTTGAAGGAAGAGTTCAAGGACTTGGCTTGGAACGGAGTGCCGCGCGTACGCTTTGAGGAATTCTGCCGAGAGCAGGGCTTCTCCGGGCTCTTGCGGCAGCGACCGGGCATGCCTCCCTCAGCTTGAACACCAGCACGGCTCATTCCAACCCCAGCAGTTTCCGCAACCGCGCCTGCTCGACCCGCAAGGCTTCGTCCAACCCGGGGAGCCAGCGCTCGCGCAGGCACTCCTCGACCAGCTCGAGAGCAGCCTGCGGATGTCCCAGAGCTTCTTGCAACTGTGCGAGCTCGATCAGAGTCTCGCCGAGCTGCTCCCGTTGTTCTTCGCCCTTGTGCTCGTCGAGCCGCTGGCGCGCCAACGCAGCGGCCTCGATGGCCAGATCTCTGGCTTCCGACAAGCTGCCGGCCTCCCACTCCAGCGCCAGCAGCAGGCGCAGCGCCACCCACAGATCACGCGCGCTGGTCGCTGTGCTTCCTCGCCCATGCAACTCCCGCCGGAGCTCGACGCAGGCTGACAGGGCGGCCTGCCCCACTTCCAGATCGCCGTGCTCGTGGGCGATGCTCCCCAGCCATTCGAGGTTGACGCCGTACTGGCGCAGGTTGGCAGCCCTCGTGGACAGCCCGGCGAGCTGCGCGCCGTACACACAGCCCTGCTCGAAAGCGGCCCGGGCCTCCTGCGCCCTGCCCGCCTGGTAGTGGAGCCGACCCAGGCTCTCTTGCAGGCATGCCAGGTTGTGCAGCAGGGTGCGGGCCTGGGGTTGGTTCTGCAGTGCCTGGCTGCCAAAGCTCAGGGCCTCTTCGAGGCAGGCCTGTGAGACTTCCGGGTGTCCCAACCTCTCTTGGAGCCCGGCGTGACTCAACTGCATCGCCAGCATCTGGCCATGCAGCCAAGGTGGACTGGACTCGAGCTGCCTGCAGCCACGCCAGCAGTCCTCGAACAGGGCCAGTGCTCCGTCGATGTCCTGCTGGCCGACGCGCCAGATGGCCGCTTTGCGGGCCAACTGCAGACGCGCCTCCCCCCATGGAAGTTCTTCAGCCCAGGCCAGGGCAGCCTGGAAAGCTTCGGCCGCGGCCGGCCCTTCCCCCATCCGCAGGCAGGCTTCTCCGAGCTCAGCCAGCAGCCGTACGGCCATCGGCCGCTGCACGCGGTTGTCGACGTCCAACCACTGCAGGGCCTGCTCAAAATGGTCCCGGGCCTCGGGCCAGAGGGCCGTCTGCGCGCGCAGATAACCGACCCGCCACAGTCCCAACGCCAGCAGCTTGCGCGTGTCGGCGTGGCGAGGATCGAGCGCCGCCAGCCGATGTCCCAGCTCGAGCGCCTGTCGGTAGCAGTCTTCGGCCTGCTGCAGCTCGTCCTGGTGCAGGTGCATGTCACCCATCCGCAGCAGGCTCTCCGTCTGCAGCAACAGATGGGTGCGGCTGTTGGGATCGCGCTCCATCAGACGGCCGGCCGCCTCGAGCGCGCGCGCGCTGGACTGCGTGCCGTCCTGACCGAGCTGCTCGAGAGTCTCGCTCTGGGCGCCGTAGAGCAGAGCGAGACGGCGCAAGGCGCTGTCTGTGCTGTCGGCCGCGATCCACGCCTGGCACAGCTCAAGGCCGCGCTGCTGGAAGCCACGCGCCCTCTCAAGCTGCCCTTGCTCGATGGCCACCCGACTGAGCAGGTACAGATTCTGGACCAGCTGTTCGGGAAGCACCCCCGGCATGCCCTCCCGCAGCTGCAGTGCGCGTTCGAGGGGCAGGCGCGCCTCGTCCAGACGCGTGAGGGTGAGCTGGGCTTCCCCGAGCAGGTCGAGCAGGCCACAATAGACCTCGAGCTCGGCCCCCTGCAACGTCCCGGCATCCAGCCGCGCTGCCAGGGACTGCTCGGCGGCCTTGAAGTCTTCGAGTGCCCCCTCCGGATCGTCGGCCAGGTCGAGCTTCAGCTCTCCCAAGCCCGCCCGCGCGCTGGCCGCTGCGACCTCACGCACGCTGCTCGCGACCCTGATGCGGGAGAGTCCATCCGCGGCTTCTTGCAGAATCTCGCGGCTGACCTGATGGGCCCGTGGTGTCGAGACCTCATCGAGCAGCTTGTGACGGATCTTGCTGATGGTCTTGGTGAAAGCGCCGAGGGCCAGGCTTGCGTTCTGCTCGGCCCGGTTCCTCTCAGCCATCACCTGCGTCCGGGAGGCCTCGAGCTGGGCCTTCTCGGCAGTCAGGCGCTCGACGTCGTGGTCGCTCTGGCGCTTCCACAGTGCCAGCAGCAGCATGATGCCCAGCAGGGCCGCCAGCATGCCCCGGCGCAGCCAGACCGCCTTGCTACGCAGGCGCTGCAGGGCCCGCCGGCGCCGGGCGATGCCTGTGCGCAACTCCGCCGCATCGCCCCCGGCTTCTTCGAGCGCACGGGAATGCACCAACGCCAACCCGAGGTCACCCAGCCGCAGCGCGGTCTCGGCACAGCTCTGGCGTGCCTGCCGCTCCCCTTGCACGGCGTCGGGATTTGCCTGCCAGATCTCACGCGCCTGGCGGAAGCCGGCAGCGGCCGCGGCAAAGCCTTCATAGAGCCTGTAGCGCTCTGCTGCCGCGGCGCTGGCGCTGCTCACAGCGGCCTCGCGCTGGCAGCGCTCGAGCCGGACACGGGCCTGGTCCGCCAGCTGGTAGCTCGCTTTGTGGCTGCGGTAGGCAGCCAGCTCCGCACGGAAATCCGCGACCTCGTGATGGCGGTTCCGGGGCAGCCGCGAGAGAGCCTTCTCACAGATCCAACGCAACCTCTCGGGCACACTCGCGGGGAACGCAACAGCTGCAGTCTGGCTCGCGCATCGCACCACCTCCTCGAGGCTGCCCGTGCCATGTGGAGGCTGGCCCGTAAGCAGCCGGTACAAGATGCCCCCGAGCAGATAGATGTCCGTCCAGGGGCCCACGCAGTCGCCCATCCCCAATGCCAGCTCGGGGGCCATATAGCTCGGGGTGCCACAGGGCTCGCGGACGCTGCTGCAGTGCCGGATCCGCGACCCGGCCCGAGGCGTGTCCGAGGTGTCCAGCGCCAGCCCCCAGTCGAGCACGAGCACTTCGCCAAAGTCGCCGAGCATGATGTTGGCGGGCTTCAGATCGTTGTGGCTGATCTGCAGGCTGTGGGCGAACGCGACCGCGTCGCACACCTTGAGCAGGACCTCGAGTTGGCTGTCCAGCGAGGAAGCCGGCTGCTCGCTCAGCTGCTGGCGCCAGGTGCGGCCACCGGCCAGCTTCATCGCCATGAACAGCTCGCCGTTGTCTTCGCCGAGCGCATAGATCGGGATGATGTTCGGGTGCTCGAGCTGTCCCGTCACCACCGCTTCAGCCAGGAAGGCCTCGCGGGCGGCCGGCTGGCTGCGCAAGGCGCCACGCAGCTTCTTGTAGGCGACATCCCGCTGCAGCGCCTCCTGGCGCGCGCGGAACACCTCGCCCATGCCTCCCCGGCCCAGCGCTTCGTGCAGGGCGAATCCGCTGGCGAGCGGCCGTTCGCTTTCAGGGCTCGCTGGGGAAGGTTTGAAAGACTGCCCGGGGCCGGCGCGCTCGGTTTCATCGCTGGCCAGCTTCAACCAACGGACGACGCTGGCCTCGACATCGACCCGAGCAAGGGACGTTTCTGGATCGGGCATGCCCGACCTCCCGCGCAGACAGAATGCGACAGGATGACGGACCCGGTCTCAATTCTCAACTGCGGAGGCTTCGAAGAAGATGACCTCCAGACCCTTCTGCAGGTCGATACCCGCTTGGGTCTCCTGCCCCGGGAGGTCTCTGAGCGCCTGCCGGTACAACCCGAGCCACTCTTGTAGCCCTTCGCGCAGTTTGTCATCGCCTACGCGTGCCAGGATCTCACGTTCACGGCGGGGGTGCGCCAGGCATTCGAGGGCATGGCCGGCCAGACGCTTCCAGTCCAAGCCCTGCACGCTATCCGCCGCTCCAGGCATGGTGCGTTCGAGCAGCCCGGCGATGATCGCGCGCCGCGCGCCGCCGACCATGCGCTTGGCTGCGATCAGAGACTGGCCCGTCGCGGCGATGATCTCCGCGTAGCTGCGGTTGCCCAGCAGGCGTTGACGCAACACCTCGACCTCAAGCTCAGCTTGCGTGCGGCGCGCTGTGCACCATCGGCGGGTGGCGCTGAGAACCTCGGCGACCAGGTCGATGGCCCGGGCCTGCTCGGGGGGAATCTCGCCGGGCTCGCCCAGTTTCTCGAGCGGGAGGTGCTTCTTGCGCCGCCGGTAGACATGCTGCACGCGGTGCCGCACGACCCCGCAGAGGAATGAGCGGAACTTGCCGCGGCCCGGCAGATAGCGTTTGAACAGCCAGCTCTTGATGTCGAGCAGCAGCTCGGCGACCAGATCTTCACGATCCGCCTGACTCAGCCAGCTGTAACGCGTCAGCAGCAGGGACAGGGGCCGCTGATAGTCATAGGCCTCCTGCCAATCGGGTTCGATGGCGCTCTTCAAGGTCGAGCAGGTGGTCTGCCAGATCGACTCCACAGCTCTATCCCCATGTGCGGTGTACTCTACAAGTGTACCTGCCTGGAGCGGCCGTACCCATCGACGGGCTGTGGCGCGCTTGCTATGGTGACGCTGCACAACAGTTTGCCAGGAGAAGATCATGATCGCTTGGATGCTCGAGACCGATGCCGCCAAAGAGACTGCGGCCGCGCAGCAACGCCCGCTGCTGCTGCACTTTTCCAACCCGACCTGAGGGGGCTGTGGGCGGCTGGAAGCCGTCACCTTCACCGATGCGACCGTGCAACAGGCCATCGCCGACAATTTTGTGCCCCTCAAGCTGATCTCGACCGACGCCCGCGAGGCCACGCGCCACTATGGTGTACGCTGGCTGCCCGCATTTCTGGTCCTCGACGCCGAAGGAGTCTGCCACCACAAGGTCATCGGCTACTTGAGCCCAGACGACTTGCGCGCAGAGCTGCTGTTCGGAGCGGGTCTGTTCCACATCGCCGCCAAGCAGTACGACGCGGCCTGCCAGAGTTTCGAGAGCATCGAGAGACAACTTCCGCAGGCTGCCCAGCTGCCGGAGGCCCTGTTCTGGTGGGGCGTCACTCGTGTGCGGCAGACAAAAGATTTTGCGCAGGGTCTGCGGGTCTGGGAACGTCTTGTCCAGGGGCACCCCGACAGCCTGGCTGCGCGCAAGATCAGCTTCGTCTTTGAAGCTTGAGCCAAGGTGCTCCAGGGAAGTGATGGCCCCAGGCTGCCGGTTGCGGTACAACCGGCAGATCGACGACACAAGGAGGAGATATGCGCCCCACCTGGATGGTGCTCGGACTCTGTGCGGCCCTCGCGGGGACCTGCGTAGCGGACGAGAAACCGGGCAAGGCTCTCAAGCAGGCGGTCAAGACGACCCTCAAAGCTGAGAGCTACCGCGTAGAATTCGAGCTGGAGGGAGGTTTCGCCGAAGGGCCCGAGCACGAGCTGCTCGAGCGCCACGTCGGCACCTCGGTCGAAGCACGCAGCTTCGGTCGGCTGACCGCCATCGACGCGCCTTTCCGGGGCTACCGCCTCGAAGACGGCGAGGTCGGCGCGATCAACTCCGGCGGCAGCTGGCTGATGCTGACAGCACGGCCCACTGAGCGCATCGCTGAGCGTCTGTTCTTGCCGTTGACGCAGGTGCTCAAAGAGATCGCGGCCATGCACCGCACCGCTGTCTGGTCTGAGGATGGGACACAGCTGCAGGTCACAGGCACTTCGAAGCTCGCCGTCGCGCTGTTCAACGGCTACCAGTCGGCAGGCTGCTTTGACGACAGCCCCGAATCCGGCCAGCAGCAAGGCGGCCAACAGGGCCAGCAACAGTCGGGAGGTGGCTGCTGAGGCGCGGCTGCTACCGTCAGTTTGACGGTTCCCCAGATCGTGGGTCTCGCCGACAAGAGACTCGGTTCGGTACAGTACGACGTGTCCCTGAATTCCGAAACCGGCTTGATCGAGGCTGTGAACATGCTTCTCACTCTGTCCTGCAAGTGCTATGAAGGCAACGACGCCACCGAGGCGCTGCAGAGCCCGCATCACATCGTGATCCGTGCGAGTTATGCGCTGTCGGACTTCGACAGCTTGACGCCGCCAGAGGTTCCTCAAGAGGCTGCGCAGCTCTTGCGCTGAGGCTTAGCCAGTCTGATTCGATGCGGGCGCCTTCTTGGGAAGGCGCCTTTTCTAATTGGGGAGAAGCCACACTCGCAGGTGTGCCCCGAGAGCTATGGATTCTCTCACTCGGCTCGGCTTTCTCGGCGGTCGTAGAGACTGTCTCACGGAACGAGAATTCGCCGATGGGTTGTTTTGGATCCTCATGTAGGGGCGGGGTTTACCCCCGCCCGTGAGGTCCGCGGGAGGGGGTAAACCCCTCCCCTACAAGAACAATGGTCAGACTTCAGACGATTCGCGGCTGACAGCCAGGTGATATCTCTTGACGATCCCAGAGGTCATGGGCGTTCCCTTCATCATGTAGGGGCGGGGTTTACCCCCGCCCTCGGGAGGGGGTAAACCCCTCCCCTACAAAGAGAAAAGTCGGTTTCTCCCCCCGAGTCGCAGGGGTCTGAGATTGTCCTCAGGAATCAATCCCACGCTTCCAGACGTTCCCTGAGACAGCCTCTCGTAGACCGCCGCTACAGGGGACCTTCCGACCGCTGCGCAGCTCTTGCGCTGATGCTCGGCCAACCTGTTTCGCTGCGGGCGCCTTTTTTGATGGGGACAGGATCAGGGGTCTTCGGCTCCGAACAACGCCTCGAAGTCGTCATGCCCCCGCAGCGCCTCGAAGGCGGGGTCCTGCAGACGGATGCGCTGCCAGACGGCGCGCAGGTTGGCCCGCTCGGCCTCGGTTTCCGCCGCCGCGATCCCGTCACGCAGCCCTGCCAGAGTCTCGGCCAGCCAGTGGAAGACTTGCGCCTCGGCCCCCGCTTGGGCGGCGCATCGAGACGCGGCCAACAGCCACGGCCCCTGTGCATCGAGAGTGAGAGCTTCGTCCCAGGCCCGCAGCGCCTTGTCGAAAGATCCCCGTTGCTCCAGACCCCGAGCCAACAGATAGAAGTCTTCGGCGCTCTGCGGGAGCGACCAACCGTCCAGCAGTGCGGCCTGCCGGACAAGTTTCCGCTGCTGGTTGATGCGCAGGGCGAGCTCGCTCTCCGGTTGGTCGGACACCAACCCGGCAGCCGTCTGCAGCTGAAGCTCAAGCTCTGCAGGCGCTGTGTCTGACGTCTGCAGCAGGCTGAGATTGAACAGAGTGGCGGCCAGCCCATAACGCTGTGAAGGGCTGCCCTGCTGGTCGACGAGCCAGCGCTCGTTCACGGCCTGCTCGAGCAGCAGAGCGCGCTGCAACTCTGACGCGCCGCTGGCGTGGGCGAGCTGCACGGCGCTCGTCAGCAGGTCCGCCAACCTTTCACGCGCGATCGGGTTGCTGAGCTGCAGCGCTTCAAACGCGCGACGGGCTGCCTGGCAGTGCGACAGCACGCTGGCGAGATCCTGGCGCCGTAAGCTCTGCTCCGCCGCGCGATCGAGCAGCATGATGCGGTCTTCCACCAAACGTTGGTTTTCAGGATGGACAGCCAGCGTCCGCTCTACGGCGGCCAGCCCGACCTCAAGGACAGTCTGGGCTTCGAGCTCGCGGCCAGCCCCACGGTGCAGCCGAGCGAGCTCGAGGACACAGTATTGCGCCAGGTCGGTCAGTAGAATCTGGTCGGGGCGCTGTTCGCCCTGAGCGACCGCCAGCTCGAGCGCTTCTCTGTAAGTCGCGGCTGCGCCTTCAGTATCTCCACCATGCTCGAGAACGAGCGCGAGCACAGAATGGCTCTGCAACATCGCGTGGATGGCCCCCCGGGGCTGGTCGGCGCCCCCGAAGGCCTGGCGTGCCAAGCGCACTGCCTCAGCCGCCAGGCGCTGCGCTTCTGCAGCGTTGCTCAGCAGCAGCAGCTCGGCCCGCTGCGCGTGGTTCAAGCTGTGGAGAACAGGGCCTCCGTCGAAGCGGGTCAGCACCATCTCGGACTCGTCCAGAAATGCCAGCGCCAGACGATCCTCTCCGCGCTCGGCTGCCAGGCGGGAGACGACCCGTAGCTGGCCGGAAAAGAAGCGCTGAAGCGCTTGCGAATAGCTGAACTCGCTCGCCAGGGCCTTGATCTCGGCCGCAGCTTCCAGGTAACGCTCCCAGGCCAGCTCAGCCTTTCCCTGCAACAACAGAATACGGGCGTAGAAAATGGGCAGGTCGCTCGATTGCGTCAGGAAAATCGAGGAGTCCTGGCGCGCCCTGAGCTGCTGAGACAGTTCGAAGACCCGGGTCGCCCATTCCCCGTCTGCGCCCAGTGTGCCCGCCTCTGCTCGGATCAACAAATTACTCATGATCATCGTCACGAGAGTCAGGTCTGGTGTGGAATCGGCGAGCAGCTCGCGCTGCAATTGCAGGCTACGCTCGGCCACCGATGAGGCTTCTTCCAGCCGGCCCCATTCTCTCATGTGGCCGGCGTAGGACGCGAGAGTCTCGGCGTAGAGCGTACGCAGCTCCCAGTTCTCCGGCTGCAGCAGCAAGATCTTCTCGATCCGCGCCAGAGCTTCGAGATAGGCAGCTTCTGCCTCGCCCGCAGCGTGATGGCTCAGACTCATGCCCAGCTGCCGTAGAGACCGAACCAGAGCTACCTCGCGAGGCCAACCCGGCTGTGCCACCAATGCGCGTTGGCAGACCACGACCGCTTCCGCGGCCACGCGCTGGTTTGTTTCCTGGTCCCCACGGAGCGCGGCGAGTTGTCCGATCTTCTCCAACACCTCACGCAACTGGACAGGATCGCCGGCCAGCAACAGCCCATGGGCCTCAGCGAACAGCTCATCGGCCCGATCCAACGCGCCGCTGGACAGATAAAGAGTTCCCAACCTGCCGAGCGCCTCAGCCAGGGCACCGTCGAATCGGACCCCTCCCAGAGCGTCGCGGAAGGCCGTCGTACGGAGCTCTCGAAGAATCTCGACGCTATTGAGGCAGCGAACCAGCGCTTCTTCGTTCCAGCCCTGGTGCATTGCGACTCGCGAGCGCAGCCTCTGCACGAGCGCCTGCAAGAACCTGTAGGCTGGTCTTGGGGCTTGGTCCATTCGGGTTTCCAACAACGCATCGGCCGCGCGCAGATGCTCCAGAGCCCCTTCGACATCGCCATCGAGATCCAAGTGCGTGTCGGCGATGTAATAGTGCGCCCAAACGAGCTCAGCGATCGTGCGCTCTGCGTCGGGATCGAGGTCTTGCAGCTCGTGGAAGCCCTTCAAGGCGTCCTGCAGCAGGCTGTGGGCCAACCGCTTCGAGCTGTCGGTGCCATGCTCGAACAACTGGTCGCGCACCCCGAACATCATGTTGCGTAGCGCCTGTTGCGCCAGGTGCCGGCCTTCCTCGGCGCGGTTGCGTTCACGGCTGACGAGCCAGAGCCCCAGCGCAAGACCTGCCACGAGGCAGAAAAGAGCGGCCATCAGGGCGAGGCGCTGGCGGGCACTGCGGATGCGCGCGACCTCCCGCTGCCGTTGTGCCGCTGCGATGGTCTGGCGCAGCTTGGGCCCTGGCAGTTTCGCCGCTTGCGCGGCCGCCAGACCGAGATCTCCTCGTGCGAGCGCGGCCTCGGCATAGCTGTGGCGCGCTTCGTCCAGTCCCACCTGGGCATCGGGGTTCGCCGGCCAGAGCTGTTGCGCCTGATCGAAGCCGGCGATGGCAGCCGTATAGCCTTCGTACAGCTCGTTGCGTCCCAGACCCGCGCCGTGTTGGCAGGCCAGCAGACGTTTGCGGGCGCGGCTGGCGATGCTCGCCGATTCGTGGTGACGCAGGTGGTCAGCCAGCGCCGCAGCGAAGGCTCCAGCGTCGGGATAGCGGTCCGTGGGGTCGTGGGAGAGCGCCTTCAGACAGATCGCGCGCAGGTCGCTGGGCTGCTCAGCAGGGAGCTCCGGCAAGGCTCCCGACAACGCCGACACGACCGCGGCCAGCAGCTCGCGACCGGAGTGCGGCGGGGTGCCGCGTAGAAGCTGGCACAGGATCGCCCCCAGCAGGTAGACATCGGTCGCCGGGCTGAGCCGTGAGCCTCGGCCTTCGGCCAACTCTGGCGCGATGTAGGCCGGCGTGCCGCAGGGCGCGCGCACCGACTCGCGATGCCGCAGCGCTGGGTCGGGCTCGACGCTGACCGCCAGGCCCCAGTCCATAATCAGCACTTCGCCGAAGCTGCCGAGCATGATGTTCGACGGTTTCAGGTCACAGTGCACGATGCCACGGCTGTGGGCAAAGGCGACCGCCTGGCTGACACTTTGGAGGATGGAGAGCTGGTGGCCCAGATCCTTCGCGTTCTCCTTCAATTCTGCGGCCCAGGTCTTACCGTCGACCAGCTTCATCGCCAGGAAGGGCTTGCCGTCGGGGCTCTCGCCAGTGACGTGCACGGGCACGACCCCCGGGTGCTCGAGGCGGGCCATCGTGGCGACTTCGGCCTGGAAACTGGCGCGGGCCTGCGCATCGCCGTGGATGCGGAGCAACTTGATGGCGACATCGCGGTGCAGCTCGGGCTGGCGGGCGCGAAACACGATGCCCATGCCGCCCCTGCCCAGCTCATGGGCGAGCTCAAAGCGGTCTTCCACGGCGAGCATCGTGTGAGGGCTCGCCGTGCGCAGAGGTTCGCCCGCGAAAGACGGGCGGTAGGTCTCGTCGGGGGACAGCACTGTGTCGGCGGTCAGCTCGCCGGCAGTCGCCTGCCATAGCTTACGCGCGCGCGCCGTCAGTGCACCGGCATCTGTAGCCGCGTCTTCGCTCGCCATCAGCTGGCTGTCCGGCCCGATTCTTTGGGCGGCGCAGGCCGGGACCGGGCGAACATCAGCAGGCCCGCTGTCAGCAGGCACAGCGCTCCAACAGCTCCGTAGCCGATCTGCCAGGGCAGGCGCTCGGCGCTGTCCTGCAGCTCGCCGCTGGCGAGGTAACCGAACGCGCAGAAGGCTGCAGGAGCGAGCAGGAGAACAGCGAAGATCTTCCGTAACATAGTCCACCCCGACTCAGGGTTGTGCGCGTCAACGGGCGAACTGCACCGCTTCGGCTTCTCCTTCGTAGCTGACCAGAAAGGAGACCACCTTCCAAGCGCCGTCCGCGTACTCGACTTCCGAGACGGCCACCCCTTGCTTGCGCCCTCCCTCGATGTCCTGCTGGAGCGTGACCTTTCCTGCGGCATGCGCCAACACGTGGTGCAGACCAACCTTGAGGGGCTGTCCCAGCGCGCTGTTGAGCGGGACATTTTCCGACGCGAACACTTTCGCGGCGAGCGCGGCTTCCGAATACTTGGAACGCAGGTTCTGCGCATCCATGAAGGGCAGAGCCCACTCCGTCACAACGAAGTAGCCCGCACCGACAAGCAGCACGAGCAACGCCAACTTCTTCACAACGATCTCCTCCATTGGAGTCTGTCTGCTTCCAGAGACCTGCTCTCAGTGTTCTTGAGCCTGCCAGCGAAGTCAACCTCGCGGCGCGCCCGCAAAGGAAGGGTCGAGCACGCCGCCGAGCATCACCCTGAGCACCGCCTGAACGTGGCGCTCCAGTTGCCCCTCCGCGTCCGCACCGCGGCTGTGGTACATGATGCTGGTCGTCAGCATGTCGAGGACGACGTTCGAGGTAGCAGCCAGGTCCAGCTCAGCCCGGAAGCGCCCTTGACGCATGCCGATGGCGAGGATCTGCATCAGGGTGCCCAGCCCCGCTTCACGCAGACTGGCCAGCCGCTCGGCCCAGTCGGGGATGTCGCCGTCGAAGACGCCGAGAATCAAGTCGCGTGCGAGAGGATGGCGGTCGCGGGTCTGGAGGCTGCGCATGATCGCTTGGCGCAACAGCTGGTCCGCCGGCTGACCAGGGTCTAGCAGGTCGGCGAGCTCAGCGTTCCAGAGCCGGAAGTCGCGCAACAGGGTCTGGTAGAAGAGGTCGCGCTTCGAGGTACAACCGAGGTAGAGGGTGCCTTTGGCAACACCAGCTGCGCGCGCGATCTCGTCCATAGATGTCTTGCGGAAGCCGTAGCGGCCGAAGAGCCCGCCCGCGGCGATCAGGATACGTTCCCATTTAGCGGCCTGCATGTGGTTGACTCTATCGCCAAGTGAGTCAGACAGCCAGCGCTTCTTCCGCATCGGCCCGGACATTCTCCCAATAGGCGGCGGGCACGTCGCTCTCGAGCACCCGGGCGCCGATCAGCCCAGCGGACTGGGAGATCTGGCTGGCCACCACCTGGTTGTGCAGTCTGAGGCCGACGCTGGAGAGCAGCGGCACCGAATCCCAACGCAGCTCTTGATACTCGAAGACCTGCCGCACGCGGCAGCGATCGGGGCCACAAGGCAGCACCTCGAAGGTCGAGCTGCCGGCGATAGGGGAACCCTCGAGGTAGGCGTAGCGCAGGCGATGGCCGTCTTCGGGTCGTGCAGGGCTGAGCTCGAGCTCGGTGACGATGCCGTAGTCGCTCAGGAAGCCATCTTCGAGCTGGCGGACCAGCTTCTGCAGCGGCGCGTCCAGCCAGGTCCCACCCGGGATCAGGCCCGTCAGGCCGTTGCCGGTCGAGCGGCGCACGGCGGCCTCGAGGCCGTAGCGGCCCTGGAAGCGCTCGCCGAGTTGGAAGGGCCGGCCGACGTTCTCGGGCAGGCGGCGGACCTCGATCAGGCCGAAGCTCTTGCCGGGAGTGCGCATCGCGCGGTGGAAGGCATCGGCCATCGCGGCCGCGGGGGCGTCGACCACGAAGTTGTGGACGTCGCGCTTGATGCCGATGGCGGCGTGCGGATTGAGCTCGAGGATGGCGCGCTGGCGCAGCTTTCGGCTCCAGGCATCGTCAGAGTGGGCTGGGCTCATGTTGAGGCTCCTCTTGAGGTTGGGGGCAGGGTTCGAGTTGTGCCCGCAGGCGTTGCAGGTGGATGGTCGACAGCCCGCCGCGTTGGCCGTGCTCGATATGCTCGTCCAGGGCCTGCTGGGTCTGAGCGCGCAGCTTGCCAAAGTGCACGCGCAGGTAGGCTTCGAGGTCAAAGGGCAGCAACCAGGGTGCGACGCGGAGCAGACCGCCCAGAATGCGCGGCCCCAGCAGCCAGGCTGGCGGCGTGTTGCCCTGGGGATCGTGGCGGGCCACGACGGCCAGAGCCTCTCGCAACGCGCCATGCCACGCCGGGCCTTCGGACAGGCGCGCGAGGCTCCACGCGCGTACTTCCAGGGCTGCGACCAGAACCATCAACACAGCTGCGGGTCCAGCCGGCGACACGTGCTTGGCCAGCTGCGCGGGAAAGCCCGCAGCCCTCAGGCTTGCGACCACAGCGCGCGCCCGTGGACCGCAAAAGGGGCTAGGCGACAGCGGAGGAAACCAGAACACGGTGCCGGGACAGGGAAGCTGTTCGGCGGCCAGGGGTGCTTCCCAGGCCAGCAGCGAGAGCATGCCCGCCACCAAGCGGTCAGCCTCGACCAGCTCGCGCACTGCAGCGCGGTCGTCGAGGCCCGGCTGGAGCAGCACCACGGTCGCATCCGGACAACGCTGCAGCAACGCGCGCAGGGGAGCCGAGCGCAACGCAGGGCTCGGAACACACAGGTAGATGGTATGCCAGGCGGCGGGTTGCACGTCCTCGGCTGCAGTGAACAGCTGCTCGACGCGCAGAGTGCCGACAGACCGGGTGCGGCGTGCGCATTGCAGCAGAGCAAATCCCTGCTCGCAGGCCGCTCGATGGGCCGGCTTGAGGAAAAACCCAACGCGGACGCCTGCCCGCTGCAGATGGAAGGCGAGCACACGGCCAATGCAGCCTGGACCGACGATCAGAGAACCCATGCGCGGACTCCTGCTGAGACATTGAGTTGACCATAATACGGATTCGGTCATTTGGTCAATACTTTTCTGGAAATCTCGAGCGTCAGAGTGGAGGAAAGTGGGATCCTGCCGCACCGGATCGCCAAGCCGCAGTGCGCAGGGACTGCCAGACCTTCTGCCGTGCGTCGGCAGCTGGTAGACTGGCCTCGCCAAAGGAGAACACGTGTCCCCCGAAGAACTTGCCCAGAACTTGCTACCTCTCGCCCGCCGCCTCGTCGACGAAGCCAGCCGCGTCGCACTGCGCTACTACGGCGATGTCGACTGGCGCCGCAAAGCCGGCGGTTCGGCAGTCAGCGAGGCCGACCTCGCCGTCCAGGCTCGGGTCGCCGAGCTTCTGCACGCCGAGCGCCCCGCCGACGTGCTGCTGGCCGAAGAGCAGGGAGCGGCGCAGACCAGCACGGCGCGCTGCGTCTGGGTGCTCGACCCGATCGATGGCACCGAGCCCTTCATCCGTCGCATGCCGAACTGGGCCGTCGCCCTGGGGCTGTTGGTCGACGGCCAGGCTGCGCTGGGGGTGGTCGCGATGCCCGCGTCGGGCGATGTGTTCGTCGGCGGGCTCGGCGTTCCCGCCGAGCGCAACGGCCGGCCGATGCAGGTGGCGCAGCCGGACGAGGACCTGCAGCCGGTGATCTTCGTGCCCGCGAGCACCCATCACTGGTTCAAGAACTTCTCCTTCCGCGGCCGGGCGGCGTCGCTGCTCAGCATGGCCGCCCACCTCTGCCTGCTGGCCGACGGAGCCGCCCAGGCCGTGCTGATCTCGCACAGCCGGCTGTGGGATGTCGCTGGGCCATTGGCCATTTTGCACGCCGCGGGGGGCATGACCCGGCGGCGCGATGGTCACGCCATCGACCTCGGCCGGATGCAGCGCGACGGCGGGACGACGGGCGTGGCACTGGCGGGCCACAAGCAATACGTTGAGCAGCTCTACCAGGAGTGGGGCGAGAGCTGAGGGGACTGTCTCATCGAAGCGATCATCTTCATCGGCCTGCAGGCTT
The DNA here is from genome assembly GCA_029260765.1 of Planctomycetota bacterium. Classification (GTDB taxonomy): domain Bacteria; phylum Planctomycetota; class J058; order JAJDCP01; family JAJDCP01; genus JAJDCP01. The sequence continues at coordinate 59,078 of JAJDCP010000062.1, forward strand.
CGGGCAAATCGAGCTTCTACCGAGAGCGTTTCTTCCTCAGCCATACGCGCCTCAACCTCGATATGCTGCGGACGCGGCGTCGCGAGCGGGTGCTGCTCACAGCCTGCATCGCTGCCCGGCACCGCTTCGTCGTCGACAACACCAACCCGACGCGCGAAGATCGGCAGAGGTACATTGTGCCTGCTCGCCAGGCGGGTTTCCGGATCATCGGCTACTACTTCCAGTCTTGTCTGCGCGACTGCCTTGCACGCGATCTGTCCCGTCCTGACGCAGAGCAGGTGCCTGAGGCCGGAATTCGCGCGACCTCTGCCCGTTTGGAGATCCCCAGCCTGGACGAAGGCTTCGACGCCCTCTGGTATGTCCGGCTGACAGAGAATCACGGCAGCATCGTCGAGGAGTGGCGCGATGAAGTTCAATGAGCTCGACCAACGCATGCGGGTGTTCGAGACCGCGCACGACCATTGTGTTCTGCCCGGCCTGTGGATGGTCGCACGGCTCGATGGCCGCGGCTTCACGAAGCTGACCAAAGAAACCCATTCCTTCGAGGCTCCTTTCGACGTCCGCTTCCGTGACTACATGGTCGCCACGGTCCAGCACATGATGCAGTGTGGCTTCCGCGTGAGCTACGGCTACACCGAGAGCGATGAGATCTCGCTCTTGTTCGACCAGGAATCGAGCGGCTTCGGACGCAAGTTGCGCAAGCTGCACTCGGTGCTCGCCGGGGAGGCCAGCGCGGTGTTTTCGCTGCAGCTCGGGACGCCCGCCGCCTTCGACTGCCGCATTTCCCAACTTCCCACGGCCAACCTGATCTGCGACTATTTCCGCTGGAGGAATGAAGATGCGGCCCGCAATGCCCTCAGCGCCCACTGCTATTGGCTGCTGCGGAAGCAGGGTGCTACCGCGCAGGCCGCCACCAAGACACTGTCGGGTCTGTCCACCGCAGCCAAGAACGAGCTGCTTTTCCAACATGGAGTCAACTTCAACGAGCTGCCGCTCTGGCAGAAACGCGGCATAGGAGTGTACTGGGAGGACTATCAGCGTGAAGGGGAGAATCCCTTGACGGGCGCCCCCACCCTGGCGCGTCGGCGGCGGCTGCGGGTGGAGCTGGAGCTGCCGATGCGCGATGCCTACAGCGATTTTGTGCGCGCCTTGCTACGGCCAGCGCCCTGAGGGTTTCGGCGGAAGTGCCGCTACAGCGGCGCTGAAGCTACCTCAGCGCTTCCACCAAGACACCATCCGGATCGGTCATGACCTCAGCTTCCGTCCCCCCCTCGACCTCCAGACGCAAACCTCCCAAACCCGTCTGGCCGGGCTCTGGCTGGCTGTACGGCTGGCTTCGGCCCGGGCGGTAGACCAACTCGAGCGTTGTGTAGCGGCGCTGCCAGAGCCATTCACGTTGGCTGCGCAATGAACCCGATGGCAACTGCTCATCACTGAAGGCCAGAAAGACCAGCTCGAAACCTCGCTGAGGAACCTCGATCCTGGCCAGCTCGCGCATCCCCTGCCGCTGGTAGAACGCCAGGCTGGCCTCGAGGTCGCGCACCCGTAAGCTGATCTGGCCCAAGACCTGGCCTGCGCCCGGTCTCGGCGGCCCTCCTGCGAAAGTCTGCTGCAACAGCTCTACGGTGAAGCCCGCAGGATCACGCACGTGGCAGAGGAAACCGACGGAACCGAACTGTTCCGGCTGGCCGATGTCAACTCCCTGCGCGCGCAGCCTCTCGGCCACGGGAAGCAGCTCGGGAACAGCCATCCCAAGCTTCCAATAGACCTGCCCTGGATCGCTGGGAGGAAGCCTGGCGGGCCCCGAACTTGTTTCGAGAACCAGCTGCGTCCCACCTGGCGCGCAGACCAGGCCGGCCCCCTCAGGGTGCCAGCCGAGCAGCCTCTGGTAGAAGGCGGCGACCCGGGCAGGATCAGAACAGCGCAGGCGCAACTGCTTCAGCATGATGGGCCCTCAGGGAGATCCGCAGGTTGAACCCGGTCAGCGGTGCCCCTCGTGGGACGGCTTCCCGTCCATGGGCTCTGCGACCCCCTGCTCAAGCAGGATATGCAAGGCGTTGTCGATGAACGAGGGATCCCGCAGCATACCGAGGTGGTCGCTGAAGACGAAGCTGACCTGTGACCAGGCGATGGGCGAACGCAATCGCATGGTCCAGTCTCCATCGAGACGCTCGTCCAACAACACACTCGAGCGCAGTACAGTCCCGTCCCCGGGCGACGTCTCGCTGATCTCGGCGGCGCCCGTCTGACGGTCCACCGTCACCCGCGAGGCAGTCTGCACGGCATCTCCGGCGAAGGCATACAGCCGCGTGCTCTGTGGCGGAGCGCTGGGGACGTCGAGGGCTGCCTGGAACTTCCGCGCCCGCTCCAGGCACTTGACCAGGTGGGCGCGCGCCGCTTCACGACGTTCCTGGGGGGTCAGCTCGGGCAACAGCTCTGCCAGCACAGACTCCTGCGCGGGCGACGCCAACCCCCATCCGAGCTTCTCCCAAAGGTCTGGGTCGAGCAAGTCGCCGACAGGCTCGCCATCATCGGCCCAGACGACCGCCCCATGACGGCTTCGCGGAAGCAGCTGGTACACCGACGGAAAGGTTCCGATCAGGGCGGGCCGGAACGTCGGCAAGAAGGGTGCGAACTGGATCCCATCGACCATTTCCACTACGGCCTGGACCGAGCCGGCGTTCGGCGTTCCGATCACGATGAGCTTGTCGATATGGGCCGCACCCGCCCAGGGAACCGTGTCGGCCTCGGGATTTTCCGGTGGTTCTTCTCCGCCGTACATCGCGTAGTAGCGTGCGACCAGGCCTCCCATCGAGTGCGCGACGATGGTGAAGCGGACCTCGTCGTCGGCCACGCCGAAGCGTTCGATCTGTTTCTGTTTGACGAAGGCAGTCTTGGCGAGGATGAACGCGTGCAGGCTGCGCGCATTCTCGACGTTGTCCCGCCGCCAGTCATAGGCGAATTGGAAGCAGGTGAAGTGGTCATCGGGATAGTCGAGCGCCCCACTGAGGCCGAGCGACTCGTCTTTGTAGCCACCAACCCCGAGCAGATTGAGGATGCTGACGTAGGCGTTCAGGGAGATGGAGATGCCCAACAGGTTCAGACGAAGCTGGTCGAGCACTCCGTCGACCTGGACCGCGTCTGTCAGCGCGGCGAGCGCTGTGTCTCCCAGGGGATGGGCGAAGAGCCGTAGCCCATCAGGGGTCTCGACATCGACCGCACCGGATCCAAAAGCTCCCCAGACCACGAGCTCCTCGCTCGAGAGCTTGGAGCCGAGGATTCCGGGAATCACAATGACCGGATGGTGTTCGAGGTCATCATTGCCCGTCGCGCGCCTGTAAAGCAGGCCAACGTCGGGCTCCGGTGCCAGGCAGCCAGCGGCAGAGACCAGCAGCGCCAACAGGGCGACCAGACGCATCAGGCCTGAACCGCGCGCCCCGGGCTGGTGAAGTACCTTCCTTGGCGGGTTGTGCATCATGTCTCCTCCTCGGCGTTGCGACATCTTCGGCAGCCACCCCTGGCCGACCCAAGCTGGCTACTCGTTGAATTCGATCAACTCTGCATAGCCAGCGGCGTGCTCGACCTTGACCAGCAGCTCGGGATAGTCTTGGCTGATCCAGCTGGTGGTGCCGGACATCTCGATCTTCAGGCAGGCGAAGCTGCCCGCCTCGACCTCGATCGTCTCTTTGCTGGTCGACGCCATCGCGCTCGTATCGACGGCGCCAGGATCTGCGAGCGAGATCTCGCTCGGCTGCGCCGGCCCCATAGGTAGCTTGTCTGCCCCCATGGTGGTCGTGGACAAGACCACCCGCGCATCGTCGAACTCGACGACCTCGGTCTTCAGATAGCTGACATACTGCTGTCCCTGGATCTCGCTGACGTTCTTGACGGTCCAGCTACGGCCCACCTTCTTGTACAGCTGCTGGGTGTTTGCCAGGTCGATCTCCAGCTCGATCTCATGGGTCTTGAACTCCGTCACATCCCAGCGCTCCACGGTGTCGGTGCTGGACGACTCACGCTTCAAGTGCATGCCCGGATAGCGTTTGCTGTACCAGTCGATGACCTGCGTGCTGGGTTCCTGGTCGGGGCCGCCGTCCTTCTCTGCGACCTTGAGGCAGACTCGGTAGACGCCGTCGATCAGCAGCGTGTCTTCGCTCAGCTCGTAGTAGGCCAGCACGTTTCCGTCCAACACGGCCGGGTCGGGCAGCGCGCCGAAGTCTTTGGTCTGGATTTGCGAGCCGATCTCTTCGCCGTCGGAGTTGAACAGTGTGTGTTTGACCTCGGCGGAGCTCTCGTAGACCTCGATGACTTCGTCGGTGCAGAAGAGGACCTGCGGAAGCCCCGAGAACTCCGTGACCATCTGGGTGCGCCAGAAGCGCCCCACCTGCCTGTAGAGCGTTGTGACGTCCTGGCCCCAATCACGGTCGCCGTGATCCGAAGTCGGAGCAGCCGGAGGCTCTTCGGGAACCTCGGAGACAGGATCAGGCTGAGGCTCGCGCGCGGATGCCGGAGCAGTCGTGTTGCCGGCGTTGCCCGCGTTGCCCTGAGGTTGAGGCGCGCTTTCGCCACAGCCTGCCAGGCTGGCCGCGAGCAGCACGATGAGAAGTCGTCGCATGGTACTTCCTTGTGTAGACCAGAAGCCTAGAGCAAGGGGCTGGGGCCCGCAAGCGCCGAACCGGCGGAGATCCAGAGCACCCGACGTGGGCCCACCGCAACCGGCCTTGACGGGGATTGGCGGCCATTGTTCGGTGCGGCGGTCTCCAGCATTGTGACGCCCGCACCAAAGCCGTCCTCTGTAGCGGCGCTCTGTGGGCGGCTGTCTCAGGGAACGGACGAGACCTCCGAGATCGCCATGCGATGTCAACTGGAGGGAGCTTGGGAATCGTCTACTTACCGACCGTTCCTCTTGTAGGGGCAAGGTTTACCCCCGCCCTCGGGCGAGGGTAAACCTCGCCCCTACATGACAATCCAAAGCGACTGATGGCTTGGATCGCGTTCCCTGAGACAGCCTCTGTGAGCGCCGGAAGCAGCCCTGGCAGAGGTTGCCTCCAGAGACTTTGGGTTCGCCCCTACAGATCGGTACTGTCGTCGGTCATAGACCGACGCTACAGGCGGTTCTCAGCAGTTCGAAGGCATCGACCTGACCTGACCGAAGACTCCGGAGCGAAGTCTCGAGGGAATAGTACCCATGTCAGGGGCTCTGAGATCAGACGCACTCTCGAGGGGAATTGGAAAAAGTGGCGATGGCCGCTGTAAGAAACCCTCTCGGCGCGGATAGAGAGAGTGTCAGCCGACCGAAACGTGCAGTCGGCAGCCGTAAGCCCCAACCAGCGAGAGGTACGAGCGATGAAGACCAGGACACAGATGAATGCAGGACAGACAGCCGGGACGGCGACCCCCTACCGCAGCTTCAAGTTCAAGGTCAGCTGGGGCGGATCATGAGAACCAAGACACAGATACGCTCGGGATCCGCCAGCGAGTGGAAGTACGTCCCGATCCGCCGCATGGGCCTCTAGCGGAGTGCCCAAGCCTGCCCATCGGGCCGCGGCTTGCCCTAGTCCTCCCCTCCGATGCTCCGGTACTGCCCCTGGCCGAGCTCGGCCAGGTCGCGCAGCAGGCCGGCTTCGGCCTCGCCGATACCGATGCAGTGGATCTCTACGCGCCGCAACAGGTTCATGCGCCACACATCCCGGTACAGATGCTCCAGCTCCACATACGGTCCTGGATACTCCACGATCTCGTCAGTACCCCGCTCGTAGATGTCCGCCTCGGCGTCCCCGACGACGATGTCCGGCTCGGCCAGGTCGTCGGCGGGAAAGTCATCCCAGCTCGGCGCGCCATCGCTGAGCAGGAAGACCGTATCACAGCCGTCGTCGAAGCCATCGGTGTCGACGTGCTCCTGCCCCGAGAGCGCCTTCTTGGACACCGCCCGCCAGGCGTCGAGCAGACCGCCGTGCAGGTTGGTGTAGCCCCGCAGAGTGCCGTACGGCCGGTTCTCCTCGGGGGGCCCGGGCTGGACCGAGTCGAGCGCGCGCAGCGCCGCCTTGAGGTTGCGCTCGCTGGCCGGAACCAGGCCGCCTTTGCCCAGGAGAGGATGGGCCTCGCTGCCGAAGAAGAAGACCCCGAACTCCATGTTGTCGCCGAGTTGTTGCAGACTGAACTTGAGCGCCTCCCGGGCCGCGTCAAAACGGTTGTGGATGCGGTCCCAGGGCAAGGCCTCGATCATCTCCAGGCCCACGCCTTCGCCGCGCGCGCCTGTGACAGGACGCCGGAGGGCATCGATCTCGGCTTCAGTCAACGGCTCGAGCATCGAATCGGACATATCGATGACGTAGGCGATCCGGCGCCCTACGCCCTCGATGCCGAGGAACTGGGGCACGGTCACCCCATCTTCGAGGCCCACGACACGGGTCTGGTCGTCGCCTGGCCCGCCTTCCCCGTCGTTCAACAGGCCCCTCCAGGGTTCTGCGCTGAGATACAGCTGGGGGCTCTCGAACAAGATTCCGAGCTGGCGGGCGATCACGATCTTGCTGCGCATCGAGGTCTTCTCGGCGTCGAGCAGGTCTATCACCAGACCGGCGGCGGCCTCGAACTCGGCTTCTCCGAAGAGCTCGCCAGCTCCGACCAGGGCGGCCGCGCAGGCCTCCGCCAGGACAGTGCGGGCCAGGACCTTCTCTTTGGCAAGACCGGCGCCGAGAATCTCCGTGACCACGCCCAGCACCGCTGCGGCCTCACCTAGATCGCTCAGGGCCTGGATGGCGACCGCCCGCAACAGGGGCGGCGATCTGCGGTCGGTTGCCGCTTCGACGACCTGTTCAAGCTCGCCGTTGGCTACCTGGATCCAGAAGATCTGGAACCACAGCCAGGCGTGCTCATCCTTGCGCAACTTCTTCGCGACCTTGAGGAAGACCTCGAGGTGCTCTGGTTCAGAGAAGCTCTCGCCCACAATCCCCGCGATCAGGTGGGAAACATGCTCCGCCGGCGGCTCTGGCTTGAGGTAGCGCTCAAGCAAGACCTCCAGAGCCCGGACCTCGCCCGTCGAGGCGAAACGCTCGATGGCCATGACTCTCACGTAGAGCGCGGGCCGCTGCAGGTACTCTCGGTAGCGGGCATACTCCTCCTCGAAGCTGCCGAGGTCATCCTGGGCGCACAGGGGAGTGGCGAGCAGAAAAGCGCACAAGAGCATCGTCGAGCGATGGATCATCACGGGGCAGCCTCCTTGTCTTCCGACTGCCTGCCAGTGTCGGCGGCTCCGGGCACAAGATCAAGCCAACCGGTATGATGCAGCAGACTGCTGGCGAGGATGTCGCATGAATGTGTCTCTCTGCATCTCTTTGTGCTTCGCCTTGTGCTTGGCTGGCGCCGCCTGCGCCCAAGACGTCCAGCCCGACTCCACTGCGGTCGCTTGGCTGGGCGTGCCCGGCGATTCATCGGCCCTGGCACGATACAGAACCTCACCTGCGGGGGCACTCTCCTGGACAGGCCTGCTGCGAGCGGGAGAGCCCTCGCGGCTCGAAGCCATGGCGGTCGGTGACGACGGAGGGCTGATCGCGGCAGGCCATCAAGACGGCTCGGTCCGGCTCTGGCAAGCGGCGTCCGGCACACTCCGCCAGACTCTCGCCGATGGGTCGTTGTCGAACCCTGTGCAGAAGCTGTATTCGGTCAGCGCACTCGCATTCAGCCCCGACGGCGGGCGGCTCGCGTGGACCGGTCGAAGCAGTGAGCTGGATGTCCACGACCTCGGAACAGACAGACGCGTGCTTTCGCGGCCCCTCTCGAGCACTTTTGCGCTGGCCTTCAGCCCCGATGGCACGGGCATCTTCCTCGGCTTCTCGGGATACGGGGGCTATGAGCTTGTGGATGCGGTCAGCGGGGAGCGCGTTTTTCGTTTCGCAACCCGGCTGGATCGGGTACGGCCGGTGGTTTTCGATACCAGAGCCCAGCGCGTTGCATTCGGCACGCTGCACTCGGAGATCAATGTCTGCCGCACCGACACCGGGCAGGTCATCTGCAGGATCAACGACCGCGAGTTCCCTCCTCATTCGGATGCGATGTTCGGCTTGTACAAACTCGCCCTGGGTCCCGAAGCCCGGCGACTGTACGGCGGTTGCGGGGACCAGCAGCTGCGCTGCTTCGACATCGAAACCAGCCAGGAAATCTGGGCGGCCGCGACCGATTTCGATGCTTTTGTCGGCATCGATGTTTCCGCAGATGGCAGGTTCGTGCTGGCGGCGGGTTTCCGTCCGGCCGCGGAGGGAGGCAGCCGTGAAGCGCGGCTGGGGATCTGGGATACGGCGGATGGCCAGCTGGTCGATGTGATCGAGCTACCCGGCTCCCCTTCGTGTCTGCAGCTGCACGGGCTGACTGCCTGGATCGGTTTTGAAGACGGTGGCTTGGGACGCTACCAGGTCACAGTGCGGGGCGAGTGAGCAGCAAGAGGCCTGGCAGACCCTGATCCGCATCGAACAGCAGCAGCAAAGCCACCAGCCTGCCATGCCCGCCGCGCACGCGAGCCGGGCCGCGGGCCAACACCTGGGCGGGCGTGCGCAGCCCGACCAGCAGCTGCGCCGCCCGGGCCGGATCGAAGCGCGGCGTCTGCAGGCGCCCAGCGGTCTCGGCGGCCTGGGTGAGGTAGTAGTTCCGCCCGTTGGTGCTGCTCTCGGCTTCCTCTATCCTTGACGAAGCCCGTGCGCTGTCGCCCGACCGGCAACTACGCGCGAGGAGTTGGGGCATTCTGTCGCCCCGGGGGAATGAACTGTGCGGGAGTGGTGGCGGACGGCCTTTTCAGACCAGACGGCGGAGTTCCATTTTCCGCCTGAGCGCAGACGCACAGCCGAGCAGGACGTGCGCTTTCTATGCGACTGGACGGGATTGGCGCGCGGCGCCCGCGTGCTCGACGTTCCGTGCGGCACCGGCCGCCACCTGCCCCTCCTCGGCCGCCGCGAGCTCGCCGTGTGGGGGGTCGAGCTCAGCCTCGACTACCTGCGCCAGGCCCGCGCCGCAGCCGGCCCTGCCATCCGGCTGCTGCGTGGCGACATGCGCTTCCTGCCCTTCCCCGACGCCAGCTTTGAGGCCGTGTTCATGCTGTTCACCAGCTTTGGCTACTTCGGCGACGAAGAGAACCTCGAGCTCCTCCGCGAGCTCGCGCGCGTGCTGCGCCCCGACGGCGCTCTCGTCATCGAGGTCATCAACCGGGACGCCGTGGCCCGGGCAACTGTCTCACGGATGACGACGCCCCGCCCCGGCGGGGGTATGTTGGAGGAGTCCTACGTACTCGATCCGGTCTCGGGAACCCTGACCCACACAGTGCTGATGACACACGCCGACGGCGCTCCGCCGCGCCGCTTCGAGCTGGCTGTCAACGTCTACAACGCCACGTAGATGTACGAGTTGCTCACGTGTGCGGGATTGCGTCCGGTGGAATTCCGCGCCGGCCTCACTGAGGCGCCGCTGACCGCTGCCTCCCGGCTGCTTGCGGTGCTTGCGCGCAAACCCGCGGCCCTCAGCCGTCAGCCAGCGCGTCCAGATAGCGCTGCACCGCGCGCTGCACGGCCTCGATGCCGCCTCCCCTGACAGCGGACTTCACCTCGCGGTGCGCCAGGTCGAGCTGGTTGATGATCCGGCGCTGCTGCTGCTGCTGCTGCTGCTGTTGCTGCTGCTGCTGCGTGGACTGGGGAGTGGGCGATGGCGTAGAGGCAAGGGGGCCTGTGATGCGGCCCGGCAGCGCGCCAAGACGATGCATCGAGGGACCCGCGCGGTCACCTATGTTTGACATCTCCGTCCCTCCCACCAAGCGGAGCAGGTCCTTGCTCAGCACCATCAAGGGTACCGGGCGCGGACGGGCCGAACAAGGACCGGCTCGCTAAAAGTACGGCTGCCTGGGTTCGACTCCGAGGCCGAGGCCCATCCCGATGCCGATGACGGATGCTGGATGGCCGACCGCGATGGCGCTGGAACACCCGGCGAGCCCTGGCGTGCAGCCGCCTCGGAAGCTCCAGACTTTGGAAGACTGCGGTTCGGTGGGGCAGCTCGGGGAGCTTGCCCTTCCGCACCTGCTCGACGTCGGGCACAAGCTCAAGCGTCGCCCTGGAGCGAGATCAGCGCGCCTGACCGCTAATCCGTATCGAACAGCAGCAGCAACGCCACCAGCCTGCCATGCCCGCCGCGCACGCGAGCCTGGCCGCGGGCCAACAGCTGGGCGGGCTTGCGCAGCCCGACCAGCAGCTCTTTGAAGACTGTCGAGGTGATCTCGAGCTCAACGTCCACTCGCGCGGGCTTGCCACGAGCAACCAGGGCGACACCACGCCGGATATGAAACGTCCAGTCTTCCTGCAGATCCGTAAAACACAGCCTCCAAAGCACATCGACGTCGCTCGCAGCCTCGGCGTCGAGGTGTACGGCCAGCGACCGCAGGATGGCCTCGATCGGCAGCGCGGGAAGCAGCTCCGCCGCCCGGGCCGGATCGAAACGCGGCGTCTTAAGGCGCCCAACGGTCTCGGCGGCCTGGGTGAGGTAGTAGTTCCGCCCGTTGGCGCTGCTCTCGGCTTCCCCCAGACTGCGCAGGGCGGCCGCGCGCACCTGCTGCGCCGAGCGGTCGCCGGCATCGAGCGCGAGCAGATGGTCCGCCAGCTCGAGCGCCCAGCGCGGCGCCTCGGCAAGCGCCTGCTGGGCCTGGCTGCGCAGTTTCTGCACCGAACCGGCCAGCTCGACCATGTGCCGGGCGCGGGCCTCCCGCCCCAAGGGGTCGAGGTGCGCGGCGTCACCATCGAACCAACCCAGCGTGCCGGTGTAGATCGAACGTACGGACCAGGAGACCCGCCCGTAGTGTTCCTGCAGCCAGGGCAGACCCGCCAGATGCACCGGCAGGCGCACCCGCGCCACAATCTCGTCCAGGGGCAGACCGAGGTTCATTCCGCGGATCGTCTGGTCGTGGACGAACAAGATCGCATCACGGTAGCTCTCGAGCCGGCGCCGGATCTCTTCGCGCCCGCATACCGGCTGGGTATGGCAGGGCACCAGGACCTCCGCATCGAAGGCCATCAGCGTCTCGAGCGAGCACACCCAATCGAGCACGTCGCGGTAGGCAGTCCCGCGAATCGCGTAGAGGTTGGGAAAAGCGTGGTAGTAGTTGTCACCCGGAATCAGCAGGCGCTGCTCGGGCAGCCAGACGTACAGGTGGTCCGGCGACTCGCCGGGGACGTGGCCCAGCTCGATGCGCCGGCCTGCGATCTCGACCTCGAGACGCTTGGCGACCGTCTGGGTCGGCCACAACACCGCGGGCGCACTGTGGGCGTCGAGCTTGAGCGTCGGCCCTATGCCACAATTCAGGTGCTCGCCAGGCTCGAGGCAGGTGCCGAACTGCCGCATGCTGCGCGTGAAGACCGCCGGCCGCACCAGACTCAGCACGGTCAGGATCTGGTCCCGGGTCGTCTCGTGGGCGTAGACCTCCGGCTGATCGTCGCCGGCCATGACCTTCGAGCCAAAGATGTGGTCTGCGTGGTTGTGGGTGTAGATCAGAGCACGGACGGGAGCGGGACAGAGCGCGTTGAAGCGCTCCTTGACCGGGCGCGCCGCCGCGGGACTCTCGAGACAGTCGACGATGACCGCGCCCTGCTCGCCGGCGAGCAGGATGGAGTTGGCCAGGCCGAATCCGATCGCCACATGCACACCGGGCGCGACCTCGCGGACCTCTTGCGGGAACTGCTCGGAGTGGCGGGCGAGGGAGGCGGCCCCTGGTGTCTCCAGGCAGGGCTCCAACGGCTCGTGGCGGGACTTGATGAACAGGCTCTTCAACAGCCGGCGGGCGAAGTTTTTCAGCAGCTTGGGGCTCCTCGCCGGCAGGGACGCAGCTCTGCGCCGATGGTACCGCGCCGGGCGCTCAGGATCCAGTCGGGGCTCGGCGCAGCGCCGGGCTTGCCGCCAGCACCCGAGCGGGCGACCTGTGTCCCTTACGAGGCCGCAGATGGGAAGTTGCTGGACTCCAGAGCCGAGCAGAGCATCAGGTTCCGCGGCGTCACCGAACGCGCACAGAAAGTGCCCAGGCACACGCTGCGACCCTGCTCGGCGAGGAACAGCGCGCGGTCGAGCACCAACCAGAGCTCCAGCGGCCGGCGGAAGATGTAGCGCACCAGGTCGAGGGCACGGGTACAGCGAGCGCGTTCCCGGGCCCGGGGGATGATCCTGGCGGCATCGACGGGAGCCGGCAGCTCTGTGCCCCAACGCGCGGCCACGGCCTGGCAGAAAGCAGGGAACTCGAGCCGGAACAGGTTGCTGGGGACATATCCGACCGACAAGGGCTCACGGCTCCATCCCAGGTCAGCCGCCAGAATCTGTAGCCCAGCGCGGAATGTGGAGGTGCGTCGCCGGACACTGCGGTTGGCGGCTGTAGGAGCCACGACCTCGGTGGTGGCCAGACGCATGAGCTCCCGATCCAACCGCAGGTCCGCACGCCTGCCGCGCTCGGACAGGGGCACGAAGTCCCGCCCGACGATGCGGTGGTAGCAACACCCCGCCGTGGCCAGAAAGGGCACCCGTTGCTCGGCCGCGTGTGCCAGGAAACGCGAGCCCAGGCAACCACACGCGTGCAGGGCCACAGCCAGCGGAGCCTCATCCAACAATGCACCCGCGCCGGGCTCAGCAGCATCCCGCACAACAGCCTCGCAAGACACTCCCGCCCTCTCTGCCAACTCTCCTGCTGCGCGGCACAAAGCCGGGTCGCGGTCGACCACGCGCAGGCTCTTGCCGAAGACCTGCGCCAGCGTGCGGCCCAGATGTCCTTTTCCCCCACACCAATCGAAAATCCGCCCGCAGTCCCTGGGATTCTGCGCCCACACCGTGCCCACAAACGCCTGGATCTGCGCCCATTTTCGTCCGCGGATGCCGACGTGCGCCCACTTGCTGAGCCGGCCTGGAGCTTCAAAGCGCAGACGGGGGACCTCGCTCAGCTCCAGCGACCTGCGCCAGAGGCTGTTGTAGGGGTCGGGTGCCTGCGCACAGGCCCCCGGCGAGGCTTCGAGCTCTTCGATACGGGCGAGGGGCAAAGCCCGCAACCCATCCGCGAGGCCCGGATAGGCGGCTTCCCAGGGCAGACTCCAGCGGAACAGTGCGCTGTTTGCCCAGAAGTCGCGGCCGGACTCCATGAACAGGCTGAGCTCTGTGAGGCGCTGCTGCAGATCATGGGATGTTTGCAGCGAGGTCTCCATCTACCCCGACAGCCCCGCGCGGATCGCCTCGACAACGACGCTGACGGGAAAACGCATGCAGACCGGCGCGGCGTCTGCAGGCAGCTCGGGGTCTGCCGGGCAGGGGTCTGAGCGGTAGTTCTTCAGCTGCGGGTAACAGAACTGCAGCGGACAACCCGACTGCACCAGGGGCCAGACCGGCGCCCGAAGTGCCTGTTCAGGGTCGACCACGAACTCCGGCTGGATGATCGAGAACAGCGGCACGGTCGGCCGGCCCGCCGCCATAGCCAGGTTGGTGATCAACCCATCCGTACCCGCCACCAGCTGCGCGGCCGCCACGATGGGCAGCAGCTGGGGCAGCGTCGTGCGGTGGGTCAGGTCGACGACCCGTTCGCAAGGGCCTGCCCCGCCCAGTCCCTTCCCGACCAGCACGACCGTGAGGTCAGGCAGCGCCGCGACCAGCCGCGCGGCGACTTCCGCCCAGCGCCGGTAGAGCTTGAGAGCTGACAGAGCACTGACCGACAGCAGCACGTAGCGCCCCGGCGGCCGTTGCGCGTCCCACCAACGAACCGCCTCGGCGGTGGGCGGCAAGGGGAAGCGGGCGGGCTCTTCGGGGGGAGGATAGCCGAGGCTACGGGCGAGCAGACCGCGCCAGTACTTCAGGTGCGGCAGCTTGTTGTACTGTTCCTTCACGACCGCGCGCGCACGCAGGTCGCCGCGAAAGTGCTCGGCCACGGGCGGCCTCTCGAGACCGAGGCAGACCCGCTGGGAATAGGCGCTCAGCTCAACCGCGTGCGGGTCGGAGGCCACACGCCGGATCGAGGGCGAAGACTCCAGCAAAGCCACTTTGGCGGAGCTGGTCAGCAGATCGCAAACAAAACCGCGCCGCTGGGCGTCGTCGATGGCTGCCAGCTTGAACAGGCTGCTGCCCAGGCCTGAGCCGCAGATCGGCTCCAGGTTCGGCCAGGCATCGAGACAGAGAACGCTCCCGGGCATCGGGGTCTTACCACATCAAAGGCGCCCGCCATTCTTGCCGATCGCCAGGCAGAGCGCCATGGAATCCCTGCCGTCGCGCCCCCGCAGCATGAACAGCCAGCAGCGACCAGCGCGATACGTGCAACCAGCCATCTAACCGAGCACCTCCACGCCCCCCTGCCAGGGGGTGCATGGGCCGCCCGGGATCGTATCCAGCAAAAAAAACGAGACATCGACACGGTTGATGCGTCTCTAAGGGTAGAAGGAGAAAACCCATGGTTCGATGGCTCTTTTTGGTTCTGTCCCTATCCGCCGTTGGCCAGGATCTCGGAGACCTGCACAGGCGCCTCGCTACCATTGAAGAAGTCAGCGGCAACGCTGTTGGCTATGCGGGGACACCCGGGGCCTTCTATCTGCTGTCCTTGGAATACCTGCAACGAGGTGGCCCCAAGGACTTCCAGGCGCTGCTGCGCGATGGGGATCCGGTCGCCCGCTCGATGGGTCTGGTCTGCCTGGCTCAGTCCGAGAGTGAGCAGAGCAAGGAGCTGTTGCTCACCCAGTTGGAGGATGCTGCTCGGGTTCTCTGCTATCCAGGAGGCTGCGTGGGATCGACGGTTTCCGTGGGAAGCCTGGCCCTGGAGCTGCTCCTGAACCCTGGCTATCTCGGAAATGTCCAGCCTGCCCTGCTGCCGAAGGAAGCCATTCCGGGCTTGTGTCTGGAGATTCTTGCACGAGACGCATGCAGCGACCTGCATCGCGATGCGGGCTACCGCCTACAGCAGCTCGAAGGCCTGCGCTTGGACTTGGTAGCGCTTGCTGAAGCCGCTCCCGGCTTGAAGAGCTGGCAGCTCATCAAGGCCGTGGGTCGCCTGCAGCCCACCGAGGTCACCCGCAACTTTCTGTCCCGCAGTCTCGTGGATCGGCAGCTGTCCTGGAAGTGCCGCCAGGCGGCCGCTTCGGCACTGACAAGAGACGGCTCCGATGCAGCCCGGGAGCTATTGATCGCACAGCAGGCCTGGTTGGACTCTATCGAGCCGGGCGCGGGCAGCGCCTTCGTCGCGGAATCTGCACTGTGCGCACAGGTTCAGGGCCACTGGGATCCCATCCATGCCGTGAGAACATGGAAGGAAATGGAGGAACGCGAAGATGCGCTCATCGCTGCCATGGCTTGCTCCCATCCCTCCGTCTTCAGGCATCTGCGCGGCGCATTCTCCCTGGCCATCGTCGACTCCCACAAGAACGTGCGCGACGCGCTGATCCAGGGTCTCCACAGCCTTGTTGAAGAGCTGGATACCTGCGCCCAGGAATGGAACAGCTGGGCGACGCTGCCCTACGAAATCCAGGCTTGTCTGCGTGACCGTGCGGACAAGATCGGCACCGCAAACTGCCAGGAGCTTCTGGACGCTATCGACCTGCACCTGCAGTCCAGGATGCACAGCGAAGACGCGCAAGAGCCGCGCTGAGTCTCGGAAGATCCGGCTTGGCGGCCCCTGCCCGCACGCGCCGCCGAGGCCCCTTCGCTTCAAATCGCACGCCCTCCTTCACCGCGGCGATCGAGCCTGCACTGCCTCAACTGCACAGGGATCCCTGAGCCTCACGCCGGAAAGCATTTGCCGAACCTGAGCAGGAGCTTCGGAGACCCCTTGATCCGGATCTTGCGTCGCAGCAGAGCCCACCAGAGGCTCTTCTCCTTGGCCAGAAAGCCGAGCCAGGTCTCGCTGTCTGCAGTGACATGGAGATCCGCCTCGCCGAGGTGCCCTTCGGAGATGGTCAGCTCCAGCGCGCGGATCACAAAGGTCACGGCGCGCGGCTCCTTGCCCGTGAAATCGAAGTGATAGGTCGCGTCGAGCCCCTTGGATTTCTTCTTCTGGAACACGAGGGGCATCCCTCCCAGCAACTGGTCCAGGCTTCGGGGCCGCAGGCTGCTGGCCACGCGTTGGATCGTCTTGTTCGGGAACTTCTTTGCGACGTGTTCCTCGGCGTCGGAGCTCTTCAGCACGTAGACCGTCTCTCTCTTCTTCTGCAGAGGCCTGACGACACCGTCCATATGCTGCTTCTTGTCGCTGAGGTAGGGGCCCAGGACATCGTCGCCAGCCGGGCAGACGGAGAGGCAGTACGCCGCCTTGTAGTTGGCTCCGAAGGAGAGACTCTGCCACATCGATGCCGACTCGGCGTCGCTGACCCTGGTCCTGTAGTCGAGAGCCCCGTCGCTGGCGGCGACCTGCTCTACCCAACTGGTGAACCCTCCCATGAACTCACGGTAGTTGTGGGTGTAGCAAGCGGAGAAATCGAAGCTTCCGTCCTTGGATATCGCGCCTACAGGACACGCGACGACGCAGAGCTTGCACTCGAGGCATGGGTTGTAGTCGATGGGCCGTCCGTATGCGGAGACCTCGGCATCGACGAGGATGGTTCCGAGCAGGATGAAGTTGCCGAACTTCGGATGGATGATGTTTCTGTGGATTCCCATCCGGCCCAGGCCGGCCGCGACGGCGACGGGCTTGTGCGATACGACCCAGATCTTGCCGGGAAAGCGGTCCATCTCCATCGGGAATCCCATCGCCGGATTGAGAGCTCGAATTCCCCGGTCTTCGAGGGCCCGGACGAGCTCGCGGCCGATTTCATTGATCCGGTCACCGACGTGGTGAAACTCGAGGTTGGCGACCGAGCGGGCCGGAGTGCGTATGGGCTCCCGGTTCATGCGCACGACGAAGCTGACGAGGCTTCGGGTACGGGGAAAGGCGTGGAGGATGTCCGCACGCTGCTCGTCGAGTGCCTGCCGATCGATCGGCACGAAGCCCACGTCGTCGGCGCCCGCGTCAAGGGCGAGCTTGCGCAGCCATTGCGCATCGAACGGCTGGGTCTCGGCTGGCGCCTCGGGCTTCTGCAGGAACCGTCGGACGCTCGGGTGATCGGCCAGTTTCATCGTTTCGCTCCCCCTTGGGTTGTAGATACAACTATTGCCCCAAAAAAACAGTTATGTCGCTGCTTCCATCTCCCGAACGCGAACCGCCGCCAGACGCAGGGCAGAGATCGTGTCGTCGCCCAATAGGCTGGTCAGCTTCCCCTGGGCGGCGTGCCAGGCCGGCGCCGCTCTTTCGTAGAGCTGCTGCCCCTGCTTGGATAACGACAGCAGCCGGGTATTCCGCTTCTGGCCTGACTGGGACCTGATCCAACCCTTCTCTTCCATCAAGCACACATTACGGCTCAGGGTGGATTTCTCGATCGAGAGAATGCCGACGATCTTGCTCGGCTGCATCGGACCGCGCAGGGCGATGACAGTCAGGATGTTCATTTGGGAGACCGTGACTCCAAGCGGACGGAGGGCCTCGTCGTAGACACGGGTCACGAAGCGTCCGAGCAGACGCACGCGCACACCGATGCAACGCATGGCGATGGTCTGGGCGAGTTTCTTGATATCGCGATCTGCGGGCATTCAGGATGTTCCTCCCTACAACCGTAGTTGTATATGCAACTATCGGCTCAGTCAAGAGGAAACTCTGAAGAGACACCGACGCACGTTCCGACACCAGGCATGCAGGGCGCTTGCGGCGCGGGCGGCGGCCTGCGCTGCGAAGGTCGGCTGGAGAGAGCCCGCGAAGCCTGGTAGTATGGGAGACCCGACCTATCGGACCTTGCAATGAGCATGCCGCCCAAAATGTTCGCCCTGATCTTCGCCCTTCTTCCTACCATCCTTGCCCAGGACGAGCCTCACGATCGCTGCTATGACGCGCTCTCCGAGCAGCGGGCCCTGCACCACATACGCTTCTTGGCCAGCGACGTCCTCGAAGGGCGCGCGACCGGCAGCGGCGGCGAGCTTGCCGCGGCGAGCTATATCGCGGCCACTCTCGAGGCATGCCAACTCGAAGCGATGGGCGACGACGGAGGTTGGTTCCAACGCTGCGAGCTCACGCTCGACGAGTCGACAACGGTCCACAGCCAGAACGTCGCGGGCCTGCTGCGGGGCTCAGATCCGGATGAGGTCGTGGTGCTCGCCGCCCACTACGACCACCTGGGCCGCGGGCCGTATGGCAGTCTGGCGGAATCCGACGCACAGGGGCAGATCCACCCTGGTGCCGACGACAACGCCTCGGGAGTGGCCGCCTGCCTCGAGCTGGCTCGAGTCCTGGTCGAGAGTGGATGGCAGCCGCGCCGGAGCGTATTGTTTCTCTTCTTCAGCGGAGAAGAGCGGGGCAACCTGGGATCGGAATACTACACGGCCCACCCCCTCGTCCCGCTGCCACAGACCGTCGCCATGCTCAACCTCGACATGGTCGGACGCGGGCAGGTCGGGGCCTTTCAGGTCTGGGGAGTGGGGACTGCGCCGGACTTCGCCGCGCAGCTGAAGTCGGTAGAGGTCGAGGTCGAGCGGCGCAGTGGCACCGAGCTCGAGCCCTACTACGGCGCAGAAGATCCCGGAGCCGGCGACAACAACGCCTTCCACAAGCAAGGCATCCCCAGCCTGCTCTTCCACACCGGCGGCCATGGCGACTACCACACCCCCGGGGACACCTGGCAAGAGGTAGAGCCCGCGCAGCTCTCAGCCCTGATGCGCTTCGCACTGCTGAGCCTCATCGAGATCACTGACGCGGACGAACGGCTGGAGTCTCCGCCGGCCCGGCCATGAGAGAGCCGCCCTCGGGCCTCGGGACTCTTACCCGGCAGAGAAAATCAAACGACACACTCGGGGCACCTCGGTACGATGGAGATGGGCAGCCAGCGTTGCTCCTGTCCGCCGAGGAGGGTCATGGCCCAGGCCGCACAAGAGAATCCCAACGCCGCGCCGCTGCGCGCGCTGGTGTTCGAAGACGACGCGTTGGTCCGCACTTGGATTGTCCGGGTTCTGGAACAACGCGGCTACCAGGTGTGTGCCTATCCAGAGGCGACGATCTGTCAGAGCTGCCTGAGTCCCCTCGGGCACCGTTGCGCAGATCTCGTCATCTCGGACGTGTCCATGCCCGGCTGGAGCGGGTTGGACTTTCTAATCCAGCACCACAAGATCAAGTGCAGGATCCAGAGTATCGCGCTGATGTCTGGCAGTTGGTCTGACGAGGATCTCGAATGCGCGCACGCCGAGGACTGTCAGGTGTTTTACAAACCCTTGCAGATCCCCGCCTTGATGGATTGGCTGGAGCAGTGTGAGCGCGCCGTCGATCCCCACAGAGTGCTGACCGACCACTTGCAGAAGCTAGCAGCAAAAACGCCCGACGAGGACAAGGGCGCAGAGAACGTGCGCCCGTTGCCGGACGTTTAGCTCACTGCCGCTCGAAGCTCGCCATGCTCGCTTTCAGCACCGCGTCCCGCGACGCCGCACCGGGCAGGTCGAAGGATGCCAGAATGTAGGCCTCGTCCCCGGCAGCGATGAAGACCTTGCGGGAATGCACCGTGCGTCCCTGCTTCTTGCTCTGTACCTCAGCAACAGCCAACCCGCCCTCCGGATCGACGTCCAAGCGCAACAGCTCGAAGGCGTCTGCGAGGCCCCGCCCCTGGCCGAGCACCACACTGACCAGGCCGTTCTCTCCCAGGAAGCCGCATGCCGGTAGCGGCACCCGCATCACGTGCAGCTGGGGCTGGAATCCGTCTGCCTCCGGCGGGCCCGCAAAGACGTGCAGTCGTTCCTGAGCGAGCAGCGTCCAACCTGCCGGGATCCGCAGTCGGTATTGCAGCCCGGCGAATGACAGCAACTCGGTAAGGACCAGCGCATCCGGGGCCGAAGGGGTGAACTCAGCGAGAGGGTCCGGCGCTCTCTGCAACGCCTCGAGCAGCCCACGCACATGGGCGAGGTCGAGGTCGAGGTCCCGCACGGGCGGCTCCAACACAGAGGGCGCCGCTGGTTCGCGCTCGACCCAACGCACGTCCTCATGGCGCAGCCGTACCACCCCCCGCTCCGCGTCCGGCCAGTGGATCTCGATGTGCTCGTCGGTCTCGACCACTCTGCCCCAGAACACGCGCCCGGTGCGGGTTACGACCACATCCGCAAACGCAGCGCCTGCCAGCAGACAGACCACCAGCCCGGCCCAGATTCGTTGCATCGTCCATCCTCCTCGTCAGCGACAACACCAAGAGCAGTATGGCAGAAGACCGGCAAGAACGCCCATCAGGTACCACCGGCCCTTGTTCCACTGCCCGTACTGCTGGAGAGACCTGGGCTCGGGGCTCGACTCCAGAGCACATGATAGAGGGAAGCTCTCGGCCGCCTCCGCCAGGAACGAAAGCCGTAGGGTAGGAGGCCGACAGGACAGGGGGTTCCTGTTGTGCACTCCTGCCTCGGCGTGGTACACGTAACGCGCGTCTGGAGGGAGAGAAGACCGCCTCCTCCAGGCGGACCAAGCCACGCCCCTGGAGAAGGAGGCCCAGCAGTGCTGGAGACCATCACGTTCGCGCTCGCGATGCTCGGCTTCGGCCTGCTCACCTTCAACGCGGTGTTCAGCGCCCACGGACGCGGTTCACGAGCGCTCTCGCTGCTGACCGCCGTCGTCATCGTGGTGCACGTCTTGCTGGTCTGGGCATTCCGCTATCAATGGTCGTTCGCCCAGGCCACCCGGAACGGCTATGCAGGGTTTGGCATCTTCCACCTCGCGCTGGCTTCCATCGTCGTGAGCAGCGTGGTCGCACAACACCTGGCACGCTGGCTGACCCTGGCCTCGTATCTGATCGTCTGCCTGGGGGCAAGCGGAGCGGTGTTCCGCTACGAGGTGGTCGCGGTCTACCGCATTCCCGTTCTCGCCTGTGTCGTGGGGGGGCTGCTGAGCCTGGCGCGCATCTGGTATCTGGCGCACAAGGCGCGGCAGGATGCAGCCGTCGCTACCCCCTCGTGACAGCGCGGGAACTCTGCCCCGTCACCGAGCTTCTCGCGTCTCATCGCTCCTTCTCAACCTACGCCCGCATGGCTGCTAGCATCGCAACCGCTTCGCAGCGCCCAGCCCCTCCCCCACCAAGGAGACACCATGCCCCTCGAGACGCTCGACGCCATCGCCTGGAAATATCTCAAGGACGGGGACGACGAGGCCGCTACGTACTTCCCGGACGCGATCCGAGCACTCTTGAGCGCGAACCCCTTTGATCGCGATGCTGCTCGGGACATGCTGTTCGAGCGCGCCAGCGGCTGCCCGGAGGTCTACCCTCTGGTGGTGGAGCCGAGTGCCAGGATGGTGCCCTTCCTGGTCGAGGTGCTGGCTGAGCCCGATGTGCGGGATGCCGGGCTCCTCCTCGAGCAGCTCGCTGAGCTCTACCAGGCGAAAGGATACACAACGCAACATATGAAGGGCGCGACCTCGAGGTCGCCGAGTCCGAGGAGCCGAAGGACCCGGAGCTGCAAGCGACCCTCGCGAAGGAGGCGGAGTGGGTCGCGGAGACACGCCTCGCGATCGAAGCGGGAGCGTCCGTCTACCTCCGCCACCTCTCCGCGCCGGATCGCCGGCCGGACTCGCGCCTGGAGGGCTTCGACGAGGGCACCTACGCCGGCAAGGACTACATCGCCGGCCACAAGGAGATGCTGCGGATACACCACCAGATGATCAAACGTTGGGGAAGAGAGGTCCCGGCGGACCCGGACGAGGGCGTGCGGACCCGAGCTGCCGCTGCGTATCTGCTGAGCCAGCTGGCACCATGTCCGCCCAGCCTGGTAGCTGAGCTGCGCGTGCGGCTCGGCGGCGAGCGCGATCCGTCCGCGCGGGCGGCGTTCAGACTCGCCCTCGGAGCTGCAGCTCCGCGCGCGGATGCCCCCCAGCGGAGCGAGGCGATCGCTGCGCTGGAGGCGGTCTTCGCAGGCGACGCCTCGGTGACCGAGCGCCGCATCGCGTCCCTGGCGTTGGCTCTGGTCGAGCCCAGCAGGCTCACGACCAGACAGGTTCGAGACCTCGTAGCGATGATCGGGTCGGTGCGTAGGGCGCTCCCCGACCTCGATCCTCACACGCTGTCGAGTTGGTCGAGCTACCTCGATCCCCATGCGCTCGTCGGAGTTCTTGGCAGCCTGACGAGCGAACAGCTCAACGCCGCCAGCGACGCGCTGGTGGGCTGGCTTCGGGCCGGCTGCGATCCGGATCCCATGATGGCGCGCCACGAGTGCGGCCCCCACGCACGGCTCTTCCGGTTGCTCCTGGCGTCCTGGCAGCCGGCGCAGTCGCTGAGCAGCTTGCAGCGGGAGGCGATCACGGCGCTCGTCGAAACCGACAGCTACTGGGATGCGACCGGCGCTCCGCACGCGATCGCGCTGCTCGACCGTTTCGAGACGCGCCCTCCGTACGATGGGGTGGCTCCGTTCCGGGAGCAGATTCGGCAGCTGCTGGACGGGACGCCCACCTGACCAGCTCAGCCTGTACCCGATACGCGCCCTACCGCGCGAGGAGCGCCGCCACCGTCAAGAAAACGCCCCGCAGCCGGCGACGAAGTTCGCCGCCGGTCGGCTCTGCGCAGGACGGCGGCACAGCTGCCACCGCCGCCGGCGCGCAGGTCGGGGACCATCACGCCAAGCTCAACGCCCCAACGCCAACGTGCGCATGCCAGCGCGCGGGTCGATCAACAGCGCGAACAGGCGGCGTTTGTAGGCATCGGCGCGGGCACAAGCCAGCAGGCGCAAGCGGGCGCCCGCTTCCACCTCGCCGCCCAGCGGCTCCCAGCTCTTGCCCCCCTTGCTGGGCCAGCCGAGCAGGAAGTGCTCGCCGACCCGGGCCGCCAGCGGCGGATGTGCGGCCGGTCCGCGGCAGAGCTGCCAGCCCTCGATAGCGGGCGGCTCGGCTTCCTCCTCTTCGGGCTTCGGCAGCACAACCGCCTCGGCGAAACGCCACTCGCGGGCCTCGGGGGCGCCTTCGTCCAGGGGCAGACGCACGAAGACGTACGCGCGGGCGTCGTCTTCGCCCAGCGGTCCGAACAGGGCGTCGGCGTAGCCCGCCCCGGCTTCCTGCCAGGGGGGCACGGCCAGGCCCAGGCAGGGCGCCTCCAGCTCGAAGCAGGTGCGCGGCTCGAGAGGACCGTCGCCGAGCTCCGCCGCCACCACCCGGAAGGCTGCCCCGTCCTGGACGACGCCCACCAGCTGGATGCCGCCGTCCGGCTGGTAGCGGGCCTGCAGGTGCTGGGGCAGCGCGCCGCCGGGCCAGGGATGGTCGTGGGTCTCGAGCCGGGGAGCGGCCGATGGCGGAGCTGGCGGAGGCTTCATCCCCGGTGTGCCCCCGCCTCCGGTGGCCGGCTCGGGCGCACGCACCACCTTGCCTTCCAACACAACCCTGCGCACCAGAGCCTGGCCGGCCGCGATGCCGGCTACCAGGAACTGGCCCGCTCCGTCGTCGAGCTTACGCCCCACCTCGAGCAACCGCGCCTCCTCCAGCTCAAGCGCCAGGGGATCACTGCGCCGCGACAGCGATGTGTCCCAGACCCGGATGCCCGTCAGCTGTCCTGCCGCCAGCCAGGCATACCAGCGGCCCGCCCTGTGTGCCGGGTTGTCCAGGCCCACCGCCATGCCGCTGACCGGGCCGGCGTCCTGCTCACGACACCTGGCCGCCGTCAGGGTAGGATTTCCCGCCGGCGCCGCCCACTGCAACAGCCGGACGCCCCCCTCAACAGGCTGGGCAAAGAAACCGGCGAGACCGCCCTTAAGGTCCTGACCTACGGCCACCTCCGCGCTCGGCGCGGGCGCGAGCACCTCGATGTCCACCGGGGGCGCCGCGTGGGTCTGGCCGTCCAACAGCAGAGAGACCACCAGCTGGTAGGCGCCTGGCCGGATCGACTCGTGCGTCAACGCGCCCAGATCGGCCTGGTAGAGCAGGCTCCCGCCGGGTTGCACGGTCTGCAACTCCGGCGGTTCGAAGCGCTTGGTGTTGGGGTTGAGAGCCAACTTGTAGCGGCGCACATCGAAGCTGTGCAGACGCTCGCCATCTTCGGCCCGCAGCAGCTCGAAGCGAAAGGGCGTCGGCCACTCGGGGTCGCTGAGTTGGCAGGGCGCAGCGCCCTGGTTCTCGACCTGGACCTCGACAGGAAAGGACTCAAAAGGCAAGCAGGTGGTCCGGAGCAGGGTCGTGCTCAGTGCGAGCGCAGGCATGCGGGGCTTCCTCCATCAGGGACTGCGGGCATCCAAATCACGCGACCGTCACGGCAGTGCCAGGTCCGCCGGCGAAGTTCTGGACCTTCCAGCCCCGTCCCCGCAGCACACACTTACCGCAGAAGTAGGCCTGGTCCTCGACCGCATCGTGGTAATCGCTGAGGTCGACATAACTCATCACGCAGGCCCGGTCCCAACGTTTGTTCTTGGCGACCTCGCTGCCGTCGAAGCCCGCCCCACCATGGGTGTTGGTCTGCGCATCGTGCTGTGCATCCACCGCCCCCGGGGCGTCTGCTGCGTGCTCGAGGTGGCGGTTGTGACCGACCTCGTGGGCCCACTCCCAGCCCTCCATGCCTTTGACCACCCAGATCGACCCCTGGGCCATGCCGATGCCCGAGTCGATGATCATGCTGAACTGCCGGGCTGCCGAAGGTGCCGCCGTCTGGTTCGTCCCGACCACAGCCAGGGCATAATGGTTGCAGCCGCCATCGCCCCCTACATATTTGCCAGCGTTCGGGTACCACTCATCATTGTCCGGGGTGGTGCAGATGGGCCCGTTGCACGTGGTGCACTGGTAGCGCCCCTGGCATTTGCCGTCCAGCTGGATGCCCTTTGCGCCCTGCTCGTTGCAGTCTTCGCACTTTCTGCCCGCGTGCGGTGCGGACGCGCCGCCCAGTTTCTGGAGGTACCAGAACTTCTTGCCGCAACTCTGGCATTTGTACCGGCGCGTGTAGCGGTTGGACGAATCCTTGAAGGGCACGAGCACATGACCGCGCAGGCGGCCATCCTTGGCCTCAATGCGCTTGACCAGATGGTAGAGCAGCTTCTCCTGGAACTTCTCCCAGGTATCGTCGACGCAGTCGTCGATCAGCTTCTCTTTGACTTCGCCGTAGGGGATGTCTGGCGGCGAGGCCCAGTCCCAGCCCAGCTTATCGTCATTGTACCAGGGCCAGACGTTGGTATCGCTGAAGCTCATGCGGGTCTTGTCTTTGCTGCACTGTTGGCTGCTCTTGTCTTTGATAATCTCTTTGACCACATCCTCCGCGACATTGCCCGCGACCAGGTCGGTCGGCACGTAGGCGCCCGCCGAGCCCAGCTCATGCACGAAATGGACATGGCAGGCCTTGTACAGGCTCCGGACATCGGCAAAGTGGCTGTCGTTGCCGCCCCAGTTGACGACCGCGCGCATCGAGCTCTTGCGCCACACGCGCAGCTCTGCGCTGCAGGCCTGTGGGAGCTGCTGGTAGCGCTTCTTCAGCACCTCCAGGTTGGGCATCTCGTACTGGCCCGCCAACTTGTCGAAGTTGACGCGCGCTCGCAGCCGGTAGCCATCGCCCGCGATCACCGACGGCCGGAAGAAGATGCCCGCGGCGCCGACGTTTTTCTTGTCGAGCGGCTCGGTGTCTTTGGGCTGGCCCGCGACCAGCTGGTCGTGCACCACGGTCACGACTGTCTGGCTGGTGTCGTCGGGGTGGCTGTGCCAGGGAGCCAGCCGTTTGTCGTCTTCGCAGCCATAGGGGGCTTTGTAATAGGCGGCGGTGGTTGTCTTGTGGCGGATGCCGCCCTGATCGATGATGCAGTTGGTGGCGGTCACATTGCGCTTCGGGTTCTTGTGCTCGTACTGTTTCTTGAACTTCTCGATCGCCCACTTGACGTAGGCTTTGGTGCGCACGCGCTCTTTCTTGTGCGGAGCCGTGGCGATGACCGAGAGGTCCATGTCGGGCTCGTAGTAGATCCAGTCGATGCGCAGCGGACCGATCGCCGACAGCAGCTGCGCGCGCTTGTCCTTGTCTGTCTCGGCGGTGACTACGTCGCTGAGCTTCTTGGTCTTGCTCAGCAGGCGGGGCTGGCAGCGTACAGGAATCCAGGGTCGCACGAGGATGCTCTCGTCGTCGCTGACCATCGTATCGCCGATGTCCATGTCGCCACGGTAGTTGTCGAGGGTGACGCTGGCCTGCTCGCCGGTGCTCTCGGTGTAGTACTGCCGCCATTCGAGCCAGACGCTCATCTTCTTGGTCGGATCGTTGAGCCGGGTGGAGATGGTCTTCTGCTCTTCCTCGCTCTTTTGGGGCAGGTCGGCGTTGCCCGCGTCGGGATTGCCGAACCAGGTGCGCCGCCAGTTGTCCGGCAGGTTGGCCAGCGCGGTCTTGGTCTCGCCCGAGATGGTGCCTGCAGGCGTCTGGCGCAGATAGCTGGTGCCGGTCTTGTGCTGCGGCACCGAGCGTTGGAACTCCTTGAGCCCATACGTCAGGTCGTCGCGGTCTTTGCCGTCGACCGGACCGCAATGGAAGCCCGCCTCAGCCAGCTTGTACTGCGCCCACTCTTTCTTGTTGTTGTCGGTCGGCGCGGCATCGCCCAGGTACAGCTGCGCCAGCGACAGATCCAGCGACTGCTTCTCGCTCCAGGCATCGTAGTCTTCGGCGTCGTGCTTCTTGGTGTCTTTGTGCACGTACAGCCGGATCTCCGTGTGCATGGCGGCCAGGGCCAGGCCCTTGACCTGATCGGGGCCGCTATGGACCTGGATCTGCACGCGGTAGGGCATGTCATCGGCGATCGCCACCGCCCCGTCTTTGCTGTTCTTGACGCTGGCCGCGTACGCGCCATCCCAGCTAAAGGACTTCTCGGTGTCGTTCGGCAGTAAGCTCTTGTCCAAGGCCTTGCGGTACACCTCTTTGTCGCTGCCGTCGACGATGACCAGCAGCCCACGCGGATCGTAGCTCGCCAGGTTGGCGGCGTCCCGCAGCTTCCACTTGATGGCCAGGCTGGTGGCTTCGACGGCTCCGAGATTGTCGAAGGTGGGCCAGAAGGGCGTCAGCTCGATGCGGGCGTCCTTGTCTGCCTGGTCTTTGAAGTAGCGCAGCACCACGGTGTAGGGCGAGAAGGCGACGTTGATGTGGCGCGGCGTGTTCTCATCGCGGGTGAGCTTGAGCATACCCGCCGTCGCGTTCGCCTCGCCCTTCCAAGGCTTCCACTCATTGGCCTTGTTCTTGTAGCGCAGGTTGTACTTCTTGCGCTCTTCAGCCTGATCGTCCTGGGGTTGCTTGAAGACAAAGTCATCCTTCTTGGCCGTGTAGGTGCCGAAGCCCTTGTTCCAGCCGGATGCTTCGCAGTAGTTGCTGCCGTGGACGATGCACTCGACCGTCGTGGCATGTGCGCCCAGACCTTCCAGCTGGTACTCGAGGTCGCAGTCTTCGTTGCCCGGGATGAACCAACGGCTCAGCTTGGTGATGCGGACGGCAGTCGAAGGCTTGGTCGCCCCAAGCTTGATGGTGTGCGTCTTCTCCAGCTCGAGGTCTTCGAGCTTGAGCAGCTTGGGCAGCAGGATCTTCTTGCTGCCTGTCGGCCCCAGGGTCGGGTCGAGCTTGGTCTTGAGCGGGTCCGCGTCGTCGATGAGGCTGCAGCCCACCGTCTCGGCGAGGGCGCGGTTGACCTCGATGGGCTTGTCGGTCGCCCAGTTGTACTGCGCCAGCTGCTGCCAGGTGATGTTGGGAATCTGCTTCTTGGCTTCTGTCAACACATCATTGAAGGTCTTGCCTGCAAGGGTGGTGAAGGAAACGGCGGTGTCGAGGCTGTCGAAGACGGTGGGCACGGTTCCGCTCCGTAGAAGGGTTGATCGTGGGCAGACAGGGGCTCAGTTGGTTTCTTTCAGCTTGCAGAAGGCCGTCTTGGTGCAGGTGATGCTCTTGACGGTGACGGCGCCCGCCTTGAGCTTCTCGACCCGCAGCTCGCCCGAGACGGTCTTTTTCTTCTCGGTCACATCGCCGGGCAACACCATCTCGAGCTCGAACTCTTCCTGGGCGAGGGTGGCTCCCTCTTTGTCGACGAACTTGAAGGCGATCCAGCCCAGGCCCGTGCCCTTGAGGGGCAGCTTCTTGAGCGGCTCGTCGGGGTCATCGCTCTTGACGTGGAGCTCAGCCGTCTTCTCGGCCAGCTCTGTCGGTTTGAACGTCACGCTCACACTGGTCGAGGCACCGCCATCCAGCTCTTTCTCGGCGTTGCTCTGCTCCAGGCTGAACGCGGCAGCGCCCTCGCCCGAGAGCTCAAAGCTCTCGATCTTCAGAGGCCCGTCGCCGGTGTTCTTGACCTGGACCGTGCGGCTCTCTTCTTTGCCCTTGTCGGTCTGCCAGGCGATCTCATCGGCCGGATCGAGCACCAGCTTCGGCGCCGTGCCCTTGCCAGACAGGCTCAGCTCGCAGCTCGGCGTCTCGGGGTCGTTGGAAGCGATCGCGAACTTGCCGCTGCGGTTGCCCTTCTCGGCCGGCTTGAAGGTGATCTTCAAGCTCGCGGGCGTGCCCTTCTTGACCGGTCCCTGCGGATCGAGCACCGCCTCGAACTCTTCGCCCCCCTCGACCTTCTTGACTTCCTTGATCTCGAGGTCGACGCCTCCAAGATTCTCGACCGAGAGCGTCGCCTCGATCGTCTTGCCCAGGTTGCAGCCGCCCAGGTCCTTGCTGCTCGCTTCGAGCTTGATCTTCGGCTTCTGGCCGACCCCTTTGAGGCTGACCTTGTTCTCCGGCTGCAGGGGATCGTTGGTCTTGATTGTCAGGCCACCGCTGGCCGGTCCCTCGCTGGTGGGCTTGAAGATCAGCTCGAGGCTGGTGGTCTTCTCGGGCGGCAGCGGGCTCAGGAAGCCCTCCGAACGCTTGAAGTCGAACGCCTCTCCGGTTTTGTCGATGGCTGTGATCTCGAGGTTGACGTCGCCGATGTTTTTCAGCTCGAGAGTCTCTTTGCTCTCGACGCTGCACATTTTTTCGCCGAAGTCCTTGGCGCTGGCCGACAGCTCGAGCTGCGGGCGCTGGCCGATCCCCTTGAGCGCCACGCTGGCGGGCGAGTTCTTGCTGTCGTTCGAGACCACGCTGACGCTCGCGTTCAGCGTACCCGCCTGCTCGGGTTTGAAGCTGATCTGCACATCCTGCGATTGGCCCGCGGCTACCTCGACGTTCGTGCTGGCGAGGCTGTAGGCAGCCGCCCCATCGCCGGCCAGGCTCAGCTTCTCGACCTTCAGGGGAGCATCGCCGGTGTTCTCGACCTTGAGGTTCTGGCTCTTCGAGGTCTTGAGCAGGGCGCCCTGGAAGTCGATCTCGGTCGGACTCAGCTTGAGCACGGGCCGGCTGCCTTCGGCCGTCAGCCGCACTTCCAGCTCGCGCTGGGCCGGATCGTTGGAGTACAGCTTGAGGCTGCCGTCCTTCTTGCCCGCGGCCGTCGGCGCAAACGTCAGCTGCAACGCCTGCGTGCCGCCCCGGGGGACCGACGCGCTGCGCGGCTCGACCGCGAGCATCTTGGTGATGTTGCCCGAGAGCCCGACATTGGCCAGCTTCAGGGTGACCTCGCTCTTGTTCTCGATGGTCAGGGTCTTGCTACCCTTTGCGCCTACGGCGACCTTGCCGAAATCGATCTCATGCGTGTCGGTGCTGATCTGGGCGGCCCGCACGCTGACCCGGATCGAGGTCGTGGCTTCCGAACTGCCCAGGTTGAACTTGACGTGCACGTCGGTGCTACCCGGGGTCTTTGCAACCACGCGGACTGCGGCTTTGTCCAGAGGCGGCTGCAGCACCACCACCTGGGCATCGTCCACGGTCCAGGCCAGGGTGCCACGGTTCGCCGACGGTTGGGCGTGCACCGTGACGTGATTGGGAACGCCCGGGTCCTCCATGTCGATCGCCAGCGCCTGACCCTGGCGGATGGTGACCTTGGCTGTCGGTGCTTTGAAGGTGATGTTGACCTTCTTGCCCACCGGAATGTTGCCGTGTTTGCCGGTCTGTTTGGCCTGGTACCGTTCGGTGTGGCCCGTGTGGTCGTGGACCGAGTCGCCTGCCATCGGGCCCTCCGCCAGATGCCGTTCCGCCGCGCGCCCCCCCCCGCACGACGTGCTTGGCTGGGGTTGGAGAGCGCATGCGGAACTTTGAACCTCTGGGTGTATGGTAGGAAGCGACCCCCGATCGAGCAACCGTCCGTGTCAACAGCCAGGGCACATCGGGCGCAGCTTGGGGGCGCTCAAGGGTTTTGGCTGCCCTCCAGGCCGCACGTCCCCCTCCCCCAGATGTTCCAGCAGCGCTGCCCGGTGCTTGGGAGCGATGTCATCCGCAGAAAGGGCGCCGGAGGACGACGGCCATCGCCCGACGACCTTGTGCGCGGCCGCACTATGCCGGCAGCACGCGCACCTGCACCAGGTAGTCGTAGCCGTGTTCGAATCTCAGGATCCGCGTGTCCGCAGTGATGTGCACGTCCGGCACAACCGACTCCCCCGACTTCTCCAGCTTGTAGATGTCGGGCTTGCCGTTCTCGAACCGCACGAAGATCGTGTAGTCCCCGAGGGCTTCGTGTGCACTCCCGTCATATTCGCGCAGCTCAAGGTTGAAGCTCTCTTCCTGTTCCTCGACCATGCACGCCTCCCAGAGCTCGCCTTCTGCGTTGGTGCCCGGCACCGTGATCTCGCCTTTGGCAGCGCTGATCTCGCCGGCCACGGGCACAAGCCAGTCTTCTTCGCCCTCGACCATACTGAATTTCAGCTCGTCCGAGAGGTCTTGGGAATCATCCTGCCGGTCCTGGTTGTCGATGCAATCGATCCAATCCCAGATACACTTGATCTTGGTCGCCGGCGACGTGCAGGAGCTGGTGGATGGAGGGGGCATACAGGTCTTCTCCCTTGGATGTGAGGCCGGAGAGATCGCAGCCTCGAGCTAGATAACAGAATTGTCATTTTATGAGCAGTCTGCCGGGGAGGCAATCAGGAACTTGACCTGTCCCCCCAAGACCCGCTCCTTTTCTCAGGCACGGGGGACTGGCAGAACGCCCGGGAAATGGCGATACTCCGTAGCATGGAAGCGATGATGGTGGCTCCCGGGCACGAGCAAAGTTGCCTGGAATGCGCGCAGCTCAACCCGGCCGGCCAGGCGCGTTGCCGGCGCTGTGGTTTCGAGCTGTCCGCGCGTTCGCGCGACCAGCAGCTGCTCGGCCGTATCATCGGGCCCTTCCGCTTGGAGTCGATCCGCCGACGCACTGCGACCGGCACCGCCTTCGCGGCCATAGACCAGGCGGATGGCCGCTGGGTCGAGCTCAAGGTCCTGCCGCTGTCCGGCACCAGCCCAGCCGTGCGTGCGCGACGCCGTCGTGAGCTGGCGTTGCGGATCACCAGCCCCAACCTGGTCCGGGTGCTCAGCGCCGGAGAGGCTGGCGACTTCACCTACGTCGCCACCGACGCGCGCCCCGACGAAGCTCCGCTGGCCGAGCTCGGCAAGCAGACTCCACGGCGGGCGTTGGAGATCGCCTGCGAGCTGGCGCGCGCGCTCGAGTGCGTCCACGAGCACGCGCTCGTCCACCGAGGCCTGAGCCCCGACACCACACTGGTCGACCGCACCTCGGGCAACGTGCGCCTGGCCGACCTGGGGCTGGTCCACCCGGCCTCCCGCAGCGAAGAACACAGCCTGAGCGCCTCAGACGCCGGGCTCGGCGACCCGATCTATGCGGCCCCCGAGACCGCCAACGGGGGGTTCTCACGGCAGTCCGACATCTATGCCCTGGGCGCCACCCTGGCCTTCTGCCTGAGCGGACGTGACCCCTTTCCACCCCAGCTGTCCGGCCGCCGCCCCTTCGAGCTCGACGGCCGCGAACCGCTCCCGGGGCTGGTCGCGCTCTTGCGCTGGTTGACCGACCCAGAGCCTGAGCAGCGGCCCCAGCGAGTGGGCGCGGTGCGGCACGCGCTGCAGACCCTGCTTGGCAAGGACGCAGAGGAGCCGGCCGCCGGCAGCCGCCGGCTGAAGGAGCTCGGCGCGCGCAGCGTGGCCTGTCCCGGGCTCCGGGAAGAGACAGGCGTACACACCTTCCAGCCGGGCGACTTCGAGAACCTGCCCCAACCCCTGGCCCGTGCTGCCCAGGCCGCCTGGAACGCCCGCGCTGGTCTGCCCCGTCGGATGATCGCCTACCTGCTGTGGGAAGGCCTGGCTCGGCTGCTGGTGGCGATCGGCAGCGCGCTGCTGCTCGACGCGGGCCGGCCCCTGCCTGCGGCCTTGTGCCGCCTCCCCTTCCGTCCGTCGCTGGGTGTCTGGATCGGCCTGGCGCGCGATTGCCTGCAAGCAGTGCCTGGCACCGACGAGCTGGGGAAGGCGGCCCGCGCACTGCTCTTCGAAGCCCAGGCGGGCCGCAAGCAGACGTTGCTGGCGTTCCTGTTCGAGCTGGTCGAGCTGCGCAACAACAGCGCGCACGGCTGGCCGGAGGACGAAGAGATCGACCTGCTGTCGCGGGCGGTAGAGCTCTCGCGCAGCAGTAGACTGTTCACCCATGGCGGGCTGCTGACCATCGAGAGCGCGACCGCCGCGGGTCCCGGCAGGTTTCGCTACCAACCCCTGGAGCTGAGCGGCTGTCAGGGCGCGTTCCGGGGCGCACCCTTCACTGCCGGGGCGAGCCTGGCGCCCGGCCGGGCTCTGTGGCGCTGCGGCCGCCGCTTCCTGGAGCTCGACCCCTTGTGGATCGTCGACGACGACGCAGTGCTCCAGCTGCAGCGGGTCCATCCAGGGCGCCCGCGTTACGGCGCTCTGGATGGCAGCCCACCGCGGGTCATCAAGCAGCGCTACGCGGAGATCCAGGCGCTGCTCGGCGACGCCAGCGACGGCGCTCCGGCCGCGCTCGAGCCGGCCAGCCCGCCGGAGGACACCTCCCCCCTGAGAGCGGAGGAGGCCGAGGCCGAGCACGACCCTTTCATCGGGCGGGTGCTCAGCCGTGTCTACCGGATCGTCGAGACGATCGGCTCCGGCGCTATGGGGACTGTCTACCGCGGTTGGGACACGCGGCTGCGGCGTGAAGTCGCGCTCAAGCTACTGGTCGGCGGCACCTGGGCGGCGCGTGAGGTGCGTCAGCGGTTCCTCAATGAGGCGCGCGTGCTTGCCTCCCTGGGGCATCCCCACATCGTTCGTATCTTCGAGGTCGGGGAAGAAGCCGGCTGCCTGTTCTTCGTGATGGAGCTGCTGTCCGGTCCCACGCTGGAGGGCTGGATCCACGGCCAGAAGAAGGACGAGCCGCTCGGCCTCGAGTCCGTGCGGCAGCGGGTGGGCTGGATCCGCGACGCCGCGCGGGCGCTCCATGAGGCTCATCAGCTGAAGGTGGTGCACCGTGACATCAAACCTTCGAATCTGATGCTCGATGGACAGGGCAAGGTGCGGGTGCTCGACTTCGGCCTCGCCCATATCTCCGGGGAGGAGTTGACGCTGACGCGGGCGCAGCTCGGCACCCCACGCTACATGTCACCTGAGCAGATCCTCGACTCCAAACGGGTCAGCGCCGCCTCCGACGTCTACAGCCTGGGAATGAGCATGTATGCCCTGCTCAGCCAGGCGAAGCCCTTCGAGGAGCTCGACACCGACCACGATGTGCTCAAGCACGCGCAGTTGGGGGACCTCCCTCCCCTGCGCTCGCGCGCCCCAGGCATCCCCGAAGAGCTCGCCACCATCGTGGCGCAGGCCACTCGCATCGACGAGCGCAAGCGCTACCCATCAGCCTCGGCACTGGCGGATGATCTGAACCGTTGGCTCGAAGACCGGCCCATTCTCGCCCGGCCGGCGAGCATCGCGGAACGG
Source organism: Planctomycetota bacterium (assembly GCA_029260765.1). GTDB lineage: Bacteria > Planctomycetota > J058 > JAJDCP01 > JAJDCP01 > JAJDCP01. The sequence goes on from JAJDCP010000062.1 coordinate 92,836, forward strand.
ATCGTCAAGTACTGCCGTCGTCACCCCGTGCGGGCTGTGGTGCTGACAATGCTCGCGATCCTGGTGCTGTCGATGAGCGGCGTGACCGCGCTGGCCCTGATACAGAAGGCCGAGAAAGAGCGCGCCCTGGGCCGGGCCGAGAAGAACCTGGCCGACTTCGGCCGCCTCTCTGATCTCAAACGCGTCGCAGACCTTGTTCAGGGCGTCACCACTCCCAGTGACACGACCGCACTGCTTGCCTGGCGCGCACAATTCGAAGAGGTTGCCGGGCGCATCGACCTGCACCGCGCGACGGCCGCGGCCCTCGCGCAACAGCTCGGCGGTCCCGACAGCCTCGCGTTGCTCAGCACCCGGGCCGGTTTCGAGGCTGCCTGGATGCAGGAGGCGCTCGGAGAGCTGCTGCAGGGCTGGGAACAAGTCGTCAGGTTGGAAGAGCCGCTAAGGCGTGCCCTGGCGGCCCTACGCCAGCAACATGCCGCGGCCGAAGCCGACGTAGCAGCGCTGCTGACCCGCAACAGCCTGGGCATGACCCTCGTCCTGGTCCCGCGCGGCAGCTTCGCGATGGGCAGTCCCCCGTCCGAGCCCGGGCGCTCGCCCTGGGAGCAGCAGCACGAAGTCCGCCTCACGCGCAGCTACTACCTCGCACGTTGTGAGGTCCGGCAGCAGGAGTTCGAGCAACTGCTCGGCTTCAACCCCTCCATCCATCGCGGCGCCGACTTGCCCGTGGCTGCGGTCACCTGGTACGACGCGGTCGCCTTCTGCAATGCGCTGTCGGGCCGCGAAGGCCTCGAGCCGGTCTACATCCTGCAGGATGTGCAGAAGGACGCCGATGGCTCGATCGTCTCCGCCGAGGTCGGTTTCCGCGGTCTTGATGTCGGCGGCTACCGACTGCCGACCGAGGCCGAGTGGGAACACGCCTGCCGGGCGGGAACGGCGGGACCGCATTACGGCGAGCTGGGCCAGATCGCCTGGTGGAGCGGGCACAGCCTGGCGCAACCTCAGCCGGGCGCGGGCCGGCAAGCCAATGTCTGGGGTCTGCACGACATGTTGGGCAACGTCGCCGAGTGGTGCTGGGACGTGCAGGCAGATGCGCTGGTGGCGGCCTCCGATCCCCTGGGCGCAGCGCCCCCCGGGAAGAGGATCCGCCGCGGGGGCTGCTTTACCGATCGCGCAAAGCTCTGCCGGGCAGCCGCTCGGCTGGCACACTTCCCGAGCTTTGCGGCGGACTACCTCGGCTTCCGCGTCGCGCGGAGCATTCCCGTGAGCCCCGCAGAGCGCTGATCGTCGCCAGCCGCGCGCTCAGCATCCAACTCCAGGGCTGTACCCGACCATCGTATACCCAGCCACCTGGCCACGACGAAGTAAGCCACCTCCAGGAGTCTCTCCGGTAGCGTGTTGCCCGATTTCGTGCCGGAGGAGCCTCAAGTCCGGCGACTGTCAGCAAACGTTGTGTTGACCCTCAAGCCGGGCACTCTGGAAAAATGACGCAGGTTTCCAGTCACCAGTTCAAGACCGTGCTCGATAGCGGTAGCCGCGATCTGCAGGTCGGCGTCCGCCAGAATCTGCCCCCGGCTCTCCAATGCAGCCCGGATCCTTCCGAAGTGCCTTGCTACCGCTACATCGTAGGAAAGCACCGTCACTGCAGGCAGGACCCTTGTTTCAATGTTCTTGAGGTGCCGGGCACGTGCTTTCGATCGAGAGGCTCCCTTGAACAGCTCCCCCACAACCACAGCGCTTGTAAACTGCAGGCTGCGATCGAGACTTGAAAGCCACCGAAGGAAACTCGGAGCCGGCCGCGGCTTCAGAACTTCCGAGATCGCATCGGTATCGAATAGAAACGCCATGATCGCCTCAGTGCAGCTTCCATCCAGATCCGGGCCTTGTCTCGAACCTCTTCTTGGCGTCGAGAGAATCTCGTCCACAAGGGCCTGTGAGTCGTCCCAACCACCGGCAAGCCCGGCAAGACCAGCCTGGGGACCGGCCTTCCTCAGCCTTTCGAGTTGGGCGAAGTCCTCGATAGCGACGAGAGCCGCAATCGGCTTCCCCCGCCTGGTGATGACGACAGGCTCTCCACTCTCGGCGGAACGAAGGCACTCGGAAAGGTGAGACTTGGCCTCCGCAACAGAACGTACCATTTCCAATCTCCACACTCCCCATCCATCAACCATTGGTCATCAAAGTCATCGTCGAGCGCGAGCTGAGGGGATCTCCGGTGCTGAGCCCGCGGTCTGCCGCCAACGTAGGGTAGCGGCGAGCCAGTGTCTTCTTGAGCGTATGGTAGGAAGAAATCGAAGTGCCGAGCCCAGCGAGTGGAGGCTGTCCTTCCCTGACAGCAAGCGTGCAACGGTGTGGTGACGTCGGGCTGGTTAACGGAACAAGGGGGGCGTGGACCGGATTTGTGGAGACTCTGGTCCGTTGCTCAGGCACACTGGTGGGACCCAGGGAAGCAGGGCGCGAGAGACGGACATGACAGACAACGCGAAGATTCAAGAGCTGATGCGCAGCCTGAAGCAGGCCACCTTCGGAGAGAACAGTCCCGAACGTATCGCGATCCTGCGCGAGATCTTCGCGCTGGATCGCGGCGATCGCCATATTCGAGACCAACTTGCGGTCGCCGAGCACATGCGCAAGAAACAGATCCAACGCGACCTGAGCGCGCCCGCCGAGCTGTCGCTCAAGGAGGCGAAGCAGCTGGTGCAGGAGCTCGAGAGTCCGGATTGGTCGGACGCGCCCGATCCTGATCTGATCGAGGACGCGAACAGGGTCCGGGCCACGGTGCGCAGCATGACCGTCAAGCGCATGGCGGGGGAGCTCCTCGTCAAGATGGAGGCGAACCTCTCCGGCGACCAGGATGCCGCGACCCTGGAGACCGACCTCAAGACCTGGGAAAAGCTGGAGCTGCAGGGGCCCTTCGCGCCAGATGCTGCGCAAGTAGCTCGGCTGCACGCTCTGCGGGCCTGGCTGGCGGGACGCTGAGGGAGCGCGTTCGCGGAGCGGCCGTTGTCCAGGGTCCCATCGTCGGCGCGGGGCCTCAGGTCTGCACCGTAGTTTCGCTGGCGGATCCTCCCAGCTTCCTCGCCCGCCTCGCGGACCGGCTCCTCGGCTGCGGGAGCCTGGGAGCACTGCTGCGGTCTTACCGGATCAGCAGTCCTTGAAGTCCCCCCTCGTCCCTCGGGGCGCATTCCTGCGGCCGTTCGCCATTCCTCGCTCGAAACGACTCCCGGACATGCATGTCGATGGTGGGTTCCTCCATTGCGGGCGGGTCGACGCAAGGGTCGACGTCTGAGAAGGGGTCCTGGTCGAGAACACCTCCCATCTCCGGCGATGAATCCGCGGGCGGAGCGCGAGCCGGCAAGAGTCCAGGCATGCCGGAGGGGAGACCGAGATGCGCCAGGATGGGACGACGAGATCATGGCGGATGACGGAGAGCAGGTGGAAGGTGCCGCCGCAATCGCAGGTCCGCACGTCGATCTCATACACCCCCTTCGCCCAGCGTCGTCGGCCTGCGTTCTTCAGGTGCGCGGGCTCATCGAGCAACGGGCGGTAGAGATTGCCCTTCTGTGGCTGCCAAGCGGTGAGATCGCGCCACGGCTGTGCTGATGGCGGTCATTCGACTCGACTTCTACCTGGCGGCCATTGAGGTCAGCCAGGCGCAGTTTACCGCCGCGATGGGCGTGGAGAACCCGTCGGGTTTCAAACAGCTCAGGGTCGCCTGCGCAGTGCAGCCATGCCCAGTCCCAAGCGATCGAAATAGGTTCTTGCTTTGACGATGCGACCAGCTTTGATATCGAGAAAGTCGCAGCCCGGCAGCGCGATCGGGCGTTTCAGAACAGGCAGAAGCCCACGCATCATCCATTGCAGGGAACAACGGGTCATGCCCGCAGGATCGGCAGTGCCGTGGATGGGAGCCCCCATGACCTCAAAGCTGAGATTGGGAACCAGGCGGGCCAGGCGGGCGATCATTTTGGGAATCCCCGCATACTCCACCACCCCATACCAGGGATCCTCGTAGCTGCCCGAGGGATGGAAGCAAGACTGCACCAAAAGGCCATTAGCGGTGTGCCAGCCGGGAATCCAGCTCTCCTGGATCAATTTCTCGATCGTTGTGTCCATGGTTCTCCTAGCTCGGTCTCAAGACGTGAGGTCAGATAATGGCCGGCGCCTGGCGGCCCGGCTGTTCTCAGGGGGACAATGCGGTCCCGGTCGCCGCTGAGCAGCAACGTGGGAGCGCTGATCTGCTCGAGCCGCTCGGCGATCAAAAAAACCCGCCCCGCGTCCGCTTGAGCCGCCCAGCCGAGGGCGGGAGGCCGCGTCCAGATGCAGGGCGAGACCGCCGTCGACCGCCAGGACGCCCAGGGTCAGCCTACCCCAAACCCAGCCTTGTTCCCGCGCCAAATCTTCGAGATCGATCGAGGCGACCGAAGTCTGGCGGACTACCAGCGTCTCGGTGTTTGCTTGCATCGTCACCTCAACCTCCCTACGCAAACTACATCATGCCCGTTGACGCCTTCGCCAGCAACGAATCATGGCGAGGATCAGCCGCTCGTTGAGATCTTGGAGTTTGGGAGTGCCCCTCGATAAAGCGGGTGCAGAGCACAGTAGTAGCGCACCTGGTGACGGCCGTTGTGGAACACGTGGGCGAGGAGAGCGTCGATGAAGTCGGTGACGGCGAAGACCTCGAAGTTGCGCTCGAGGAGACCGTGGCGTTTTTTGGCCCGGAAGATGACCCTGGCCCGGACCGGCTCATGGAGCTTGCCCGCCTCGTGGAGGGGATGCCGGAATACCTAGCACAAGACCTTGCGCAACCGGGACCGACGATCAGCGGGAATACGCACGGAGGCGTCGAGGTTAAAACCGCTATGGGGCCAGCCCATGGTTCACATTGGGTCCGGCACCCAAAGCCAAACCCCGCAGGCCGGGAGGCGTGCGGGGTTCAGAGCATCGATGTGGGGTGGACAGCTTTCGAACTGGATTGGTGGGATTCCCTCGCCACCTCCTGGCACCTGCAGCCTGACCCGGCTCGCCCGTTCACGAAGCTCCAACCTCGTCCCTTGGAAACCTGGACGGATTCCGACAAGATATGGCTGGCATCAAACAAGGAGCCAGCTCACATGATCAGAGAGTACATCGACCGTGCCCTGCGGAACGCCAGCTACGACAAATTGGCGGATGGAACTTTCGTCGGCGAGGTAGATGGTCTGCAGGGAGTCCTGGCGTCAGCCTCTACATTGGAAGAGTGTCGCGATCAGTTGGCGGAAGTCATCGAGGAGTGGGTCCTTGTTCGCGTATCTCGTGGTCTTGCCGTGCCGCCAGTTGATGGCGTGGTCGTCAAAGTCACTGCTGACAGCTGATGCCTGCCTGGGGACCGTGCTCCCGCCGCGTGCTGATCTGTGGACTCCGCAACTTGGGATTTGAAGGTCCTCTGTCTGGAGGACGCCACCAATTCATGTTGCGTGGAGATGTCGTTGCGACCATTCCCAATCCCCATGGTTCTGATATCGGAATCGGCCTGCTGGCCAGAATTCTGCGCCAAGCAGGCGTATCCAGGGAGGAATGGGCGTCGGTCTGATCTAACAGTAAGTGGATTCGAACCGCAAGACCCAAGGAGCCATGCGGCCTTCAGGCCAAATGCAGCGACAGCATGATGGATCGGCACACGCGTTCGAACCGTGCTGAGCTAAGGAGAAGGCCCGCTTCACAGCGGGCCTTCACAAATCGCATCGGAGTGATTGGATAGCTTTCGAACTGCCTTGGTGTCCTTCCCGACCGCCGTGCTGGGGATCGCGGCGTGATCCCTGGAGCGTCAACGAATCCGCAGTCGTCCACGTTGGTAGACAGAGAACCGTCCGGACAGATCGGCTGCATGATTCGTGAAGATCTCCTCGACGACAGCGAGCTTTGCCCCGATGCGAGCTTCTTCGAGTCGCAGCAACAGCACCCCGGCGTGGCTCTGCTTGCTGAGATAGACCAGCTCACCAAAGTCCTTGTCCATGGTGATGACCAGGCGTCTATCGGCACTGGCTCGGCTGAGGATCTCGTCGTCGGGCAACCTTGGGTCGAGATCCTGTACGCGCAGAACGTCGTGCCCACGCATCACGAGCCACTCCTCGATCGACTTCCCAACACCCAGGTCGACGAGGATCTTCAAGCCGTGCTACCAGCGATGGGAAAGACCTTCTCTTCCGCAACGCGATCCGCTGCGTACGCGAGCACCGCTCGAATGTCCTCGGCTTCCAGCTCCGGATACTCTTGGAGGAGTTCCGCCTCGGGAACTCCAGCAGCCAAGGCTCGGAGGATCTGTTCGACACTGATCCGCAATCCCCGAATGGTCGGTTTTCCAGCTAATAGCCCTGGGACAACTGTGATACGGCCTCTATCTTCCATGACCGCTCCTCGCACTGTGGAATGCAATTGGATTCTACCCGAAGACGAAGAGACTTGTTGGATTCGAACTCCGAGATCCGTCCCAAACGGCGGTCTCTCAGGGTTTCCAAAGAATGACGGATTCTGTGAGAGATACTGTCCGGACGGCGAAGCCAAGGAAAAGGCCCGCCAACAGGCGGGCCTCCTTCATTTGCATCGGAGTGATTGGATTCGAACCAACGACCTTCTGACCCCCAGTCAGACGCGCTACCAAGCTACGCTACACTCCGGATCGGACCCCAGGAGGATAGCGACAGCCACCAGAAGTGCAAGCCTTTTCCTGCGTATGATGGTCATACGCATGACCTCTGCCATACACCGACGTATGGCTCGCTGTAGACCCGCCAGATCAGCGGTCGAAATCACGCGGGCCGGGGTGTGGCTTCCCGGCCATCGAGTCCCGGCCAGGTTTCCGACGCCCTCCGCATGAAATCCATAAATCATTACGAATACAACACCTAGGTCGACTCAAAGAAAATTTGAATATCCCCGGCACGGTCCTTGCACCCATGGTCTCTCGTCAGCATTTCCCGGGGGGAACCATACGTGCGCCACGGACTCGGAATCGTCACTCTGCTCATTTTCCTGCTCGCACCCGCCCAGGCCGACCTGCCCCGCAAGATCGAGTCTCGCCAGGCGAAGGCCTTCGACGACGCTGGCGACGCGCTCTACAAGCTCGGCCGCTTCTGCGTCAAGAACCGCGCCTACGACGAGGCCCGCGAGCAGTTCGAGCTCGGTCTCGAGCTTGCCCCTGAGCACAGCAAGCTGCAGAAGGCACTGGCCGACCTGGACGATGAAGCGGGCGAGCCGAAGAAGAGCTTCGCCGAGAAGTACCCTGAAGAGTGCTTCGAGGCGCACCGGGAATGCGGGGACGAGCTGGTCGAGCTGATCGCTTTCCTGGAAGAAGAAGGCTACCACGAGCTCGCGTCGATCCGCCGCAGCCAGCTCGAGGGCCTGTTCACCGCCGTCGACGCCCGCTTCCCCACCCTGCTGAGCCCCGAATCGCGGGAGCTGTTCATCGGCCAGAGCCGTGAAGGCCAGGAGTGGAAGTTGACGCTGTGCTCGAAGTACTACGACTTCTTCTCGAACGGCGATGCGAAGGAAGTGGCTGACTACGCCATGGCCATGGACCTCATGTACGAGAACTACTGTGACATCTTCAAGTACACCGAGATGCCCCGCGCCGCCTTCCCCGTCCTGCTCTACGCCAACCAGCAGCAGTTCATGAGCGCCACCGGTATGGGTCCCACCACCGGCGGTTTCTATGACGGCTCAAGGATTGTGGGATTCCACGGCGGCCTGCACGGACTGTCGGTGCTCGAGGTGCTCTTCCACGAAGGCACCCACCAGTTCCAGGGCCTGATCCTCGGACAGAACATGTGGGGCGCCCAGACCTGGTTCATCGAAGGCCTGGCGGTCTACTTCGAAGCCAGCAAGATCCAGGGCAAGAAGCTGAAGACCGGGCAGATCCCTCGCGAACGGCTCAACTCACTGAAGCGCGGTCTGCGGGCTGATGCCTACACCTCGCTGCGCGATCTGATCCGCCTCGAGCAGTCACAGTTCACCGGCTACCACTACGCCCACGGCTGGGCACTGGTCTACTTCTTCGTGCATGGCGCCAAAGGCGGCCGCGAGCGCTTCGTCGACTACTTCACCCGGGTGCAGAACGGCACCTACGAAGGCGTCGCCACCTTCGAGGAGATCTTCGACAAGCCGATCGAAGAGATCGAAGCAGCCTGGAAGGACTTCGTGCTCGGCCTGCAATAACACACAACGATCCACCCCTCTGAACCCCCGGCGGCTGCGTTGGCCGCCGGTTTTATGTTGTTGGGGGTATGCGAACCCGGCTAGTCCGGCCCAAAGTCTTCGAACAGCTTCTGGAAAGCCTCGAGCTCACGCAGGCCATCGAAGTCGGGACTGACATCGCGCATGTACTGGAAGTCCCCGTGCAACCGTTCCAGCTCAGCTTTCAAAACCGGGTCGGGCCTCTCCGCCAGGGCCGCCAGCCCCTCGTAGACATCACGCTCGAGCAGGTTCAGGTAGGCCTCCAGCCAGATCAGCGCCTGCTCTTGCAACGCGCCCGCCAGCTCGGGCTCCTGCCGACTTGCCAGGTTGGCGACAGCGGCGGCGCGCGCCATAGTGTCCCTGTCGCCGCGCTCGGCTCGTCCCGCAAAGACCTGCTTGAAGGCGACGCTCGCATCGAGCCAGCGCCGCCGGTCGATGAGCAACTCGGCGAACCGCAGCCAGCCGGCGCGGTCCTCCGGCGCGCGCGTTCCCTCCAACCAGCCGAGCGCACTCTGCTGCAGGGCGATGCGCCGCCCCAACCCCTCGTACCCAGCCCGGTCGGACACCTCGGCGGCAGCGTGCAGCTGCGCTGCCTCGTGGAGAAGAGCGGTTGCGGTCTCGATGGCTCCCTGTTGCTCGGCACGGGAGCTCAGGCGCTCCAAACAATCGACCGCCCCGGCCAGGGCCGCAAAGCTGCCGGGCCGTTCCTCGAGCAAGCCCTGGAAGGTGGCGTACGCTTCGAGGTAGAGCTGCTCGGCAGCTGCCTCCTCGTGCCGCAGGTAGGCCACCCCCGCCTGGCGTACTCGGAGCGCAGCGGCCTCACAGCGCACGGCGAAGCCTCCGCCCGCGGCCTCGATGAGGGCGCGCGCCTGGACCAGACTCGACTCTGCTGCAGCGGCAGTGCCGCGACTCAGCTGTACGTCACAGACATGGCGCAGGTTGGTAGCCAACGCCAAGCTCGAGGCCGCACCATCCAACCATGGCTGCCGCAAGTGGCAGGCTTCCTGCAGCCGTCCTAAGGCCACTTCGAGCTCGCCCGCCTGATGCGCGAGCAGGCCCAGCTTCTCTTCGACACGCGCGACCTGCAGAGCGCGCACAGCTCCAGCCGGCAAGCCCTGCAGACAAGCCCACGCACGCTCGAGAAACTCCCGGGCCTGCTGCGGCCGGGCCTGCATGCCAGCCAGCTCGCCCTGCAGCCGCAGGCTCTCGGCGAGACCCAGACGCAGGTCTACAAAGCTCGAATCGGCCGGCAACAGCGCGGCGAACAAGCCGGCGGCCTCGGCGCCGCTCTCGGACGCGAGCTGCATCGAGCCCGCGCGCCATTGCTGACGGGCCAGCAAAAGCAACGCTTCGCCGTGCGCGGCCCCGTCGCGTTGCTGCCCGGTAGCCTGCCAGCCCTCCCGGCTGCGAAGCACCGCCTCTTCGGCGAGCTGGCGGGCGGCGTCGCGCTCTCCAGCCTGGCTGGCCTGGGCAGCCAGCTGTTGGAGCACCCGGCACAGCACCTGGTTGGCGAAGATGGGTTGGCCCAGCTCTTCGCGCGCTTGCAGCACCTCGAGACGAGCCGCCTCAAGGTCCGCTCGGGCATCCGCGGGCCGGCCCGCGGCCTGGAGAGCCTCAGCCCGCACGCGCAGGCTGTTGGCACGATCGCGTCGGGAGCTCGGTGGGGACTGCCCCTGGCTGCTGTCCAGCAGCCGCAACGCCTCCTCGGCAGACAGCAGAGCCTTCGCAGGCTGATCGCTGGCGAGCCACAGCAGGCTCTGCAGGCGGTGCGCCATGGCGAGGCTCTCGAGCGCTTCGCGCCCCGCCCTCAGATAACTGGCCCCCGTGAGCAGGCCGATGCTGCGCTCGACAGCCTCCCGCGCCCGGGTTTGCGCGCCCAGCTCGAACCAGGTCGCCGCCATCCTGGTCAGCAGACGGCCCAGATTGTACGCGTGCTGTGCGGCTTCAGGCCGCTGTGCCAGCAGCATCTCACGCAAGACCAGGGCTTCTTCCAGGTGCGCGCGTTGCTGCGGATGCTCGCCCGAGAGCCAGAAGACCACGGCCAGATTCTCATGGAGGTCGGCGCGCAGTAGCGGACTGTGGAAATTCGTCGGCCGTCCCTGCTGAAAGCCGTCGAGCCGTGCGAGTCCTTCTTGAAGGCACGGCAGCGCTGCGCGAGGCCGCCCCAGGTCGAGCAATACGTTTCCCTGCACCAGCAGAGCATGAATCAGCTCGAGAGTTGGAAGAGGATCATCGGGTGCCTGCGCAGACAGTGTGCGGCGCAGCTCGACGCATTGGGCAGTGGCCTCGAGCCCGGCCTGATAGGAGCCCGTGTCCCGCCGGGCCAACGCCGTCGCCAGCAGGGCGTGCGCGATCGCGCGCTCGAGCTGCACAGAGGGGAGCCCGGCGCCACGCAAGCCACGCAGGCTGGCCAGCGCCGCCTCCAGATCGGACCGGGCCCGATCCAACTGGCCCAGGATGCGGCGGCACTCGCCGGCATCGACCCGGCAGACGTTGATGTGCAGCTCAAGCTCGGGCCCTGGCTCGAGCGCGCGCAGCGCCTCTCCCACACGCAACGCGGCCTGCAACTCAACCAGGGCAGAGTCGAGCGCCACCTCGTTGTGTAACAGGTACCCGGCGATCTGGCGGCGCGCCTCCAGCTCTGCCAGGCTCGGCTGGCCCGATTGTTGGTTGACCGCTCGCAGGCGGCGCCAATGGTCGATGACATCGGCGTACAGCAACCCGTAGGCGCGCATCGCGGGAGCATCGCCGATCTCGAACCGCAACACGGTCCGCCAGCGGTTGGTGAAGTCGCTCAAGGCCTGGCGCGCGATCGCGTCGTTGGCCTCGGCGCGCTGTTTCTGCTCGCGCGTTCGCACGCGCTCCCCTTCGAGTAGCGCCATCCCGCCACCCAAGCTCAGGAACAGCAGCCCGAGCGCGACTCCTAGAACGCCCCGCAGGCGCCGCCGCGCGCGGCGTTCCCGCTGCTGCTTGAGCCGTGCGGCCTCGATCGCCCGCCGCAGCTCGAGCCCTTCCCGGTCGTCGGAGGGCAGGCGCCCCGCCTGGGAAGCTGCCAGGGCCAGGTCGGCCTGCTCCAAGGCTGCGCGCGCGAAGGCCCGACGCGCCGCAGTCAGACCTGCGGCGGCTTGCGGATTCTCGGCCCACAACGCGAGCGCCTGCTCGAAGCCGGACAGCGCGCGAGCGAACCCCTCGTAGGGTTCAGCGGCTGCGCGCACCGCTCGTGCCTCGCGCAGCTGTTGCCGGGCCTCGTAGGTGATGCGCAGGCTCTCGCGATGCTGCAGGTAGCTCTCGAGCTCAGCCTGGAAAGCCGCCACCGAAGCGTGGCGCGCTGTGGGTTGCGGTGCAAGGGCCTTCAGACACAAGGCACGCAGCTCGGCAGGCGTCGACTCCGGCAGCGGGCCGACGCGTCCCTCAATGGCTCGCATCACGACCTCGAGGAAGCTCGCGCCGGCGTGGGGAGGCCGACCGCTGAGAATGCGGAACAACATTCCACCGAGCAGGTAGACATCGGTGTGTGCTCCCAGCTGCTCCCCCCAGCCTTCTGCGAGCTCTGGAGGCATGTAGGCGGGTGTTCCGCAGGCGCTCTGGATCTCCGAGCGATGCCGACAACCACCGTCGGGAGCACCGATGCTGACGGCCAGGCCCCAGTCCATCACCAGCACCTCACCGAAGGCACCGACCATGACGTTCTCGGGCTTGAGATCGTTGTGCACCACCTGGCGGCTGTGGGCAAAGGCGACGGCGTTGCAAACCTGGCTGAGCAGACGCAGATGGTAGGCCTGGTCGTAGTCGGAATCCTGCAACAGATCGGCCCAGCTGCGCCCTTCGACGAGTTTCATAGCCAACACAGGTGCGCCCGCGCTGGTGTCGATGTCGTAGACCGGCACGATGTTGGGGTGGTCAAGGCGACCGGTCAGGCGCGCTTCGGCCACGAAATTGCCGCGAGCTTCGGGAGCCCCGCCATGCAGAGTCTTGATGGCGACCTCACGGCCCAGGCTGGTCTGGACGGCGCGGAACACCACCCCCATACCCCCACGGCCGAGCTCTTCGAGACGCACGAAGGGCTCGGAGGCCGCGGCCGGCTTCCCAGACGCTGCGGATACCCAACCCTTCGGCTTGTACGTCACCAGGGTGGAGAGGGCTTCGTCCTTCTGTCCGTCCACTAGCCCCGCCCAGCTGGCTGGGAGCTCAGTGGGCTGTAAATCTTCTCCATGCACCAAGTGTTGACTCCCAAGCAGCGACGCGACCAAAGCTCGACGCCAGAGCGTCCGACCCACACCGCAGAGACTCCCGTCTCAACGCTCAGGCTGCGGAATCCCCATACCGCTTCGGTCCGGATAGGGCGGCCGTGCAGGCGGCAGGTAGGGGTTTTTCTGCAGTTCTTCGAGGACCCAGTCGATCCCCGCCTCGAGCTGGGGATCCTGGCCGCTTGCCATCAAGGCCGGATCGTCGACTACTTCGACATCGGGATCGACGCCATGCCCCTCGATGCCCCAGGTTCCATCGGTCTCGTAGAACGCGAAGGTCGGGACCGCCGTGTAGCCGCCGTCGATCAAGCCGGGATTGCCGCTGATGCCGACCAGGCCGCCCCAGGTGCGGGTTCCGATCAGCGGACCCAGGCCCGCTCTGCGGAACAGCCAGGGGAACATGTCGCCGCCGGAACCCGACGGGCCGTTGATCAGCATGCACTTCGGCCCCTGGTGAGCGTCATAGGGCCACGGCCAGTCCTGCCCGTCGCGGCGCGCCCAATAGTTGGTGGTCGGCCGGTTGAGCAGCTCGATGAAGCGGGTGGGAATCTGGCCACCGCCATTCCAACGCTCGTCGATGATCAGTGCCTGCTTGTGCGACTGGCCGAAGAACTGACGCACCAGGTTGTTCTGCCCGTTGACGCCCGTGTCGGGCACATGGATGTAGCCCACGCGTCCGTCGGTCCGTTCGTCGACCAGGGCGCGGTTGGCTTCGACCCAGGCGCGGTAGCGCAGCTCGCGCTCACTGGCGAGCGGGACCACCAGCAGCTCGCGCGCCTCGTCGTCGAGCCGGGGCTTGCTGCTCAAGGTCAGGGACGTAGTCCGCCCCGCCAGCCCCTGCAGCGCCGACCAGGGATCGAGGGCGGGATCGAGGGGCTCGCCATTGACGGCCAGCAGGTAGTCACCCACCTGGGCGTTGACCCCGGGCTGGCTGAGCGGACCGCGCGCATCGGCGTCCCAGGGGGCTCCTTCGATGATGCGCGAGATCTGGAAGGCCCCCGAGTCCAGCACGATGTCGGCGCCGAGGAGCCCGACCGACAACGAGGGCTGGCTCTCACCATCGCCCCCCCAGTAGTAGGCATGGCCGACATTCAGCTCGCCGATCATCTCGCCGATGACGTAGCTGACATCTTCACGGCTGGCGCAGTCGTCGAGCAGAGCAGCGTACTGCTCGCGCACCGCCTGCCAATCGACCCCGTGCATGCCTGGATCGTAGAAGAAGTCTCGCTGGATGCGCCAGGCATCGACGAACAGCTGCCGCCACTCGGCCCGCGGCTCGACCAGCATGCGCATGTTGGCCGTGGGAACAGCTGTGCCCTTGCCGCCGGCAGCCGCCGGTTGGATGCTCGCAGCCGCCCCGCGCACCACCAGCATCTGCTTGCGGTCGCCGCTGAGGCGGTAGTCCCCGGCACCGCCGGCCACGTCCTGCACCTGCCGAGCCTCGTCACGTATATCGAACACCTGGATGCGGGCAGGCTCGCCGGAGCGTCCTCCGCCGCGCACGAACAGCAGCTGCCCCTTGTCATTGCTCTGCAGCTGCGCGTAGCGTCCGGGCGGCACCGGCAGCTGCAGCGCACGACGCTCGAAACCTTCGACATCGATCTCCACCTGCTCGACCGCTTCGGACTCCGGCGCGTCAGCCACACTTGTGCTCGAACGCGCGCCCGAGACCGCGAAGCTCATGCCCTGGCTGCTGACCGTACCTTCGAGGCTGCCCGCTTCCACGCGGGCACTCAAGGTCGAGACGTTGCCGGTCGGGTCGCTGACGCTCAGCTCAAGGGTCTGGCTGGCGGCATCCCAGCTGCCTGTCAGGGTTCCAGTGGTCAGGGCCGAGCTCATGCTGCCGCTGACCGAGCCATCCTCCGCCAGACTGAGGTAGAGGGTGAAGACGATCGGCTCGGGCAGCTGTTCCGAGCTGAGGCTGCACTGCCAGGTTCCACTGAGGCCGTCGTCCGGTACCGCCTCCGCGGGCTCGCTCGGCTCCGCGTCCGCTGGCTCTGCGGCGGCCGCTTCTTCTTCTTCCCACTCCTCTTCATCGGACTGGGGCGCCCACGGTGAGGCGAGGTCAGCCCGCAGCGGCACAGCCATCAACACGCCGGTGTTGGCGTAGATGAAGCTGCTCCCCAGATCTTCATAGCTGGGGCTGAACGCCCGGTTCGAGCTGAAATACAGGTACTCCCCCTTGCGGTCGAACGCCGGCTGGGTGTCGTTGAAATAGCCGGAGGTCAGCTGCTGGCGCTCCCCGCTCTGCACTGCATAGAGCCAGATCGCGCTGCGCTCGGTGTCTTCCCCGGTACGCCCGTACACCAACCAGCGGCTGTCGTGGGAGAAGTCCATGTCCATATCTTCTGCCCAGGGATCGCAATCGACCAGCCGCAGCGCTCCGCTCTCGAGGGTGTAGAGCCAGGTGCAGCCGGTCTTGTCGTTGAACAGCAGCTGGTTGGAATCCGGCGACCACTCCGGGCGGCGCAGAAAGACCTGCAGGCTGTCGCTGAGGATACGGGTCTCGCCCTTGCCATCGGACTGGCGCATCGCGAGCGCATACTCCCCCGACGCGTCGGTGAAGTAAGCCAGCCAACGGCCATCGGGGCTCCATGCCGGATCACGCTCGGCGATGCCAGGGCTGCGCGTCAGGTTGCGGGGTACGCCGTGTTCGGCGGGCAGCGTCCAGATGTCCCCGCGTGCCTGCACCACAGCGCGTTTGCCAGTGGAAGACAACGCCCAGGACTGGATGAAGTCCGCCGCATCGACGCTGCGGGCGCGCAAACGGGGCCGGTCTCCGGGAATGCGCACCTCGACTTCCCGGCTCTTCTCGCTCGCGAGATCGAGCAAGCGCAGCGCGCCCCCCAACTGGAAGACGATCGCCGGCATCGCACCGGCATGGATGGCGGGAAACTTGACGTCGTAGTCGCTGAAGAAGGTCAGCTGCCGGCGCTCGCCGCTCGGCACGTCGAACACCCACAGGTTCAGACGGTGCGCGGGCCCGGCATCGGACACGTAGTAGACGCTGCTGCCGTGCCACATCGGCGTACTGTCGCTGCCTTCCCAGTCGGTCATGCGCAGGGACGCGTGGGTGTTCAGCTCGAACAGCCAGATGTCCGACGCCAGCCCCCCGCGGTAGCGCTTCCAGGTGCGGAAGTCTCTGGTGTAGGGGGTGTAAGCCAGCCAGTTGCCATCGGCGCTGATCGCCCCGAAGGTTCCATAGGGCACAGGCAGCTGTTCGGGCAGCCCGCCTTCGGCTCCGACCAGGTACAACTGCTTGGTGCGCGCATTGCCCGCGTTGTGGCCGCTAAAAAAGAGCAGCCGGCCATCGGCGGTCCAGTCGCACAACATCTCGCTCTCGGGATGGTGTGTGACCCGCTGGGCGACGCCGCCTGCGGTAGGAATCGTGTAGAGGTCGCGGTTGCCTTCGTAGTTGCCGACAAAGGCGATCTGTGTGCCCTCTGCGTTGAAGCGCGGCATCTGCTCCGCGCCCGGCGGGCTGGCCAGCGGGGACGCCAGGCCCCCTTCCCGGGGCACGATCCACAAGTCGTTCGCATAGACGAAAACGATGTGCTCGGCGGACACATCGGGGAAGCGCAGCATGCCGGCATGGGGCTCGACATCGGCGTAGACGGCCAGACAACTGGCCCACAGCAGCAACAAAGTGGCACGTGCAGAGCTCAAGGCGGCTCCTCCAGAGGGAATCGCCGCCCATGGTACAGGATCGCTAGTGGCGCAGTCGAGCGGGCGCAACGGGCCGCAAGCCCGTATGGCAGCAGAGCCGTTCGCCCGAGCATTGCAAAAGGCAGCCTGCTCGATCTACCATGCAGGTCCCGAAGCCGGCTGCCCGGCTGCCCTGCATGAGGAGCCTACATGCGCGCCCGCCCCCTGCTGCTCTGTGCCCTGCTCGCCCTGCTCACCCCCATGCCTGTCTGCGCACAGGAAGAAGACGGTCCCAACTTCGACATTCCCGAGAAGTGGACCGCAGAAAAACGCGAGACCTTCAACGAGGCTGTCCGGCTCTACCGTGAAGCTGCCGAGGCCGATGAGGACTCCGTCACCAAGTTCGAGGCCGCGATCACCGCGCTGCTGGACGCGCTGCGCCTCGACAAGACCTACGCTCCAACGCGCTACTACCTGGGCATCGCCTACCAGATCATCGGCGAGGTCAACAAGGCACGCAGCCACCTCGAGCTGGCTGTCAAATACAACAAGCAGTTCTACGAAGCGATGGTCGAGCTGGCCGACACGTACATGCACGAGAAGAAGCCCAAGAAGGCGGGGCGCATGTACGACAAGGCCGTCAAGACCGGTCCCGAGTATGTGCATGCCTACCGCATGCGGGCTCTGTACCTGCTCAAAGAGCTCGATTTCGCGGCCTGCGCCGAAGACTGCGAAGTGGTGCTGACCGCAGAGCCCGAGGACGAGCTGGCGACCTATCTCAGGGATACCGCGCAGCGCGAGCTGAACGGCGAGGACTGGGAGAACACCTACGAAGCCGAGACCGAACACTACATCGTGCGGACGAACACCGACGAAGAGTTCGCGGAGCTGATCGGTTTCCGCGCCGAGATGATCCACAAGGTGTACACCCGGCTGTTCCCCAAGGTCTCGACCGGCCGTCGCAAGTTCCCGATCATCGTCTACGCGGACGCCGAAGAGTACCACCGCAAGGGCGGCCCTCCTTCAGCCGGCGGGCACTACGAGCCGTTGCTGCGCAAGCTCGTGCTGTTCCGCTACCCCGACATCGACGACACGATGCTGGTGTTGCAGCACGAGGGCTTCCACCAGTTTCTGCACTACTATCTCGAGGATGCGCCCCAGTGGTTCAACGAAGGCGTGGCCGACTACTTCGGCCCCACCGAGTACAGTCTGGTGCGCGGCGACGACCATATGGAGGTGCGCCCCAATCCCTGGCGCGTCAAGACCATCAAACAAGCGCTGGGCGCGGGCATGGTACGGGGCTTCCGCGAGCTGATGATGATGTCGCAAGCAGAGCTCTACCACCCGCAGTGGGCGGGCATCCACTACGCGCAGGCCTGGTCGATCATCTACTTCCTGTGCGAATACAACGACCGCGAGCACTTCCCGATTCTGAAGGACTACTTCGTCGCCCTCAAAGAGGGTGACGGGCAGGAAGCAGCGTTCCATGCCTCCTTCGGGCAGGTCGACCTCAAGACCATCGAACAGGAGTGGGCGGGTTTCGTCCGCACCTTGCGGGAAGATTGACGGGCCAGCCTGCCCTCAATCCAGCTCGGACGCCGGCAGGCTGACCTTGCCCAGGCGTGCTTCGGCATCCTCGAGCCGCGTCTGGATTCCCTGCAGCAAGGCACCGAGCGAAGACCGCTCGCTCTCAGGCACCGCTTTCCGCAGGTGCTCGTAGCCACGACGGTTGTAGGCGAGCCCGAGGGGCGAGCCCTTCTCCATGTTGAGCGTGACCGAGTCGCCGAGCAGCTCCAGGGCTTCGCGGTGCCGCTCCACGCTGGAGAGGACCTCGGCCAGAGCCGCGGTCGTCCGAGCGAGCCCGAGCACGTCGCCCACATCTTGCTGGACCTGCGAAGCCGATTGCAGGTGGCGGCTCGATTGCTCGCTGTTGCCAGCCCGCAGCTCGAGGCGAGCCATCGTCTCCCAGACCCGGCCCAACTCACGGTGGGCTTTGAGCTGCGTATAGTTGCGCTCGGCCTTGCGGGCGTGGTCGAGTCCGATCTCGAGTGCGTCCAGCTCGCGTCCCTTACGGGCGCGGACATGCAAGGGCAGGCGGGCCAGGAGATGATGGGTCTCGGCCAGCTCGATCAGGGTGACCGGATCATTCTGCGTGCGCGCCTCAAAGACCTGCCGCGATTTCTCGAGCAGGTAGGCCGCCTGCACCGGGTCGCCCAGCCGCACCCAGACCGCGGCCTGATCGTTGAGCAGCCGCGCCGCGCCTGTGGGGTCCTCGGCATCGAGCAGCGCCCGGCTCGCTGTGGTCAGCTCCTGGAGCGCGCGCTCCAGGGAAGCGGGGTCGCCCAGCTCGTAGCAGACGTTGGCGATCAGGGTGCCGATCTCGACCCGCAGCGCGGCAGGGTCGTCGGGCTGCAGCGCGGCGGCTGCCTCGTTCAGGGTGTTGAGCGCCTCGGGCAGGCTGAAGGCGGCCTCAAAGCCGGCGGCCTGCCACTGCAAGCGTCCCTGCTCGGCGAGTAGACCGATCTTGAGACGCCGCCGCCCCACGCTGCTCGGCCGCCCCTCCAACAAGTCGAGCCCTTTCTGACAGTAGGCCAGCGCGGCCTCAGCAGCGCCGAGCATCGCGGCCTGGCGGGCCGCGTCGAGGTAGCGTTGGGCGCTCTGATCCCAGTCGCCTGCCGCCGCGAAGTGGGTGGCTGCCTTGCTGGCATCGGGCTCGACCTCCTGAGCAGGCTCCTCCGCGAGTGGCTCTGCAGGCGCGCCCGCTTTGAGGTCGGCAGGAGCCGCACTGCGCTGCGCGGCGTCGAGCAGGCTCTGGATGAACTGGGCGTCCACGCCCGAGTGGCTCATCGCCGCCAATTCGTCCGCCGAGCTCTTCAGCAGATCCCTGAACGGAATCCGCGCGGTCGCCAGCTCGTCACTCATGGCCGGCTCGACGGACGCCTCCTCCTCCGGGAGTGCAGGCGCGGAGGTTTCCTCGGGTTGCGCGGGCTCTTCAGCCTGCGCGGGCTCTTCAGCCTGCTCGGGCTCTTCAGCCTGCGCGGGCTCTTCAGCCTGCGCGGGCTCTGCAGCCTGCTCGGGCTCTTCAGCCTGCTCGGGCTCTTTGCTTTCGGTCGCCGCTTGGGGCTCGGGTTCCTCGGCAAGCTTCGGCGCCTCGGCGCAGGGCGCGGGCTGCGCTGCGCTGCCCGTCAACAACCCGCCCAGGCGCTTGTGCCAAGCCTGCATCAGCGAGGGCAGCAGGGATTGCCGCAACAACTGCGCCGCCTCTTCGGGCAGTCGGAAGCGGCCCGCCCCCAGGTCGATGAGAGGCACCCCCAGGTCCAAGCTCCATTGCAGCAGCTCAAGCACTTGCAGGGCATCGAGTTGCAGCAGAGATGCCAGCAGCTCGGCGTCGAAGCCCCGCCCGATCACCGCTGCACCGCGCAAGACCCGTAGCACCTCGCGCGGCAGCTCGGGCAACGCCGCCAACTCTTCCGCAGGCTTGGGCTCCAACCGCAACACGGCCTCGGGTCCATGGCTGAGCACCAGCACCTCGAGGACCCGGGCCGCGTCCCCGACCGGTGTGGCGGTTCCGAAGGTCAGCACCAGCGGCAAGCGCAACCAACCGTGATGCGCGATCAGATCCCGCAGGAACCCCAGCATGCCCGGGTCGGCGCACTCGACGGCCTCGAAGCAGAGCACGTAGCGGAAGGGACCCTGGTCGGCCAGCCGGTTGAGGCTATCCACAAACACACCGCTGCGTTCCTGGTCGCTCATCTCGTCGAGCAGCTTGCGGCGCAGGCCCGTCCAGAGTCGCTCCTGCATGAACGACTGCATGCCGCCCGCGGCGCCGAGCTGTCCTTCGACTTCGCGGCAGGCCTCGAGCGCCAGCGAATAGATGCTGCTGTGGACGTCGCAGGCCAGACGGATCAAGCGCAGCTTCGAGCCCTTGGGGGGCTCTGGAGGAGGAGCTCCGAGCAGGGCAGTGTGCAGGCCCGCGCCCAGACGCTCCCAGAGAGCTGAAAGAGATGCAGTGTTCGGCATGGTGGATGCTCCTGTGTGTGCAGCTGCGACAATACGGAACTGGCTGCGGGCTTTGCAAGCCGGTCTCCATCTGGCAGACTGCTGCTGGAATCAGGAGTCCCCATGAAAAGCCCCGCAGGCACCGTCACAGGCCTGGCCGCAGCATGCCTGTTGGCGCTGACCGGTTGCAGCTCCCCGCCATCACCACAGCCCTCTCACTTCGTCGGCGAGCGCCTCGAACGCCAGGGCGACGAGATCGTGATCGCCGGCCAGCTGTTCCACACGGGCACGCCGGTCGTGTTGTGGCTCGACCCCGAGGGCTACGATGCCTACCGCGCGCATTGCTGGGACGACCCGGAGCAGGTGTTGCCGCGCAATCCTGCGGGCGGCTGCGACACCCCCAACCGCTACAGTCTCGGACGTCCCGGGCTGACGGCCACAGCGGACACGGCGGCGGTGCGCGCCGTGGTGCGCCAGTTCGTGCTGCACTACGACGTGGCGGGCAGCGCGCGACGCTGTTTCCACATCCTGCACAATGTGCGCGGCCTGTCGGTCCACTTCATGCTGGACCTCGACGGAACGATCTACCAGACCCTGGACCTGAAGGAGCGCGCCCGGCATGCCGGTTCCAGCAACGACGTCTCAGTCGGCATCGAGATCGCCCACCCCGGCTACCTGACGCCGAGCTCGGAGAAGCAGTACAGCTCTGATTCGCTGGGGGTCGTCTACCATCCTCCGCCCACCCTGGGCAGCGACGGTGTGCGCGCGCCGGGCTTCGTCGCCCGGCCGCGACGCCCCGGCCTGATCGAGGGCACGATCCACGGCCAGCCCCTGCAGCAATACGATTTCACCGCCGAGCAATACCAGGCGCTCGCGCACCTGACCCTGTGCCTCGAGCGCACGCTGGGCATCCCCGCTGAGGCGCCTCGGAACGCCGCAGGAGCGGTCGAGCCCGGCCTGCTTGCAGAGACCCGCCTGCAGGCGTACGCCGGCCTGCTTGGGCACTGGCACGTGAGCCGCTCGAAAGTCGACCCTGGCCCCGCCTTCGACTGGGAGCACCTGCTGCAGCTGGTCGATGCCCTGCGCGACCGTTGAGCGCAGCCTCTTACCGGCCTCTCCGAACAAGACCTTTCCATCATTCGTCAGACAGTTGCGTAGTACGTAGACCCCCAACCCCGATTCGGGAGGAAACATGAAACGAGCTCGCATAGTGGCCTGGGCCCTGCTTGTTCTGTGGGCCAGCAGTGGGCTGGCTCAGGACCTGGAAGCCTTCGCCAAGAACGTGACAGTGCACCGGCTCGACAACGGCCTGACCTTTGTGCTGGTCGAGCGCCACACCGCACCGACCGTCGCCTTCCACACCTACGTGGATACCGGCAGCGTCGACGAGGTCGCCGGCATCACCGGCATGGCCCACCTGTTCGAGCATCTGGCCTTCAAGGGCACCAAGACGGTCGGCACCAGCAACTACGAGGCCGAGCAAGCCATCTATGAGAAGATGGACGAGATCTACGAGCTCAAGAAGCGCCTCGAACGCAACCCGGAGGCGCAGCCCGAAGAGCTCGCCCGGGTGCGTGCCGAGTGGGCTGCCTTGAGCGAGGAAGTCAAGACCCACATCGTCGAAGGTGAGTTCGACAAGGCTCTCGAGCAGGCCGGTGTGCAGGGTATGAACGCCACCACCGGCTCCGATGCTACGCAGTACTTCTTCAGCCTGCCCAGCAACCGCATCGAGCTGTGGTGCAACCTCGAGAGCGACCGCTTCGCCAACCCGGTGATCCGCGAGTTCTTCAAGGAGCGCGACGTCGTCAAAGAAGAGCGCCGCATGCGCATCGACAGCAACCCGATCGGCCGCATGATCGAACAGATGCTCGGCGTGGCCTTCCACGCGCATCCCTACGGTTACCCGGGCATCGGCTACATGAGCGACCTCGACACGGTCACCCGGCGCGAGGCTGCGACCTTCTTCGAGAAGCACTACAACGCCTCGACCATCACCATCGCGGTGGTCGGTGACTTCGAGACCGGCAGCCTGATTCCGATGCTCGAACGCTACTTCAGCCGCATTCCTGGCGGAACCAAACCGGACCCGGTCGAGACCATCGAACCGGATCAGCTCGGGCTCAAGCGCATCGAGATCGAAGACCGCTCTCAGCCGCTGATCGCCCTCGGCTTCCACAAGCCCTCGGCCCTGCACGCCGACGAGCCGATCTACGACGCCTTGTCCGACATCATGGGTGGAGGCCGCTCGAGCCGCCTGTACCGCGAGTTGGTGACCGAGCAACAGCTGGCGATCGACGTCGGCGCCTTCACCGGCTTCCCCGGCAACAAATACCCCAACCTGTTCGTGGTCTACGCGATGGTGGCCCAGGGCAAGACGACCGCCGAGGTCGAAGCGGCCATCTGGGACGTGCTGGCCGATCTGAAGGCAGAGCCTGTCAGCGACACGGAGCTGCAGGGCGTGGTGACGCGTGTGCGCGCCGGCCTGGTGCGTGGCATGGGCAGCAACGCGGGCCTCGCCCGGACGTTGGTGACCTACCAGGCGATGACCGGAGATTGGCGCGACGCCTTCAATCATCTCGACAAGCTGAAGCTCGTCAGCGGCGAAGACGTGCAACGCGTCGCCGGCCTCTGTTTCCAACGCAAGAACTGTACTGTCGGCGCGGTTGTACCGCCTGCTGAGGAGGACTGAACCATGCGCAACCCCATCCTGTGGCTGGCTCTTGTCCTCGCGCCCCTGCTGGCGCAAGAGCTGCCCTCCTACAAAGACCTGGATATTCCCGAGCTGCGCGAGGTGCAGGTTCCTGAGATCGCCGTGCATCGCCTGGGCAATGGCCTGACCATCTACCTGCTCGAAGACCACGAGCTGCCGCTGGTGCGCGGCTCGGCCATGCTCACCTCGGGCAGCCTCAACGACCCCGCCGGCAAGGCCGGCCTGGCCGCCTTGACTGGAACGCTGATGCGCAGCGGGGGTGTCCCCGGTATGAGCGGAGACCAGCTCAATGAACGCCTGGAGTTCATCGCCGCCTCGGTCGAGACCTCCTTTGCGCTCAGCGAGGGTTCGGCATCGTTCTCGTGCTTGAAAGAGAACCTCGGCGAGGTGCTCGGCATCTTCTCCAAGGTTCTGCTTGAGCCCCAATTCGCCGAAGACAAGCTCGAGCTGGCCAAGGTCGCCCAGCGCACGGCCATCGCGGCACGCAACGACCAGCCCAGTGAGATCCTGCGGCGCGAGTTCCGGGCGGCCCTGTACGGGCAGGACAGCACCTTCGCCCGCAAGCCCGAGTACGCCAGCATCGCTGCCATCAGCCGCGAAGACCTGCAGGCCTTCCATAAGGGCGTGATTGGCAACAAGGCGTCTCTCGCCATCTGGGGCGACTTCGACAGCGAGGTCCTGCTGGCCGAGCTGAGCGAGCTGTTCGAGGGCTGGCAAGGCAGCGTGCGCAGCACCGCGGCGACCTTGATGCTGCCCGGGGGCTTCGGGCCTGGCGGCATCTACTATGTCGAAAAGACCGACGTGAACCAGGCTTCGATCCGCATCGGCCACTTCTCGGTCGGTCAGCTGCACAAAGACTATGTGCCCCTGCAGGTGCTCTCCCAGATCCTGGGCGGAGGCTTCAGCAGCCGCATGGTCAAGGAGATCCGCACCCGCCGCGGGCTTGCCTATTCGGCCTATGGCGTGTTCGTCGCGCCTCCTGGCCAGCGTGCCCTGTTCGTCGCCGGCTGTGACACCAAGCTCGAGACGACCGGCCAGGCCATCGAGGCGATGCTGGGCGAGCTCGAGCGCATCCGCAGCGAGCCGGTCACGGCGGACGAGCTGCTGCGCGCGCAGGACTCGATTCTCAACAACTGGGTGTTCAAGTTCGATAGCCGCGGCGCGGTCGTCCAGCGGCATATGGAAGACGCTTTCCACGGGCTGCCCGAGGACTTCCTGGCGAGCTACAAGAAACGCGTCAGTGAAGTGACCGCCGAAGAGCTGCTGCGCGTCGCGAAGGAGCACTTGCAGCCGGAGAAGGCCGCCATCGTGGTGGTCGGGAATGCGGCGGGCTTCGACCGTCCGCTGAGCGAC
Source organism: Planctomycetota bacterium (assembly GCA_029260765.1). Classification (GTDB taxonomy): domain Bacteria; phylum Planctomycetota; class J058; order JAJDCP01; family JAJDCP01; genus JAJDCP01. The sequence goes on from JAJDCP010000062.1 coordinate 116,998, forward strand.
TTCGGTACGGTGACCCCCGTCGACATCAGCATCCCGGCCCCGGCCCAGGAAGCGCTGGCGATCGACGACGCGAGCCGGGCACGCGGCCTGGCTCTGCTCGACGCAGCGGCCAAGGCTGCGGGCGGCGCGGACAAGCTCGCGAGCCTGCACAGCCTGAAGATGGTCGGCAACTTCAAGCAGGGACCGATGGCCTTCGGCATGACGCACTATGAGCTGCTGCCCGACAAGGCCCTGGTCGACATCGTGACCCCGGGCGGAGCGTTCCAGATGATCCGCAACGCCGACCGCATGGCGCGGGTCATGGGCCCGCAGATCGACGTCGAGAGCATGAGCGAAGCAGAGCTGGCCGCCGAGAACCTGACGGATCCGCGTTGGCTGTTGGGCCACTTTGCCGAGCTGACCATCGCGGAGCAGGAAGGCGTCTTGACGCTGGAGGACTCCCACGAGAACCGGGTGGAGGTCACCTTCAACGAGGATGGCTTGATCGCCAGCCTGGCGACGTTCCAGGATGGCCAGGATGTCATCCGCCGCTTCAGCGACTACCGCGAGGTCGAAGGTCTGCGGCTGCACTTCAAGATGGAAGTGGAGAGCGGCGGCCAGGTCGGGGTCACGCTGGAATTCGAGAGCGCAGAGCTCAACCCTGAGCTGGACGAGGCGCTGTTTGCGATTCCCGAGCAGGAATCGCCCTAGCCTGGACTTTGGCGGTTTCCGGGCTGCGGCCGGCGGGCAACAACCGGTGTCGGAGCTCGACGCCCAACGCTTTTGAGGAATGCCTCCAGGCAAGAGGTGCGGTGAAAGTGGAGAAGCGAGACCGATCTCCGCGGATGAACCGAGTTTCCCTGAGAGACCCCTGTCATAGACCGACGCTACAGCGGCTGCAAGCCGCGTCCGCAGCGGATGCCCCCCCTGTAGCGGCGCTCTGTGAGCGCCGGAAGCCGTGTCCGCAGCGGCTGCTCCGAAGATCTGGGGAGACTCCATGCGGATCGGTGTTCCCGTCGGTCATAGCAGACTGCGGCGAAAATCGCTTCGCCAGCCACCACGGCGGTGGGCCCCTGGCTTCGTTGTCCTCCTCGCCGGCCATCCTGGCCGGCTGCGTCG